>NZ_JPWF01000050.1 GCF_003326675.1 Thalassospira profundimaris
CAATCGCAGAGTCTTCGCTACCCGAAGCATCAGCAACATCCAAAGTCGGCGCGTCAGCCACGCCAGCAACATCAACCGTGATGCTGCCCGTGGTCGTTGCAACATCTTCGCCATCCGCAGAAGTCGCGGTGACACCAAGATCGAACGAGCCGCTGAAGTCATCGGCAGGTGTGATCGTCAGACCTTCGAGATCCCCCGAACTCAAGGTCCAGGTGCCGTCACCATTATCGGTACCGGCAGACAGGGTTGCACCGTCCGGAACGCCAGAGATCGTGATCGTCAGCGTCTCGCTGGAATCCGTCAGGCCGGCATCAATGTCGAGCGCAATCGCACTGTCTTCAGAGCCACTGGCATCAGCCACATCGAGCGTCGGCGCATCCGCAACACCGGCCACATCCACGGTGATGCTGCCCGTCGTCGTTGCAACGTCTTCGCCATCGGCAGAAGTTGCTGTCACGCCAAGATCGAAGCTGCCAGAGAAGTCGTCAGCCGGCGTAATCGTCAGACCTTCGAGATCACCGGAGCTCAAGGTCCAGGTGCCGTCACCATTGTCAGTCCCG
>NZ_JPWF01000006.1 GCF_003326675.1 Thalassospira profundimaris
TGACAACGTATTTCAGGACGAGACACAAAAAGAAAAAAGGGCACCAATCGGTGCCCTTTGTCGTCTATGCGAAATGCGCGTCTAGAACAGGCGATCTTCGATCAGTTCGCGCTGCAATTTGACCGGATCGCGGAACCAGTGGGTCATAAAGCCCATTTCGCGTGCCTGCTGGATGTTCTTTTCACTGTCATCAATGAACAGGGTTCGGCGTGGATCAAGTTTGAAACGTTCGCAGACCAGATCGAAAATCCGCGGGTCCGGCTTGGCGAGTTTTTCCTGACCCGATACCAGAATGCCTTCAAAGTGGTTCAGGAACTCGAACCGTTCCAGGGCGTGTGGCCAAGTATCTGCCGACCAGTTGGTCAGGGCAAACAGTCTCACCTTGTTCTTGGCTTTCAGGTCTTCAAGAATGCCGACCGTGCGTTCAATCGGGCCTTTCATCATTTCGGGCCAGCGATCATTCCACGCGGCAATCTGATCGTGATATTCGGGATAGCGGTGCTGTAAATCCAGGACGGATTTAACAAAGCTCAGCGCGCCCTTGTCATGCAGAAAGTTCCAGTGCGGATGGCAAATTTCGGTCAGGAACTTTTCCATTTCTGCCGGGTCGGTGAAAATCTTGCGATACAGGTGTCGCGGGTCCCAATCAACAAGAACGCCGCCAAGATCAAACAAAACAGTCTCGATATCGCGCATGATGTCTCCGTCCGGAAAAAGTCTGTTACGGGATGGTTAAAGCAGTTGTGAAGTACAATCGCAAGATGCAGTTTCTTGAAAGAATGCTGTTGTGGCATGATCTTGAAGGGACAAGGTGGCGTAAAGAAGATGCCGCAGATGACAGGAATGTCATTTGCCAACCGGCAAGACCGTCACGAAAGGTGGATATTCCATAAAACAGGAATCAGAGGAGGCTTGAACATGTGTACCCTTGATGGATGTGGTTCCCACGAACATCTTGGCCCGCCGCCCAAGGCGACAGATGAAGACCGTCGACTGTTTCTCAAAGGGGCTGTTGCCCTGCCGCTTGCTGTAATCCTTGCCGATCCGATGTTGGCCCATGCTGCGGGCGCGATGCTTGATAAAGTCACCATCACCACGCCGGAAGGCGATAAGATGATGGCCGAAATCGCCATGCCGGCAACCCTTCCGGCGCCAACCGTGATCCTGATCCATGAATGGTGGGGATTAAATGATCAGATCCGTGCCGTTGCTGCGGAATATGCCAAGCAGGGCTATATCGCGCTTGCGGTTGATCTTTATGGCCAGCCGCCTGCAACCACGCCGGATGGTGCCAAGGCCCTGATGGCCGGGCTGGATCCGGTCAAGGCGACCCGCAAATTGCAGTCATCGGTCGAGTTTCTGAAAAACCACAAGGACTCAACAGGCAAAGTCGGATCGGTCGGCTGGTGCTTTGGCGGCGGCTGGTCGCTAAATACCGCACTTGCAACCGATGTTGATGCCTCGGTGATCTATTACGGCAATGTCAAAAAGACCCCGGAACAGGTCGCGACCCTGACGGCACCCTTGATGGGGCATTTCGGCACCCTTGATAAAAGCATCAACAAGGAAATGGTCGACGGGTTCGAGCGGTCCCTGCGGATTGCAGGCAAGTCGCTTTATAAAATCTACTGGTATGAAGCCGACCATGCCTTCGCCAATCCAAGTGGCGGGCGTTACGACGGCGAAGACGCCAAACTTGCCTGGGATCGCACCATGGCATTCTTTGGGCATCACTTGTCCTAGGGCAGGGCCGAATGCAAATTGTATGACGAAAAAAGGCCGGGAAAATCCCGGCCTTTCTATTGGTCTGATGATTGCAGATCGGGCTTAGGTGTTCTGATTGCCACGGTTCGCCCATTTGGTCGAACGGCGTTCAATGACGTTGAAAATTTCATACATCGCGATGCCCATCACGGCGATGACCAGAAGGCCGGCAAAGACCAGCGGCATATTGAATTTCGACGATGCGGACAGCATCAGATACCCAACCCCGACATTCGATGCCACGGTTTCGGAAATCACCGATCCGACAAAGGCCAGGGTGATCGCAACCTTAAGCGATGCAAAGAAATAAGGCATTGCACGCGGGAAGCCGACCTTGACCAGAATATCGCGGCGGGTCGCGCCAAGGGATCGCAACACATCGCGCAGTTCCGGTTCAAGGGTTGCAAGTCCGGTGGCGACGTTGACGACAATCGGAAAGAAGGAAATCAGGAAGGCGGTAATGATCGCCGGAACGGTGCCGATGCCGAACCACATGACCAGAACCGGTACAAGCGCAACCTTCGGGACCGAGTTGAAGCCGACCAGAAGCGGGTTGGCCGCATCATAGATCGCCCGGCTGGAACCAACCAGCGCGCCCAGAACCACACCAAACACCACGGCAATGGCAAAGCCTGCAAGGGTTGTATAAAGCGTATGAACCGCATGCATCCAGATCGCTTCATGGAACTGCCAGCCGACAATGATGCTTTCGGACGGGGTTGGCAGGACATAGGGCGGAATGTTGAAAATCCGCACGATCAATTCCCACAGGACGAACAGGCCAATTGCACTAAGCCACGGGGTTGCTTTGGTAAAATTGAATTTCTTTTTCATGGTATCTGCCCGCCCTTCTTAGGATTCTCGCACGTCACGGATGTGACTGCGCAGTTCATGGACAAGGTCGGTGAATGGCTGGGTAAAGGTGGTTTCCTGATCGCGCGGGCGGGGCAGGGTGTTATCACGTGCCACCAGAATTTTGCCCGGACGTTTGGACATCACATAAATGGTGTCGGCCAGATAGGCCGCTTCGCGCAGATCATGGGTCACCAGAATGACGGTAAAGGGACGCACCATCCAAAGGTTTTGCAAGATGTCCCAAAGTTCTTCGCGGGTGAAGGCATCAAGCGCGCCAAACGGTTCGTCAAGCATCAGAAGATCCGGCTCATGGATCAGCGACCGGCACAATGATGCGCGCTGCTGCATGCCGCCGGACAGTTCCCACGGATATTTGTCTTCGTGGCCCTGAAGGCCGACACTTGCCAGAAGTTTGCGTGCGCGTTCTTCGTATTCGGCGCGATGTTTGCGCAGGCGATTGCGGTGTGGCTTGACGATTTCCATCGGCAGCAGAACGTTATCAAGCGTCGTGCGCCAAGGCAGCAGCGTCGGGTTCTGGAACGCCATGCCGACGATTTTAAGCGGGCCGCTGACTTCCTTGTTATCGACAATGACATTGCCCTCGGATGGGGGCATCAGACCGGAAACCAGTTTCAGCAACGAAGATTTGCCACAGCCCGACGGACCGACAACGGCAATGAATTCCCCCTTGCCGATCTTCATGTTGGTGGTTTCAAGTGCTAGTTCGTCGCCTTCGCTATAGCGCAGCCTGACGTTGTTGAGTTCGACAAAGCTCTTCGACACTGCGGTAATTTCCCCTGCTTGTCTTGATCGTTCTTATAATTGAACTTTTGCGAGTGCATGGAAAACCGGGGCGGAAAACCGCCCCGGTTGACAGGATGACTTACTTGATTTTGCGGTCTTCTGCGCCCGGCATGAAGACGTCGGTGAAGACGTCACCAACGGTCGGTTTCTTTTCAAAACCGAATGCCAGTGCGACCTGATCGATGGCCTTGGCCATACGGTCGGTTTTGACCAGACCCATGCCGTTGGCAAGGGTGTCCGGGGTGACGACGTTTTCATCAATCGCCATCTGAAGACGCTGCAATTCAAGCGCCGGGTCAATCAGCGGATCGACTTCTTTAAGGGCGTCGATGGCCGATGCCGGATCGGCAATCGCCGCACGCCAGCCTTTAACAACACCGCGCAGGAAGGCACGCAGTTCTTCCGGATGTTTTTCCATCATGTCAGGCGATGCCAGAAGGCCGTTGCCATAGAAGTCCATGCCGAAATCCTTGTATTGGAAAACGGTCAGGTCATCTTTGGTCACACCCTGTGCCTGAAGGTTCAGGATCGAGGTGAAATAGTGACCGGAAATCGCGTCAACATCACCGCGGACCAGCATCGGTTCGCGCAGCGGCGGGTCCATGCTTTCCCAGGTGACGGCATCAAGTGCAAGGCCGGTTGCGGATGCAAATGCCGGATAGAGTTTGCGCGATGCGTCAAATACCGGTGCGCCAAGCTTTTTGCCAATCAGGTCTTCCGGTTTGGTGATGCCCGATTTCTTAAGCATGAACAGCGAGAAGGGCGGGCGGTCATACACCATGAAGATCGACTTCATGGCGCGATCGGGGTTCGATGCGTTGAATTCGACCAGCGAGTTGATGTCGGCAAGCGAAACGTCATAGGCACCGCTGGCAACGCGGGTGATCGCACCGACCGAGCCGTTGCCCGAATCAATGGTGACATCAAGGCCTTCTTCTTCGAAGTAGCCATTCTTCTTTGCCAGAATATAAGGCGCTGCCGGACCTTCGAATTTCCAGTCGAGCGAGAATTTGATCGCCATTTCAGCCATGGCCGAATGTGCGCCAAGTGCAACTGCGGCACCAAGTGCAGCACCCAAAAGTCGATTTGTGAAAGTTGTCATTTGTTGTGAAGCCTCCTGTATCGGGTCTGTTGTGCGACCCTGCAACCGAATAATCCCCTGATGACACAGCAATTCATATGCCATGTCGCGAACGCGCCCGCTTTGTTGCGGATTTGTAATCTTCACGAAACAGAGTAGAGTTGTTTATTATTTGGTCAATGGGGCAATTTGATCAAAAATTATACAGAAATTTTTGATAATCGCCCAAACAGCGATCTCGGCATGGTGGTCCGTTATGAAAACCCCTTGCGTCATGCGCCGCTTTTAGGCATATGGCGATCATGATTACAAAATCGATCAATCGCTTCTATAAAAAAGCCGAGGCTGCTGTGGATGACAGCGGTTCGGGTTGGCGCGTGCATCTTGACGGTCGCGCGGTAAAATCCCCTGCAAAGGCAGAGTTTCTGTTGCCTTCCGAGGTTCTGGCGCGCGAAGTCGCTGCGGAATGGGATGCGCAGGGCGAAAAGGTTCAACCCGCGACCATGCCGATCATGCAATTGGCGGCAACTGCCATTGACCGGGTCGGGCCAAATCGCGACGCCGTTATTGCAGAATTGACCGGTTACGGCCGGTCTGACCTGTTGTGCTATCGGGCATCATTCCCCGAAGACCTGATCGAACGTCAGGCCAAGGCATGGCAGCCGTTGCTTGATTGGGCAAAGAATGACCTTGGTGTCACGCTTGCTGTGACCGAAGGTGTGATGCCGATCACACAGGACGATGCTTCGCTGCTGCGTTTGCAGGAACATGTCGAGAGTTTCGATGATTATTATCTGACCGCGCTGCACAGCCTGACCACGGTTTCGGGTTCAGTGATCATTGGTCTTGCGGTCATGAACCGTAAAATCGATGCACAGCGGGCCTTTGAATGCGCGATGCTTGATGAGGAATACGCCATCGAGCAATGGGGTGAGGACGCCGAAGCCGTTGCGCGTCGCGACCGTCACAAGGCAGAGCTGCTTGCGACCGGACGTTATCTTGATTTGCTGGCCGGAGTTTGACGGGGCCGCTATCCGCATCATATTAACGACGCAAAATCGAAGTTGGAGGGGCAGGAAACTGCCCCTTTTTTCATGTCTGGTTTTCCGAATGCCATGGTCCGTGGCGATGTGATCATGGTCGCATCTGTGATGTTTCCGGCGAAAAATGCGCATCACATGACATCCTTCGGTGGTATAAGTATTCGACGATGATTATATACTGTAGTATTAGGTTTTAAATTCGCTCCGGCGAGGAGAGGGGCAGGTGGCATTGCGCGTTATACGGAACTGACGTGCGTGGAGTGCTCAGCCCCGAACCTTCATCTGAGCGCTGGACCCTGATGGCGGATATATTTGCTGAAATGTCGATTGCGCGCATGAAACAACCTGGTTTGACAAGCTCATTGCGAGATGCCGAGAGCCGCTATAAGCGGTTGCTTGACGCATTGGCCGAGGGCGTTGTTGTGCATGACGCATCCGGCGCGATTGTCGAGTTTAATGATGCTGCTCTTTCGATATTGGGGCTGTCCCGTGAAGAACTGATCGGGGCAACACCGATCGATCCGCGCTGGAGCTGCGTTAAGGCAGACGGATCGCCATTCCCCGGCGAAGAACATCCGGCCGCACGGGTGCTTGTCACGCATCAGCGTGAATCAGATGTAGTGATGGGGGTTAATCAGCCTGATGGCACTTTTACCTGGATCCGCATCAATGCAGAACCTTTGTTCCGCGAAGACAGCAACGCCTTTGACGGGGTCATCGTTTCATTTGCCGATATCAATGCCGTCAAACAGGCCGAGGTTGCGGTGAAGGAGCGCGAGCGTCTGTATCGACAGATGTTTAAAAATACGCGGTCTGTGAACCTGTTAATCGATCCGGTTGACGGGCGTATAGTTGATGCCAGCAACGCCGCCAAGGCCTTCTACGGATTTGAAGGCGATGGATTGATCGGGTTCAGTATTCTGGATCTGAACATTAATGGCGCTGGTGATGTCAAAAAGCATATTGCGGATGTGCTGAATGGCGGCGCCGCAAGTTTTGATGTGCAGCACCGTCTTGCCAATGGACTGGTGCGCGATATTCAGATCAATGCCGGGTTGGTCGAGCTTGATGAACGCCAATTCATCCACTCGACAAACTTTGACGTCACGGACCGCAAAAATTATGAGCGCCAGCTTGTTGATGTGAATTGTGCGCTATCTGCGGAACGCCAGCGTCTGGACGAAATTATCTGGGGCACCAATGTCGGAACCTGGGAATGGCATGTTCAAACCGGCGAGGTGCGCTTTAACGAAAGATGGGCCGATATTATCGGATATGGCCTAAGCGAGCTTGCGCCGATCAGCATCGAAACCTGGATAGGTCATTGTCATCCCGACGATCTGGAGCAGTCCAATGCGCGCCTTCAGCGGGTTTTTTCCGGCGAGGATGACTATTATGAATGCGAATGCCGGATGTTGCATAAATCCGGTCACTGGGTTTGGGTTCTGGATCGTGGCAAGGTCGTGGAGTGGGATCACGAAGGCAACCCGGTTCGTATGTCGGGTACGCATTCCGATATTACGCCGTCAAAAACGGTCGAGGCCGAAATCCGTCGTCTGGCGCAAACCGATCAGTTAACCGGTCTTGCCAACCGCTATCAGTTCAATGCCATGTTGTCGCATATCGTGCAGATGAACCGCCGATACAACAAGAATGTCGTTCTGATGTTGCTTGATCTTGATTACTTCAAGGCGGTCAATGACACATTCGGGCATCCGGTTGGGGACAAGCTTTTGGTGCGGGTTGGTGAAATCATCAAAACCCATTCGCGCGATGCGGATGTTGTCGCGCGGTTGGGTGGTGATGAATTTGCGATTATTTTGCCAATGATCGAGGATGTCGCTGATGCTGCTACACCAGCACAGCGGATGATCGACGAGATTTCACTGCCCCATATGATTGATGGCCATGAAATTCGGGTCGGTGCCAGTATCGGTATTTCGACTTGTGAGGGCGGCGAAAGTGACCCCGAGGCGATCTATAGTGACGCGGATCGGGCGCTTTATCGGGCCAAGGCATGTGGGCGTAACAAATATTGTTTCCACAAGTCCGGTTCGTCCGAGAATTGTGATGAATGCGCCCATATTCTGTGCGGTGACAAACAACCGTGATCTGCTGTGTTGCCGGTGCAGTTTGTGTGTTGCGCGTTGTGCCGGGTGTGGCTTGTTGCCAGGGCGTGCGCCGTTTTGCGATGCTATTGATCATCGGCGGCCCTAGACTTTAGTCCTGCTTCTTCTCACATATTGCAATGACTCTAGGGAATTCAGGTGCTTGCGCCAGTTTTTGGTGTGTCTGAAAACTGTTAAAAATAATTGGCATTCCAGTACCGAATAATGCTATTTCATTTCTCAGGACGCGCACATTGGGCGAAATGTGCATGCACGCCCGATCACAGCAAGGAAAACGCAAGATGCAAGATATCATCGCCAAGCTCGAAGCGAAACGCGCCGAAGCCGCCATGGGCGGTGGCCAGCGCCGCATTGATAATCAGCACGCCAAAGGCAAGCTTACCGCACGTGAGCGCCTTGATGTGTTGCTTGATGAAGGTTCCTTCGAAGAATGGGATATGTTTGTCGAACATGATTGTGTGGATTTCGGCATGACCGAAAACCGCATCCCGGGCGATGGTGTTGTCACCGGACATGGCACGATCAACGGTCGCCTTGTCTTTGTGTTCTCGCAGGATTTCACGGTGTTTGGTGGCGCACTTTCCGGTGCCCATGCGCGCAAGATCGGCAAGATCATGGATCAGGCGATGAAGGTCGGCGCGCCGGTGATTGGCCTTAATGATTCGGGTGGTGCCCGTATTCAGGAAGGGGTCGAAAGTCTTGCCGGTTACGCCGATGTATTTCAACGCAATGTCGAGGCATCCGGCGTTATTCCCCAAATTTCGCTGATCATGGGGCCATGTGCCGGTGGTGCGGTTTATAGCCCGGCCATGACCGACTTTATCTTCATGGTCAAGGACAGCTCCTATATGTTCGTCACGGGGCCGGATGTGGTCAAAACCGTGACCCACGAAGAAGTCACCCACGAACAGCTTGGCGGCGCGTCAACCCATACCTCGGTTTCGGGGGTTGCGGACCTTGCCTTTGACAACGATGTCGATCTGTTGCTTCAGACCCGTCGTTTCATGGACTTCCTGCCGCTCTGTAATAAGGAAGACCCGCCAGCACATCTGTGCGAAGACCCGATCACGCGCGATGATTTCTCGCTTGATACGCTGGTGCCTGAAAACCCCAACATGCCCTATGACATGAAGGAACTGATTGCAAAGATCGTCGATGAAGGCGACTTCTTTGAAATTCAGCCCGACTACGCCAAAAACATCATCATTGGCATGGCACGCATGGATGGCCGGACGGTTGGTGTGGTTGCCAACCAGCCGATGGTTCTGGCCGGGTGCCTTGATATCGATAGCTCCAAAAAGGCCGCGCGCTTTGTTCGGTTCTGCGATGCCTATAACATTCCGATTGTTACCCTTGTCGATGTTCCGGGCTTCATGCCGGGCACCGCACAGGAATATGGCGGGATCATCAAGCATGGTGCCAAACTTCTTTATGCCTATGCCGAGGCAACGGTGCCAAAAGTCACAGTGATCACGCGCAAGGCCTATGGCGGGGCTTATGACGTTATGGCGTCCAAGCATCTGCGTGGTGATGTCAACTATGCCTGGCCGACGGCGGAAATCGCAGTGATGGGGCCAAAGGGGGCAGTGGAAATCATCTTCCGGTCTGACATGAATGACCCGGCCAAGATCGAAGCCCGCACCGAGGAATATCGCGAAAAATTCGCCAACCCGTTTGTCGCGGGTCGCAAGGGCTTTATCGATGATGTCATCATGCCGCATGGCACCCGTCGCCGTGTTTGCAAGGCGTTGGGCATGCTGCGCAACAAAGACATCAAGAACCCTGAAAAGAAACACGGCAATATTCCGTTGTAAGCCGCAAGACATATTGGGAGACATCCATGTTTTCGAAAATCCTGATTGCCAACCGCGGTGAAATTGCCTGCCGTGTGATCAAATCAGCCCGCAAAATGGGCATCAAAACCGTCGCGGTTTATTCCGATGCGGATAAAGCTGCCCTGCATGTGCAGATGGCCGACGAGGCCGTGCATATCGGCCCGGCCCCGACCAATCAGTCCTATTTGATCATCGAGCGGATCATCGAGGCCTGCAAATCCACCGGGGCCGAGGCCGTTCATCCGGGCTATGGCTTCCTTTCGGAAAATCAGGCCTTTGCCAAGGCGCTTGATGCTGCAAACATTGCCTTTATCGGCCCGCCGAATGGCGCGATTGCCGCGATGGGTGATAAAATCACGTCCAAGAAAATTGCCGCTGATGCCGGGGTTTCGACCGTTCCGGGCTATATGGGCGTCATCAAGGATACCGAGGAGGCGATCAAAATCGCCAATGAAATCGGTTATCCGGTAATGCTTAAGGCATCGGCTGGCGGTGGCGGTAAGGGCATGCGCATTGCGCGCAATGACGCCGAATGCCGCGAAGGGTTCGAACGTGCAACCTCCGAAGCTGCAAGCTCGTTCGGGGATGACCGGGTCTTTGTCGAAAAATTCGTCGAAGAACCGCGCCATATTGAAATTCAGGTTCTGGCCGACAAGCACGGCAATGCGATCTATCTCGGCGAACGTGAATGTTCCATTCAGCGCCGCCATCAGAAGGTCGTCGAAGAAGCCCCGTCACCCTTCATCGATCCGGCAACCCGCAAGGCTATGGGCGAACAGGCCGTGGCACTGGCGCGGGCGGTTGATTACTGCTCGGCCGGGACGGTGGAATTCATCGTCGACAAGGACAAGAATTTCTACTTCCTTGAAATGAACACCCGCCTTCAGGTCGAACATCCGGTAACCGAACTTGTCACCGGACAGGACCTTGTCGAATGGATGATCAAGATCGCCGATGGTCAGGAACTGACCCTTAAGCAGGATGACGTAACATTGACCGGCTGGGCGATGGAAACCCGCGTCTATGCCGAAGACCCGTTCCGTGAATTCCTGCCCTCTACCGGTCGTCTGGTGAAATATCAGCCGCCAGAGGAAAGTGCGACGGTGCGTGTCGATACCGGCGTCTATGAAGGCGGCGAGATTTCGATGTATTACGATCCGATGGTCGCCAAACTGATCACCTATGGCGAGACGCGCGATCAGGCGATTGATGAAATGCGTGCTGCCCTTGA
Source organism: Thalassospira profundimaris (assembly GCF_003326675.1). GTDB lineage: Bacteria > Pseudomonadota > Alphaproteobacteria > Rhodospirillales > Thalassospiraceae > Thalassospira > Thalassospira aquimaris. The sequence continues at coordinate 10,743 of NZ_JPWF01000006.1, forward strand.
TGGCTATTACATCCGTGGCATTTCGCACAACATCCCGTTCCTGGCCGCCGTGATGGCCAACAAACGATTTCAGGATGCCAATATCACCACCAACTTCATTGCCGAAGAATATCCGGACGGTTTCTCGTCCGATGATCTTCCTGATGAAGATCCGTCGACCCTTGTCGTCGTCGCAGCCTACCTTAATCAGCGCTATGCCGAACGCAATTCCGGCATTACCGGCCAAATCAGCGATCACCCGATCAAGGTTGCTGAAAGCTGGGTCGCGGTAAGTGGCGATGACCACACGCCGTTTGATATCGAGTTTGATGGTGTTAATGGCGATTACATTGTTGCCATCGGGGATCGTAGTTACGGCGTGGTGTCGGACTGGAAGATCGGCAATCCGATGTTTGTCGGTGAAATTGATGGCGCGCCGGTTTGTGTGCAGATCGATATCGAAGGCATTGGCTTCCGCCTGGCGTCAAATGGTGTTCAGCGCAGCTTCAAAGTCCTTCTGCCCCGCGTGGCCGAGCTTCAGAAACTGATGCCGTTCAAGGCACCGCCAGACATGTCGAACTTCCTGCAATCACCGATGCCGGGTCTTTTGGTCAAGGTCTCCGTAACCGAAGGCCAGACCGTTCAGCCGGGGCAGGAGCTTTGCATCCTTGAAGCGATGAAGATGGAAAACGTGCTGAAAGCCGAAAGCAAAGGCGTGGTCAAAAAAATCCATGCCGAGCAGGGGGCGAACCTGTCAGTCGATGCCATCATCATCGAGTTCGAAAAAGACGAGTAAGCCACCTGTTCCCTCTTGGGTGATGCTTGATCGGGCGCTGACTGGAAACGGTCAGCGCCTTTTTGCGTTGTGCTTAGGCTACGTTTATATTGACAGCGTCATCATATGGCTCTTGAGAAGGACGTGCAGTGAACGGAATCTCCTGCCATCGCGTTACTGTTTGGTATCTGGAAGAATGCCTTTTCCACCTTTCAAGGCGGAAAAGGCATGTGGGGGCGTTGGTGCTTGCAAATAAGAGCATGAGCACAGCACTAATCAATGCTGCTACAGCGACGATATCCGATCGTGATGCGTCTATAGCTTTCACCGAAAAAGCAAACGCAGCTTTAAAGTCGCAAGACGTGATGAAGGAGTACCAAATCCTAGATCGTTCGCGGCACAATTTCTTGAGGACTGAAGTTAAAGGGGGCAGAGAAGTGCTGATTCTTGCTCTGACTCACGGTGCATTTGGTGGAGATTTCTCTGAGGAGGATGAGGTGGTTCTAAATGAACTGAAGTTGGTCCGTGATCTGATCGAACACCCTAGGCCTTTAGAGCATGCATTCGATGATGAGTTTTTGCTTAGAGGTATTCGGAAGGGTGTGGAAATAATTCGGAGATTTGACTTTTCGCCAGAAGTTTCAAGGTCCGCTCAAATAGTCTCAGCGGTCGACGATGTTGAGCTTGCTTGCAATGCCATCTCGAATGGAGGTGCTTAGTTGCTCAGTACCTTTTGTTCTAGCCTGTTCACACACTTGCTTTTTCAACCCCTTTCGATGTGCGCCTGCGAATATTAAATACAGATAACGGGGCTTTACGGCGGGTTTGCGCTGCCATATGGTCGCAAATCGAGGCTGTTACTTCCTGATGAACACGGCCATCCAATAACAAGAAACGAGGCGTAGAATGTATAAACTGATTGCTTTTGATGGCGACGATACCCTGTGGCACAACGAGCCACTTTTCCGCGAAGCACATGTTCAGTTGCGCGAAATGTTAAGCCACTATGTCCCGGCCGATCAGGTTGACGACCGGCTCTATCAGGCCGAACTGGCGAACCTTTCGATCTATGGCTACGGGGTGACGGGCTTTACCCTGTCAATGATCGAAACAGCGATCGAACTTTCTGATCGCAAGATCAGTGCCGAAGATATTCACAAACTTGCCGAGATCGGCAAATCCATGTTGCGCGCGCCGACCCGTATCATTGACGGTGCGGCCGATGTGTTGCGCCATTATGCTGATAATCCGCGCTATAAGGTGGTTCTGATCACCAAGGGCGATCTGATTGCCCAGCAGCTTAAAATCGACCGTTCCGGGTTCGAGGATCTGTTTGACGGGATCGAGATTGTCTCGGAAAAGGATCCGCTGACCTATCGCAATATCTTTGGCCGCTATGGCGTGGAACCCGAAGACGCGATCATGATCGGCAATTCGATGAAGTCCGATATCCTGCCGGTCCTTGCGTGCGGTGGGGCTGCGATCCACATTCCCTATGAAATCACCTGGGTTCATGAAATGGTCGATCAGACCGAAATTGAAAACCAGAACTTTGTCACGGCCGAAGGCATTGCCGACGTTCCGGCCATGATCGAGCAACTTGAACAACATCGAACAAGGGTTCAGACTCACTCAAACTATAGCATCGGCAACTGTGGTGACAGTGAGATACAAGGAACCCCCGGCAGAGCGGGGCTGGCCCCCGGTCAAGGGGGGTGACGATGGAGGTTGCTGTCACCACAGTTGTCTACTGATCGACCGGATTTGCACGGACTGCTGTGTCGCCAGACATTGAAAGATGTATATCTTCCTGCTGTCTGGCTCCTAGCATCCACACAAATCCGGTCGACCGATGCCATAGTTTGAGTGAGTCTGAACCCTAAGGAAGTATGGAACATGTCTGATTGCGCCGGTTCTGAAATGTCGACGGCGGCCGTTCTGGCCAATGGCCCGGCAGCCGATCTTGATCCGCAAACCAAACTGGAACTTGAAGCAGCGGCCTTTCGCGGGCTTGTCATGCATCTTCAGGATCGCAAGGATGTCCAGAATATTGATCTGATGAACCTTGCCGGTTTCTGCCGCAACTGTCTGGCCAAATGGTATCTGGCCGCCGCACGCGAAAAGGGTGTGGCGATGGATTATGACGGGACCCGCGAAGTTGTGTACGGCATGACCTATGACGAATGGAAGGACAACCATCAGGCCCCCGCATCCGACGAACAGAAACAGAAATTCGTCGATACAGCCCATCTTCATGCCAAAATTCCGGGCGCGAAGTAATCTGTGTCCGGTGAAGGAAGTTTTTGATGAATGATACCCGTCCCGATCCTGTAACCGGTACCGGCAATATTTCCGTGCATGCGCGGATCGAAGGCCGGGTGCAAGGTGTGTGGTATCGGGCATGGACCGTCGAAGAAGCTCGCAAGCGCGGCCTGACCGGCTGGGTGCGCAACCGCACCGATGGCACGGTCGAGGCCGTGTTTTGTGGGCCGGTGGATGTCGTGAAATCCATGATCCTTGCATGTCAGGACGGGCCGCCAAATGCACGGGTGGATCGCATTCATGAGGAACCGGCTCTTGAAGACGGGTTTGCGTCGTTCGAGAAGCGTCCGACGGCCTGAAGGAACGCCAACGACGTTCCGTGGCGTCATTTTCAAACTGCATGCAAAAGCCTTTTTCCAAGACGAATTGGAAAAAGGCTTTTTATTTGGTGCGGTGCGGTGGCATGCTGTTGAAATCCTGTCTGGATGGTCAGCATCTATCCGGTCGGGAAATCAATCAGGGAGAATACAAATGACCTTTATCGCGAAATCATTCGGTGTGGCTGCCATCGTTGCGACCACTGCCTTGTGTGCGGTTGGTGCGCAGGCACAAGAACCGGCACAGAATGACGGTTTGAACGGAACACTTTGGTTGCAGACCTCGGTCGAATACAAAACGACTGCAATGTCGGTATATGCCGGTGCGACCCGTTTACTGAGTGATGCCATTGGCGATCACAGCTGGACGGCTGCGATTGAACAGGACGGCAACTATATGTCCAAACCGCCGGCGATCATTCTTGATCTTGACGAGACGGTTCTGGATAACTCCAAGTACCAGTCCTGGGTTGTGACCGAAAAAACCTATTACAGCTCCAAGACCTGGGCGAAATTCGTCCATGATATGGTTTCAACCCCGACCCCGGGCGCGCTTGAATTTACCAAGGCTGCTGCTGCCAAAGGGGTAGAGGTATTCTATGTATCCAACCGCAAGGCACCGGAAGAAGCCCCGACCATCGAGAACCTGAAAAAATACGGCTTCCCGTATGCAGATGAAAAACACGTCATGCTGCGCGGCGAGATTGATGCCTGGGGATCGAACAAAACGTCGCGTCGTCAAGCGGTTGCCGATGATTATCGTGTGATCATGCAGTTCGGGGACAATTTCGGCGACTTCACCGACGAGATTGACGGCACCATCGCAGAACGTCTCGAAGTGATGGAAAAATACGCCGATTATTGGGGTGAACGCTGGTTCATGCTTCCGAACCCGAGCTATGGCTCGTGGGAAGAAGCCGCCTTTGGTGGTGACTGGAAAAAGTCGGGCGACGAACGCCGCCAGAACAAGCTTGATGCCATGGACCCGTGGGCCGGTCCGGGCGAATAAGCCATCCATTGATATCGTGAACGTGAAAGGGCGTCTTGCGGAACGCCCTTTTGTATTTGTAGCGGTTATTTCAGGACCCAGCGAAACGCACGTTTCAGTTCAGCCACTGCATTATCCTGATACCAGCGCCCATGGGCCAGAATGACCCGTTTTGGGTTCCAGCCAATCATGGTTTCAACGCATTTGCGGACATGGCCGCGATGCCCGATAAAGGTCGCACGCATATCGCGCGGGGCCGATCCATCGGGATCCATGGTGCCGAAAAGACGGACCATAAATCGCCAGAACGGGCTTTTGATCTTCTGTGGTTCGAAATTCTCGATCAGATCGGTCAGGATCAGGGTTTGCGATGCTTTATGGAAAAACACTGCTTCATTCAGGTAGCTGCCGCGCACCAGGACCTGTTGGATGTCATCTGCCCAATCTGTTTCGGCACTATCGGCCAACTCGCCGTCAAACCGAACAGCGATGCCAACCAATTTGGCGCGCTTGATCACGCCGGGCGCACAAAATGCAACGGCCTTGGGATAGGTTTTTTGCCAATCCGGTACGCCTGCATAATGGATGGTGTTTGAGGCAATCAGCCAAGTGACCTCGCCCAACGCATCAACGGCCTCCTTAAGCTCATCTGTCAGGCGAATGGGCTAATGCACAAATAACCGGTTTCCCGAAAGACGCACGATGGTCATCCGGGTCGGAAAGGGCATCGAAAACCCGAAATTCTGAAACCCGATCACCGGACCATCAATGATCCAGATATTGTCATCAATCTGTTTGGGGACATCAAGCGGGGCATAGGTATCGACAGAGAACATGGGGCTTGTCTCCGGTTCAATGGGGCAGTGGGACGCATGTGTAAGGATTACACAACTTTACCGGGATTGAACCTATCATCGGGATCGATTGCTGTCTTGATTGCGCGCAGCAATTTCATCTTTTCGTCACTGGCATAGTGGGCAAGCTCGTCACGTTTAAGCTGCCCGATCCCGTGTTCGGCACTGATTGACCCGCCAAGATCGGCGACAATGTCGTGAATGACGCTATTCAGGCTTTCCCAGCGGGCCAGATATTTGGACTTTTCCATATCGACAGGCTGGCTGAAATTGAAATGGATATTGCCATCGCCCACATGGCCAAACGGGCAGGGGCGAATGCCCGGGATCAGGGCCTTGGCCGCGGCAATGCCGCGAACCAGAAGATCGGGAACCTTTGATACCGGAACCGATACATCATGCTTGATTGATCCACCTTCAAATCCCTGGGCGTCGGGGATGCCTTCGCGGATCGCCCACAGATTGGCGCGCTGCTTTTCCGACTGGGCAATGGTGGCATCGGTGGCAAGGCCGATTTCAACCGCATTGCCCAGAAGGTCAACCAGAAGCGTCTGTAAATCATCATCGGGGCGTGATGATGTCAGTTCGATCAAAACATGCCAGTCGGTCTTGGTGGCAAGCGGACGCGTCAGGCCCTTAAGGTAGGTCACAGACATGTCATGGGCGAAACCGCTCATCAGTTCAAAGGCGGCAATACCATCCCCGGAATGGCGGCGCGCCAATGCCAAAATATCAATCGCACAGTCCGGCGACGGCACGGCAAGCCAAGCGGTGGCGATGTGTTTTGGCTGCGCAAACAGCTTCAGCGTCGCCTTGGTGATAATGCCCAGCGTACCCTCGGCCCCGATAAACAGATCGCGCAGGTCATAGCCGGTATTGTCCTTGCGCAGCTTGGAAAGCCCGTTCCAGATGCTGCCATCGGGCAGGACAACTTCAAGACCAAGGCACAATTCACGCGCATTGCCATATCGGATCACGTTCAAGCCACCGGCATTGGTGGCAAGGTTGCCACCAATCTGACAGGTCCCCTCCGCGCCAAGCGACAGGGGAAACAAAAGATCATGCTTGGCACAGGCTTCCTGAATGGTTTGCAGGATCGCACCGGCCTCGACCGTGGCTGTGAAGTCGCGTTCATCGATTTCGATGACTTTGTTCATGCGTTTCAGGTTCAACAAAACCTGCTTTGACGTCGCAACTGCACCGCCGCACCGCCCGGTATTGCCGCCTTGCGGGACAATTGCGATATTGTGTTTGGCACAGATGGCAACGGCCCTGGCGACTTCATCAGTGCTTGCCGGAAACAGGATCAGCTCTGCCTGACCTTTGAACTTGCCACGTGCCTCGGCATTATGGGGGGCCAGAACGTCAAGATCGGTGCTCCAGCCCTTGGGGCCAAGCAGGTCTTTCAGATCATTGATCACGCTGTCTGGCAAAAAGGGCATTGCAGAATCCGTTCACACAGATGGATGGGGCGCACGGGGCGCTGCCGCACGTTTCATGCGGTCATTGATCGCAAGTCCAAGTCCCGTATCGGGGATTGGCGCAATCGCGATACCGTCAAACCGTTTCTGGTCGGCTTCATGAAGTTTGGCAAACAGATTGGCGGCCGCTTCACGGTCATCACCATTTTTCGAAAGCCACAGAACCGCATCAAATCCCTTGGTATTGCAATCGCCAAAAGCCAGAAGAACTTCATTGCCGTATTTCGACGTATCGGCAGTTTTGGCATCAAGCCGAACCGGAAGGCCCGGCGCATAATGGCTGGTCAACATGCCGGGGCTTTTGGGGGCTGTATCATCGGTTTCGGCCATGATGACCTCACAGCCAAGAATTTCCCCAACCTGTTCCTTGGTGATCCCGCCGGGGCGCAGCATCACAACCCGGTCCGTGGTCAGGTCAATGACCGTGCTTTCAAGGCCGACGCCACAGGGGCCGCCATCAAGGATCATGCTGATCGCATTGCCAAGCGAATGGGCAACATGGCCTGCCGTGGTCGGGCTGATCCGCCCGGAACGGTTGGCGGAAGGCGCTGCAATCGGGCGTGCAACCGCGCGCAACAGGTCACGCGCCATCGGATGGGCCGGAACACGCACTGCAATACTGGGAAGGCCCGCAGTCACCAGTTCGCACACATTGCTGTCGGGCTGGCGCGGCAGAACCAGTGTCAGCGCACCGGGCCAGAATGCATTGGCCAGCTTGTCGGCACGTGCATCAAAGACGGCATGTTTGGCGGCGGCATCGCGATCTGGAAAATGGCTGATCAGCGGATTGAAGCTTGGCCGTTGCTTGGCGGCATAAATACCGGCAACCGCATCGGCATTGGTAGCATCGGCACCCAGTCCATAGACCGTCTCGGTCGGAAAGGCCACCAGTTCGCCTGCGCGCAATTTCGCTGCGGCCTGACTAAGGGCACCTTCGGAATAGGGTCGAATGGTCAATGCGGGTGACATGCAAGTATCCGTGAAAAGACAATCTACTCAGATACCTAGCTACGATCATGGCCGATGACAAGGAAGAACGCCCCGTTACCGTGCGATGGCAGCCAAAAAAGAAGTGCATATCAAAGATGAATTTGGCCCCAAACAGCGCAGAGCCGCCATGAAATGGCGGCTCCAATTTACGCTCTAGCCCGATTTCGCCCCGCGGTGGTGAAACTGGACCGCGTCGCCGTTAGTCCGGCGGCTATTTACGTCACCTACACTCTGTGTGGCGATGATTTCTGTATATCGCAAAATTGCCCCAAAGTCAACAAAACTGCGGATCAGAGGGTGTTTAGGATGGCGAAAAACCAAAGCGGCCTGCCACATGTGCGATGCACAAAGGACAAGCCGCTGAGGATGCTTGATTATTCGATATTCGCTGTGCTGCGCGGCAAATTACGCTTCGTATTTCACCGGAACGGACGGGCTGCGCGCGATAAAGAACGGATTGCGGAAATCATCCTTGCCATAATGGAATCGGCTGCCATCCATATTTTCAACAACGCCACCGGCCGCCGCCAGCACCGCATGACCGGCACCAATGTCCCATTCCATGGTCGGGCCCAGACGCGGATAAAGATCGGCTTCGCCCGCCGCGACAAGGCAAAGCTTAAGCGAGCTTCCCGCCGGGCGCAGTTCCTTGACCGGAAGATCACCCAGAAACGCTTTCATGGCTTCGGGATCGCCATGCGAACGCGACCCGACAACAACCACGCCGTCGCTTGGCATGTCGCGAACGGTAATGTCGGTGATGGTCGGTTCAACATCGCCGTCGATCAGTTTGGCGCCATCCGGACCGCCGTAATAAAGTTTTTCAATGGCCGGGGCATAGACCACGCCCAGAACCGGCTGGCCCTTGGCGATCAGTGCGATATTGACGGTAAATTCGCCATTGCGCTTGATGAATTCCTTGGTGCCATCCAGTGGATCAACCAGCCAGAAGAAATCGGTCTCGCCATTCACATCGGGTACATCACCCTTGGCAGCGGATTCCTCGGACACGATTTTGACATCCGGGGTAAGGGCGCGCAAACCCGGCAGGATCACCGCCTCGGCGGCTTCGTCTGCCTCGGTCACAGGCGACGCATCATCCTTGGAACGGACTTCGAAATCGGTTTTATAGATTTCCATCATTGCGGCACCGGCCTTGCGGGCAATTTCGATCAGGCCGTTTTCAAGGGCGTCGGCTTTGGCGGGCAGGGCAATGGTCATCGCGGTCTCGTTCAATGATGTGAAGGGTCGGCTATCGTAAAGATGCTGATTGATGGGATAGGGAATTTTGCGCCCAAGGTCCAGTCTGCATCCACGATTGAACCGCGTTTCAGGATTTATTGCCGTTCAGGGCAGATTTAAGCGCGCTTAGTAAATCCTGTGCAAATTCATCGGGTGCGATCAAAACCGGGGCAAGGGCAGGGGTTGGCGAAACCCCGGCCATAACGCCATTTGCCTGCCAGTCGGGCACGATATGTTCGATGGCATCAACCAGTGTGATCGGCACGGGGACATGGTTGGTCTGAATGCTCGCACCCCAGCTTTGGGCATCTTCGCGCCTGGCAAAGACCGGGCAGAATGTCTGTCCGCCACTGGTATGAAGCAGCCAGCCATTATGATAAAGGCCCCAAAACCCTTCCCATTGCGCCGCACGGACAACAAAGCTTTGATACCGGGCGGATTGTTTTGGGCACTGTTCGGGGTTCAGGGGCTTTGACATCGTTTTCCGGCGTGGTTGGGGCGGTTGTGGATTACACCGGGTGTTTTACCGGAACCGTGTGGCTGGTCACACCATTTTCCGGATTCCAGATATGCAGCATGTATTGCGCGGGCTCGGCGACCAGTTTGTAGGGCTGATCAACGCGCAGATCACATTCGATCTGATGGGATGCGGATGGTGAAACCCGGACAGGAACGCCCGCAAAGGTGCCCTGAATAGATCGATGCAAATGCCCGCACAGAATGGCTTCGATCTTGCCATGTTCCTCGATCATTGCCTTGAACTCGGCGCCACCTTCGAGAAGTCCGATATCGTCCATTGCACGCAAGCCGGTCGTGATCGGCGGATGATGCATAAAGATCAGGGCGGGAATGCCCTTTAAATCTGTCAGGGTTTGTTTCAACCATGCCAAGCGCTTTGCGCATAACGCGCCATGCGGCTTACCCTCGACAATGGTGTCCAGTCCGATGATGGCAAGATCAAAGCTGGTATCAACACAGCAAAGATGCCCGTCCTTGGTCACTGAAACCATATCAGGCAGTTCGTCAATCATCGGGGCGCGTTTGTCATGATTGCCCGGAACAGCACGCACCGGGATGTTCAATGCCCGTAGTTCGCGTGCGATATGGGCATATTCTTCATGGGTGGCGTCCTCGCCCAAATCCCCGGTATACAGGATCAGATCAGGTTTAACCGTAAGCTTCGCAAGGCTTTCGATCAGATGTTCAAATGCGCTGCCTGTATCAAACTTCCCGGCAAGCTTTTGATTATTGGTCAGAAAATGGGTGTCGGTGATTTGCGCGATTAACAATGTCGTCGGTCCTTTGGTGGTGCTTTGGTCTGCGTCAATCTGGATATGTGGATTTAGCCACGTTCTTGTGCCGATGTGGACCCATTTCCACGATTGTCACGGAAATGTATTGGAAGTGTCACCAAATTTGCGCGCGTTGTGTGGGATTGTGTTTTTGAAATACTCGAAATCCTCAAATTTCCCACAGTCAAGTTATGGGCGGTGGGTCTTTGTTCAATCTCACATGGAGACGTGTGTCATGAGTTCATCGAAATTCACTTTATCCCGCCGCAAATTCCTTGCTGCAACGGCGGCCATTCCGGCAATCGGTCTGGCACCGGGTCTTATTCGTTCGGCACGGGCATCTGGTCCGGTCAAGTTGCAGTTCATGTATCCGGTCGGCGTATCGGGCGACATCAACCGCATCGTTTCGGGCATGGTTGCCGACTTCAACGCGCAGCATCCCGGTATCGAAGTCGAAGCCATCTATGCAGGCAGCTACGACAACACCGAACAGAAAGTGATCACCAGTCTCGGCATTAACGAGCCGCCGTCACTGTGGCTTCCGATCAACTCGGCCCTTCAGACCTTCCTTGGTCTTGATGCGCTTGAAGACATTACCGATCTTGCCAAGGCCGATGACATCTATGATGACTTCCTGCCGGGCTTCCTCAATACCTGCATTTCCGATGACCGTCTTTATGGTCTGCCGTTCCAGCCGTCGACCCCGGTTCTCTATTACAACAAGGATGCCTTCAAGGCCGCCGGGATCAACAAGGCACCCGATACCTGGGACGAACTGTTCGAAGTCGCCAAGGCCGTTACCCTGCGCGAAAACGGTGAACTGAAACGCTGGGGCCTGACCATCGGTGGCGGTTGGCATGACTGGATGTTTGAATGCTATTGCCGCCAGAACGAACTGGTTCCGTGGCAGAAAGACAAGGTACTGTTTGACCGTCCCGAAGCCGTCGAAGCCCTGACCTTCTGGAAGCAGATGGTTGATGGTGGCGTAATGCCCCCGGCATCGACCTGGCAGGGTTCGGCCAACGACTTCCTGGCTGGTCATACCGCGATGCTTTATCACTCGACCGGGTCGCTGACCAACCTGCGTACCTCGGCGTCGTTTGAAGTCGGCGTTGCCTTCATGCCGAAAAACAAGACCTATGGCGCAGCACAGGGCGGTGGTCCGCTGATGATTGCCAAGAACCAGTCTGACGAGAAAAAAGAAGCAAGCTGGACCTTCGCACGCTGGATGACCAACACCGAAAACCAGGCGAAATGGAGCCGCGCAACCGGCTATCTCGCCGTTCGTAAATCGGCTTGGGCTGCACCGGAAATGCAAAGCTATCTTGCAGAAGTTCCGGCCGCCAAGGTTGCCCTTGATCAGTCCCAATATGCGGGCGCGTTCCTTCAGGTTCCGGGCTATCACCGTGTGCGCGAACACCTTAAGAGCGCCCTTGATCGCACGCTTGCCGGCGAGATCGAAGCAGCGGCCGCACTGACCGAGGCAAACAACAATTCGAACCGCGAAATTCAGCGCGTGATGCGTCGTCAGCAGAGCTGATAACTGCCTTTTGTCCGGGGTGCGGGATCAGGTTTCGGCACCCCGGATTTTTAGTTAATTCCTTTGGATACCTCCATAATGTCGCACAGTTTCGCACAGGTCTGGCGCAAGGAAGTGCTTCTGGCATATGCGCTGCTTTTACCTTCGGCGGTTTTTCTTGCTGTATTTACATATTGGCCGATCCTTCGGTCATTCTGGTTCAGTCTGCATGATGTCATGCTTGGCGATTCCAGAATTTTCTGGCTGGGGGCGGAGAATTATCTGCGTCTTCTTGATGATGGCTTGTTCTGGAAGGTGCTGGGTAATACGGCCTTCTACACCCTGACAACCATTCCGCTTTCAATCACCGTGGCTTTGTTGCTGGCTGTTGCACTTGATAGCAAGCTGCGCGGGATGTCGATTTATCGATCTGCCTTCTTTTACCCGGTCATGATCCCGTCAGTTGCGGCCGGTATGGTGTGGGTATTCCTCTATGCGCCGGGCTATGGGCCGATCAATTCGGCACTGGAATTTCTGGGGCTGCCACGTCTGGACTGGCTCTATGACAGTGCCTGGGCGCTTCCGGCGATTGTTCTGATGAGTATCTGGAAATATTCCGGTTACTTCATGCTGATCTTGCTGGCCGCATTGAAACTTGTGCCAAGTGACCTTTATGAAGCTGCCCGTCTGGACGGGGTGGGGCCGGTATCGCGTCTTTTGCATATTACCGTGCCGCTGATTTCACCGACCCTTTATTTCGTGATCGTGATCGGCCTTTTGCACAGCTATCAGATCTTTGATTACGTCTATGTCATGACACAGGGCGGACCGGCGGATTCCACCAATGTCCTGACATTCTACATCTATCAGAACGGTTTCCAGTATCAGGATATCGGCTATGCCTCGACGATTGCCAATACGTTGCTGGTCTTTGTGTTGGGCCTGATCGGGCTGGTTGCGCTCACACTCGGGCGTCGTGTTCATTACATGGGGGAACGGTAATGGATAACGCCGTTAACATGGTCTCGGCAACCCGGGCCCTGCCGCTGTCTTCACGGGTGGCGCGCTGGTTTTCAAAAAGCTGGAAGCATTTCATTCTGACACCGTTGGTCCTGCTTTGGCTTAGTCCGATGATCTGGATTGTCCTGACATCGCTTAAAACCAAGGTCGAGGTCTTTGATCCTGATGCCGGTATTCTTCCGGCGGTTCTGAATTTCGGGAACTATCCGGCGACGCTTTCGGTGGCACCGTTCGGGACATATTTGCTGAATTCCGTGCTGGTCACCGGATCAATCCTGATTGCGCAGCTCGTAACCATTACCTTGGCAGCCTATGCCTTTGCCCGGCTGGAATTTCCGCTGAAACGGTTGCTGTTTTCGCTGTTCCTGTTGCAGGTGATGTTCCCGATATATGCGATCTTCCTGACCAATTTCGTGACCTTGCGTGAATTCGGTCTGATCAACACGCTGCCTGCCATGATCGTGCCGTTTGTGGCATCGGGCTATGGCACCTTCATGCTGCGTCAGGCCTTCCGTCAGGTGCCGTCCGAGCTTTCCGATGCCGCACGGCTTGATGGCTGCGGGCATCTGGGAATTCTTTGGCATGTCTATTTGCCGCTGGTGCAACCGACCCTGATTGCCTTTGGCATCATCTCGGTCGTGACCCACTGGAATGACTATATGTGGCCGCTTTTGGTGACGAATTCCGACAGCGTGCGGACCTTGCCGATTGGTCTGGGCTTGCTTGCCAAATCCGATAGTGGCGCGGACTGGACCCGCCTGATGGCCGGAACCACGCTTGTGGTCTCGCCGCTTTTGCTGGTCTTCGTGATTTTCCAGCGCCGCTTCATCGACAGTTTTATGCATACCGGCGTCAAGTGACGCCTCTTCGGAGACCCTTTTATGGCTACCGTTACTCTTCAGAATATCTGCAAGTCCTATGACAAGCGCGATGTGGTGCATGATGTGTCCCTGACGATTGAGGACAAGGAATTCATGGTGCTTGTCGGCCCGTCGGGCTGTGGCAAGTCAACCACGCTGCGCATGATTGCCGGGCTTGAAGACATCACATCGGGTCAATTGATGATTGATGGCCACGATGTCACCCACGCGGCCCCGCAAAAGCGCGATATCGCGATGGTGTTTCAATCCTATGCGCTGTATCCGCATATGACCGCCTATCGCAACATGGCGTTCGGATTGCAGAAAACCACCAGTCTGTCGAAAACCGAAATCGATGGCCGCATCCGCGAAGCCGCCGAGATTTTGAACATCACTGATCTTTTGGATCGTCGCCCCAAGGAACTGTCAGGCGGGGAACGGCAACGCGTTGCCATTGGTCGCGCACTGGTGCGTCAGCCAAAGGTGTTCCTGTTTGACGAACCGCTTTCCAATCTTGATGCCAAATTGCGCAACCGTATGCGCGGAGAATTGAAACGCCTGCATCGTGAACTGGGTCTGACCGTGGTCTATGTTACCCACGATCAGATCGAAGCCATGACACTGGGCACGCGGGTTGCCATGATGTCTTCGGGCCGTTTGCAACAGGTTGGCGCGCCGATGGACATCTATATGAACCCGGCCAACACCTTTGTTGCGACCTTTATCGGATCGCCGGAAATGGGCCTTGTCCCGTGCAAGGCCGATGCATCGGGTCTGTTGTCGCACGCGGCATTTGGCAAGGGTGTGAATATCGACAGGGCCGGTTTGCCCGGCGACGTCATCCTGGGCGTACGTGCCGAGGAAGTGACACTTAGTTCCGGGGCTGGTATGGCGCGTGGTCTTGTTGAACGGACCGAGTTGATCGGTGCCGAGGCCCTGCTTGAAGTTGCACTGGGCAATGAGCGGATTACGGTGCGCGGTGCGGTGGCCGGTGCGCCCGAACCCGGTGCCGAAGTCGGGCTTGATTTCGATCTTTCACGCGTGCGCTTGTTCCATGGTGGCACTGGTCATGCTATTGCTTTGCAGGACTGAGTGGGGGAAAGAACATCATGGCACCGACGACACGCCAACAGCAAATCCTGTCTTTGCTGGAAAGCCGCGGGATCGCAGCAATCAGCGAGATCGCCGAAAAGTTTGATGTTTCCGATGAAACCATTCGGCGCGATGTCAAAGTCCTGTCGGCTGAGGGAATTGTTGAAAAGTTCCACGGCGGGGTAAGGCTTTCGCAACCATCGGCAGAACCCCCGTTTGAACGCCGCTTGAACGAGGCCGCCGAGGCCAAGGCAAGGATTGCCATACGCGCCGCGCAATACATTTCCGAAGGCGCTACCGTGCTGCTTGATAACAGTTCCACGGCCTGTTTCCTTGCCCGTGAACTGGTGCATCGCGAACGCATTTCTGTTCTGACGATCTCGCTTGAAATTGCGCGGATATTTGCCGCGGCCAACAGTCGCCATCGGGTGATCCTGCCCGGCGGAGAACTGCGCGCCGAGGATCAGACATTGACCGGCGTGCGCACCATCGAATTTTTGTCGCGCTTTACGCCGACCTATTTTGTGACATCGATGGTCGCCGGATCGCCGCAAGGGTGCTTTGACTTTGACCTGTTCGAAGCCGAGTTCAAACAGGCAATGATCCCCAAGGCAGATCAGACGATTGTACTTATGGATTCTTCCAAGTTCGAAAAGTCCGGGCTTATTCAGGTCTGTGACTGGTCACAGGTCGATGTGCTGGTATCTGACAAAGTGCCCCATGATGTGGCAATTGAACTTGAACACGGCCATGTCCTTTTGGCTGGTGACATGGAAAAGAACGACGGATGACCCGCGATATTGATGTCTTTGCGCAGGTCGCGGAAAAAATGCTTTCCGCGTCGCGCCCGATTGCCCGTGATAATTTCAGAAGCCGGCTTTTGGTTGAACGCAAATCGGATCAAAGCCCGGTCACACGGGCAGACCGCATGATCGAAACCGCGATGAAGGCCGTTCTTGAACGGGAATTGCCGACGCATGGTATTCTTGGCGAAGAACATGGCGCGCATGGTCTTGATACCCGTTATGTCTGGGTGATTGATCCGATTGACGGCACCAAAAGCTTTATTTCCGGGGTGCCTTTGTTTGGCACCCTGATCGCGTTGCTTGATCATGGTGTGCCGATCTTGGGTGTGATTGATATGCCGATGCTTGGTGAATGCTGGAACGCGCAAACAGGGCATGGCGCGTTTTTCGGACAGGAAAAATGCCAAACCTGCGCAGTCACAAAGCTGGAAGACGCAATCCTGTTTGCCACATCCCCCGATCAGTTCAAGGGCACGGATATTGCCATCTTTGACCTTCTTGCCAAATCATGTGTCGACCGCCGGTTTGGGGGCGATTGTTACAGCTATGGCCTTTTGGCATCGGGTCACATTGACCTGATCCTTGAAGCGGATTTGCAGCCCTATGATTTCATGGCGCTGGTGCCTGTGGTGACAGAGGCCGGTGGTGTTATCACCGATTGGGAAGGCAATGCTCTGACCCTGTCATCCTCTGGACGGGTATTGGCTGCGGCAACGCCGGAACTGCATCAAATGGCCTTGGCCAAAATCACCGATGTTCGTCGTTCACTGCAAAACAAGGTCGCCTAGGCATCCCAGAACCCGGTCGGGATAACATCCCGGCCTGCAATGCCACGGGTGATGAAACGCTGGGCTTGCATGGTGTTTGACCAGTAATCCATCGGCAATCCGGCCTTGCGTTTCAGGTGGGCGACAAAATCCTTGGGATCGGGCAACTGATCCCAAACCTGTGGCAGGAACAGGCCGCGACGATTGCTATCCGACAGGATGATGCCGTCTTCAAACGGTGTCAGTCTGGCAATCAGATCTGCTTCGTCCTGAAACGCGAACGGATGGGGCGGCGACAGGACCGAGATCGACAGTTCAAGGTCGTCATTGATCTCGTCTTTCGACAATCCGGCAAAGCGCGGATCGCGAAACGCCGCCTTGAACGCGTTTTCACAAAGATCGGAGGCAAGGTCGGCATGGGCAATGATCGACCCGATGCAGCCGCGCAATTGCCCGGATTTCTTTAACGTCACAAAACACGCCCCCGGTGCGGCAAGGGCAGGTGCGACTTCGCCGGGGGACACATGCAATGGTGCCCCGGTTTCAAGCCCGTGCAGGATCGATTTGCGGCACAGATCAAGCATGGCCGGGCCTTGGGCCTTGATCAAATCTTCGGTCGCCTTGGCGAAATTGTCTTCGGTGCTGTCAGGCTTGGTCATGGGCTGGTTGCTTTCTTCATAAAGCGCCCAGGCGCCATAGCCGACCACACGGGATTTATCGCCGGTCACATCACCGGAATTGCGCATCCCCAATGTTTCTATCCGCATATTGCGGTTCCGCGCCGACAGCAACATACCCGCCACCGGAAGCGCGCCACAGGCATCATCACTTCCGATATTTTCCGCATCAAACGTTTCGATCATGCGGCGGGTGTTGCCATCCATGCGCTTGGCGGTGTCATAATCATGGAAATGAGACAGGTCCGATGAAATAACAATCAGGGTTTCCGGGCCACCCCAAAGTTTTTCAATGACCTCACCCACCTGACGCGGGCTGCACCGACTGACCAGAAGCGGCACAATGCCGATATCTGCTGTTTCGCCAAACAGGCGCTGAATAAACGGCAATTCGATCTCAAGCCCGTGTTCAAGCTTGTGCGCGTCATCAAGCATCTGAACCTGTGGCAGTGAAAGAGCGGTTTGCAGGGCCATAAGATCGCAGCGCATATTGCCAAGTGGTGTGGCAAAGCCATCGGCCTTGGCCAGTGCAATGCCCTGAAAAGCCATACGGTGTGCCGGGCCGATGATCAGGATACGCTTTATCTGCCCCTTAAGGGCGCGCACCGTGGCAAAGCCAAGGGCGGCAATCGCACCCGAAAACATCAAACCGGCATGGGGCACAATGATCGCCTTGGGAATGGCCGCATTCTGCGTGGCATCGGAATGCAAGGCAGCATCAATCAGCCCGTCAATCTCGCTGCGCAGGATATCAGCATCAGCAGGATAAAAAGTTCCGGCAACGGCAGGCGGGCGAATAATGCTCATTCATGTTCCAATCGCATGACTTCCTTTGAAAAAGATAGCGATCAGGACTAGATTTTCAAAGTGGAAGCTTTGCCAAAAAGAAAGCCCGTTTGATGAATATGACCACCCCGCAGGTCGATACAGTCCCCGCCCGCTACTGGCACCATCTGGACGATGGGCGGATTCAGTGCGATGTCTGTCCGCGTTTTTGCAAGCTCAATGACGGGCAACGGGGCTTGTGCTTTGTTCGGGCGCGCGAAGGGGATCAGATGGTTCTGACCACCTGGGGGCGGTCATCGGGCTTTTGCATTGATCCGATCGAGAAAAAGCCGCTCAACCATTTCCTGCCCGGAACGCCGATCCTGTCATTCGGTACGGCGGGCTGCAATCTGACCTGCAAATTCTGCCAGAATTACGAGATTTCCAAAGCCCGCCAGATGGACAAGCTTTCATCGCTGGCAACACCGGAAATGATTGCCCAAACCGCCAAGGCACATGGCTGTTCATCTGTGGCCTTCACCTATAACGACCCGGTGATTTTCCTTGAATATGCGGTGGATGTTGCCCAAGCCTGCCGGGAAATTGGATTGCGTACGGTGGCGGTCACGGCGGGCTATATTGGCGACAAGGCGCGCGAGGAATTTTTCCGTCATATGGATGCGGCCAATGTCGACCTGAAGGGCTTTACAGACCGTTTTTATCATCAGCTTTGTTCGGCCCATCTCGACGATGTTCTTGAAACCCTCCGATACCTCAAACAGGAAACCGGGGTGTGGTTTGAACTGACCAATCTGGTCATTCCCGGCGAGAATGACGGGGATGCGGAGTTCGATGAAATGACCGGCTGGGTGCAGTCCGAACTTGGCCCGGATGTGCCGATGCATTTCAGTGCCTTTCACCCGGACTGGAAAATGATGGATACGCCGCGTACCCCGCCCGCCACATTGATGCGGGCGCGCGACATCGCGATCAAAAATGGCATTCGATATGCCTATGTCGGCAATGTCCATGACAAGGCGGGGTCAAGTACTTATTGCCATGGCTGTGGCGATATCCTGATCGGGCGGGACTGGTATCAGTTATCGGACTGGAACCTTGATGCCCACGGTGCCTGCAAGACTTGCGGAACCCATTGCGGTGGCGTGTTTCAGGTAAACCCGGGAACCTGGGGGCCAAAGCGCCAGCCGGTAAAACTCATTTCAAAAACGTAATTTCAAAAAGGCAGGAACGTCATGGATATCAAACGCGCAGGATCGCAAGGATCAACCACCGGATCGCCGGAATACTTCACCGGACAGGTACGGATCGAACCGATCATAAGTGCCGCCGATCCGGCACGGGTGGCGGCGGCCAATGTGACGTTTGAACCGGGTGCGCGCACCACATGGCACACTCATCCGCTGGGCCAGACGATTATTATCACCGCCGGGGTCGGCCGGGCACAGCGTCAAGGCGGCCCGGTCGAAGAAATCCGCCCCGGTGATGTCGTATGGTTCGAACCCGGTGAAAAGCACTGGCATGGTGCCGGACCCGAAACCGCCATGACCCATATTGCCATTCAGGAAAAGCTCAACGGATCGCCGGTCGACTGGCTGGAGCCGGTCAGTGACGAAGATTACCTTGGCGCCGGATCATGACAATCATGACATTTTTTGTGGCGTAATCTGTTTGCTTGGCTAAAGTGCGCGCGGTTTTAAATGCATCTGGAAACGCGGCATGGCTGGCATCAAAATTCGAAAAGCACGCTTGGGCGATGTCGGGGCGATTTTTGCCATTCGCAGCCGGGTTCATGAAAACCATCTTTCGGCAGCCGAGCTTGCCGAACGCGGCATCACCAAGGCCAGTTTCGGCAAATGGGTTGCTGATGGCTATGGCATGTGGATTGCCGATCTGGATGGATCAGCAGCCGGTTTTGCGATTGCCATTCCAAGCGAGGCGACCCTTTGGGCGCTTTTTGTTGATCCCGATTTCGAAGGGCGCGGTGTCGGGGCGGCCTTGCTGCGCACGGCCGAGGAATGGCTGTTTGCCCAAGGATGCAATGACATTTCATTGACCACCGGGGCAGACCCGAAAAACCGTGCGCATGGTTTTTATGAAATGCATGGCTGGCACAGCACGGGGGATGTCGATAACGACGATGTTGAATATATCAAATCCAACCCGTCATTATCGCTGTTTGATTTCTAGGGACTGATTGCTTAACGCACCGGAATGCCGCGTGTTTTCTTTTGCGACGGGCCCAAAAGAACCGGCGCATACCCGATCAGGAATGCCAGCCACCCGGCCAGCCACATCAGGGTCGCAATCGCAAGGATCGTCAGATAATGCGCATTGCTTTGCCCGGCCAATATCCGAAACGCGGTTGAAAACCAGATCAGGCCGAATGCGGCATTAAGCATCGTGCTGGCGCGCAATTCCCGCCCGGTATGGCCAAGGGCCGCACGTCCGGCAATGGCAATGATCATGCAAGCCATCGCCCCGCCGGTAAGGCCGTGCAGGGCATCACGCGACCCGATGGCATCGGGCCAGATCATCGATGCGCCCAGAAGTCCCAAGCCAACCGGCACCCAGAAATAGCCAAGATGCAGCATGGCAACAATCGGTTCGCGCCAACTGTAAACCCCGCGCCAGCGGATCAGACGCACGCCATGTAGCACGCTTGCAATCAGCAACACATATCCGGGCAGGGCCGCTTCGGGATTGGTAATCAGGGTGATGATGGCAAGTGCGATGCTTGCCAGACACGCCATGTCAAACCGGCCAAACAGGACGGGCAGGGGGGCGGCAATCTGTTCGCGTTGCATCCAGTTGCGCGTAAAGGCCGGGATCACCCGCCCGCCAATCAGGGCAATCAGCAAAATGATGGTCAGGATTGCCGTTTGATACAGCATCATCGGATCAAGGGCGATGACATCAAGGCAGGATGCGATAAACAACCCGTCAAATAGGGCAAGCACGCAAATCACCGCCAATACCCGCATGTTCTTAAGGTTACGCGCCGCAATCAGTTCACGCGCCCCCAGCGCAATCAGAAATGCGAAATAGGCCAACGCCCCGACAATCACGGCAACCGGCGGCAGGCTTTCGGCAAAGCCGATGGCAAAACGCCCCAAAAGCCATGTTGATGTAAGGGCCATTAACATCGGGCCTGCAATGGCCGGTCGTCCCGTCCAGTTGGCAATCGCGGTTAACAGGAATCCGCCAATCGCCGCCCCGCCAAACCCGAATATCATTTCATGGGCATGCCAGTATGACGGGGTGCCAAGGCTGGGCACCGGTATCCCGTGCGCAAAGGACGCCACCCACCAGATCACGGCAACAATCGCCAGAATACCGGCAAACAGGAAAAGCGGGCGAAACGCACCACTCCAGAATGGATGGGGCTTGGTTGCTGGTTCGGTGATCGAAATCGGGGCTGGTTTGGCAGACATTTGCGGGCCTCCTGCAAACGGGGAAAGGCCATCATAGAGGTCTTCAAAATTGTGTCGTTGATGTTGAGCAATTTTGACGCAAACGACTTTCCGCGGCCAAAGCATTGCTTTTACGTGAAAACCCCGTGTTTTTTCGATGATAAGGCTTTTCAAGCGCGTTATTCACGCTAGATTAGGGGCAGAATTTCAACGCGGCTGCTTTTGAAAGGGCCGCGCGCCCCGAAACATGACAGGAGTCCTGTTCACCATGAAGATCACGTTTTCCGATCTCGCCATTCCGTCTGGCGGTGCCGTTATTGCCTTTGCGACCGAGGGTGCGGACCTGATGCCAAGTGCGGTTGCCCTTGACGAAGCAACCGGCGGGTCGATCACCCGTGCGATCAAGGCGTCGACCTTCAAGGGTAAAGCAGGGCAAAGCCTTCAGATTCTGGCACCGGCCAATGTAGAGCTGTCACGTGT
This sequence comes from Thalassospira profundimaris, assembly GCF_003326675.1. Classification (GTDB taxonomy): domain Bacteria; phylum Pseudomonadota; class Alphaproteobacteria; order Rhodospirillales; family Thalassospiraceae; genus Thalassospira; species Thalassospira aquimaris. Next base: position 32,400 of record NZ_JPWF01000006.1, read on the forward strand.
GATTGTGTTCGGGATTGGCAAGGAAGCCGAATTTGACGTGATCGCGGCCCAGAAGCTTGGCGGTTCGGTTACCGCACGCGCCCTTTCCACCGGCGAGAAAGAGGTTTCCGTTCTGTTTGATATGGAAAACCTTGCATCGGATTTCGCAACCGGTGCGATGTTGCGCGATTATCGTTTCGATAAATACCGCACCACCGAGACCAAGGAAGACAAGCCTGTTCTGAAATCCCTTGATGTCGCAACCCGCGATCACAAGGAAGCCAAGAAACAGTTCGACAGCGCCAAAAAGGTCGTCGAAGGCGTGTTCTTTACCCGTGATCTTGTATCCGAACCGGCCAACGTTCTTTACCCGGAAACCTTCACCAAGGAAGTCATGGCGCTTGAAAAGCTCGGCGTCGAGATTGATGTCCTTGATGAAAAGGAAATGAAAAAGCTTGGCATGGGCGCGCTTCTCGGCGTTGCCATGGGGTCGGCCAAGAAACCGGCGATGGTTGTCATGCGCTGGAACGGCGGCAAGAAAAAAGACGCACCGATTGCCTTTGTTGGCAAGGGTGTGACCTTTGATACCGGCGGCATTTCGATCAAACCGGCGGCCGGCATGGAAGACATGAAATGGGACATGGGCGGTGCCGGTGTCGTTTCCGGTCTGATGAAGGCCCTGGCCGGGCGCAAGGCAAAGTGCAACGTGGTTGCGGTTCTTGGTCTTGTTGAAAACATGCCGTCTTCGACCGCACAGCGTCCGGGTGACGTTGTGACCTCGATGTCGGGCCAGACCATTGAAGTCATCAATACCGACGCCGAAGGCCGTCTGGTTCTTTGTGATGCCCTGACCTATGTGCAGGAAAAATACGATCCGCGTCTGATCGTTGATCTGGCGACCCTGACGGGTGCGGTCATCATTGCCCTTGGTCATGAAAATGCCGGTCTGTTTTCCAACAACGATGATCTGGCTGCCCAGATTTCGACGGCGGGTCTTGCCGTTGATGAAGGTGTCTGGCGTCTGCCGCTGTCACCGGCCTATGACAAGCAGCTTAAATCCGACATTGCCGACATGAAAAACGTGGGCGGTCGTCCGGCCGGTTCGATCACCGCGGCCCAGTTCCTGAAGCGCTTTATCACCAAGGATCGCCCGTGGGCGCATCTTGATATCGCGGCAATGGCCTGGTCGACCGCGGACAAGGAAGTGGTCCCGAAAGGCGGCACCGGCTTTGGCGTACGTCTGCTTGATCGCTTTGTTGCCGATAACTACGAAAACTGATTTCGGTTTTTATAAACCGTAATTTGCGGGGCAGGGTGTGGATCACCTTGCCCCGTTTTCATGTTCGGGCTAGAAACATTTTATGGCTGATATCTGGTTCTATCATCTCACCAGCTTGCCGCTGGAACGCGCATTGCCGACCCTGCTGTCCAAAACATTGGAGCGGGAAAAACGTGCTGTGGTGATGACGGGTAACGAACAGCGCATAGAGGCGATCAACACGCTTCTCTGGACCTATGATCCGGCAAGCTGGCTGCCGCATGGTTCGGCGGCCGATGGCGATCCTGAGATGCAGCCCGTCTGGCTGACATCCGAGGATGAAAACCCCAATGGCGCACAATTCCTGTTTCTGACCGACCGGGCGATGAGCGACAAGGTCGCGGATTACGAACGCGTCATCATGCTGTTTGATGACCGCGATTACGACGCGGTTGCCGAGGCCCGCACCCGCTGGAAAGACTGGAAAGACGCCGGGCACAAGCTTTCATACTGGCAACAGTCCCCGCAAGGTGCGTGGGAGAAAAAGGCTGAAAGCTGATTATTTGCCGGTGCTTATGGTGTTCCCGACCCTGATGTGAAATCTTCAAACAGGATTTCTACCAGCGCCTTTGTCACGTCATCCTGACTGAGTTTCCCGCCTGCCATTTCATTAATTGCCGGGAAACTGTCAGCAGACAAATCAAAAAGCTTTGTCTGGATTTCCGATGCGCGCACTGGCCAGTCGGGATCAATTTGCGCAAGTCCCAGAAGCATGGCACGGGCCATTTGATCGGAATTGCCACCTTTGATCGCATCCTGAACTTGCGGGATTTGCTTGGCTTCGGAAACGGCAACGTCAAGTGTAGCCAAAAGATCAGCCAGTGCCTTTGCCTGATCTTGGATATCCGTCACGGGAAAGCTCTGTTCAATCTCGCGCAGCGGCGCGACGGCTGCTGATGTGCCATAGCTTCCCAGATATGATATTGCCCCGCCAAGTTGCCAGCTTTCCCATTTTTTCCAGACCCCGGATTTGAAATCGTCAATCATCGGGGTGGCAATCGTACCGCTGTATTGACGGAAAATCTGTTCGACGGACTGGGGTGACGGGCGGCCGGTTACACGGGTTGCATCCTGTGTTGCAAGATCGGCGATATCCTTCAGGGCCTGTTGATAGTCGCTTTGTGCGGTCATCGGAATGCTCCTGTTTCATAGGGCATGATATCAGGCATCTACAGCCGTCCACCAGTTTGCATAGCGGGCGTTGCCATAAGCAGTCTGGCCATCATAACGGTCACGAAGCTCATTGGTGCCGCAGTGAATTTCGCCAAGCGCAACATGGTAATCATCCCAGTCATCAATGAAGTCGCAGGTCGGGCCGCCACCAATCGCAGCGATTTTCTGGCTCAGATTGTGCTCGAAAAGATCATAACCGTGATTGGGGTTTGTGTTGTCCTCAATCCACGGGCCAAACGGTTTGGGGATCATCAGTCGGTCATTGCCAACGAACATGTTTGGCATATCGCCAGTCAGTGCGCCGCACTGAAAACCGCCCTGCTTTCCGGGATAGACGTTAAACCCGTTGTCTCGCCCGATTGTCCAGCCGGACACTTTGTCGGCAAAGGTGAAATCACCGTCATTGTAACTTTCGGGGAAGAATATGACCGGCACCTTGATAATGTCGGTATCGTCAAGATCAAACGCCTGTTTCAACAGGTTAACATTGCGATTGATGATGACTTCGACGCCATTCACATTCCAGGTTCGCAGTTGCTGATAGGTGTAACGCAGTTGCGCAGGCAGATTTCTCGGATTTAAAAGCGGCGCCTGTCCGTTGCCCAGAAAGTCATTGATTGTGGCTCCGACATTGACGCCGACATGACGATATCGTGCATTCACGTTATCCCATTGTCTCTCGTGAATCTGCAAACTCGTATAGTTGAAGCTGTTGGTGCCATTGTTCCAGACTGCGCGGTTCAGGACACGTGCGCCGCCATGTGCGGCCCGGGCTGCTGTCATCACGCGATAAGCTTCTGCCGGACTTGCGACCAGAAGCTTCCATTTCTTGAATGCATTGGCCGCGTTGTTGTTCGGGACGAAGGTCATCATTTCGTCGACATGTCCGACCTCCAGCCAGTCCGTGTCGAGAATGATCGGTGCCTGCATATTCTGGGCAGCCATGAAGTTGCGACTGCTGGCATCAACACGGTGATACCGATTGTGACCATAATATATCCGGCCGTATCGATATGGTGTGACGACACCATTTACCGTTTTCTGGACGGGCGGAGTGACGGCAATGTTTCCGCCTGAATTGGCAGATGTAATGGCATCGGCACTTCCGGCTGCCGGATAGGAAATCCCGACATTGGCACTGATCAGGCTCTCGTAAACCCAGTTCTGCAAATGCCGCCAACGGTGTGTCTTCATGAAGACATCTTTATTTTCGACGCCTGTGCCGTTGCCCGGCCATGTGCAATGCCCCGACACAATGGTATCACGCATCCATCGGTCATCACCCGCTGGTAGTGCGCCGCCACGATAGTTTGCCCAAACGTTTCCGTTCAGATACGGAACTGCTGTCGGAGTTGCGTTGGCCGGATCGCCAACTGTTACCGGAATAACCGGATTGTCTGCACCCGCTGCCGCGCCAAGGTCGACGCGAAACTGCGCATTGTTGGCATCAGCGACATACATCCGGGTCACTTCCTGCAAGTGATGATTGCCGATCCATCGTGCAACGACCACACGATCAGCAAAGAGATAGGTCGGATTGCCAATACCCGTGACTTCCGGCTGGATTACATGCAGGGCAATGCGAATTTGCCCGGATGTAAATCCGTTTCCGGCAAACCGGACGGCTTCGAGCGCGTAAAGCTTGCTCGCGCCAATCGTGGCTGTCGTGATCGCCACATTGTCGGTCGTTTCCGGGCCGATGATTTCGGTACTGTTATTCAATATGCCGTTGAAAATCCGCAAATGTTGCCGGGCCGGGTTTTCACCAAGGGTGCCGATCACAGTTAGCAATAAACTCCAGCCGACTGGAACGGCCGGGGCACCGGCATTCGGGCCAAGGGCGTTCCGGCGGAGTTCAAGGCGGGATGTGCCGGTGACAAGATCATTGTTCCCGTTAACCCGCTGGTCCTGGTTATCTGCATATCCGCGGGCAGTATTGTTGCCGTCGCGATTGCAGTTGACCGGAATGATTGCTCCAATACCGGCTGTGCCATAAGTAATCGCCGTTGGTGTGACCTGATTAAGAAGCCCGGCATTATCAAGAATGCCGTCGCGATTGCGATCTGTGTGAAGTGTATACCAGACAACATCGAGATTCTTGGCATTGACGGCATTGCCATTCACCACAATGTTCTGCTCGTTTTCTGGAACGAAACCCGCGCCCGAAATTTCGAGATCCCATGTGCCGTTCGCAATATCGAATACATGCGAAACTGCGACATTCGGCGTCAGGATCATATTCTGAATTTGTTGGGGTTGACCCGCGCAGGTCAGCGAGACACGTACCGTGTTAAACGGATAAACGCCGGCAGGGGCGGTAAGCTGAACGGTGTAATTTGCCATGGCATCCTCAGCGGCTGACAGGTTCGTGGGATGGGCTTTCATTCATCGCGTCGGCAATCAGTTGCCGCGCCAAAAGCGCGTTGTTCAAGACCGCAATCCGGTCATCAATGGTGCCAAGCGCGGTATCTTTCAGGATGGCGCTGGCCCAGGATTGACCAAAGACATCCGGGCCACCTGTGAATTGCGCTGTTGCGTAATCAATGATTCCGGCGGGCGTTTTCGCGCCAAGCTTGATTGCAGCATCACCGGCCGTTTTGCAGGCATTCGCCAGGCCGACGGCATCGTAACCGGCAACGGAATATGGGATGGCGATCTGCAAATAACCGGGCAGGGATGCGATGACGTCCTGTAATGACGGTATTGGTGAAGGTTTTGGTTCCGGCGCTGGTTCCGGTTTTGGTTCCGGTTTTGGTGATGGTTGCGGCTGGGGTTTTGGATCTGGCTGTGGTGTGGGAACTGGTTTGGTGCCGCTTTCCAGTGCGGCAACCGCCTGTGCTTCCTGGGTCAGCAAGCTGCTGACTTCATCCGCAAAGCGTTTCTCCGCCTGATAGCGTGACGTGGCACTGGCATCGAATTTCTGTTTGCTAAAGATGCTGAGTGATTTCAGGCGTTCACCATCCTGTGCGCCAAATGCCGACAGGGTAGCGGCGATTTGACCAGCGCCGGATTTCAGGCGCGATGACAGGTTGGCGGCATTCGCGCATTTGCCGCTTGCCAGGGCGACATCGCCCTCGGTGGCAAGCTTTTCAAGCGATGCTGTCTCTGAGGACAGGGTTGAAAGTTGGGCTTTGGTGCGCACATCCACCTTGTTGCCGGTTACTGTCACTACGGTCGGGTATTGGGCAAGTGTTCTGGCAAGGTCGCTGATCCGGTCGGCATAGGCCATCTGTCCAATCCCGCGTTGATATTGACCCTTCCTAGACGGGGTGGGGGCGGGTTTGTGACGGGGGCTTGGGAATGCTGTTTAAACAAACTATTTGTGTTGTATATTTCGACTTCATGAAAGCTATGCGTAAAATGCATGATCATTGTCATTGATGAACTTTGTTCAGTCAGGTACATAGGAGCAATCGAACGCGCCGATTTGCTCCTCAGCTTGCGGGCGCGATAAAAATGCGGCTAAAGCGAGAGGGCGTATATGCTCCGTATGTACGACCGCCTCGGTTAAGCCGCGGCGGTTTTTTTGTATCTACGGAAAGGTTGGGGTCCATGATCAGGCTCTCGAACGTCCAGAAGACTTATGCTGCCCGTCGGGGCAGCGAGGAACATACAGCGTTGCGCGGTATCGATCTTGATATTGCAGCAGGCGAGATTGTTGGTGTCATTGGCCGTTCCGGTGCCGGGAAATCCACCCTGATCCGTTGTATCAACCTGCTTGAAACGCCGACCTCTGGCTCGGTTGTTGTTGATGGCACGGATGTTACCAAACTTTCCAAGCGTGATTTGCCGTTGTTCCGCCGTCAGCTTGGCATGGTGTTTCAGCACTTCAATCTTTTGTCGTCACGCACCGTCTATGACAATATCGCCCTTCCGCTTGAACTGGCTGGTGCCAGCAAGGCCGAGATCGCCGAGGCGGTAAATCCGCTTTTGCCGCTGGTCGGACTTGAAGAAAAGCGTGATCGTTATCCGGCGGAATTGTCTGGTGGTCAGAAACAGCGCGTCGGTATTGCCCGTGCGCTGTCATCCAGCCCGAAGGTTCTTCTGTGTGACGAGGTTACCTCGGCGCTTGACCCGGAAACCACCCGTCAGATCCTTAATCTGCTGAAAGACATCAACCAGCGTCTTGGTCTGACCATGGTCGTGATCACCCACGAAATGGCGGTGGTCAAGGCCCTGTGTGATCGCGTTGCGGTGATGGATGGCGGTGTGATTGTCGAAGAAGGACAGGTTGACGGCATCTTTGCCAATCCGGTCCACGAAACCACCAAATCACTGCTGGCCGATGAATTCGTCGAATTCCGTGCCGGTCAATCCAGCGATCAACTTAACGGGCAGGAGGGTTAAGCCATGTTTTCAACACTCGCACCGATCTTGCTTCAGGCGACCTGGGAAACTCTTTATATGGTTGCCGCTGCCCTTGCGCTTGGTACGTCGATGGGCTTGCCGCTCGGTGTTCTGTTGGCAACGTCGGGCCGTGGGGAACTGTTTGAAGCCGTCTGGTTCCAGCGCCTGTTTGGTCCGATTGTCAATGCGACCCGTTCCGTGCCCTTCATCATTCTGGCGGTGGCGATCATTCCGTTTACCCGCATGATCGTCGGGACCTCGATCGGAACGTCTGCGGCTATCGTGCCGCTGACCGTGGCGGCAACCCCGTTCATCGCGCGCATCATCGAGGGTGCCATTCGCGAAGTCGATAGCGGCCTGATCGAAGCGGCCCAAGCCATGGGCGCCCGCCCGGTACAGGTCGTGACCAAGGTCCTTCTGCCCGAAGCATTGCCAGGCATCATTCATGGCCTGACCCTGACGGCGGTAACCTTGATCGGTTATTCGGCGATGGTCGGTGCGGTCGGTGCCGGTGGTCTTGGTGATCTTGGCATTCGCTATGGCTATCAGCGTTTTCGTCCCGATGTGATGGCAGCCGTTGTGATCACCCTGATCGTGGTGGTTCAGGCCGTGCAAAGTGCTGGCGACTGGATGGCGCGCAAGGCCGACAAACGAAATATATGAGTATTCCTCACATTCAAGAATTCCCGCAAAAGACAGCGAAAACAAGGAGTTTTACAATGCGGTTTCTGCTTAAACTGACGGCTGCGGCCGTTCTGGCATCGGCCCTGACCGGTCAGGCACTTGCCAACGAAAAAATCAAAATCGGCGTTACCCCGGGTGCGCATGAAGAAGTCATGGAAGAAGTCGTCAAGGTTGCGGCGACCAAAGGCCTTGATATCGAAATCGTCAGCTTCTCGGATTACGTCATTCCGAACCAGGCGCTTGATGATGGCGACCTTCAGGCAAACAGCTTCCAGCACAAGCCGTATCTCGATAACCAGATCAAGGATCGCGGTTATGATCTGGCAGTTGTCGGCTACAACATCCTGACCCCGATGGGCATCTATTCCGACAAGATCAAAAATCTTGACGAACTTAAAGACGGTGCGTCGATCGGTATTCCGAACGATCCGACCAATGGCGGTCGTGCGCTTCTGGTGCTTCAGGCACAGGGCCTGATCAAGGTTGATCCGGCAGTTGGTCTGGTCGTAAGCCCGCTTGACGTGATTGAAAACCCGAAAAACATTCGCTTTGTTGAACTGGACGCTGCACAGCTTCCGCGTTCGCTTGCGGATCTGGATGCATCGGCGATCAACACCAACTATGCGCTTGAAGCTGGTTTGAACCCGATCAAGGATTCGATTGCGATTGAAGGCAATGACAGCCCGTATGCCAACGTGATCGTCACCCGTACCCAGGACAAGGACGCGGCATGGGTCAAAACCCTTGTTGAATCCTACCACGATGATGCGATCCGCAAATTCATCGAAACCAAATACCAGGGTTCGGTTCTTCCGGTCTTTAAAATTACTGAATAATCTGGCTGATTGTTAAATCAGACTGAATAATCAGAACAAGCACCCGTCAGCCGGTCCGGTTGGCGGGTGTTTTGCATCTTGATCATGGAATGGCATGGCATGGTCTGATAGGCCAGATCGCAAACCGGGTGACTGACGGTTTCTAATCCAGCGTGACAATGCCCTGCCAGGCGGTAAGAAGTGCGACACCGATAAACAGCGCACCCGCGATCCGCCCGATATAGATTGTCGCGACCGGGTTACCGGTAATCATGTTGCGGCTTGTCCCGGCGGCCAGTGCAAGGGCACCGTAAACGGTAAGCTGAACTGCTGCGGTCATGATGCCCATGATCAGGGCCTGCGACCACAGCGGGCCATATTGAGGGCGGATGAATTGTGGATAGACGGCGAAAATAAACAGATACGCCTTGGGGTTCAGCATGCATGTGATCATGCCCTGACGAAAAGCAATCCAGAGCGAGGAAGGCTTGGCTGCACGGATCGCGGCGACTGTTATCGCGCTTCTGATCAGGGTCACGCCAATCCAGATCATATAGGCCGCGCCGGCAAACAGCATAACATTGAGGAGCCAGGGGGCAACTGCCAGCAAGGCACTGATCCCAATAGCGCCCAGCAAGGTATGATAGACACCACCCAGCATGATGCCGGCCGTTGCCGATAAACCTGCACGCTTTCCACCAGTCAGTGCATTGGCAATGACGAAAAACATATCCATTCCGGGAACGATGATGATGCCCGATAGCAGGATGAAAAATAACCAGAGATTCTCGACATAGGTCATGGGGCGCCTTATTTGCTAAGTGATGGCTGATTGAATTAAGCCACCCTAGCAAGGTGCTGCTGACAGGATCATGTCAGGAGCCTGCAGCAAGCAAAGCCTTTCAGAAATAGCGTTTCCCGGCGTGTCGGGGGAATCCGGTTTGAGGTTTGTTAGAATGAAAGCTGTAATTACTATAATCTTTGGTTGCAATTAAGCATCTGAAAACAATATGTATTCCGGACTGTCGATACTTGTTATGTGCAAAATTGCGTTCGTGAAGTAGGATTTGCGTCATTATACTTACGAACAATATTTTCCGCGCAAGACCCGATTGAAACGGTTTGGACAAAGCCAGAGCAACCTGCAGGAAAGCCATGATCAAACTGGGCCATCTGAAGTCATTTATGGTGTGTTTTGCACCGCTTTCGGCCGTATTTCTGCTTGTGGTCAGCTTGCTGGCCTGGGAAGGCAGTTTGGTCCGCGAAAAGGTCATCTCCGATGATCAACGTTATGCGCTTGAAAAATCCATTTCGGTCCTACGCGAACGTATCGACATCGTTGTATCCGATCTTTTGATCCTGTCTGAAAGTCAGCAGGTCGACGCTGTTATTTCGGGCACAGCGAATTTACATCAGCTTGCCGACGAATTTGCGATCTTTTCCCTGCGGCGTGGCATCTATGACCAGATCCGGTTTCTTGATCTTGAAGGCAAGGAAGTCGTTCGTGTGAATTATGGCAGCGGCATCCCCTTTGCCGTGCCCCAACGCGAATTGCAGGACAAAAGCGACCGTCCGTATTTCCGCCTTGCCGAAAATGCCCCGCGCGGGACCATCTATATTTCCGGCGTGGATTTGAACGAAGAATTCGGCCAGATCGAAAAGCCGATCAAGCCGGTCATCCGGCTTTCCGCCCCGGTATTTGACAAGTTTGGCGAACGACACGGGGTCGTGGTTCTAAACATGCGTGCCGCACCGATCTTTGCCGATGTTGTTCAGGCATTGCAGCTTGATGATGCCGAGCCCTTTGTTCTGGACGACGATGGCGGCTGGATTCTTGGCGGTGAAGAAGGCGAAAACTGGTCCGAAGATTTGACCGGAAAGGCGATCAAGATCGGGGACCGTCTGCCCCAGGCATGGGAAAGCATGCAACTTGGCTTGCAAAGCTTCCGGGTTGATAGCGGGTTCTATTCGGTTCAGCGGCTTGATGTCTCTGACCTTTTACTTGCGCGGAATTCCCTGCGGTCCTTGTCGGTTATTTATGGCAGTGACGAAGAAAAAAGCAGCCGCCTGAACCTTTATGTCGGTGCGCGGTTGCCGGTCGATGTGCTGGACAAACTTCTGTGGCCGGAACGGGGCACCCTGATCATTGTCTCGCTGGCATTCCTGTTTTTGATTGCGATTGGCAGTGCTGCCTATGCCTGGACCCGGCAAAACCAGATTGTCGCAAGTTTCGATGCGCGCCTGTCCGAACAGGTATTGCGGGCTTCAAAGAACAGTGTGGTTGTCGCCGATCAGGAAGGCACGATCCTTAAGGTCAATCCCGGCTTTACGGCCATGACCGGATATCTTCCCAACGAGGCGGTGGGCAAGCCGCTTTCGTTCTTGCGGGCCCAGCGCGAGAATGCCGAGGCCCTTGACGAAATCCTGATGTCGGCACGCGCCAATGGCATTTGGGAGGGCGAGGTTCGCAACCGCCGCAAGGGCGGGGATTTCTTCTATTCCAATGTGGTCATCAGTGCGATTACAGATCCGACCACGTCCGAAGTCAATTTCGTCGAGATGGGACTTGATATCTCGCGCCATATGGAAAACGCACAGGAACTTTGGCGCCAGGCCAACCATGATGCCCTGACCGGACTTCCCAACCGTCTTCTGTTCGAAGACCGTTTGGAAGTGGCATGTGGTCATGCCGAGAATGAAGGGCATTCTGTTGCGTTGCTGTATATTGATCTGGATGGCTTCAAACCGGTGAATGACCGCTATGGCCATGAAATCGGTGATCAGGTCCTGCGCAAGGTTGGCGAGCGGATCAAAAACACCATTCGACAGGGCGATACCGTTGCCCGTCTTGGTGGTGATGAATTTGCCGTGATTGCCGATGACGTCAAGGGGCGTGACGAAGCCGAATGGGTGGCGCAGAAAATTGCAGCATCTGTCCAGCGACCGATTGAAATTGATGCGCTGAGCATCACGGTTGGCGCAAGCATCGGTCTTGCGATTTTCCCTCAGGACTGCAAGGAAACCGTGGCGCTGCTCGGACTGGCTGACGAAAAAATGTACCAGCAAAAACGCGTTCGCAAGTCGAAGAGCAGCGATCTGGTCAGTGCATCACGGTAAAGGTGGCAATTCACTGATTCCGCCATTGTGAACCTGAAGACAAAAGGACTGGCAGGGGTTACTGCCAGTCCTTTTGTATTTTTTTGAACCCTGAAAGAGGCTCTTGATCGTTCGAAAGCCTTGTGACCGCTGTTCTGGTTGAAGGCAGGAACAGAAGTTATGTCAGGCCGATATCAGTCATCTTCTTGAGGTGGAGAAGCGTCATCCGAAGAAGGATTGCTTTGTTCTGTTGTTTGGTTTGGGCGTGATAGTAAGCGCTGATAGAGAAGTCCAACCGAAACAAGAACGATGCCAAGCCCGATAAAGGACATCGCGCGCCAAATCCCGTCAAGTGATGACATATCAAACAGGAATGCCTTTGCCGCCGCCAACGCAACGAATACACCCGATGCAATACGGATGTGGTGTACCTGGCGCCAAATACCGTAAGCAAGCAATCCAATGCCAAAGGTCAGCCATGCGGCAGAATAGCTGTAAAGTTCGGCACTTGACCATTCATGGTCATAGCCGAGGTATCCATGGTGAAACAGTTGGCGAACCTGAAGGGAAATCCAGCAGAAGCTCAGAAGTACGGACAGAATTCCTGCTGCCTGACGATAGATATCGGGCTTCCCTTCGGCAAACCTTGTTGCGAGTAACCCCGTCAGAATAGCAGGCAGCAGATACGCGAGCAAAAGCGGGTTCAGAAAGGCACTTTCACCGACAAACTCGTCGGTGAATAAAGGATTGAGAGCCATCAGATTGAGCAATGCAATGATTGCGAAACTGAGGAAGCCCAGACCGATGATACATTTTGAGATCAGCGGACTGCGCAACGAGCGGTCAATTCGTTCCAGTCCGATGCAAGCAGAAAGGGCGAGCAAGGATTGCAGGCTCCATTCCAGCAGGGTATCAGCCGGGCTATAAAAAAGACCGTCATTCGTTGCGTGGTGCAGCAGAACTGCGCCGGTCGCCAGCGATGTGAAAATTGCCAGTCCCTGAAACGCACGGCTTTGCCGACGAATAGGCATCGCAATTTCATTTGTCGCGGTGAGTGAAGCTTTGTGCAATTTGACTGCACACCACCAGAAAATCAGTGCAGGCCCGCCATACCCCCACAGAAGGGCATTGAAGAAGGGCGTGGTTGACAAATCCTCGACCGGAACGATGGTCGGTTGCCAATAGATCGACAACAATACAAGTGCACCGAGGCCCAAGGCGCAGCGACCGAGGCCCGGCATTGGCCACCGTCCGCCGACCCAAACGGTTGATGCACACAACGCCGCCAATCCAAGTTGTATCCATCCGTCACCCAGAAGAATGACAATTGCCGTCGCGATCAGTCCGATTGTCGCGGTTGCATAGCTTGCAAGGGTTGGATTTCGGTCATGGTCCTGCGGGTCAAGTCGGCGTTCAAGGAATGACAATGCGCCAAGGTAGGCAGCCGCCATCGCAAGTGCCGTTGCACCGAAAAATGGCTGTACGTCCAGTGCTTCGCTTCGCCAAAGTGCGATGAAGAATATCCCGATTGGCCCGGATACGCTTGCCAGTGCAAGGAACAATCTGGCGGCAGACAAATAGGCGCCTGCAAATCCGGCAATTCCCATCAGTAATCCGAGCATCAACCCGGTGACAACGAAGGACTGTGCATTCGGGATAACCGCGAATTTGTCGATTGCATAGGTGATTATTGGCTGATCAAGCAGCAGATCATCAACAGGGATACGTACATCCCAGCTGAGATACCCGAGAACGGCCAATGCTGGTGCCGCCAGGGCAACCGGCGCAATCACAGGCCAGAAGAATGCCGTCGCCATTAACATGGCCAATGTGATCAGAAGTGCCGTTGTTCCAACCGCATCGAAGTTGCTTTGGTGCAGAAGATAGATGACCAGCCAGCTGTTCAAGACAACAAAGAATGAAGACCTTTGATCGATAAACTTGGGTGGGGTGACTGCGTCGCGGACAAAAATTCCAAACACAAATGTGGCGATGGTCGCAGCCAAGAGTATGACGTCATAAAATGCAAGTGGCGCCCCACCCATATGAGCGGGGGCGGCAAAAGCAACGAGATGTCCCCACGCAAATCCTGCAACCACCGTTACAGTGGCAAACCAGTGCCATCTGCGGAAACGGGATATCGCGTAGCAGCCAAGACTGATCACCAAGCCATAAATCGCCAGCACCCACGGAGCCGGATCGGACGATTGCACCAGAAACGGCACGATGTAACTTGCCAAAAGACCGGTTGATGCCAGAAGTGGTCCTTGGAGTAGTGACAGCGCCAAAGTCCCCATCGCAATCAGAGCCAGCATGGCAAATGCGGTGCCCGGCTCGATCAGGTTATAGAGGACGTGGGCTGAATAAATCGCTGCGAATGCCGTTGTCGTTCCGGCAAGGGTAAGAATGCCCGGGATATAGTTGCTTTGGGATAAATCCCCGATTTTTGCAAAGGTCGGACGGCGACGCAAAAATTCACCGCCGATGTAAAGTACCAATGCAAACAGACCGGCGGATATGACGCGCTGGACAGGGCCAAGCAGTCCTGCGTCGATTGAATAGCGAACAAGGAAAATACCACCGAGAACCAAGGCGAGGCCGCCAACCCAAACCGACCAGCGCGAACCGATTTTCTCTTCAACGCTTCCACGTGTTGATTGCGGTTTTGGTTTGGATGGCGTGGGGATATCACTTGCTGGTGCGGACGTTTCTTTGTCTGATGGAGATGCGGGCGACGCAGATGATGCTGATGTTTCGGGAAGCGAAGCTGTCACCGGTACGGACGACGGTTCAGATGCTTTCGCTTGTTCCGGTTCCGAGGGCTTTGCATTTGAATCTTGAGAAACAGAGTGCACGGCGTCGGTCTTTGACGGTGCTTGTGCCACACGCATCGCATTGATCTGCGTTTCAAGCATCCTTACCCGTATCGACAATTTTTTGTTGCGGGAGAAGGCAGCGATACCGAGTATTGAGCCGACCAAGATTGTTACGCACAATCCAAGTACGAGCAGTCCCCCGAAAATTTCCATATCGTCCCCGTTCTGCAGCCACAAACCAGAAACAGGCATTGCCAAGAATGCATGTTCTCAACGGTTTGATCGGTCTTTCAAATTAATCCGATCACAAGTTGACGGAGCAGAATATAGCTATGTTTCAGGATGATAAATAGTTTGGTTGTGTGTTCGGTTTGCTTTGCAGCTTGAATTTCATCATGGGCAAAGACATCAAAGTCTCAATGCCGTTGGTGGAGGCGGGGCCAATAGCATATTGCGCGCCGCGCAACTTTCGCCACGTGCCCTTTCTATTTTTCCAGAATCATCAAAATCATCGCGCTGGAACACTGGTGACAGAATTTTGGGACACTCAGTCAAAACCTTTGATCGGGACATGTGTATTCTTCGGGCAATGAATGTCTGTCGTTGGGGGAAAGTGGCGATGGGGTTTTGGGGGCAGCGTCGGGGGCGACGGGCTTGCCGTGCAAAGCGGCTCCACGGTGGCGATTGTTGATACAACCGGCCTTGCGGCAAACCGGGCGGCATTGGGTTCAACCACAGTGGGTATTCCTCCGGCTGTCAGCCAGCAACTTGCACGGTTAAACAAGCTGGACCTGATTGTGGTCGCCGCCGATGAGCTGGATCCCGGCATGCTGTTTGTCGAAGAGATGCCGTTTGCATGGGGCAGGTTTTGGGAAGCTACGTTGAACGCGGGGATGTCAGGGCGGCTTTGGCCTATTCAAGCCGGGTTGGCGGGGTGATTGCCGGGTATGAAAAGCCGACAATCAATCAGATATTTCCGGTCGTTTGTCCCTCGGAAGAACAAGGGTCAGGTTTTCAAATTTGCTACTGATCATGTCATGGGGCTGATCAAGATCGATGATCAGCATATCACCTGCAACGATACGCTCGTTGTCTATGGTCCGCCGCTGCCCTTAAGGAAAAGCTGAACCAGAATGTGGTCCATATCGTCCTGGATCACCCGGCGGGTATTGCGCGTGAAGCGCTGGGTTTGTGATCGGGTTACACCAAAAACGGCGTTGCCAAGATTGCAGACATCGATCTGTGCATGGACATTCGTTGGCTGCTTTCCGCCATCGGGCATCGCAAGATCGAAAAAGACGCCGATATTTTCCTGCCAGGCATCAAAGCGGAGATCCGGCTCGATGCTGGCCGTGTCAAAATGCGATATCGGAACCTGTACCGTTTCGGACAATCTGAAAATTCTTTAAGATTGCAGGTAAGGCAAACAGGAGGAGACATCAATGATGTTTCCTGTGCTTTTTTAACTAACCGCAGGTTGATGGTTGCGGCTGGTTTATATTTCTTCACATCGCTTTAGACAAGCGCCATTAGAAACCTTCCAAGTCGGCGTGGGCCCAATATCTTGGTGGTACCGCCTTTTTCAGGCGACCATCGCCTCATATTCTTCCTGCTTTTCCATCCACTCGACTTCGATATCGCCAAGCTGGTTTTCGATTTTGCCGAGTTCCATTTGCAGGTTGCCAAGCTTGTGGCTGTTGGCGGCTTCATACAGCTTTGGGTCGGCCATTTCGGCTTCGATGGCGGCTTTGCGAGTTGAAAGCTTTTCCATCTGGGCTTCAAGCTTTTCAATCGCCCGTTTGACCGGGGCGGCGGCCTTGCGCTTTTCGGCGGCCTGCTGGCGTTCGGCCTTGCGGTCGCGTTTGGCGTCCTTGCCATTGGTGTCATCTTCGCCGCCTTTGTTGGCACGGCGTTCCTGACGGGCACGATCGAGAAGATACTGGCGATATTCGGCAACGTCACCGTCGAACGCCTTGACCGTGCCATCGGCGACCAGAACCAGACGATCCGCGCAGGCCTCGATCAGATAGGGATCGTGGCTGATGATGATCACCGCACCTTCATAGGCATTAAGCGCATGGTTCAACGCATCGCGGCTGTCGATATCAAGGTGGTTGGTCGGTTCATCAAGGATCAGCATATGCGGCGCATCAAGGGTCATCAGCGCAAACAGCAAACGCGCCTTTTCGCCCCCTGAAAGGTCCTTTACCTTGGTGTCACCCTTTTCGCCTTCAAAGGCAAAGCGGCCAAGCTGTGCGCGTACCTTGCTTTCAATCGCATCGGGCATCAGGGCGGCCATATGCTGATATGGGGTGTTTTCCCCGATCAGTTCATCTGTCTGGTGCTGGGCGAAGTAGCCGATACGCAGCTTGTTCGAGGATGCCTTTTCACCGTCGGACAGCTCAAGACGGTCAGAAAGCAATTTGGCCAGTGTCGATTTACCATTGCCGTTGGCACCAAGAAGGGCGATGCGGTCATCCATATCGATGCGCAGGCTGATATTGCGCAAAATCGGCTTGCCCGGCTCATAGCCGACTTCGCCGTTATGAATATTGATCAGGGGAGGCGGCAATTCCTTGGGGCTCGGGAAGTCAAAGGTGATGCCGCGGTCTTCGACCACCGGGATCGCCGGACCCATTTTTTCAAGCATCTTCACACGGCTTTGCGCCTGTTTGGCCTTGCTGGCCTTGGCGCGAAAACGGTCGATGAAGGATTGCAGATGCTTTTGCTGGGCGATCTGCTTTTCATATTGTTTGGAGGCCAGCTCCATCTGTTCTCGCCGGGTCTTGGCAAACTTGTCATAATTGCCGCCATAAAGCGTGACAATGCCGTCATGCAGATGGGCAATCGATTTGACCGCACGGTTCAAAAGATCGCGGTCGTGGCTGATCAGGATGATGGTGCCGGGATAGTTGATCAGATAGTTTTCAAGCCAGATGGTGGCTTCAAGATCAAGGTGGTTGGTCGGTTCATCAAGCAGCAGCAGATCAGGACGCAGGAACAGGGTTGCCGCCAGGGCAACACGCATACGCCAGCCACCGGAAAAATCATCGCAGGCACGTTGTTGGGCATCGGCATCAAAGCCAAGACCCGAAAGAATGGATGCCGCGCGCGCCTCGGCGGTGTGGGCATCAATATCGGCAAGGCGGGTGTGGACCTCGGCGATGCGATGGGGATCGGTGGCGGTTTCGGCTTCTTCCAGAAGGCTTGCGCGTTCTGTATCGGCGGCAAGCACCGTATCAAGAAGCGAACGACTGCCCGCCGGGGCTTCCTGCGATACTACGCCCATGCGGGCACGTTTAGACAGGACGATATCGCCGCCATCGGTGGCAAGATCACCTGAAATCAGTTTCAGCAGGGTCGATTTGCCCGCACCATTGCGTCCGATCAGGCCAACTTTGTGACCGTCGGGGATGGACAGGGAAACCTGGTCAAGAATGACGCGGCCACCAATACGATAGGTGAGATCGGTAATTTGCAGCATTTTATCGGTCGTTCTCTTGGTCGTGTCATCCGGGTTTCCGTGCATTTCCGCCAATGGTTGCGGGAATCGCAAGGATTTCTGTGCTTTCAATAGGGCAGAGCGCGGATTGAAGCAAGGTTTCTTGAAAGTGTAACCCTGCGAAAATCAGCGACAACTACGCGTATATAATCATTTGCAAAATCGCGGTTTCATGCGTTTTTGCGCATTTTTCTGATGGTTTTGAGGTGAATGCAACTACTGCAAGTCTGTATTGCGCGGGCAGAACTATCTGTTGCGTTGCGCTTCAACCCCGTTTATATAGCGCCAACCTTTGGGTCTGTGGATCATAAGGGAGTTCTTATATTTTGCTCCTTTATGTTCCGCAGGCCTGTTTGGAAGCCCCTTGGGGGGTAATGAAATTTTTAAAGTAGCTAGGTGAAACCAATGGCTGTCGAACGCACTCTTTCGATCATCAAGCCGGACGCAACGCGCCGCAACCTGACCGGCAAAATCAACGCCGTCATCGAAGAAGCTGGCCTGCGCATTGTCGCACAGAAGCGCGTCGCTCTGACCCGCGCTCAGGCTGAAGGTTTCTATGCAGTTCACAAAGAACGTTCGTTCTTCGGTGAACTCGTAGACTTCATGATCTCCGGCCCGGTCGTTGTCCAGGCTCTGGAAGGCGAAAACGCTGTCGCGACCTACCGCGAAGTTATGGGTGCAACCAACCCGGCAAACGCCGAAGAGGGCACCATCCGTAAGCAGTTTGCAGAATCCATCGAAGCGAACTCGGTCCATGGTTCGGACTCGCTCGAAAACGCTGCAATCGAAATTGCTTACTTCTTCGCTCAGACCGAGATCGTCGGCTAAGCTTAGAATACAGAATT
This sequence comes from Thalassospira profundimaris, assembly GCF_003326675.1. GTDB lineage: Bacteria > Pseudomonadota > Alphaproteobacteria > Rhodospirillales > Thalassospiraceae > Thalassospira > Thalassospira aquimaris. The sequence continues at coordinate 50,975 of NZ_JPWF01000006.1, forward strand.
CCGGTTCATCCGGCATGAAAACGTCCCGCAGATTGCGGGGCGTTTTTTTGTGCGTGAATGGCGGGTGTTTCGACGAGGCAGGGTTATCTGACGTCTTCAAGAAACTTGTCGACCGATGTGCGAAGCGCGTTCGAGCCGCTTGACAGTTCACGGGCGGCCTCGGCCAGTTCGGTGGCGCGTGCCCGGTTTTGTTCGGCGGCCGAATGGATGTTGTCCGACTTGCCCGATGCGGTGCTTGTCGCATCAGACGCATCAAGTACACGTGCGGCAATTTCGGCAGTGGCAAGCCCCTGTTGTTCGATGGCCGTCGCAATGGCTGCGGAAATCTCGCTCATATCCGAGATGACATGCGAAATGTCCTGAATGGCCTGAACAGATTCCCGCGTCGCATCCTGAATGCCGCTTATTTGTGCGCCGATTTCATCGGTTGCCCGACTGGTCTGGGTTGCAAGGTTTTTGACCTCGGACGCCACAACGGCGAACCCCTTGCCGGCATCACCGGCCCTTGCAGCTTCGATGGTTGCGTTCAGGGCAAGCAGGTTGGTTTGGGCCGCGATATCGGAAATTAACCCAAGAACCTCGCCGATCTTTGCGGCAGATGCGGCAAGGCCTTCGACCAGTGCGTTGGTATGTTCGGCCTGGCTGACGGCATTTTGCGAGATCGCCGATGACCGGTCGACCTGATCGCGGATATTGTTGATCGATGCGCTAAGCTGTTCGGCGGCAGAGGCGACTGTTTGAACATTTCGGTTGGCCTCTGACGAGGCGGATACGATTTCGGTCGCCATTGCCGCATTCTGATCAGCGGTTTTATTGATGCTGCCCGACGTGTCTTTGACTTTACTGACCGAGCCGGTCACCAGCCCCAGAATGCGTGAAATCTCGCCATCGAAATTCTGGATCGAGCTTTCGCGGGCGATGTTGGCCGCATCGCGAGCCTTTTGATCCCGTTCCTTTTCTTCGGCCAGTTGATCGGCTGTGACCATACTGTCCTTGAAGACCTGCACAGATCGGGCCATGTCACCGATCTCGTTCCTGGCTGCAAGATACGGGATTTCGACCTTCATATCGCGCCCCGCCAAGCGTTCCATATTGCCCGACAGAAGCGTGATCGGACGCATTATTCCGCGTCGTGCCCAGATCGTAAACAGGATCGCCAGAACAAAGCCGATGGTCGTGATGATGGCCATTGTCCATTGCGAAAAGCCGATCTGTCGGTACATCACGACCAGACCAAGATCCATGTCATCATGAATGATTTCTTCGGCCGCATCGGCCAGATTGATGAAGCTTTTGAAACTGTTGTCAAACTCGACATCGGCGGTGGCATTGGCCGCGGTGCTTGCAAGGGTATTGTCGGTGCGTGTCTTGGCGGTATCGGCAAGGGTCTGGATATCTTTGGACAGTTTTGCGATGGCATCGGATAGTGTCGGAATATCGATTGCTTCGATACGTTCACGTGCCACGGTGAAATTCGATGACACACCATCAAATGTCAGTTCGTCATCGCCACTTAGAAGTTCTTCGAGGAACAGATGGCCGTTCGCCAGACGATATCGGGCCTCGCCGATATTTTCGATGGCCTGCATGGAGGCGGGCCTCAGATCGTTTCGAAGCGGAGGCAGAAGCTTGGCCAGGCTTTCCTGCAGGTCTTCGTAAAGCTTGTCAAATTGCTGGTCCGCACCGGTTCCAACGCCTTGCTGTGATGACAGACGGGCGTATCTTTGCTCGCTGACGGCGATCAGGCTATCGAGTGCGACAAGGACTTCCTGAATTTTTGCGCGGGTTTCGGCACTTTGGGACGGGACAAATGTTCCTTCGTCATTTGATCCGCCATCAAGGATCGCGGTTGCGTACCATCGCGATTCACCCAGAAGGTCCCAGACTTCCTTGATGTCCTCTGTACTGTCGCCAGCCATGATTTCTTCAAGCAGCAGGTGGGCGGCGGTTGCTGTCAGTTTGATTTCCATGGCCGCGTCGCCAAGCGGGGCAAGATCAACCGCAACGGTTTCGCTTTCTTCACCAACCAATGATGTAAAGAGAACACCCGATGCACCGGTAAGTGTTGTCACCAGCGCCATCGACAGAAAAGCCATCATCAGTCGAGTACGGATACGCAGACGATCAAGCATGTCACCTTCCCCCGGGGAATTTGAACCATTCTAAGCGTGGTGGCTTGTGTGAATGGAGGTGGGGGAAGTTGCCCGATTTTCAATAGGCAGACGTCCTGTAACGATTAAGGCGGCCCGGAATTTCGCGTTAAACCGGACCGCCAAACAAAGGATTTTCGAAAGAGCCTGTTCGTTAATCGATCAGGAATGCCGCCATTAAAAACAGCAGGACGGCAAGAGAGATAATGCTCCAAAGAACGAACTTGGTCCAATTATGCCAGCCTGACTCATGCATTTTGACAAGTTCGAGATCGTAGTCGCTTCCTTGCATTGTTTCCTCTCCAGTTGGGTGGGCCCAATTGGTTGGGTCCGATTGTTTCGGCTTGCCGGGCATTGGTCCGGGTTATCAATCAAGACAACGCATTGATCTTATCGCTATTTAACCTATGGGTGAATATCTTTTGTTTTGATATCTTTTTGTGCGCCGCAGCGCGCTGGACAAGCTTATGGTGCCGTGCCATGATCGGGATATGGAAAACGTTGTCGCCACCACCTGCGTACGAATTTTTACCGCCATTCATAGGATGGCGGGGTAGCGACGTTTTGACCAAATGACACCCACCCGCCGGAGAGGCGGGTTTTTTGTAGCTGTCTCCCGGCTTTTCCAGACAGGGAGATTTAAGAATGCAGCCATCAGTTTATCGTGATCGAAGTTTGCCAAAGCCGGTCGGGCATCAGCCAGCCGTTTTGCATATGCTGTGCGGGAAAATTGCCGCCGGTAAATCAACACTGGCGGCCGAATTGGCGCGCAAACCCGGTACGCTTCTGATTGCCGAGGATGAATGGCTTTCAACCTTGTTTGGCGATCAGATGTGTTCGGTTGCCGACTATGTTCACGTTTCAAACAAGCTGCGCGCTGTTATGGGGCCGCATATCAGTATGTTGTTGATGTCGGGGCTTTCGGTGGTGCTGGATTTCCCGGCCAATACGGTGCGTTCGCGCAACTGGATGCGTCAGACCTTTGAAGATGTCGGGGCAGGGCACAAGTTGCATTTCCTCGATCTTGACGAGGATATTTGCAAACAGCGGTTACGCGCACGCAACCGGGCAGGGGAACATCAATTCGCGGCCAGTGATGCACAGTTCCATCAGATTTGCGCAGCGTTTCAGCCCCCCACCAGCGAGGAGGGGTTTGATGTCATCACCTATGAGACAGACACGATCTGAAAAACAAAAAAAGCTGCCGTTGAACGGCAGCTTTTTGCATATCCGGATCCATGCCAATCGGCAGATCACAGCAGGAAGATGGCCATCAGCACCAGCAGGGCGATGATTGAAATGGTGCCCCATTTCACAAAGCTTGTGAAACCGTCATAAATAGCGACGTGCGTTTCGGTGAGTTCGTAATCGTTACCCTGCAAGACTGCCTCCTTGGTTTGAATTTTTCAATTTTATATCTGTGTGGTTGAGGCAGGGCAAGTCAAAGATTAACCAGAAATATCATCCCTTTGACCAAGTTCACATTAACCTGGCCGAACGCTTATCTGCCCGGCTCCTTGCAGCCAAAGGGCAGGAACGATCCGGTCGCGCCTTCATTGGTCATGACGACCGACATCAGATTGGCGTAATCAAGCTCGGCTTTGGTTTGCGGGCAGGCATAAACCCGTTCCGTGCAGCCGGACGCGACAAAGGCGGCTTCCTGTTGATCAAAGGCCGGACTGAACCCGTCAGAGGGCGCCTTGGCGCGCAAATCATCACGGTGTGTTTGATACAGCGTGCATTTGGTTTCACGCCAGCTCGCGCTATGTGCATTGCTGTGCATTAGCGACAAGCCGATGGGCAGGACAACCGTTATCAGCATGATGCCAAACACGGTGTTGCGAAAATATCTATTCATCAATGGGGCCTTGGGAATGGGGCAGAGCAAACGGGATAGCTCGCCTAATCTGGCCTGAAATCAAAGATGCGCAAGCCGCAGATATGAAAAAAGGGCGGATAATCTATCCGCCCTTGATCAGTGTGCGCACTTTGCGCCAAAGGTTCTTTCAAGCCGGTTCAATCGCCGGATTGATTTCTGCAAACTCGGCCGGGTTGGCATCCGCCACAGTGACAATGCCCTTGGCATCGACCGAAACGCGGCTTTCTGCAATCCAGCGAATTACTTGCGGATAGATGCGGTGTTCCTGTTTCAGGATACGCTGGGCCAGTGTGCCGGCGTCATCACCGGGAAGAACCGGAACGACGGCCTGGGCAATGATCGGGCCGCTATCGACTTCGGGGACCACGTAATGCACGGTGCAACCGGCAAACTTGACCCCGGCATCAAGGGCTGCCTGATGCACATGCAGGCCCTTGAAGCTTGGCAGAAGCGACGGGTGGATATTGATCAGCTTGTCTTTCCAGCGGGTGACAAAGCTTTCACTGACCAGTCGCAGGTAACCTGCAAGCACGACAAGGTCCGCACCGCTTTCTTCGATCAGGGCGCTGACGGCTGTGTCATAGGCCTCGCGCCCACCGGGATACCCCTTGTGCGAGATCGCCTCGGTACGGATACCGGCCTTGCGTCCGCGTTCCAACCCGCCGGCATCAAGCTGGTTTGAAAAAACCAGAACGATTTCGGCGGGGTAGTCGGAGGCGTTGCAGGCATCAATGATGGCTTGCAAATTGGACCCGCCGCCTGAAACCAGAACGGCGAGTTTAAGCTTGCTTACTTTTCCCATGCGGGGCCCATGTTCTTGATGATGACCTGCGGGCCATCACCGGCACGCGGGCCGATCACACCGATCTGGCTGACGGTTTCACCATGTTCGCGCAGGATGGCTTCGGCCCCCATGGCCTTGTCGGCCGGGACCACGACGCACATGCCAATGCCGCAGTTAAAGGTGCGCGCCATTTCGACAGACGGAATACCGCCTTCTTTGGCCAGCCATTTAAAGATCGGCAGGAATTCCCAGGTGCTGGCATCAAATACAGCGGTCAGGTTTTCCGGAAGAACACGCGGAACGTTTTCAGTCAGACCGCCACCGGTAATGTGGGCAAGGGCCTTGACCAGACCGGCCTTGTGCGCAGCCAGGCAGCTTTTGACATAAATCTTGGTCGGTTCAAGCAGGGCTTCACCAACGGTTTTGCCCGGTGCGAACGGGGCTTCGTCTGCGTAACCAAGGCCTGCCTTGTCGACAACCTTGCGGACCAGCGAATAACCGTTGGAATGAACACCGCTTGATGCCAGGCCAAGGATAACGTCGCCTTCGGCAACGTTGCTGCCATCAAGAAGTTCACCACGTTCCGCAGCACCGACAGCAAAACCGGCAAGGTCATATTCGCCATCCGAATACATGCCCGGCATTTCGGCGGTTTCGCCACCGATCAGCGCGCAGCCAGCCTGCTTGCAGCCCTCGGCAATACCGGCAACGACGTCGGCGGCATTGTCGACCGACAGTTTGCCGGTTGCAAAGTAATCAAGGAACAGAAGCGGTTCTGCACCCTGAACAACAAGGTCGTTCACACTCATTGCGACAAGGTCGATACCAACCGTGTCATGCTTGTCGGCAAGGAAGGCAACTTTCAGCTTGGTGCCGACACCATCGGTGCAGGAGACCAGAACCGGATCGTTGTAACCGGCAGCTTTCAGATCGAAAAGGGCACCAAAACCGCCAAGCCCGCCCGAGACGCCGGAACGAGAGGTGGCTTTCGCCAGCGGTTTGATTCGGTCGACAAGGGCATTGCCGGCATCGATATCGACACCGGAGTCCTTATAGGTAAGGCCTTTGGAGGCGGTCATTTTGGTGATCCTTGGCTTCGCGCGTGCATGAAAGTAAGGGCGGTATAACCCGCGTTTTTCATCAGTACGTACCGACTTTCGGGCGACGTTCACTGGGCATTTGCGGGCCGGGTCGCAGCACGGATGCTGCTGTTTGACCAATCCGCCTTACTGACGCCTTTAATCAGATATAGGAGCTTTTCCCAATCCTACTGATAAAAAACGCGGGCTTGATAATTTCCGCTGGGCCGAAAATACTCAAACGCGGACAATATGCAATGATCACCTGCGCATGACAGAGTTTTCTTTCCAGAATGCGTGCAACGTGCCACAAAGGCCACTGCATAAGAATTCGACAAGACACGATTAGGGCAACGAGGCATACGTGCTTACTTCATTGAAAAACATCAAGATGTTGGCTGGCGCCGTTACCGTATCTGCGCTGATGGCTTTTCCGGCTTTCGCACAGGACATTTTTACCGTCACGGGCGTTCACGTTGATGAAAGTGCGGAAACAGCCGCAGCCGCGCGCGAAAAGGCGCTTGAAATCGGCCAGCGCGCCGCATTTGAAGAAGTCATCGCGCGTCTGACCCTGCCCGAAGATCGTGCCGGATTGCAAATTCCGGCAATGTCGGAAATCACTAATATGGTGCGTGATTTCGGTCTGTCGAATGAAAAGGCATCATCGGTTCGCTACATCGCGGACATGACGGTGCGTTTCAAGGATGATGAATTGCGCCGCTTCCTGCGATTCCGCGATATTTCCTTTGCTGAATTGCAATCCAAGCCGGTGATGATTGTGCCGGTATATCGCACATCGGGCTATGTCAGCCTGTGGGATGATCCCAATCCGTGGCGCGAAGTATGGTCGCGCAATATTGCGACGTCCGGTCTTGTTCCGATCAAGGCCCCGATTGGCGATTTGACCGATATCGGTACTGTTTCGGCCGAGCAGGCGGAAAATGGTGCGATGGATCGCCTGTCTGAACTCGCGAAGCGCTATGGGGCGGATGTTGCCGTGGTTGCCAGTGCTGATGTTGCAGGCCCGACCGGCGGGGAAAGTGTCAATGTGACCGTAACCCGCTATGACCCGAATAGTGGTCCGCAGATTTTCGGTGTTCAGGAAAATACCCTTCCGAATGAAACACTGAATGAAACGCTGGTCCGTGCGGCAAAGTCGGTTCAGGACCAGCTTTCCGACAGCTGGAAACGCGCAAACCTGATCAATTACAGCACGGGCGGCAGCCTGATGGTGTTTGTGCCGATCACCGGCCTTCAGGATTGGGCAAAGATCGAAGACAAGCTGATCGGGCTTCCGGTTGTGCGGAATTCCCGTGTGGTTGCGATGTCGCGCCGTGAAGTTCAGTTGTCGCTGGAATTTGTTGGCTCTACCAACCAGCTCGAAACCGCCCTTAATCAGCAGAATTTGACGCTGAGCCGCATGGGCGAACTTTGGTTCATCCAGCCGACCGGCTCGGACCGTTTGCAGGGCTTGTCGATCGGCGGATAGGTATCTGGCCGGGGCGATCATGAAATGGCGGGCAGGGTGTCCTGCCAACATGATTGCAAAAGGCATTGAGGGGAACCGGACATGACGTTACGGCAACAGGCACGTTTCTGGCTTGTATTCCTTGTCGGATTCTTTTTTCTGGTCTGGCTGTTTTCAGGCATCCTTTTGCCGTTCGTCGCGGGGATGGCAATTGCCTATTTCCTTGATCCGCTGGCCGACAAACTTGAAGCCCGCGGGGCCAGTCGTACCTTTGCGACAAGCATCATCACCGCTTTGTTCTTCTTTGTTTTTATTCTGGTGATTTTGCTGATCGTGCCGATGATCGGCAGCCAGTTGGCCGGTTTCCTTGAACGGTTGCCCGGCTATGTTGATGCGTTGCGCACCAATGTCGCCCCCTATCTTCAGCATATCCTTGACCGGGTAGCGCCCGAAACCCTGCAAAGTGTGTCCGATGCGGTCAAAGGCCAAAGTGCCAATGCCCTTAAGTGGGTTGGCAATGTTTTGACCAATGTGCTTTCGGGCGGGTTGGCGCTTTTGAACTTCCTGAGTTTGCTGTTCATCACGCCGGTTGTGTCATTCTATCTGCTGCGTGACTGGGACAAGATCGTTGCCAAGGTCGACAGTTACCTGCCGCGCCGGTCGGCATCAGACATCCGCCAATGTGCAAGCGAGATTGATGAAACCCTTGCCGGATTTGTCCGCGGGCAGGCAACGGTTTGTGTGTTGCTTGGCCTGTTTTACGGGCTGGGACTGACACTTGCGGGGCTTGAATTTGGATTTGTGATCGGGTTGATGACAGGTCTTGTTTCCTTTGTGCCCTATTTCGGGATGATCGCGGGCTTTGCGGTTGGTATGGGCGTTGCGATTGCCCAGTTCGGCTTTGGCCTTGATCTGGGACTTGTGGCACTGGTGTTCGGGATCGGCCAGATTTTGGAAGGCAACTTCCTGACCCCGAAACTTGTCGGGGACAAGGTTGGCTTGCATGCGGTCTGGGTGATGTTTGCTTTGCTGGCTGGTGGTGCGGTGTTCGGATTGCTTGGTGTGATGCTTGCCGTTCCGGTGGCCGCTGTCATAGGCGTACTTGTGCGTTACGGTTTAAGGCAGTATCTCAGTAGTCGTTTATATAATCACGGGCCAGACCACCCAAACGGTGATGCGCTCGAAGACGGCGAGAATTGAGACCACAGTGACCCGGGCAAGTAAAAATCCGGCCAGTGACGCGGACAAAACAGTGGCAGATTTGCCGGACGACCAGAAGGCCAGTGTGGCCGAAGTCGCCCCGCAGCAATTGCCGCTGGCACTTGAAATGCGTCCGGCACTTGGCCGGGATGATTTCATGGTTGCCCAATGTAATCGCGAAGCTGTGGCCTGGATTGATCTTTGGCCGAACTGGCCGGTGCCGGCCTTGTGCCTTTATGGGCCCAAGGGATGCGGCAAAAGCCATCTGGCCGAGGTGTGGCGCGCACGGTCCGCTGCCCTGAGTGTTCCGGCAACCGATCTTGCCGGGTGTGATCCCGATGCGTTGCTGGGCGATGCGCAGGGGCTTGTGATCGAGGATGCGGATAGTGCCCTTGATGAAACCGCCTGCTTCCATCTTTACAACATGCTTAAGGAGCGGGGCGGGCATTTGTTGATGACCTCGACATTGCCGCCATCGCGCTGGAAAGTGGCTTTGCCCGATCTGAAATCACGGTTGGGGGCGTCCCTTGTGTGCGAGATTTCCCCACCGGATGATGATCTGATGGTCGGATTGTTGTTGAAACTGTTTGCGGATCGCCAAATTCAGGCCGGGCCGCAAACCATCAGCTATATCCTGCCGCGGATCGAGCGATCCTTTGTTGCACTGACCGATCTGGTGGCGGCGATTGATCGTCGCGCACTGGCCGAAAAGCGCGCGGTGACCTTGCCGCTGGTACGCAGTGTGATGGAAGACATGCAGATTGCCGGAAAGCACGGCGACCCCGCGGACTAAATTTCGCGTTTACGCAAAAATCATAGGCTGATCAGCCTTTTGCAAGCTATATTCATTGCACGATCAATTAGCGGATAGTGCCTGTGAGCTTACAACGTCAAAAAGCAAAACCGTCTTTTAAAACCCAGATAGATGCCCTGATTGCAGACGGGCATGTTTTGGGATGGCGGGAATGGATTGGGCTTCCTGATCTTGACGTTCCCCTGATCAAGGCCAAGGTGGATACAGGGGCAAGAACATCGTCCCTTCATGCCTTGAACCCGAAAAAGGTCACCAAAGATGGTCGTGATTATGTCCAGTTCGTATTGCCGCATTATCGCGGGGACGGGCATGGGCGTATTACGTGCCTTGCGCCACTTGTTGAACTTCGCGAGATTCGCTCGTCAAACGGAAATGCCGAAGAACGGTTCATTGTGTCGACCCATATCGTCGTCGGGCATCACAAATTGAAAGTTGAGGTGTCGCTCGCCAACCGCTCAATCATGGGGTTTCCCATGCTTTTGGGGCGCACGGCGATGAAGGCAGGAAGATTTTTGGTGCAGCCATCAAAATCTTATCTTGCAGGGAAGCCCGAACAGAGTTAGATGCGCAGAAGAACGATCACGCAGTGGAACATATTTCCCGCAGGATCGTTTTTTCTTTCTGACAATTTTTCAAAGCCCCGCAAACGATCCTTTATCGTTCGCGCGCCTATTGATGCCGACCACGGGAGTTCATTTTATGAAAATCGCGATGCTTGCGCGTAACCCAAATCTTTACTCCCACAAACGGTTGGTCGAGGCAGCCGAGGCGCGTGGGCACGAGATTGATATCATCAGCACGCTGCGCGTTACGATGAACATCACATCGATGAAGCCGGAAATCTATTACGGCGGTAAAAAGCTTTTGGGCTATGAGGCGGTTATTCCGCGTATTGGTGTGTCGGTAACGTCATTTGGTCTGGCGGTATTGCGCCAGTTTGAAATGATGGGCGTTTATCCGCTGAATGAATCAGTGGCAATCGGCCGTTCGCGTGACAAGCTGCGTTCGTTGCAGATCCTTTCGCGCCGTGGTGTTGGCCTGCCGGTTACGGCCTTTGCCCATGATCCGAAAAAAACCGACGAGGTCTTGCAGATCGTTGGCGGTGCGCCAGTGGTGATCAAGCTTCTTGAAGGTACGCAAGGCATTGGTGTGGTTCTGGGTGAAACCGAAAAATCGGCCAAATCCGTGATCGAAGCATTCCGTGGTGCCAGCGTCGACATCATGGTTCAGGAATTCATCAAGGAAGCGGGCAATACCGATATCCGTTGCTTTGTCATCGGTGGCAAGGTGGTTGCCAGCATGGAGCGCAAAGGTGCCGAGGGCGATTTCCGTTCGAACATCCATCGCGGTGGCTCGGCGCGTTCTGTGCGCATTACCCCGCAGGAACGTTCAACAGCAGTTGAAGCCGCCAAGGCAATGGGGCTAAATGTTTGTGGCGTCGATATTTTGCGTTCGAACCACGGGCCAGTGGTGATGGAAGTCAACTCGTCACCGGGCCTTGAAGGCATCGAAGGCGCAACCGGCAAGGACATTGCCGGCATGATTATCGAGTTCCTTGAGAAAGATTACCGTCCGGGCAAGGTTCGGACCAAAGGCAAAGGATAACGGCATGAGCGAAACCGGTTCGACCAAGGGAAAAAACAAAACTCCCAAGACCCCCAAGACACCAGATTTTGAGATTGGCGGGAAAAAGGTTGCACCGGGGACGCGCAAAATTGTCGATATCCCGATTTCGCTTCTGTCGAACCACACACCGGTTAATTTGACAGTTAACGTTATCAATGGCAAACGCCCCGGTCCTGTTCTGTTTGTCAGCGGGGCGGTCCATGGTGACGAGATTGTCGGTGTTGAGGTCATTCGCCGCGTGTTGAAATCACCGGCCCTTCGCGGGATGCGCGGCACATTGCTTGCGGTGCCGCTGGTCAACGCATTCGGGTTTTTGAACCACACACGCTATTTGCCCGACCGCCGCGATTTGAACCGCTGCTTCCCGGGGAATGCCCGCGGGTCGCTTGCCGCACAGCTTGCCCATCTTTTCCTGCATGAAATTGTTGAACGGTCCGATTTCGGGATTGATCTTCATTCGGCGGCGGTTAACCGCGTTAACTTGCCGCAGATCAGGGTCAATGAAGATGATCCGAAAATCATGGAATACGCCGAGGCCTTTGGCGCGCCAATTATCCTGACCAGCCCGCTGCGTGAAGGATCCCTGCGCCAGGCCGCGCGTGAAATTGGGGTGCCGATCCTGCTTTACGAAGCAGGCGAGGGGCTTCGTTTCGATGAAATGTCGATCCGGGCCGGGGTTTCTGGTGTGCTGCGTGTGATGCGCAAGCTGGGCATGACGTCGGAAAGAACTGTACGTGCGCCACGTGTTCCGTCTTTCAAATCGTCAAACAGTCACTGGCTGCGTGCGCCGGTTGGCGGTATTTTGCGGACCTTCAAAATGGCGGGCGAATTCGTTCATGCCGGTGATGTGGTTGCCGCAGTGGCGGATCCATTCGGGCAGATGGACGAAGAAGTGGTTGCACGCGAGGATGGCTTGATCATCGGGCGGACCAATCTGCCGATTGTCAATCAGGGCGACGCACTGTTTCATGTGGCGTCGATCAAGCGGCCGTCCGAGGTTCAGGAACGTATGGATGCCATCGAAACGCATCTGCAATCTGATCCGCTTCTGGACGAGGACGAGATTATCTAGCCGCTATCGGAATTTGGATCAGCTGGTGTCTGACCATATTGAAGATCAGCCCTGCATCGAAGCTACTGGCGGATTGTGCCGCGCAATGATATAGCAATCGACATGGAACCTATTACAACTACAGAAGAACTGCGGAGCTTGTGTGAAAGCCTGCGCAAGTTCGAATATGTCACTGTCGATACCGAATTCATGCGGGATTCGACCTATTGGCCGCAACTGTGCCTGGTGCAGCTTGCGAGCCCGGAAAATTCGGACAACGGTGCGGCGGTCGACCCGCTTGCCGAAGGCATTGACCTGTCTCCGCTGTTTGAACTGATGCAGGACGAAAGCGTGATCAAGGTTTTTCACGCTGCCCGTCAGGATATCGAGATTTTTGTTCATCTGTCTGGCAAGGTCCCCCATCCGGTATTCGATACCCAGGTGGCGGCGATGGTGCTGGGATATGGTGATCAGGTTGGCTATGAAACGCTGGTCAACAAGGTTGCGCGTAAAAGCATTGATAAGTCGATGCGCTTTACCGATTGGTCGCGCCGCCCGCTTTCAAGCAAACAGATTACCTATGCACTTTCCGATGTCACCCATTTGCGGGTGATCTATGAAGATTTCCATGATCGGCTGGAAGCCAATGGCCGTGCTGCATGGCTTTTCGAGGAAATGGAACGTCTGACCGATCCGTCGATTTATTCGATTGATCCGGCCGAAGCATGGCAGCGCCTTAAGACCCGGTCCAACAGCCCGAAATTCCTGGCGGTTGCCCGTGCGCTTGGCGAATGGCGTGAAACCGAAGCCCAGCGGAAGAACCTGCCGCGAAACCGCATTCTGCGCGATGATACGCTTCTCGATATCGCTGCCCGGCAGCCAATGACCGAGGCGGATCTTGATAAAACGCGTGGTGTGGGCCGCAATTTCGGAAGTTCCAAGCCGGGGCTCGCCATCATCGAAGCCATCAAGGCAGCCCTTGAATCGCCGCAAGACCAGTGGCCGAAACCCAAGCAGCGCATTGAGCTGCCAGCTGGAATCGGCCCGACGGTTGAATTGCTTAAGGTGTTGCTGAAACTTTGCGCCGAAGAAAAAGGTGTCGCACAGCGTTTGGTGGCATCGGGCGATGATTTGCAGAATATCGCAGCCGATGACAATGCTGATGTTCCGGCCATGCATGGCTGGCGTCGCGACCTGTTTGGTCAATATGCCTTGCGCCTGAAACACGGGCAGCTTGGTCTGAAGCTTCAGAATGGTGAAGTGGTGCTGGTTGATCTGAACCAGTAACAACACGTTCAATCTGAATGCAAAACAAAACGGGGCCCATCAGGCCCCGTTTTGTTTTGGTCGTCCCGATCAGGCGGGCAGGGCCGCATCCAGCAGGCCCTTGGCGATATCCTTTGCGGTTTGTGCGGCTTCGGGCAGGCCGCGGACCTGTGCAGTGACAATCGCCCCTTCTTTCAGCAATGCCAGTTGCTCTGCCAGTGATACCGGATCGCTTGCGCCTGCGGCCTTGCACAGGCCTGCAATATGATCAAGCACGGATTGTTTGTGTTCTGCCGCAATCCGGTGGGCGGGGTGATCAAGCTGCGCAAACTCGCTTGAGGCATTGATAAATGCGCAGCCCGCAAAGCCGAGTCCCTTGAACGCACGTCCCCGGAACCAGTCTTCGAGCGCGTCAAACATCGCAAGAAGCTGTTCGCGCGGCTGATCGGATGCCTTGGCCATTTCGCCAGTAAGCCATTCGCGGAATTGTTCATCCCGGCGTAGCAAGGCCGCAAGGATCAATTCATCCTTGGATTTGAAATGCTTATACATCGTCATTTTGGCGACGCCGGACTCGGCCAGAATTTTGTCGATCCCGGTGGCATTAAAGCCCTGTGTGTAGAAAAGGCGCAGGGCCGTATCGACAAGATCGTCACGTCGTGATCGCACGTTAGTTCTCCAGTAGTCAGACCGTTCTGTATTTTTTGTGCCGTAAAACACGCAGAAAATCAACGGTTTCAGAATTTCAGAATGATCGTTTTAAAAATATGTTTGACAAATAGACAGACCGGTCTGTATTCATAATGACACATGAGCTACAAACATTCACGCATTAAGGAGAAACTCCTATGTCACGCATTACACTTCCTGCTTCGATTGATGCCGCACCAGCCAATGCCCAGCCGCTGCTTGAAGCTGTCAAAAAACAGCTGGGTTCTGTTCCGAACCTTTTCCGTCTGACCGCAAACAGCCCGGCGGCCCTTGAAGGTTACCTTGGTTTGAATGGTGCGCTATCCAAGGGGGCACTGGATGCCCAGACCCGTGAACGTATCGCCCTTGCGGTTGCCCAGTTGAACGGCTGTGATTATTGCCTGTCGGCGCATACCTATCTTGGCAAGAACCTGGCCAAGCTTGACGATGCGGAAATTGCCGCGAACCGCAATGGCACCTCGACCGATCAGAAGGCAAATGCAGCTGTACGGTTTGCTGTTGCGCTTGTTCACAAGCGCGGACAAGTCGGTCAGGACGAAATCGCGGCGGTCAAGGCGGCTGGTTACAGCGAAGCCGAACTGGTCGAAATCGTTGCGCATGTCGCGCTCAATACCCTGACCAATTACCTCAACGAGGCATTTGATACCCCGATTGACTTCCCGGTGGTTAGCGCAGCTGCTGCGTAACGATCCGGTCTCCCCGGTCGACGGTCCCCCTCCGCAAATCTGCCCGCGTCGACCGGGGTCTTTTTCCTGATGACAGTTCAAGGATGAAAACCATGTCACGTCCACCACTTCCGCCCTTTGATCTTGAAACCGCAACGCAGAAGGTCCGCATGGCCGAAGACGGCTGGAACGGGCAAGACCCGAACAAAGTCGCATTGGCCTATACCGAAGACAGCCGTTGGCGCAATCGTACCGAGATCTTTGAAGGACGTGAAAACATCGTCGCCTTCCTGACCCGCAAGTGGGAGAAGGAGCGGGAATATCGCTTGATCAAGGAACTTTGGGCATTCAGGGAAAATCGCATTGCGGTGCGCTTTGCCTATGAATATCGCGATGACAGCGGCAACTGGTTCCGTGCCTATGGCAACGAAAACTGGGAATTTGATGAGCATGGCCTGATGCGTCATCGCGTCGCGTCAATCAATGACAAGCCGATTACGGAACAAGAACGTCTGTTCCACTGGCCGCTTGGCCGCCGCCCTGATGATCATCCGGGATTGTCTGATTTGGGGCTTTGATGGTCCCCCTGTGATACCGCCATGTTTTGGATGCCTTGTGAACAAGGGAAACACGGTGGTTGCGTTTTTCTCTGGCGGGTAAGGGGCACGTCCCCGGTGTTTCCTTACCTGTCCCTCGCAAAGGACCCTGAACATGATCGCCAAATATATCGTCTTTTCGATCACATCAACCGCCGTGCTTTTCGTGTCCTCCCTGTTGGCGTTTGCGCCGTAAAAACTGTTCCCATGCCTCCCTGAAGACTTGCCGGACTCCTGTTGGGGCCCGTTTTTTTTTAGGGTTCAAGGAAACGTACAAGTTCGGTCGGGAAGATAAACTTCGTTGCGACTGGAGGTTTAAAAGTGAATCGAAAACAGCATTGTTTGATGCGGTTTATATATTTTGTGCATGAACGGTATGGTAGCTGTTTGTGTCCAGGTGATCAACTAAGTAGATAATAAATTGTTGTTTTTAAAGGTAATGCTGACACATTCTGACATTTTCCCTGGTGCAGTTGACTCGTGGTCACGTAGGTGTGAAGAGGCTTGCAACGGAAATTCTAAACGCGATGACAGTCTTGTGGGGAATGTGGGGAAATATGAAGTTGTTAAGGCCTTATCTAGCTTCGGTACTTGCGCTGAGTGCCGTAGGATTTTTTGTAAACTCTGAACCGGTAAATGCAGCGACAGTACAAACTTGCTCTACGCTGTCTTTGTCCGACC
Source organism: Thalassospira profundimaris (assembly GCF_003326675.1). Classification (GTDB taxonomy): domain Bacteria; phylum Pseudomonadota; class Alphaproteobacteria; order Rhodospirillales; family Thalassospiraceae; genus Thalassospira; species Thalassospira aquimaris. Next base: position 66,945 of record NZ_JPWF01000006.1, read on the forward strand.
TCAATGTGCGTGCAGTCGGTGGTTCAGGGAACTTTCCGACCGGAACGGCATGGAACCGGTACGGATCGGGAATTGTGGATCTGGTTGCAGGGGACAAGATAACGTTTGTTGGTGAAAACATTGACACCGCAACCAGGTCATCGCGCATGTTTGTAAGCGCAAGCAATGTGATAAAAGATGACACCGGTGCGCAATCGGTTGCAGCTGGGCAGCGTATCACGCTGAGCTTCACTGTTACAGCAGCGTCGGTTGACAAACTTGAAATCTATATGTCCGGCAGCAGTGCTGCCACGCTACCGAACTTTATTTCTTTGTCTTGTTCCAATGGTGGTGAAGACCAAGGTTCTTCAGAAACCTCGACTGAAACCACGTCAAAAGCAGTGACAAGTGCTGTTGCTCGTTCGCAGACCTCGGTTATTCAGCAAAATATTGGTGCTCGTGTTGCAACCGTCATTGGTTCTGCCGGTGCCGGGACAGTCGGAACAGGAAATGCTGGAAGTCCTGGCGGTGCAGGAAGTGCAACCGGTGGTGTCGGCGGAACGACCGGTGCCGAGGATAGCAGTTCTTTTACTCAGTTTGCCTTTGTAGATCAGATCAATACCCTTGATGACAGTGATAGCAAAAACCGTGATGTGATGCGTCAGCTTGCTATGCGCTCAAGCTTTGACAGCTCTGTACTGGCGGCGGACTTCGCTCGTGAAAGTGCGCTTGCGCTTGGTCCGACGGATCAGGGCGCAGTTGGCGGGGCCTCTGGTGTGGATGGCCGTGCGGCCCTTGTATCAACGTCACCAATTACGGTTTGGGGACACGGTTCCTATACCTCGGTCGACAACGATTACAATAATGGCACAGATGACAATCGTTACGACGGTGATGTCTGGGGCTATAACCTTGGTGCGGATTACCGCTTTGCCGACAACCTGATTGCCGGTTTGTCGCTGGGTTATAACGATACCGATCTGACCACGACCTTTAATAATGGCAGTTACGAAGAAACCGCGTGGGTTGTCTCGCCCTATGCAATTTTCAGTCCGATCGAAAACCTTAATCTTGTGGTCGAAGCGGGCTACTCGCAAGGGGATGTTGATGTCACGCGCGACAATGATACCGTGCGGGGATCAACGGATTCTGCCATGTGGTATGGTTCAGTCAAAGGCGTCTACGCCTATCGCCCGATGGAAACCGCACCCCTGACATTAAGCCCGTCGGTATCGCTTCTGGCTGCACGCAAAACCATCGATAGCTACACCGAAAGTGATGGCACTTTTGTCGCCTCGTCACGGTCGAACACACGTCAGTTCAAACCGGCAATCGAAGCTGCCTATGATTTCAGCTTCACCAGCCTGATCGTGACCCCGTTTGTTGAAACCGGGATGGTCTATGATTTCACTGACGAGCTGAATAACGACAAGACTGCCTTTAACATTGGCGGTGGTGTGCGTCTGTCAGACAGTTCAACAGGACTGAATGCAGCACTTGAGGGCAGCTATCTCGCCGGGCGTTCGGATTATACCGAATACACCTTTGCCGGGACGGTCAGTTACGGGTTCGAACTTCGTGATCTCGAAGGCAAGCCGGTTGGCTTGATGACGCCGTTCGTCGGAAGTGACGTTGATGAATATGGTAACCAGTCGATGCGCGGCGGCTTGGGCTTTGACACCGGCCCGATGCAAAGCCGTTTGTCACTGGCTCGTGACATTTCCCAAGGAGGAAATGCCGAAAGCATCGCGCAAGTCTCTATGTCTTTGGCATTCTGATCGATATCAGTTTCGAACCTTTAATACAGCCGCTCATGTTAATGGGCGGCTGTTCTTCTATGTCGGAATATCGTCGGAAGTGGTGTCTGAATTTAAGGGTATCCTGATGTTTTCTGGTGACTGTTGCTCACTTCGCCGTCAATCTCGCTGATAAATTTGTACGATCTGCACATATTTGTGGACGTCCGGCATATTGAAGACTTGGGCAACGCGCTAAAGTCCTGTCTTGCGTGTGCTTCTGCTCTGTGTTCACCCAGAGGAGGGCCGCCTGACCAGGTAGGTTATGGTCCCGGCATTACGCCAAGTAGGTGCAGGCCGGGACGCTTTCTCTATAAATCATCAATGCACCGAAATACGGTTTGGGCTCAGGCGCGGTCGCGGGAGTTAGGGGGACGATCGTGCGGGGCCGAGTATGGCAGTTGATTTCTGACCTGTTGCGCATGTTGGAAATGAAAACAGCCGCCCAATCTTTTGGGCGGCTGTTTTCTTGCTTGGGGCAGGGGGAAGTTTAGGCGGCAAGTGCCTTGCTGATAAAATCATCAACCGACTGTGCCGGACGGCCGAGCAGCTTTTCAATATCGCTGCTGACGGTTTCGTAATCGCCTTTCTTCGCGCCGACATAAAGACCTGCAAGGGCTTCGACCAGATGGCCGGGAAGACCGATGCTGTTTAGGATCCCGACGTGAACGTCAGCCGGCAGGTCGGCAAAGGTAATTTCCTTGCCGGTCGCCTTGGCAACGTAGCTGGCAATTTCAGCATGGCTGACGGCTTTGCTGCCGGTCAGGTCATAGATCGCGTTGATGTGATTTTCCGGATTGGCAAGGACCGCAGCGGCAGCCTCGGCCAAATCATTGCGCGGGATATAGGTGATTTTGGCATCACCAGCCGGTGCGCCATAGGCACCGGTTTCAAGCGCATGGGGAACGCCGGCAAGCAGAAGGTCGGCATAGAAGCTGTTGCGCAGCAGGGTGTAGTTCAGGCCGCTTTCCTTGATGTAATTTTCGGTATCTAGGTGAATGGCGGAATAGGTGAAATCGGCATCGGAACGCGGATCAACAATGCTGGTATAAACCAGATGTTTGACGCCGGTGGCCTTGGCGGCGTCAACTGCTGTGCGGTGCTGGGCGATACGGGTTGCGTTGTCGGCTTCTGCCGAAATGATCAAGGCGGTTTCGATGCCTTTGAAGGCATTGGTCATCAAGGCAAGGTCATCGAAGTCACCATGACGGACGTCAATGCCAAGCGATGCAAAATTTTCGGCCTTGGCCGGGGTACGGACACTTACTGCAATTTCACTCGCCGGAAGGCGGTCGAGCAGATGTTTCACAACGAGGGTGCCGAGCTGGCCGGTGGCGCCGGTAATCAATGTTTTCATTTCAATTCTCCAATTTGGGGCAGGCATTGCCTGTTCATGACGGAGAATGTGATCTTTAAAACCCATATGATCAATTCGATAGATATGATAGTAAGTATGCATGAATATCGATGAATTAGACCTTGATTATCGATTGTTGCGTCTGTTCCTGACCATCTATGACGAAGGATCGGTAACGGCTGCGGCACATCGCCTTGGTGTCGGTCAGCCCACCGTCAGCCACGGGCTTGACCGGTTGCGCCAAATTATCGGGGATCCGCTTTTTGTGCGCTCCGGGCGATCGGTTGCGCCAACCGCACATGCAGATGAAATCGTCCCGCAGATACGCGTGCTGTTACAGGGAATGCGTGATCTGACCAAGGTTGTGGCGTTTGACCCGGATGATCCGTCTCATAGCGCACATTTTACGATTGGTTGTAATGACTACGAAGTCAGCGTCGTCTTGCCGGAATTGATGCAGCGATTGCAGTCATGCAAGGCGGATATTCGTCTCAAGGTTTTGTCGATCAGTGGCGAGGATCATTTTGTCGGTTTGCTCCGCAACGGCAAGATCGATCATGCCATCAGCATCCAGTCCGCAGGCAAGCACGCCGATATCGCAATGCAGGCTCTGTTTCGCGAACAGATGCGGTGCTTTTATGATCCGGGTTTTCATGATGCTGCGCCCGATAACCTCGATCGTTACTGTGCGGCGGATCATGCGCGTGTGATCATCGGGGCGAACGACGTGTCGGCGATTGATGATTTGCTGCGCGCAGTTGGCCGCACCCGCCGTACAGCGTTGCAAGTTTCAACCTTTGCCAGCATTCCAAACCTGATCCGCGGAACCAGGGTCATCGCGACATTGCCGTCGCGATTATCGGAAAACATGATGGACGGCTTTGCGACCTGTGACTTTCCGCTGGAGTTTCCCGAATACGGCTTTGCCCAATACTGGCATGTTCGGAATGCCGCAAACGCAGCCCACAAATGGCTGCGCGCCGAGATTTTCAGGATTGCACGTGGTCTGGGTTAGTGTTGTGAACTACCGCCTCGCATAAAGGCGTTTGGAGCGAATTTCGCGTTACCGATTACGCGTTCGGGGATCGCCACCATTCAATGCAACTTTCCAATGCCGTGATCAGATCGTACTTCGGCTCAAATCCGATTGTATCATGAAGGATCGACGTATCGGCGACGAGGTAAGGGGGATCGTCAGGGCGATCCGGCAGGCTGCCCGCCGATACCTGTCCATGTCCGATCAATTGTTGCAAGGTATTTGCGACCGACAGCAGGGAATGCGCTTCGCCACTTGCAACATTGAGAATGCCATTGAATGTGCTTTCAAATACCGACGCAAAGGCGGTGCCAGCATCTTCAACATGCATGAAGTCTCGGACCTGTTTGCCGGAACTCATTTTTGCCGCATCCCCGGCAAGAAGGGCGTTGGTCACCGCCGGGACGAAACGTGCCGGATATTCACCCGGTCCGCATAGAAGGAACAGGCGTCCCCATGCAATTGAACTGCCCTGATCAAGCAGGTTCTGGCAGTGTCGGGCCAGTTTCAGTTTTTCCTGCCCATAAAGGGTGCCCGGAATACAAGCATCTGTTTCGCAGGTTTTCTTGGCGGTTTCCGATATGGTCCAGTCATATTCGGCACAGCTTCCGGCAAGAACGGCACGGGTTCCACCAATTTCGAGAAAACGATCAAGCAGATCAATGGAGGCGACACGCCAGTCGGCATTGTCCGGTGCGTTCCAGAAATAGCCATGCTTGGTTTGCCATGCCAGATGGATCAGACCATCGGGGCGCTCGTCCCGCATGATCCGGGATCGGAAACCCGGGTCAAGCAAGTCACCAACTTGGTGGCTTGATGATTGGGAACCGGATCGACCACAGGTCAGGACATCATGGCCGGATGCCCTTAATGCCCGGCAGGTATGAGACCCGATAAGGCCGTTGGCGCCGGTTACAAGTATTTTCATTCTTGGCGCTCGTAGTCGGGATAGTTCGCATCACGATCATTGATCAGGGATGGCGTGATCGGCCAGTCAATCGCGAATGCCGGATCATTCCAGCGAACACCGGCGGCAAGATTTGCCTCAAACGGGGCGCCCATCAGATACATCACCTCGGATTTGTCGTCGAGTGTGATGAAACCATGTGCGCAGCCTTCGGGGATGACGAAGGATTTGCGGTTTTTGGCAGAGAGTTCAGCACCGGTCCACTGGCAATAGGTGGGTGATCCTGCGCGCAGGTCAATCACCACATCAAAAATCCGTCCGGCGATACAGCGGACAATTTTCGGATCCCCGACCGGGGCTGCCTGATAATGCATGCCCCGCAAGGTGCCTGCGTGATGATTGAAAGACAGGTTCGCCTGATGGACCGCGAAGTCATGACCATTGTCGCCAAGTTCATCAACACAGAATGACCGTGCAAAGAAACCACGGTTATCTTCGTGTGTTTCCAGTTCGATCAGGTCGACACCCGCGATATTTGTCTTTGTAAACTTCATCCCAGAACAGTGACTTCCGGTACTGCGACAAGGAACTGTCCGCCCCAGTCACGAACATAACCGACACTTTCCATGATCTCGTTCTGCAGGTTCCAGGGCAGGATCAGAACATAGTCCGGTTTGCGTTCCTTGAGCATATCAGGTGCATGAACCGGGATGCGGCTTCCGGGAAGGAGGGTGTTTTGCTTGTGCGGGTTGGCATCGACAACAAAATCAACCAAGTCTGTTCCAACAGCACAGTAATTCAAAAGGGTATTGCCCTTGGCTGCCGCACCGTAACCGGCAACGGTTTTGCCATCGGCTTTGGCCTTTTTCAGGAAGGCAAGCAGGCTGTCACGAATGGCTTGAACCTTGGTTTCAAATCCTTCATAGCAGGCGAGGGTGGCGATACCGGCATCGGCTTCCTTGGCGCGTAGCGCAATCAGGCGATCTGTTTCCGGACGGGTGCCGACCATTTTTTGAGCCCAGACACGCAGGCTTCCGCCATGGGTGGGCAGTTCTTCCACGTCAAAGACCTTAAGCCCGTTCGCAGCAAAGCATTTCTCGACCGCATAAAGCGACAGGTAGGAGAAATGTTCGTGATAGATCGTATCGAACTGGGTCTTGTCCAAAAGGTTCAACAGATGGGGGAACTCGAATGTTGAAACGCCATCGTCTTTGAGGATCGCGGCAAAGCCTGAGACAAAATCATTTATGTCAGGTACATGCGCAAGAACGTTGTTGGCCGCCGTCAGATCGGCATGACCATGTTCGGCAACAACACTTTCTGCTGTTTCCTTGCCAAAGAACGCCACCAGACTGCGAACACCTTTTTTCTCGGCTTCGGCGGCGACATTGGCCGCGGGCTCAACACCAAGAACGGGCACATTGTTGGCAACAAAATGCTGCAACAGATAACCGTCGTTGGAAGCCACTTCGACAACGAATGACTTCTCGTTCAGGCCCAGCCGTTCGGTCGCATTCGCGCAATATTTGCGGGCATGTTCGACCCAGCTGCTCGAATAACTTGAGAAATAGGCATAGTGACTAAAGATATCGGATGGCGGAACAACGTCATCAACCTGAACCAGAAAACAGTTGCCACATACACGGGCGTGCAGCGGATAAGTCGGGTCTGTATCGGTCTTGTGATCAAGCGGAACATAGGAGTTCGCAAGCGGGCTAAGGCCAAGATCAACAAGGGTATGTTCAAGGTCGGTGCCGCAAGCACGGCAAGTTGGCGTTGTCATTCTTTATCCATCATCGCTTCAAACGAAGAAATCTGCGTTTCGGTCAGGTCCCGCATGTTCTGTCCTGCCAGATGTGCCTTATGCCATTCGACAATCCAGTTCACACATTCGGGCAGTGTAAGGCGTGGTTGCCACGCCAGAGTAGTTGTTGCAAGGCTTGAGTCCAGCGCAAGGGTAAGAGCTTCCTTGCTGGCGGCCGATACGTCCTGTTGCGTGGTTCCGGCAATGCATCCCCAAGCATTCAGGACCAGATCGGTCACATGGGCAACGGTATGGGAATCTTTCGGGCCAAAGTTCAGTGCGGATACCGATGCCGTTTTCTCGACCACAGCCTGAAGATACATCAAATATCCGGCCACCGGTTCAATCACATGCTGCCAAGGGCGGGTGGTGCCGGGATTGCGAAGTTCGACTGCCTTGTTGTTCGCGGCCGCCCGAATGATATCAGTCATCAGGCGATCTTCGGACCAGTCTCCGCCGCCAACGACGTTGCCGGCGCGGGCCGTGACAAGCGGGATACCCTTGGCGCGGAAATAGCTTTGTTCAAAGCTGCGCGCGACAATTTCCTGACAGCCCTTGGACGCGCTATAGGGGTCGCGTCCGCCCAATGCATCGCCCTCGCGGAAGATGATCTCGCCATGGGCCTGATCATAGCTGTCATTGTCATAGGCCTTGTCGCTGGTGACGACCAGAATGCCCTTGACGCTTTCACAGTCGCGCAGCGCATCAAGAAGATGTGCGGTGCCCATGATATTGGTTGCCATGGTCTCGACCGGTTCGCGGTAACCGCGACGCACCAGCGGCTGTGCCGCCATATGCAAAACCAGATCAGGCTGGACCTTTTGGACCATTTTCTGAATGTCTGCACGATCACGAAGATCGGCAATCATTTCCGAGGCATAATCAAGATCAAGCAGGTCATGCAGATTGGGATCGGTTTCCGGTGCCAGGGCGAAGCCGTGAACCTCTGCCCCCATCTTGATCAACCATGCTGCTGCCCAACTGCCTTTAAAGCCGGTGTGACCGGTCAGAAGGACCCGTTTGCCAGACCAGAAAGAACGAAGGTTTTCACTCGGACGCATCGTTTTTACCAGACCTTCCAAGGGGCTTTTCCGCCTTCCCACAGGCCTTCAAGCATCTGCTTTTCGCGCAGCGTATCCATAGGTTGCCAGAAACCGTCATGGCGCCATGCCGACAGCTCGTTGCTTTCTGACAGGCTGCGCAGCGGTTCTGCTTCCCAGACGGTTTGATCATCCTTGATTTCGGAAAGGACGGATTTCTCGCACACAAAGAATCCGGCATTGATGCGCGCGCCGTCACCAAGCGGCTTCTCCTGAAACGCCGTTACCTTGTCGCCATCAAGAACAGTTGCGCCAAAACGGCCGGGCGGCGAGACAACGGTCATGGTTGCCTTGCGGCCCTGCTTTTTGTGGAATTCGATGCTTGCCGTAATATCGACATCGCCAAGGCCGTCGCCATAGGTCAGGCAGAAAGGTTTGTCATCATCAAGATAATCACCAACCCGTTTGATACGGCCGCCAGTCATGCTGTTGGTGCCGGTATCGACAAGGGTGATCTTCCACGGCTCTGCATTGGCGTTGTGATATTGAAGCTGGTTGGATGCCATATCGATGGTGACATCGGCGTGATGCAGGAAGTAATTGGCAAAATATTCCTTGATCACATAGCCTTTGTAACCAAGGCAGATGACAAATTCATTCACGCCGTGTGCAGAATAGATTTTCATCAGGTGCCACAGGATCGGTTTACCGCCGATTTCGACCATCGGCTTTGGTTTGACCGAGGTTTCTTCACTCAGTCGGCTGCCATAACCGCCAGCAAGAATTACTGCCTTCATCAGACTAGATATCCATTCATCCAGATTTCACTGTCGGTCCGATGAACCGACATGTCAGCGCGGAAGTTTCGATGCCCTGACGCCAAGAACTGCTGCGAACGAACCGGCAGACCGCGCAAGATCGCGCCATCCTTTTGCCCGTTTCAGTGCAATCCCGTGTATCAGTGCTTTCGCGGCATAGCGCAACGCGTATTTGATGCCAAGACAGCTTCCGGCCAGACGACCTTTGTATTTGGTTTCAAAGTATATTCTGGACCATGCAATGTTCCAGAACTTTTCCCAGTAATATGCGCGGTTGGGGCGCACAGACCCGCCATTCAAATGCGTAACCACGGATGACGCAACAAGCACCAGACCATGTCCGGCGCGGCGCAACCGCATACACATATCATCATCTTCGTAATAAAGATAAATTTCCGGGTCGTAGAAGCCGACGTCTTTCATGACATCCATGCGCACAAGATTGACCGCACCAGACAGGAATTCGACGCAAAGTGCACCTTCCGGGACGCAGTGATAGGCTTCCTTGCCGTATGAACGACGTTTCCACAGCTCAACATCGTGGCTTGGCTCGATATCGCCGTTGCCATCCTTGTGAAGCGGGCCGAACATCGCGGCATCTGGATATTGATCTGCGGCATTAACAAGGGCGTCAATCGCATCCTGCGTCATCAGAGAGTCCGGATTTGCAAGCAGGGCAAATTCGGTGGTGACTTCGGAAAGCCCCTGACTGGCGGCCGCACCATATCCCAGGCCAACAGCGTTACGGATAATTTTCGCATCGGGGCGCAGGGACGTTACGATATCAAGGGTATCGTCCTTGGACGCGTTATCAACGATGATCAATGGCAGATCGGCCGGTAGCGATTTCAAAAGACCGCCGATAACCAGCCCACCATTATGGGTAATCGTGATTACAGTTGTTCTTGCCGCCATTCAAATTTCCCGCAGAATTCATGCTGTCCCGTTGCCGGTGAACATATTCAATCCCGTCATAATGTCCAACGACAGTTTCGCCTTTTGTCAAAAAAGGCGAAACCCGTCCAACAAAGATATTCGTTCGCGCATATTTCAGCGGGAATGTCTGCTTGTGCGCGGCGAAACTTCTATGCCACCAACCCATCGGTTGCCGGTGAAGTTATCAAGGAAATTGCGGTTGCCTGCCAGTGTTTCCAAACCGGTTTCGGTCAGGGTGAATAAGCGGGTTGGCCAATCCTGTTCCTGATCGCCAGACAGGATGAATAACGGGGATTGGCATTCCATCATGGTCTGTATCTCGGACCAGAACATCAGATCGCCAAGATACGGAAGCGGATCGTAACTTCGCATCAAATGGCCAAAGATTTTTCCAACCGGAAGCGGGCCGTGATCGGCCGCGATTTGAAGGGCAAGTTTTTGGGTCAGGCCTAATCCAGATTTCTGGTCTGGCAATTCGGCGATATGGCGTTTAAGGGCCGGGATCAAATGGAGCAGGGCATTGGTATTTGATTGAACAAAGGCCTTAAGTGCATCGGGTGTGGTTGAACGAATGGCCTTCCAAGCCGTGCGGCCGGCTTCAAGCATGGCGTCAGATACAGAAACGCGGTGGTTTTCCCAACACCAGATCAGCAATTCGGGAGATAATTGCCCAAGCCCGATAAAGCGCGCAACCCCGGGAACCTCGCCAACCGAAATCAGTTCAATCCGCGTTGCCGGTTTGGTTACAGCGATGAAATCCATCAGAAATGCCAGAATAAGCTGATCGTAACAGTCATGTTCGAACCACAAAACCACATGGTCATAATTGTCCAAGGTGGTCAGGGCACTATATTCCCGTTGGCTGCGGGCAAGGGCGTCTTTGGGGGTGATGTGATAGCTGCTGGCGATGAAATCGGCGCGGATCGCGACAAACTGATCCAGCGGCAAATCGGGTACTGGTCCCTGACAAAACGGATCGGCAAATTCCAGAAAATCACCGGCAAAACCGGCAATGCCCAATCCGTTGCGAATATCGGACCCGCAGCGCAGATGCAGGGTGTTTGGGGTATCAAGTGCGGGCGGGGTTCCCGTGGCAATTTGACGGTTTTGTTCGGTGATGCGGTCGATATGGTTTTTCAGCTTTGGCCAACTGGCAAAGCCGTTTTCACGTGCAATGACAAGCTGCGCATCTGCAAGCTGAATGTTTCCGGCTTCGGCGGTGCTGATGCCATGTCCCGTATTTGCAAACCGTGTTTGCGCATCTGAGTTGCCCGAACGCAGGGCGCGCAAAAGCTCCTTGGCACGTTTGCGTTGCTGTTCAAGGTTTAACCGCCCGTCAAAGATCGGGCTTGTGGTGGATGGCTTGGAATTATCGGATTTCGATGTGCGTGACGCAGACATACGATTCCCCTGATCATAACGCCTGTGTCCGCCAAACAGGCAAGGAAACCGTGTGTTTCATATGCGATAAACCGGGCGCAGCCCTTTCCGCGGACGGGGTGCTTGGAAGCAACCCCAACATAGCGGCTTTCAACGCGAAAGCAAACCGTTCCGAAATTACATCAGGCGGACTTCGCTTTCGCGGTTCATCAGTTTGGCTAGTTTGGACAGGCGCTGTTCGACGACTTCGCCATATAGCGTGGAAACCTTTTTCTCGAACTCGAGAACCAGTTTTTCGTCTTCAAGCACAAGTCGGGTTTGCTGCAATATCCCTTCGACCCCGCCCGAAAGCGTATGGCCAAGGCGAATGACGTGGCCAAAAAGCCGCCCAGTCAGCCGGGCATCATCATCAAGGATACGGTCGCTTGCCTCGTCCCCCTTGAAGTTGCCGGTGTAACGCGATCCGATGGTATAGGCCAGAAACACCCGGTCATGATGGTTCAGATCAAGATAGGGATGGCGCAAAATCCGGTTATAGCTTTGGATGGCGCGGTAATCGGGATGTTCGTTCCAGCCGACATCACCGATAATGCACGCCGCCAGTCGCAACCGTTCAATATTGTCTGGCAGTTCCGAGAATATCGGCGCACACCAGCGTGCGACTTCTTCACCGTGCTGGTGGAAACGTTCACCGTCCTCGGCAAAGCTGAGACAGGCATCAAGTAACGGATCACGTTGGCGCAAATCTTCGGGCAGGACTTCATACATCCAGCCTTCGCGCAATCCATGCCCCGAGAACACAACTTCCTTGGGACGCATGCGGGCCATCAACATATTCATAACAAGGGCCGCATGGGGCAGGCTGTCGATACGGCGTTTGGACACACCACCAATCTTTTCAAGCGATATGCGGCTTTGTTGTGAAATGATATGGGTTAGTTCATCCATTTCCGAGCGCGGCATCGCAAGATTATGCACAACCGAAATCGGATAGTTTTCCTGCGCAATGAACAGTTTGGCAATCGAACGCCATGAACCTCCAACTGCAAAAAGCTGTTGTCCGGCGGCTTCTGCAAGCCAGTCGACCTCATCAAGATATCGGGTGATCTCGGCCGTCAAACGGGCCCGGTCGGACCCGAAAACCGCCTGAAGGCGCATTGCACCCAGTGGCAGGCTGACGCGTTTTTTGATCTCGCCCTGATCAAGCAGGACAAGTTCAAGCGACCCGCCGCCGATATCGCCCATGATCCCCGACGCAAGGGGATCACCGGAAATGATACCAAGGGCCGACAGGCGGGCTTCTTCAAGGCCGTCAATGACCTTGACCGTCAAGCCGGTTTCCTTGGCGATGCGATCGCAAAACAGTTGGCCGTCGCTGGCCGCACGAACCGCGGCCGTTGCCAGCACATCAACATGGGTGACCTTCATGGCACGCAGAAGTGTGGCAAATCGCTGCATGGCGACCACGGCAAGCTCAACCCCCTCGGGGTTCAGCTTGCCGGTATCTTCGGGATCGCGTCCCAGTCCGCACATGACTTTCTCGTTGAAAATCGGGACCGGGGCACGTGTCATGCCATCGAAAATCACTAGACGCACAGAGTTGGAGCCAACATCTATGATCGCGATGCGGTTGGAAGCCCGTTGGTCAGTTAGCATACTGTTGATGGCACCTGTTGGTCATTTGGCTGCATCTTGCAAAGCTTAGTCGTCAAGTTGCAGAACCGGTACATTCGGGTCCTCTTCATTCAGGGCGCTGCCGCGGCCTGACAAGGACGGGTTGGTCATGAAATATTGATGCGAAGAAAACGCCTTTTCATCGGCCTCGCAACGTTCATATGAACCATCTGGCTGAAGATACCAAGCCTGCGCCGTATCCTTGAGGTTTGCAATCATGATCTGTTCAACAATCTGGCGCTGACAGGTCGGGTTTTCAACCGGAACAAGGGTTTCGACACGGCGGTTCAAATTGCGCGGCATCCAGTCCGCAGACGAGATGAATGCCTTGGCCTTGCGCGACGGAAGCTTTGCCCCGTTGGCAAAGACGACAATACGCGAATGTTCAAGGAACCGGCCGACAATCGATTTGACGCGGATGTTTTCCGAAAGTCCCGGAACACCCGGGCGCAAACAGCAAATCCCGCGCACAACCAGTTCGACATGAACACCGGACTGACTTGCACGATAAAGCGCATCAATCACCACCGGATCGACAAGACTGTTCATCTTTGCCCAGATGCCGGACGGTTTGCCTGCCTTGCAGTTTTCGATTTCCTGATCGATATGGGTCAGAAGGGTCGGGCGCAAGGTGTGCGGGGCAATGGCGATCTTTTCCAAAGAACGCGGCGTGGCATAGCCGGTCATAAAATTAAAGATGCTTGCCGCATCACGACCCAGTGCCGGATCGCACGAGAAGAAGGAGATATCAGTATAGAACTTTGCGGTGATCGGATGATAGTTGCCGGTCCCGAAATGGACATAGGTTTTAAGGCCGTGGGTTTCACGGCGGACAACCAGCGACACCTTGGCGTGGGTTTTCCAGTCAAGGAAGCCATAAACCACCTGACAGCCCGCACGTTCAAGATCAGCCGCCCAGCGCAGGTTGGCTTCCTCGTCAAAGCGGGCCTTGAGTTCGACCATCGCGGTAACGGATTTTCCGGCCTCGGCCGCCGCAATCAGGGCTTTGACAATCGGGCTGTTTTCCGAGGTACGATAAAGGGTCTGCTTGATGGTCACCACATCGGGGTCGCGTGCGGCCTGAAGCAGGAACTGGACAACCACGTCGAAATCTTCGAACGGATGGTGGACCACAAGGTCCTTTTTGCTGATCGCGGCAAAGCAATCACCGCCAAAGTCACGTACCCGTTCCGGGTAACGCGCGGCATAGGGCGCAAACAGCAAATCATGATGCAGATCGGAATCGATCAGTTGTCTGACGTCAACAACACCGAGCAGACCATCAACCTTGACGACTTCTTCAAGGGCGACATCAAGTTCATCAATCACGAAATCCAGAAGGTCTTCGGGCATCCCCGCATTGACTTTAAGGCGGATGATGCTGCCGCGACGGCGGCGTTTCAGGGCGGTTTTGAAAACGCGCACCAGATCTTCGGCTTCTTCCTCGATCTCGACATCCGAGTCCCGGATGACGCGGAAGAAACCGTGCTCGATCATATCGAACCCCGGGAATAGCTTGCCCAGATATAGCAGGATTGCCTGTTCGACCGGAAGGTAACGTTCATTACGACCGGGCAGGCGCAGGAACCGGCCGATCTTTTGCGGAACCGGGATCAGGCCACGCATATTGTGACCATCGGCCGGATCAAACAGTTGCATCACGATGGCAAAGCCAAGGTTCGGAATGAACGGGAAGGGGTGGGAAGGATCAATCGCAAGCGGTGTCAGGGTCGGGAAGATTTCGCGCATGAAATAGCCGTCAAGCCATTTGCGGTCTGTCTGGGTCAGATCGGACTGATCGATGACCGAGATACCCTGCTGTTCCATTTCACGGCTGAGCTGACGCCAGATGCGTTGCTGATCCTGCATCAACTGATTGGCGTCAAAGGTAATGGCGCGCAGTTGCTCGGACGGGCTCATGCCATCCTGACTGACCTTGGTCATGCCGGCACGGAGCTGCCCGACAAGACCGGCGACGCGGACCATATAAAATTCGTCAAGGTTGCTTGCCGAGATCGACAAAAAGCGCAGGCGTTCAAGCAACGGATGCCCGGTATTCTGGGCTTCTTCAAGGACGCGATTGTTGAAAGCCAGCCATGAAAGTTCGCGATTGATAAAGCGACTTTCCGAATCAATGCTGATCGCGCTTGATTGAACTGCAACGGCGTGGGTCACGCTATGCCTCCTGCGAATTGGGGGACTGTGCTTGAATTTATGCGACAGGTCCCGGTTGCAAATGGAGTATAAGATAACTGTTTGTGCCGGTGCAATTTTCTTAAATTTATGTGTCAGTTTTTCTGATGGCATCGACGGGCCTGATATGGCATGGAAGAACACCGTTTGCTTATCATTCGTGGCTGTGAAGACCGAAGACATGAAAACGTTGCTGTTGCTCCGACATGCGAAATCAAGCTGGTCCGATCCCGGTCGGGCCGATCATGATCGTGAACTTAACCGTCGCGGGGAAAAGGCAGCCCCCTTTATGGGGCGTTACCTGCGTGAAAGCGTACTTGTTCCTGATCTTGTCTGGTGTTCGACGGCGGCGCGTGCGGTGCAGACCCTTGGTCTGCTGGGGCGCGATTTCGCAAGCCATGCCGATGTGATCTATAGTCAGGATCTTTATATGGCCGGTGAAGGTGTTCTGCTTGAAAGCCTGCATCACACCCATGAAGACGCCAGTTCCGTGATGTTTATCGGCCATAATCCGGGGCTTGAGCTTTTTGCACAGGCGCTGTTCGGGGGCGGGGATGAAGCCCTTCGTGACAATATGGCACGGAAATATCCGACATGTGCCTTGGCGCATTTTGAATTTGATGTCGAAAACTGGGGCGATATCAAATTAGGTAGCGGGACTTTGATCGGATTTACCAAGGTCAAAGATTTGCAGGCGGTCAGGATCGGATCGTGACGGCATGGCAATCGCCACGTTGGTGATATGCAAGACGGGCACTTGACGCGCCGCCCCCGAGAGCGTTTTATACCGCTGAAATTTTGATGCCGCGTATGAATGGCAGTGAACACATCACAATCAAACGCTCCGAATTGATCGGGACGGGACTGTTGTGGTGCGTTTTTTGTTTGACAGCGCGGGTCTGGCATGCACCTTTGCGGCCAAATTTGCGGCCCAAAATATAAAGCAACCTGGAATGACAATGCATCCTTATCGCTCACACAATTGTAATGCGCTGCGCGCTACTGACGCAGATGCGGAAGTTCGTCTGTCTGGCTGGATTCACCGTAAGCGTGACCACGGCAACCTTCTGTTCGTTGACCTGCGCGACCATTACGGCATCACCCAGGTCGTTATCGACATTTCCAGCCCGCTGTTTGAGGTTCTCGACAAGGCGCGTGCGGAAAGCGTGATCACCGTCGATGGCAAGGTTGTCAAACGTACCGCGGAGACCATTAACCCGAATCTCCCGACTGGCGAGATCGAGGTTTATGCATCGAACATCGAAGTTCAGTCCGCGGCCGAAGTTTTGCCGATGCCGGTCTTTGGCGATGTCGAATATGGCGAAGAAATCCGCTTGCGCCACCGTTACCTCGACCTGCGTCGCGAAAGTGTTCATTCGAACATCGTTCTGCGTTCCAAGGTCATCTCGGCCATGCGTCAGAAAATGACCGCACAGGGCTTCCTTGAAATCCAGACTCCGATCCTGACGGCAAGCTCGCCGGAAGGTGCGCGTGACTTCCTGGTTCCGTCGCGTATGCATCCTGGCAAATTCTATGCCCTGCCGCAGGCACCGCAGCAGTTCAAACAGCTTCTGATGGTTTCGGGCTTTGACCGTTACTTCCAGATCGCACCGTGCTTCCGCGATGAAGATGCCCGTGCCGACCGTTCGCCGGGTGAATTCTATCAGCTCGACTTCGAGATGGCCTTTGCCACCCAGGAAGACGTGTTTGCAGCGATTGAGCCGGTTCTGTACGAAATCTTCGTCGAATTCGGCGGTGGTCGTGATGTAACCCCGTTCCCGTTCCCGCGCATTCCGTTCGATGAATCGATGGCGAAATACGGTTCGGACAAGCCGGACCTGCGTAACCCGCTTCTGATTGCCGATGTGACCGAGCCGTTCCGTGGTTCGAGCTTTGGCATCTTTGCATCGAACATCGAAAAAGGTTCGGTGGTTCGCGCCATTCAGGCAACCGGTGCGGCGTCGCGCCCGCGCAGCTTCTTTGACAAGCTCAACTCCTGGGCGCGTGATGAAGGTGCGGCTGGTCTTGGTTACATCGTTTATGGTGAAGACGGCGAAGCAAAAGGCCCGATTGCCAAGAACCTTGATGCCGACCGTATCGCGCAGATCAAGGAAATCGCAGGTGTGTCGAACGGCGATGCCGTGTTCTTCGTTTGCGACAAGGCGCTGGCTGCTGCCAAGTTCGCCGGCAAGGTTCGTGACAAGGTCTGTGACGAACTGGAACTGCGCGAAGAGGGCATGTTCAAGTTCTGCTGGATCGTTGATTTCCCGATGTACGAGGAAGACGACGACGGCAAGATTGAATTCAGCCACAACCCGTTCTCTATGCCGCAGGGTGGTCTTGAGTCGCTCGAGAACATGAACCCGCTCGACATCAAGGCGTGGCAGTATGACATCGTTTGTAACGGTATCGAACTGTCGTCGGGTGCCATTCGTAACCACCGTCCGGACATCATGTATAAGGCGTTCGAAATCGCCGGTTACGGTCAGGACGTGGTCGAAGAACAGTTTGGCGGCATGCTTAACGCATTCAAGTTCGGCGCACCGCCGCACGGTGGTTCTGCCCCGGGTGTTGACCGTATCGTCATGCTGTTGGCAGACGAGCCGAACATTCGCGAAGTCATTGCCTTCCCGCTGAACCAGCAGGCACAGGATCTTATGATGAATGCGCCTTCGAATGTCGAAGACAAGCAGCTTAAAGAATTGCATCTGCGCATTCAGCTGCCGCCGAAGGCGAAAAAAGACTAACTGATTTTCCGATCTTCTGATCTGGATTGTTAGATGATGAACGGCCCGGTTTCTCCGGGCCGTTTTCTTTTGCGGCAATTGCTTACCTAATATTAACTGCCGGTGCGTCAAAGTACCTCGAAGATAACGAATTTGATCCTCGGGGGATGGGTTTTGAAAAAGATACTGGTCGTGGCGGCACCCTTGGCGCTAGGCGCATGCGGCGGTCCGATTGAGCTTACAGTTGCCAAGCTGGCCGGCGATTTGATCAGCTATGTGACAACAGGGAAAAGCACGACGGATCATGCGGTATCCTTTGTCGCCGAACAGGATTGCGCATTGCATCGCCCGTTAATGGATCAGGACATCTGCAAAGATGAAGAAGTCCTTCTTGCCGATGGCAGTACTTCCCTTGCCGAAATCGCAGAGCCGGACATCAAAAAAGAAATTCGTGCTGCCCGTCCGGAAATCTATGCCGTGAATGCCCCGGCTGACCACTGGTCTCGGCCGGCTGATATGGCCGCTGTTCCGATGGTCAAAACCGATCTTCCGCCACGAGCAACGGTGACAGAAACCCAATTGCCTGAATCGCAAAAGGTGTCCCCGGTTGTGGTTGCCTCAGCATCCGAACAGTTCGAGCCCGCTGATGTTACCGGTTACGGCAATGATGGCAATGTTCTGGATCCGCAGGCCGAGGCGGATGCCGCGATTGCCGGATATGTGCCCGATCCTGCGGATCAAGGTCGACCGGTTCCGCCTGCAACGGTGACCGCATCTTTGGTCGAGGCGACTGTCATGACCGATGATCGCAACCCCATGGCCACCGGTATTGATGCGGCTACGGATGGAGAAAGTCTTGCCGGGGATGTCCTTGCAGCACCGCTTCCCGGTGATTATGTGATCCTCGCAAGTTTTACCGACGAAGGTCGTGCGCATAAGGCGCTTGAGATTTATCACGAATATCAGCCGCGACTTTTAAGTGCGCTTGTGAATGGGCACAATTACATGCGGGTTGCAGTCGGGCCGCTTTCGGCAGAACATGCAAATGATTTGCGCCTTCTTGCTGCCAAAAAGGGTGTTAAAGATCCCTGGATTGTCGGGATTGCCGCAACCGGAGAGTAATGTTGTCGGTTTTGTTTTCAAGATTTGAAGAATGTCGGCGTTCCTTTGCGGGAACGCTGATCTTGTGTCTGGGTCTTGGGGGATGTGCTGCGCAGGCAGGCAATCTTTCAAGCAGTGAAGGAACGATGGTTCCGCATGTTGCGGAATATCACTTCAAAATGACCCGGTCCGAACCGGGAAGTTCCGTGGTCGATGCATCCGGTGTGCTTGGCTATCGCTTTGAAAAGATGTGCGATGGCTGGGTTACGGAAATGCAGCAAATCATGATCCTGCAAGGGGCCGAAGGAACAACTGTCAATTCAGCCTATTCCATGACCCAGTGGGAAGACTTCGCCGGTAGTCAGTACCGGTTCCGGATGCGGGATTATCTTGACGGAACCAAGGTCGACGAAATCGTTGGCAAGGCTGTACGCGAAAGCGACGGAGTCAAGGTAACCTATGAAATTCCGGTCGAAGTCACCGAGGAACTTCCGGCAGATACCATGTTCCCGACCCAGCATTCGGCAATGTTGCTTGAACGTGCGGCGGCGGGTGCCAAATTCGGAAATGATCTTGTCTTTGATGGCAGCGGGGATGCACCGACCAACAGGATCGCTGTGGTCATCTCAGACAGGAAAAAACCGGAAAATACGGCAACAGACCCCGACAAGATCGCAACAACGCCGTTCCATCGGATGAGCTTGGCCTTCTATCCGCTCGGCGAAGCGGAAAACGGGCCTTCTACCGAGATGGCGGTGGATTTTGGCGAGAACGGTGTTGCCCATGCCATGCGCTTTGACTATGGCGAGTTCGAGGTTCTGGGCACGCTAGATAAGGTTTCGATGTTGCCGGGACCTGATTGCGGGTCCTGATAGGCCGTAAACCCGTGCGATGCGATGAAATCACACCACAAAAAAAGCCTGCCACATCTGGCAGGCTTTTTTTATGGGGCATTACCCTGATGATATTTACGCAGCAGCTGCATTTGTGCTGGTATCGCAGTAAAGCGCATAGAGTGTTTTAATAACACGCAGTGCTTCATCACCGTGCAACGAATAGAAGATGGTCTGTGCCTCGCGACGCGTTTTTACAAGTTTGTCACGACGCAGACGTGCAAGGTGCTGCGACAGGGCGGACTGACTCAACCCAACGATACGTTCAAGTTCACCAACGGACTTTTCGCCTTCGTTAAGTTGGCAAAGAATTAGCAGTCTGCTCTGATTGCTCATGGCCTTTAACAGGGTGCTCGCCTGCTGGGCCTTTTGTTCTAAATGGTTAAGTTCCATTTGGCTTCCTTATAAGCCTGACCGCAAGCGGCCATTGTCCCAATGAAAATCCTCTTTTTATGTCATTTGATCCCGCCAAAGACACCGGTGTGATCATTTGACTAGAATTTCCATTCCTTATACAACCGCGAAGGTTGTAGCTCCTGAACCATCCAAACACTAATGTTTGGCTGGTTCTTATTCTCAAGTATATAAAGCATCTGTCAAGATGATGTTTTGGTCCTGACGGGATGCTATTTGCTCGTAGTACGGTTGAAATACTTCATTTTTTTGGAAGTTTCACCCGAATTCGAATGGTGTTCTGATCCTGCCTTATTAGCATTTCCCGTTGGTAATACAGGGGTTAAAAGGCAAAATTACGTCAAATTGCGGACAATTTATCATCAAGTGCGCTTTGTTCTGCCGGGCAAAACAATTCTCCTGATCAGCCAAATATAACAGAAAAAAAACGGCAAAACTGTGAACGCCATTACACCCAAATTGTGTGTAATTTTGCTTTTTGGATGGATTTTCGGACCAAATGACTTGCAGCTTCGATGCGCGATGTGCTGATTTAGAACAAAGCGCTGCGTGTCGCGTCGCGCATATAATCCATCAATCATAATGATAAACGGGAAATGCATCGCATAATCCCGCAAGCCCAGATCAAAGATCCTGTCAGGAAGGCGACCCACCAAGATGGCGACACTGTTCGTTACACATCATGATTGTATTGAACATGATACCGGCCCGGGACATCCGGAATCATCGGACCGGCTGCGCGTGATCCAGCGCGTTTTCGAGGCCGAGGAATTTATGTTCCTGCACCGTGAAGAAGCCCCGCTTGCCGATATCGACCTGATCAAGGCTGTGCACGACCCGGCCTATGTCGACAAGGTGATGGCATCAATTCCGGAAACCGGCATCAAGGCCCTTGATGGGGATACCTATATTTCGCCGAAGTCGGGCAAGGCCGCATTGCGGGCTGCCGGTGGGGCATGTGTTGCGGTCGATGCGGTGATTGATGGACATGAAAGCAACGCCTTTGTTGCCACCCGTCCGCCGGGACATCACGCGGAATATGACCGGGCGATGGGATTTTGCCTGTTTAACAATGCCGCGATTGCCGCCCACCATGCGCGCAAGCAATATGGCCTTAAACGGATTGCCGTCATGGATTTCGATGTGCATCACGGTAACGGGACGCAGGATTTGTTCTTTAACGATCCCGACCTGTTTTACTGTTCAACCCATCAATGGCCGCTTTATCCCGGAACAGGTGCCGAAACCGAACGCGGCTGTGCCAACAATATTCTGAATGTCGGGCTTCCGGCCGGGGCGGGAACGACGGAACTGCAGGCGGCATTTAATGAAACGGTGTTGCCGGGTATTTCGGCGTTCAAGCCTGAACTTCTGATCATTTCTGCGGGTTTTGACGGCCACAAAAATGATCCGCTTGCCGGTCTGTGTTTTGAAACCAGTGATTTTGTCTGGATGACCCGGCAATTGATGGCATTGGCAGATCGCGAATGTCAGGGAAGGGTGGTGTCGCTTCTGGAAGGCGGATACGACTTGCCGTCGCTGGCCGAGAGTGTTTTGCAGCATGTTCGGACTTTGATGACAGGCTGACAACCGATTGTGGCCAAAGAAGATGTTGTGGACGCGGGATGTTTCGGGACCACGAAATTCCTTTCTGCCCGGTTGCCCTGATCCGGTCTTGCGCGTAAACTCCGCGCCAATCAAAGAAATGGAGCTTACATGTCCGAGGCTACTTCATCTTCCGCCATCCCCGATGATATCGCAAAACTCAGCTTCGAAGAGGCATTGGGGCAACTTGAAACACTTGTTCGTCAGCTAGAACAGGGGCAGGTTGGGCTTGATGACGCAATCGCATCCTATGAACGTGGTGCGGCGCTTAAACGTCATTGTGCGGACAAGTTGCGCGCAGCCGAAGAGCGTATTGAAAAAATCACCCTGAATGCGGATGGCCGCCCGTCGGCAACCCCGACCGAAATCGAATAATTTGCGGAGACCGTGGTGAGTTACAATCTGCTTGCCGAACTGAATACTGCGTCTGCTGATCTTGCCGAAACGCTTGATAACATCCTGCCGCGCGCCAATGGCCAGATCGAGCAGCGCCTGTTTCAGGCGATGCGCTATTCCACGCTGGGGGAAGGCAAACGTTTACGCCCGTTTCTGGTGCTAAGCTCTGCGTCCTTGTTCAAGGTATCGCGTCAATCAGCACTTCGGGTTGCTGCGGCGGTCGAGATGGTTCACAGCTATTCGCTGATCCATGATGACCTTCCGGCGATGGATGACGACGATCTGCGCCGCGGAAAGCCGAGCTGCCACAAGCAGTTTGACGAGGCGACCGCGATCCTTGCCGGGGATGCGCTTTTGACCCAGGCATTCGAAGTGCTGGCAGACGAGGATACCCATCCCGATCCGCGTGTTTGCACCGATCTTGTCCGTGCTCTTGCACGTGCAGCCGGGCCGCATGGCATGGTTGGCGGGCAAATGATTGATCTGGCGGGCGAAGGTCAGGCCTTTGATCAGGCGCAGGTCACCCATCTGCATCTGCTTAAAACCGGCCGGATGTTTGCGTTTGCCTGCGAAGCTGGTGCCATTCTTGGCAAGGCGCCGAAAAGCATCCGCATGGCGCTTCGTTCCTATGCCCATGACATGGGATTGGCGTTCCAGATCAAGGATGACCTTCTGGATGTCGAAGCAAGTTCCGAGGAACTTGGCAAGACCGCCGGCAAGGATATCGATCAGGACAAGTCGACCTTTGTCAAATTGCTGGGTCTTGAACAGGCCCGCGCACAGGCAACCATGCTGTGTGATCAGGCGATCAATCATCTAAGCTGCTTTGACGGCGAAGCCGAACCGCTGCGTGCAGTGGCACGCTTTGTTGTTGAACGCGGCCGATAAACCAAACAGTCAAAGCGCCCCACAATGACTGAACAGCCAAAATACACAGCCGGTTTTCGTGACCGGCTGTTTGACAAAGACCCGTTCCCCTTGGCGATCTGGTATCCGGCAGAATTGCCGGAAACACCGGTACGTCACATGGGGGTGGCTTCAAGTGCTGCACGCAATGCGCCGTTTGCCGGTGACGGGGCCTTTCCGATTGTCATGTTTTCGCACGGTTCCGAAGGGCACCGGTTCAACCAATTCTGGCTGGCCGAATATCTTGCGCGACGCGGTTATATCGTCGCAGCCCCGCAGCATGAAGGTGACAATTACCTTGATGCAACCGATGCACGGCAACTGACGATCATTGAGCGCCGTCCGCGCGAAATGCGGCTGGCGCTTGATCTGTTGCTCGATCATGCGGAAATTACCTCCCACATCGACCCGGACCGGATTTATGCATTGGGGCATTCGGCCGGTGGTGCAACTGTTCTGAAACTGGCGGGGTGGGACTTTGATGCCAAGGCTTGGCAAAGCTATTGCGCGTTGAATGCCGATAGCGACAAGGTCATTTGCCAATATGCCCCGACCGATGATCATATTGACCGGCTTCATGCAACCAATGGCGGCCCGGTTGTATCGGAATATGATCCACGGATTTCTGCCGTCATTGCAATAACACCGGCATTTGGTGTGGCGGCAACCGATGACGGGCTGGCCGAAATGTCGGTGCCGATGTTGTTCGTCGAGGCCGAGACAGACGAAATTCTGCATGATCACGTCAATGCCGCACATTTTCGCAACCTGTTGCGCGGGCGGGCAAAATTCGTGAAGGTCAAAGGGGCGGGGCACTATTCATTCCTGCCCAAATGTACCCCCTATATCGCTGAAAACTTTGGCTATTTATGTCGCGATTTCGGCCGGGACCGGGATGATATTCACCGCACTGTCGAACAAGTCATCCATGGCTTTCTCGAACGTGTGAAATCAGGTGAAATTCAGGGTCGCTAAATCGATTGAACCCCGCTATTTTACGCAGCTTGCAACATGGGCCTGGAAACGTCACTTTGTTGTAATCTACGCCTTATAAAAAATTGAAAATCGAGATCGGTATGAGCACGACCTCCAAGACACCGCTATTGGATACCATTAACACCCCTGACGAGCTGCGCCAGTTGCAGCCTGCCCAAATGCGGCAGGTGGCCGATGAATTGCGCGCCGAGGTGATTGATGCAGTATCTGTAACCGGCGGACACCTTGGTGCAGGCCTTGGCGTGGTCGAGCTGACCGTTGCGATCCATTACCTGTTTGATACGCCCTATGATCGTGTGATCTGGGATGTTGGTCATCAGTGCTATCCCCATAAAATTCTGACCGGGCGTCGTGACCGTATCCGTACACTCCGTCAGGGTGGTGGGTTGTCGGGTTTCACCAAACGGTCTGAATCCGAATATGATCCGTTTGGTGCCGGTCACAGCTCTACCTCGATCTCAGCCGGTCTTGGGATGGCGGTTGCCAACCAGCTTTCCGAGGACAAGCGCAAGAACGTGATTGCCGTGATCGGCGATGGTTCGATGAGTGCGGGTATGGCCTATGAGGCGATGAACAATGCCGCTGCCACGGATCAGCGTTTGATCGTGATCCTGAATGACAACGACATGTCGATTGCCCCGCCGGTGGGCTCCATGTCGGGCTATCTGTCGCGCCTGATTTCGGGCAAGGGATATCAAGGCCTGCGTAATGCGGCCAAAGGCCTGACCAAGCATTTGCCGCGTCAGATCGAAGAAGCAGCGCGCAAGCTCGAAGAATATACCCGTGGCATGGTTACGGGCGGCACTCTGTTTGAAGAAATGGGCTTTTTCTATGTTGGGCCGATTGACGGTCACAACATGGATCACCTGTTGCCGGTTCTGAAAAACGTCCGCGATGCCGATGTTGATGGCCCGATCCTGATCCATGCGGTTACGCAGAAAGGCAAGGGTTATGGCCCGGCTGAAAGTGCGGCGGACAAATATCACGGCGTTGCCAAGTTTGACGTCGTCACCGGTAAACAGGCCAAGCCAACCCCGAATGCGCCCAGCTACACCAAAGTGTATGGCGAAACGCTGGTCAAGCTGGCCGAGAAGGACGAAAAAGTCGCGGCAATCACTGCTGCCATGCCATCGGGCACGGGCGTGAATATCTTTGCCGATCATTTCCCGGATCGTGCGTTTGACGTTGGCATTGCCGAACAGCATGCCGTGACCTTTGCCGCCGGGATGGCCTGCGAAGGCTACAAGCCGTTCTGCACGCTGTATTCAACCTTCCTTCAGCGCGGTTATGACCAGGTTGTCCATGATGTCGCGATTCAGAACCTTCCGGTTCGTTTTGCCATGGACCGTGCCGGTCTGGTCGGGGCCGATGGCGCGACCCATGCCGGGGCATATGACATTGCCTTCCTTGGTTGCCTGCCGAACTTCGTTTTGATGGCTGCGGCGGACGAGGCGGAGCTTGTGCATATGACCACGACCGCATGGGCGATTGATGATCGTCCCAGCGCGTTCCGCTATCCGCGTGGCGAAGGTGTTGGCGTTGAAATGCCGGCCGAAGGCCAGGTTCTTGAAATCGGCAAGGGCCGCATTCTTCGCGAAGGTGGCAAGATCGCCATTCTGTCTTATGGAACCCGTTTGGCCGAGGCGCTTTTGGCGGCCGAAGATCTGGCTGCACGTGGTCTTCCGGCGACTGTAGCCGATGCCCGCTTTGCCAAGCCGCTTGATCATCAACTGATCGCTGATCTGGCGCGCAACCACGAAGTCCTGATCACCATCGAAGAAGGATCGATCAACGGTTTCGGGGCGATGGTGTTGCAGCATATGGCGGGACAGGGCCTGCTCGATAACGGTCTTAAAATCCGTACCATGGCACTGCCTGATACGCTGATTGATCACGACAAGCCGGAAATTCAGTATCAGAAGGCTGGCCTTGATGCTGCTGCCATCGTCAAAACCGCGCTTGGCGCGCTTGGCATGAGTGAAAGCAAGGCTCGCGCCTGATCGATCATCCCAAGATCAAAGCCAATATTCAAGCAGCGCAGAAGTATCTTCTGCGCTGCTTTTCTGTGTGATCAGGATAGTCCGGCGGTTACTGCACCAATTCGTCTGAGGGCTGATTTTCGATCAGATGCGGGGCATGTCCGGCTTTGAAAACCTGGTCGGCGCAAGATTTGCGATAATAGAACCCGCTTTCGGTTTCAAACATAACGGTGTCGGAAAACTCGACAGCTGATGCCGAGATATCAGGCATGGCATCAAGTGTGAGGTTATCGCCCTGCGCGTAATCAACCCGGTCCCCCAAAAGCATCTGGAATGCCTGATGGCGGGTTTCGACATAGACCGGTTTTATACCCGCACGCATAAGGCTTTCAATGTAAGGGCTTTGGACATTTGTCCGCAGAATCGCGATGCTGCTGCCGCCGAGTTCAGAAAGGCTGTTCCATCGAAACGGGGCAGTGTTCCCGGCGCGACGTTTGCGATAAAGCCCGATCTTGATGGTTTTATCGAGAAGACGGACAAAATAGGCGTCAATATCGTTGCTGTCGGCTGGATATGTTGACAGACACCAATGCCCGTTTGTCATGTTTTGTTTGGCACGGGCAGGGGGCAGGAATAGTGGTTTTATCCTGATCTTGAAATGGTCGTTAGCGTAGCTTGAAAGCAGTTCAAATATGATGCCGTAATTTTCAAGATCCTCACCGAGTAACGGTGGGTATTCTATGGCGATGACATTGATGATGTCGGATTGATCTGTTTCATGTTCATGATCGGCCATCGCAAGGCCCGATTGCACCGTGATCCCCAGCCCAATGATCAAAACCCGAAACATCGCTTTCCTGCATGCCACAGATGTGCGCGATGCAAGCAATGCAAGGAATAGACGGACAGGTGTCATTCTGGGCGTTTGCACAATGCATCCTGAAACGGAGTTGGCAAAGGTCACGGACGGGTTGCGAACGATAGAAGCACGATCAGCAGCCATTTGTGATGGATATGATCGCAAGACATTGGCTTTTCAACCAATCCCCCGTGTCACTCCGCATAAATCATCTTGTGGGTCATGCCGCCATCAACCCGGATGGTTTCGCCGGTCATGAAGCCGGATTTGGTGCCGTCCAAAAGGAAGCTTACCGCCTGTGCTATGTCGTCAGGCGTGCCGACCCGTCCAACCGGATGTTGTGATTTGTCGATGTCACGATGGGATGGCATTTGGCGGTTTGTCGCTTTTTGCCAGTCACCGACTTCTATCCATCCCGGTGCAACGGCATTAACACGTACATCCCCGGCAAGACTGACGGCAAGCGCGTGTGTCAGTGCAACCACACCGCCCTTTGAAGCAGCGTAGGACTCGGTATTGGCTTCGGACTGGAAAGCACGGGTTGAGGTGATGTTGACAATCGCCCCCTTGGTGTGGCGCAAATGTTGGGTTGCATGTTTGGTGGCAAGGAATACGCCGCCAAGATTGACATTGAGTACACGCTGCCACTGATCCCAATCAAGATGTTCAATACCACCGGAATGCGGATTGGCGATCCCGGCATTATTCACAAGCCCGTCAATCCGGCCAAACCGGTCAATGGTTTGCTGAATGGCGAGTTTAATGTCGTCTTCGCAGGCAACGTCACCGGCAATAAACAGGGCGCGATCGCGCTGGGTATCGTCAAGGGCCTCAAAGGCCTCTGTCCCGGCGTCCTGATCACGATCAAACAATGTCACCCGCCAACCGGCATCGAGAAGATGTTTGGAAATGCCAAGGCCCAAGCCCTGTGCGGCACCGGTGACAAAGGCGACAGGTTGGTCCGTTTCGCTGTTCATGGTCGTTCCGTATTTGAGTGTGGTGACGAATGGCGGTCGGAACCGCCAACCTCGCCAAAATGGGTTTGTTTGTCAGGGATTGCAACGTTTGCAAAATTTGTGATGTGGACAAAAAAATCCGGCCAGATCGGCTCTGACCGGATAGTAGGGTCTATGACCCTTTGGGGGCGGCCCGTTAGGGCAGCGGGAGATACAAGCGACGTCGCATCAAGCCGCAGGGGAGGTAAAGGTATCGGCATATTGCTTGCGCAATTCTGCCTTCTGGATTTTGCCCATCGTGTTGCGCGGCAATTCCTTGATGACCCAGATGCGCTTGGGCACCTTGAATTTCGCAAGCTTGTCCTGGGTCTTTTTGATGATGGCGTCGGTATCGGCCTGTCCACCTTTGGCTGCAACGATCACACCGGCAACGGCTTCGCCGAAGTCGGGGTGGGGCAGGCCAAAGATCGCGACTTCATCCACCTCGTCATATTCGGCAATGACTTCTTCGACTTCTTTCGGATAGACGTTGAAACCACCCGAAATAATCAGGTCCTTGTCGCGACCGACAATCGTGACATATCCGTCCTCACCAATGGTGGCGAGGTCACCTGTGATAAAGAAGCCGTCGGTCCGGAATTCCGACGCGGTTTTTTCCGGCATCTGCCAGTAGCCCTTGAAAACGTTCGGGCCACGGACCTCAAGAACGCCGATTTCACCAGCACCAAGAATATTGCCATCCTTGTCACACACCCGCGCTTCGATCCCCGGCAGGGTCGGACCAACCGCACCCGGACGACGTTCGCCATCAAGCGGGTTGGACGTGTTCATGCAGGTTTCAGTCATGCCGTAACGTTCAAGGATCTTGTGACCGGTACGTTCAAAGAACGCATCATGGGTTTCGGCCAAAAGCGGTGCCGAACCCGACACGAACAACCGCATGTTAGCGGTAACATCCTTGGTAAACTGCGGATGTGACAGCAGGCGGGTATAGAAGGTCGGAACACCCATCAGGACGGTTGATTGCGGCAGACGTTCAATCACGTCATCCGCATCAAATTTCGAAAGCAGGATCACCTTGCCACCATTCATCAGCATGATGTTGATGGCAACAAACAGGCCATGCGTATGGAACAGCGGAAGCGCATGCAAAAGCGTATCGCCCGGCTTGAAGCCCCATGCGGAATGAAGCGTCTTGGCGTTTGACCCAAGGTTATTGTGGGTAAGCATCGCACCCTTGGACCGGCCCGTGGTGCCAGATGTGTAAAGGATTGCTGCCACATCATCCTTGTCCGCAGGGACAACCGTGGTGATCGGATCAACATTCGCGGCCTGATCATTCAGGCTGCCATCACCGTTCGCACCCAGCGACAGGACAGCACCAACATTGTTCTGTGCACCAAGTGCGGTGGCCGCATCAATATGGGCCGGGCGGCAGACAAAGACGCGTGGTGCGGCATCGCCAAGGAAATAGGCAATTTCATCACCGGTATAGGCAGTGTTCAGCGGAAGGTGAATGGCACCAAGCTGCAGGCAGGCAAGATAAAGCGCAATCACGTCGGACGATTTATCGACCTGTGCGGCAACGCGGTCACCCTTGACCACGCCATGCGATGCCAGAACAGCGGCATAGCGTCCCGTGCGATCAAGCAACCAGGCAAAGCTGCGCTCCGTTCCGTCACGTTCAATCAGGAACGTGCGCGATTTATCTGCCGGGAACCGGTCGAGAAAGGTTTGAAAAAGATTATCTGACATGGTCATACCTACTTAAATACCGGCAAGCTGTGCGACGGATTTCGATGTTGCAATCTTGCCGTCATTCATCAGTGCTTCGTGATTTTTCTCAATATCGTCAAGGTGATAAGCATAATTGACCATCATGCTTCCTGCCTGGCGCAGTCCCTTGACTGATGTATCGCCCAACCAGTTCAACCGTTCAAGCTGTGCGCCGTTACCAAGATGGAACCGCGCCGTCGGGTCCAGTGGAGACTTTCCGCGCTTGCAGGTCGCAAGATAGGTTGCACACAGGGCCACAGTTGGCTTGCGCAGGGCTTCGACCTTGTCGGGATCATTGATCCAGTTATCGTCGCTAAGACCTTCAAGAACCTGACCGGCAAGATCGGAATCGTCGGCCTTGCTTTTCTGGCGGGTCCGCAGCCAGCCCATAAAGCCCGGAATGGGGGACAGGGTTGCAAACTGTTTAAGTTGCGGGAATTCACGTTTAAGTTCTTCGACAACCTGTTTAATCAGGAAGTTGCCAAATGAAATCCCCTTCAGACCGGCCTGGCAGTTGCTGATCGAATAGAAGATCGCGGTCTTGGCCGTGTCGGGCGCCTTTTCATCGATTTCCGGTGCCAGAAGGGCCTGGACACTATCAGCCAACCCGTGAACAAGGGCGACCTCGACAAAGATCAGCGGATCGTCAGGAATGGCCGGATGGAAGAAGGCAAAGCATTTGCGATCGGTCGCCAGGCGACGGCGCAAATCATCCCAGCCCTGAATTTCATGCACCGCTTCATAGCGGATCAGCTTTTCAAGGATGGCTGCCGAGGTATCCCAGTCAATATGGCGCAGTTCAAGGAAGCCCCGGTTAAACCAGCTGGTCAGCAGATGCTGCATATCGGCATTCAGCGGTTCAAGATCGCGGTTGGTTTTCAGAAGGCCAATTAGGATTTCGCGCATGTCAACGATGGCCCGGGTCCCGCCCGGTGCCATGTTGATACGACGCAGAAGTTCCTGACGGGCGGGTTCGGATACTTGGGTCAGAGTTGCCAGATTGGTCTCGGACGGATCCTTGGCAAATGCATCGGCGGCCTTGGTGACTTTGGCGCGATCCGCGCTGAAGTCATTTTGCATCATCTCGAAGAAACGCAAATGATCTTCGGTCGGCAGGTTTTCCCAAAGTCGGACAACTTCGCGGGCAACCGCGGTGCCACGGGCTTCGCCTTTTTGCGAGACGAGGTCCTTGCACATGGCACTGAGTTGCGTGAAGGAATCCTGCGGGGTGGAAATTGGCAGATCAAGCAATTCGCGACCGCGGTCCGCAATGCTT
Organism: Thalassospira profundimaris; assembly: GCF_003326675.1. GTDB lineage: Bacteria > Pseudomonadota > Alphaproteobacteria > Rhodospirillales > Thalassospiraceae > Thalassospira > Thalassospira aquimaris. The sequence goes on from NZ_JPWF01000006.1 coordinate 97,748, forward strand.
GAAATCCAGCTTCTGACAGAGATGCCTGACATTAGCGTCCTCCGATTACCGTTTCAGGAAGCCAGGTGGCGATTTCAGGGAAGAAGCAAAGGATGATGATCGCGACAACCATGCAAAGAACATAGGGCATCGCACCTTTGAGGATCGTCTGCAAACGGATGTCCGGCGCAATGCCGTTAATGACATACAGGTTCAAACCAACCGGCGGGGTGATCAGGCCGATTTCCATATTGATGGTCAGGATGACCGCAAACCAGTAGGGGTCAAAGCCGGCATTGACGATCACCGGAAGAAGGATCGGCGCACTCATCAGGATCACGGCAACCGGCGGCAGGAAGAAACCGCTGATAAGCAGGAACAGGTTGATGAAGCCCATCAGCACCCAGCGGTTCACCTCAAGGGCGGTAATCCACTGTGCAATTGACTGGGTGATGAAAAGTGACGACAGCATGTAGCTGAACAGACCGGCCGCACCGATGATCAGAAGGATCATCACCGACTCTTTGGTCGTGTCGCGCATGATGTGCCAAAGCTTGCTTGGCTGCCACATGCGATAAATGATCATCGCGACAATCAGGCAGAACAATGCGCCGACGCCTGCTGTTTCCGAAGGTGTTGCAACACCACCGTAAAGGGCAAACAGAACCGCGCAAATGATCACAATGAACGGCAGAACGCGCGGCAGAATTTCAAACTTTTCTTTCCAGCTATATGTCACAGATGCCAGTGCGACCGATGCGTTGCCCTGACGCCAGGTCGAATAAAGCGACCAGGCCATGAACAGGATTGTCAACATCAGGCCGGGCAGGAGACCGGCAAGGAACAGTCGCCCGATGGATGTGTCGGTCGAAATACCATAGACAATCATGGTGACACTTGGCGGGATCAGGATGCCAAGGGTACCGCCCGCTGCAATGGAACCGGCTGCAACCGAGCTTGGGAAGCCGCGTTCGCGCATTGCCGGGATACCCATTTTGCCGATGGCAGCACAGGTTGCCGGTGATGAGCCCGAAAGTGCCGAGAAGATCGCACATGCCCCCAGGTTGGAAATAACCAATCCCCCCGGCACGCGCGTCAACCAGCGATCAAGCACGGAATACAGATCCCCGCCAGCCCGCGAGGATGCTACAACCGCACCCATCAGAATGAACATCGGAATGGCGAGAACTTCAAAGCTTTCGAGTTTGGAAAACAGAATTTCAGGCAAAAGCGGCAGGGCGCTGGCGCCATCGAAAATCCAGATAAAGCCAACACCAACCATTAAAAGACCGATGCCGACAGGAATACCGGAAAACAGAATAAGGGTCGTAACAATGCCAACCAGTGCGGCCAAAGTAAGCGGATCCATAACGCCGGCTCCTTAAAACGGGTTGTCTTCGATATGGAAGGCTTTCGACCGGTTGGTCAGAAGGCACATCAGATCGGCGAGAAATTGCAGGAACAGCAGGCCAAAGCCGATTGGCAGCATCATGTAGGGCTTCCACAATGCAGCAGCCCAGATCGTCGGGGACTTCCAGCCACCCTGATAGGCTTCAACGACCAGTTCCGCGCCATAAAAGGCAAACAGCGCGCTGATTGCCAGGCCACAGGCCAAAGTCGCAATTGCAAGAAGTTTGCGCGGGCCGCGCTTGAGATACATGGGCAGCAAATCGACATTCACATGTCCGCGCAACAGCTGGACATAAGGCAGGCCGATCAGGGTTCCGCCGATCATCAGATAAATGACGGCTTCGGTTTGCCAGACCGTAGAAGAGTTGAGAATATAGCGAATGAGGACCATCTGGCAGATCAGCAGCATTGCAATGAAGAACATTGAAGCAGCCGCGATACCGCACGCCTTCGACAGCAGATGGACAACATTGACGACATGATCAAGCGGGCCGCGCGGCGCCATGGGTGCCGGGCTCGCGCCATTGTTGCTGTTATCGGATTTCTCCGGCAGCGGCTCTACATCTGGCGGCGGCGGGAAACTGTTATGGTTCGACCGGTTGCGCGGGCCGGTAGTGGCCTCATCAGGCAGGTCGATCGGAAGAGAACTGGGAAAAACTGCGTTCGCCACGCTAGAGCTCCTGAAGATCAAGTTCGTCGTGAAAAGCGGGAAGGGTGTTGGCGCCGGGGAAATCCCGGCGCCAGGTCACCGTTACTCGACAGAAAGAGCCATATCGAGCAGTTCCTGACCGCCCGGAGTCTCTTCGACGAATTTGGCATAAGACGTCTTTTTGGCGATGTCCTGCCATGCCTTGAAGTCGGCATCGGTCAGATCTGCGATTTCAACACCGGCATCCTTGAAGACCTGGATGCTGGTTTCGTCTTCCTTGCGACCTTCTGCGGAATAGAAAGCCTCGGCTTTCTTGGCAGCAGCAGCAAGAGCAGCTTTCTGGGCATCGTTCAGCTTGTCATAGCTTTTCTTCGACATCAGGACCGGCTGATACATGAACCACAGGGCATTGCCTGCAGCCGGGGTATAGCATTTGACCTGTTCGTAAATACGATATGAAACAAAGCTCGACGAGCTGGTGTTGGTGGCATCAAGAACGCCGGTCTGCATGGCCGGATAGATTTCCGAGCTCGGCATTGCAGCGATTGAAGCACCGGCACCCTGAAGCATCTGCTCGAAGGATTTGCCCGCTGCACGGATCTGGAGACCTTTGACGTCATCGGGAACACGGATGCAGCCCTTGGTCGATGCGAAGCCACCCGCAAGCCAGCCTTTGGCAATGGTGACAACGCCGTTTTCGTTCAGCAGTTCTTCCATTTTCGCCATGAATGGCGAATTGTTCAGGCGCTCGGCGTGGTCATGGTTTTTGACCAGTGCCGGCATCAGGGTAAGGTTGGTTGCCGGAATACGACCGCCAGCATAAGCAAGCGGGTAGACAATCATGTCCAGCTGACCACGTTCCATCGGGGTCCACTGTTCGTTAGCTTTGAAAAGCGAGCCTGACGGGAAAATCTGGATTTCCAGATCGACATTTGCTGCTTTGACTTCGTCAGCAACGATCTGTGCAACTTTGTGACGGATGTCGCCGGTCGACCACTGGTGCGACAGCTTCAGGGTTTCTGCATCAGCAGAAGAAGACATGCCAAAAGCGGCAACAGACATGGTGATGGCGGCGACGGACGCCGAAAGGGTCTTTTTAAAAATCTTCATCTTTATCCTCCCGGATGAAGTATGCGTTTTGATGCATTTTGACGGTTTTGAACGCGTTCTTTTATTGATGCGGTTTTCGCATTGGTGAAAAGCGTTACAGATTTCTGGCATCCTGTCTATGCAATTTTGTATACCAGAGATGTGTTTTGCAGTGCCACAAGTCCACGCCTGAGTATTTCCCTGAAATTACTGGAAAACTGCGAATTAACTTTTGCGTTGCAGCATCAAAACACCGCAAAGCAGCACAGAAAAGGCTTTGATTAGTACCATTTTATGTGTTCTGGTATACCAGATATCGAATGAATAAGAGGGCGTTTTATGGCGCAAAACGGTAAGCTTGCCACCGATCTGGTGCAGAAACTTGAACGCGATATTGTGACCGGAGTCCTTAAACCGGGCGACAAGCTTGATGAACGTTCCCTAAGCGAGCGGTTTGGTGTTTCCCGCACCCCCGTGCGCGAGGCGCTTCAGACACTGGCCGGTTCCGGGCTTGTGGCGACCATGCCGCGCCGGGGCACCATCGTTGCGTCGATCACGGTTGCCGAACTGATCGAGATGTTCGAAGTCATGGCCGAACTTGAAGCCATGTGTGCACGTCTTGCCGCACGCCGGATGCCGCGCGCCGATATCGAAGGGTTGATTGCTCTTTCTGAAGAATGCAGTGCGCTTCAGGAACATTCCGATGCGGATGCCTATTACGAGGCCAATGTCCGTTTCCACGAGGCGATCTATGCCGGATGTCGCAACAGCTTCCTTGAGCGCCAGACCAAGAATGTCCGCAACCGTTTGGCACCTTATCGCCGGTTGCAGCTCCATCGGCCAGGGCGTGTAAAGAAATCAAACAATGAACATGCCGATATCCTCAATGCCATTTCAACCGGCGAAGCCGATGTTGCGGGCAAGCTGATGCAGCAGCATGTTGCGGTTCAGGGTGAGGCGCTTAATGATCTTCTGGCGATTGTGCCGCGGGGCTATCTGGAGCCGCTTGCGAGCTGATAGTTTCCCCCTGTGTTTGTCGTCTTTATCACGGTTATTGGCGTGACCTTTTTTCTTTGGTGGGGTAAAACCCGCTTATGGCAAAGAAACGTTTAGATCAGTTGCTTGTGGAACGCGGGTTGGTCGAAAGCCGATCCAAGGCACAGGCATTCATTATGGCGGGCAACGTCTTTAGTGGCGAGCAGCGCCTTGATAAACCCGGTCTGCAGTGCAAGGAAGACATAGCGATCACCTTGCGCGGGCAGCCCCATCCATGGGTATCGCGTGGCGGGCTTAAGCTTGAAAAGGGCTTGGCCGAATTCAGCATCGATGTGACCGGTTTTATCGGCATTGATGTTGGCGCCTCGACCGGTGGTTTTACCGATGTCTTGCTGCAAAATGGTGCGGCAAAGGTTTATGCCATTGATGTCGGACAGGGCCAGCTTGACTGGAAGCTCCGCAATGATGACCGTGTGGTTGTCATGGAAAAAACCAACGCCCGACACATCACTGATGAACAGGTTCCGGAACTGGTCGATATCGTGGTTTGCGATGCCAGCTTCATCGGGCTGCGCACGGTCCTTCCGGCCAGCATGGAACGCCTGAAAGCCGGTGGCTACCTGATCGCACTGATCAAGCCGCAATTTGAAGTCGGCAAGGAGCGTGTCGGGAAAAAGGGCGTGGTCCGCGAACCCGAGCTGCATCAGGAAGTGTGCAACACCATTTCCGATTGGCTGGCGAATTTGCCGGGATGGGAAGTGCTAGGCATCACGGAAAGCCCGATCACCGGCCCCGAAGGCAATGTGGAATTCCTGATTTGCGGGCGGAAATCGGCCTGATTTCAAGCCGTTTCCCACCCGAGATAACCGAGATTCAGTCTGCTTACTTGCCGATTTTCTTCATGAAGAAATCAATGCCGGCCTGGGCGCAATCTTGATCCTGGGGCGGGGTGCCGGAACTGACGCCAATGCCGCCAACGCATTCGCCGTCAACAAAGACCGGCAGGCCGCCAGCAACGATTGAAAGGCGTCCGCCAATTTCCGAGTCAATCCCATAGGCCGGTTTGCCCGGCTGGGCCGCGGCGGCATATTCGTGCGTGCCTTTGCGTGCGCCCGATGCGGTGAATGATTTGTCCTGGGCGATGGTGGTGCTGGTGACCTTGCCGCCATCCATACGTTCAAAGGCAATCAAGACACCTGATTCATCGGTGATGGCAATGCACATCGGAACACCGATTTCAGTGGCGCGGTTACGTGCGCCTTCAATCAGGATATAGGCATCTTCGATGGACAGGCGTTTGATGGTCAGCATGGAATGTCTCCGGGGATTTGAATTAAGCTGGCGCATCTTATGTGGTGGCGCAAAAGCCGATCAATCACATAAAACGTCTTTTCGCATGGTGGAAGATGCCGGCAGGTAATCAGGCCGGAATGCTATCAACCGCAATATCATCCGGGGACAATGCGGCAATTGCGCCAAGTGCCAGTTCACGGACTGCCGGATTGGCGCGGTCACGGACCATCAGGCAGATATCAACCGATGGCAACGGCGGTAGGTTGCAATCAACCAATTGATGAAGTCCGGCATGTTCGGCCGTGCAACGGGGCATCGCACCAATCGCATGTCCGCCATTGATCACTGTGATGATCATGGTGTTTGCATCGCTGCTATGGCTGATGCGATGCGGGATTTTGCCGTTTTTCAGGGCGCTTGTCGCGGCATCCCGGATAATGCAGCCATCTTCAAACAGCACCAAGGGCAAGGGTCTCTGTGCGATATCAAAATCAGGGGCCGCAACCCAGACAAGCTGTTCGGAAATCACATGTAGGGACGGGGTGTCGGGATCAGCCGTCAGAATCGCCAGATCAATATCGCCATTTGCCACCCGCTTTGACAGGTTGCGCGAAAGATCGGCATGGCAGGTTATCTCTGTTTCCGGCAGTCTGCGCGCAGCAACCCGAAACAGTTCGGGCAGATAAACCGCCGCGTAATCATCGGGAACCCCGATGCGGATTTTTGCCGGTGCCGCATCAACCAGATCGGCCAGCATCTTGTCATTCAGGCCAATGATGCCCTCGGCATAGGATTTGACAACCAGCCCGGTTGTGGTTGGGCTGATGGCCTTGCGATCACGGGTAATCAGCGGTGTTCCGACCGTTTCTTCAAGTTTTTTGATCTGCTGGCTGATTGCCGGTTGCGTACGCAAAAGACGTTCGGCAGTGCGGGTAAAACTTTGCGTTTCAAGCACCGTCAGAAATGTCCGCAACAGATCGATATCAACATTAAGAAGGGTCACAAGTGCCTGCTATCCGAAGCATAAGCCGAGGTGGCATCCAACCGATAGCCCAATCCGCCATCATGTGTCCAGTCACAGAGCTTTCTGACGACTTTGTTTGACTGCTTTCAATTCGGGATATCAAAGTGATGACCAGACTGCTGACAATGCTTGTCGCGAAATGTTCTACAACCTGGTCTGTAAACACAGTACAACCAACGTGGTGTCATCGACCGTGTTTGAAACCAAAGTCGTCTGATCCAAGAGCAGGATGGCGTTCTGGCAGGCAAATCTGCGATGTAAACCAAACTTTCAACTTTAACCGAGCCTTCGATGCGTCTTACTCATTTCACCGACTATTCCTTGCGCGTTCTGATTTATCTGGGATTGAATCCGGATCGTCTGGTTACGATTGAAGAAATTGCCGGTGCCTATGACATTTCGCGCAATCACTTGATGAAAATTGTTCACCATCAAGCACAGAACGGTGTGATCGAAACTGTGCGAGGTAAGGGGGGCGGAATGCGACTTGGCCGGTTGCCCGCAGATATCGGTATTGGTGATGTTGTCCGGGATACCGAACAGGATATGGTGCTTGTTGCGTGCTTTGATCAGGCGCATGGCGGAGAATGCAAGATTGAAAGTGCCTGTTTCCTCCGACATGCCTTGAGGGAGGCACAAGATGCCTTTTATCGCACCCTTGATAATTACACATTGGCAGATCTGCTGCGTCCCAAAGCACGGTTATCTGCATTGTTCGGCATGCCTGATCCGGCAGACTGATGCGGTTTCACGTATGTTGTGTTTTGGAAACTCGGCGCTGAGATAATCTTCCTGCAAATTTGGGCGGGCAGATATGTTTTAACATGTATTTACAATGCATCTTTTAAGATGTATTTCAAATGCATGTTATGAAGTCCCGCGTATTGACCAAAGGAGAGGGCCATGTTCGAAGCGATCCAGAGCCAAGAGAATGTGCAAACCGCAGCCGTTGAGCATGAGACGGCAATTCTGCGCGCCCGTGTTGCGGAGCTAGAGCAAGAACAGAAAATCACCCGGTCGATCTTTGGCAGTCTGGTTGCATTTGGGGACTCACTTATCGCGGTCCGAGAGTCCTTTTCCGATTTGTCGGCCTTGCTCGTGGAAACCAGCAAGGCCAATGAAGATGCCCGTCATCAGTCTGGGCAAAGTCAGGCCGGATTGAAAAACATGTCTGCGCAGATTAGTGAAATCAGCCAGCATATCCGCGCCGCATCGGAACAAATCAGCACGCTGAATGATAATGCCGGGCAAATTGGCAGCATTCTTTCGATGGTTGATGATGTATCACGTCAAACCAAATTACTCGCATTCAATGCCAGTATCGAAGCTGCCCGCGCCGGAGAGGCCGGAAAGGGATTTGCGATTGTTGCGACAGAAGTCCGCGCATTGGCCAATCGCGCCACGGATGCGACGCTTGAAATTGGCAAGCTGGTTCGCAAAATTCAGGCACAGGCTGATCATGCCGACCGGGATATGCAAACCAATGCCGATTCCACGTCCGAACTGGAAACGGATGCCAATATGCTTTTGGGCAGAACCGAGCATATCCTTGATATCTCTACCCAGGGACAATCGGCGATGTCTACAGCTGCGATACTTAGTGAAATCGAATTGGCCAATCTAGAAGAGCTTGAACTCAAACTTGCGGTGTATCGGGTATTTATGGGGCTTTCTTCTGCAACCGAGGCAGATTTTCCACCCGAAACCGACTGCCGCCTTGGGCAATGGTACTATGATGGGAGCGGGCAGGGACTTTTTGCCGGTTCCGCCGATTTCCGGGCGCTTGAGGTGCCACATCGTGAAGTCCACGATAATGCGCGCAAAGCTGTCGCGTTCTATCGCAAGGGTAATCTTGATCTCGCCCTGCAAGCTTTACAGGCGATGGAAGTAAACAATCTTGATGTAATGGGGCGGTTGCGAAAAATGATCCGCAAGGATCAGGCCGAAAAGCCGGTGGTAACAGGCCCGACATTTACCAAGGCCGCGTGATCCCGGTGATGCCTTGTCAAATGGAATAGACCACCAAAGCCCCCCTGCCTGTTGAGTTGGAGAGGGGCTTTGGCTTCTTTAATGTGCGATTTCTCGGGCAAGGCCGATATCATCGAAGCATGCCATATTATTGTGGCAAGTGACGGCGGCGCGAACAACGAGTCCGGCAAGAACAGCGCCTGTGCCTTCTCCAAGACGTAGGCCAAGATCAAGCAATGGTCGTTTGCCAATCCGGTCGAGCAATAATCTGTGCCCGGGTTCGGCAGAGCCATGGCCGACCATGCAATGTAATAGGCTTTGGGGTGATGTTTCGTATAAGGCAGCAGCGGCAGCGCCACAAATAAAGCCGTCGAGCATGACCGGAACATGAAGCAATCGCGCGGCAATAATTGCACCCGCCATCGCAACGATTTCGCGGCCACCAACGCAGCGCAAAACGTCAAGGCCGTCTGTGACAGAAGCTTCGTGCAAGAATTTTGCCTGTCGGACGACATCGATTTTCCGTTGATATTGTTCGTTGTTGATGCCCGTGCCAGACCCGACCCAGTCGCTTGGCATTCCGTTCCAGATAAGATGGCATATGGCTGCAGCCGATGTTGTATTTCCGATACCCATTTCGCCCGGACACATCAAAGAGGCGTTCGGGTTGACGGCCTCCATCCCGGTTCGGAATGCATCGACACATTCGTCTTCGCTCATTGCTGCTTCTTGGGTGAAATCACAGGTCGGGTGGTCAAGGTCAAGCGTGCGTATGGTAATTTCGGCGCCAAGTTCTTTGCTTAACTGATTGATTGCCGCACCCCCTTTGACAAAGTTTTCGACCATCAATGCTGTAACAGATGCCGGAAAAGCCGAGATATCATGCCGGGTGATCCCGTGATTTCCAGCAAAAACACAAACTTGCGGGTGATCCATATCAGGCACGCTCTTCTGCTGCCAACGACACAGCCAGAAAACAATTTCCTCCAAGCGCCCCAAACTTCCGCGTGGCTTTGTCAGTTCAAGGTCTCTTTTGCGGGCCTCAATTACCGATCCTTCTGATGCCCTGGGCAGGGAATTTAGTAATGAACGAATGTCATCAAGTGATCCGATATTCCTGGCAATATTCGTTTCTGGGCGCGTTTTACTGATTTCCAGCATGTGGCCTTCTCCTGATCGATATCATTTGCCCCATACCGGTTCATCCCAATGAGGCGCGGGGACACTCAATGCGTTTGGTGTGCGAATATTTCAGCGGCCACCGAAAACAAAAGGTCGCAGTCCCCTGAGACCGTCCGGGAGACCACGACCTTTCATACGAGGTAGGGTAACAACACCGATTAAGACATTGAGGCCGGAATTTTCCCTTGATGATCGTCAAGTCGATTGTTCCGGGACGCGCGATCGTCAAATGATCAGGCATCAAAGCACAGCATTTTAGTCATCGATCACTGATTTGCAGGCGCGCATAAGCACCGGTTATCCAATCCATAAGCCGAAGCAATTTCCATTCGACTTATCAATCATCCATGCTGTGTCCAGCCGCAGACGCATCTGTGACCTTTGCCGGTCATTTGCACAACCGGCTGTGATGCCACTGGAAAGATCTTGTTATGTCCCACGTCGGAAGTTCCCTTTGTGATCCCTCCGCCACCAAATGCGTGGGCGTTTCTGCTGGTCAAACCGATGACGGTCATGTCAATCCGTTATGGGCAATCGGCCTTTTGCTGTTTGCTGGCGGGTTGCTGGGCATGTCACCGATACTGGTTCGTCTCAGTGGCGTTTCGCCGGATGCTTCTGCGTTCTGGCGCGTTGCCATCGCAGCCCCCTTGCTGTGTGCAGCCGCCTTCCTTGTGCCGGCCAGGCCGGTTGGCCCGGATACGATGCCTGCTCCCCAAAAGCGCAGGGTTGTAATTGCGGGCTGGATGGTTCTGGCCGGTGTCTTTTTCGCGGCTGACCTGATTGCCTGTCACATCGCGATTGAGCTTACCACGGCGGGTAATGCAATCCTTCTGGCCAATCTTGCACCGGTGATCATCGGATTGCTGGGGCTTGTCGGATTGGCGCGGCGACCGGGCAGAATGTTTTGGATCGGATTGCCCTTTGCCGGTTTCGGGGCTTGGTGCCTGTTTCGCGCGAGTGATGTTGGTGGCGGCAGCATTGCCGGTGATGCCTTCGGGCTTTTGGCTGCTGTTTTCTATGCCGGCTATCTGATCGTTATAGGACGGTTGCGGCGCTATGTCGGGGCGGCAGCGACGATGTGCGGAACGACATTGGTTACTGCAATCGTGATTGGTGTCTTTGCCGCAGTCCGGGGGGATTTAACGATGCCCGGCGACTGGACCGGTTGGCTGGCACTTGGTGGCCTTGGCATTCTGGTGCATGCATTGGGGCAGGGGCTGGTTTCGGTGGGGCTTAAAGTTGTTGATGAGGCCACCGGATCCATGATCCTTCTGGTTCAACCGTTTATCGCGACCCTGCTTGGCGCAATGGTTCTGGGCGAAGTTCTTAATGGTTGGCACATGCTGGGCAATATTGCCGTGGTGCTTGCCCTGTTAATAGCAACGCGGGCACGCCGTAGGCCCGCGTGATCAAAGTGTTACTCAAGTTGGTGTCGTGACTTAGCGGAAAATCATAAAATACAGCGCACCAAGCGGCATCAATACCGCCAGCCCGCCGATGATATTCCAAAGTTTACGGCATTTGTCATAGGCCGCAGGCATATGTGCCTCTCCAGACAGCACAGTCTTGCTGGCAATCTTGGACATATAGATTTGCAGGGGCAGCAACCCGGTAACCCAAAGCATCGCCGCCATGCCAAACAGACTGATGCCAATTGTCAGATGTGGGGCATCTGAAATAGCGATGCCGGTCGCATGAAAAAGACCGATACCGCCAACTGTAATCAGCGCCGCGCCAAAGGCGGTAAAGAACAAATCCGTCACATTCACCAGCCGACAGGCAAAGGCGATGATGGCGGGATTTCCGGTTTTGTCCGCCTGCGTTTTCCAAACGGCCGAGACAATGATATTGCCAAGGAAAAGAACAACGCCAAGGACGTGAATGAATTTAACCGTGGAATATTCCATTGGAAGGTCCGCTTGGTTGGGGCCGTGGGGATGGCACACAGAAATGAAAGGTGAAAGGGGTTAGGCGTCGTTTGGTGCAATCAGGTCTTCGGCCAGAAGACCCAGCACAAAATCACCAAGTTCTTGATCGGCAGGCGGCGCAATCATGCCGTCAATCACCAGCATCGCAATACCATGGGCACGAGACCATGCGGCGAGGGCGCGGTTATAGGCGGTGGCAGCTTCGCTTAGCGTCATTTCAGCTTTGCGGTCAACCGATGTCACGGCGCGCTGCAAAACATCAAAGGCGTTGTCGGCGGCTTCGCGCAGTTCGGGATATTGATCAAGTGGCGGGCGTTCGCGCCCAAAGATCAGGCGGAAATGTTGCGGGTTTTCAACGGCAAATCCGACATAGGCCGCACCAAGTTTCATGATGCGTTCTTCATGCCTTTCCACGTTTGCGGCAACAGTTTCAAGTTGCTCGGCAAAGCGCTCAAAGGCCGAAATGGCCACTGCCGCCAAAATGCCATCCTTTCCGTCAAAATGACGATAGGGGGCTGCTTCGGACACGCCGGTCATGCGCGCCAGACGGCGCAGCGAAAGCCCGGTCGGGCCTTCTTCGGTCAGGATTGTTTCGGCCTTTTGCAAAAGAACATTGCGGACGTCACCGTGATGGTATTTCCCCATAAGCTCGCATCTCGTTTTTCTTATGTTAACTGAGTTAACATTATCGCTTGTGCTGGGCTGTTTCAAGAAAAAATTGGCCTATGTTTTCCTAAAAGGCCTCAGGAAACATCACGCAAACCTGATATTTTCTGACAAAAAGGCACCGCCCGCAATGGGACGGTGCAGTACGTTCAGGAGGTATGATTGAACAACGGCCCGGACTTTACGCCGGGGCGGGGTTTGTTTGGGTGGTGTCAGTTTGCCTGGTGTCGGACTGCGCATCGTCGGACTCTGCATTGCCAGTTTGTGCATTGCCAGTCTGTGCCTCGCTGGATTGTGCGTCGCTGTACTGTTCGTCGGTGGATGGTGGCACGCTATTCTGATCTGATGGAGATGCTGGGGGCGTTTCCCCTGCTGCTTTGGCACCCTCATCACCAGATGAGGGTGCCAGAGGATCAGCTGTTGGTTGGGAAGCTGCGGTGGCTTCGGCCTCATCTGTCGGGCTGGTGGTATCCGTTGCGGAAGTTTCGGCGGGTTCCACAGCAGGACTGTCACCGGCAGCGGGTGATTGCGGCGTATCCGTTGATGGGGCAACCGGGCTTGCAGCATCTTCCGAAGTTGTCGATCCGATATCAGTTGGCGTTGCGGGCTCGTCTTCTTTTTTATCTTCGGACGCTCCGTCGGTGGGGGCTGCCGGGACTGTGCGGACTGTGTCATCGGTCGTCGGGGGTGTCGGTTGAGACGTTTTCGGTGCCGGGTCCTGTGCCGGGTTAAGGTCGACGGACGGTGTTGCGACAGTCTTGCTTTTTACATCCCGGTCCGGACGGATCAGGAATTTGTCGCCAAGCGTGTCCTGGCCGATCAATAGCGGCTGTTCAAGGCCACTCATTTCCAGAAGGCCGATTTCCACGTCGCGCACCATGCCACCGATCTTCATCTTGGTGTGAATAACCGGCGCGCGGACGCTATCGCTGTTGCTGCTGGTCTAGATATCGCGATATCCGGCAATTGGAAGGGAAAGCTTCCAGATGATGGTACAGGATTTGAGGCTGCTGTCCGGTGCCGGTGTGCAGGACAGTGTCAGACTGAAAGATGCAATTTCTTCTGACGGATTATCAGATGGTTTGTCTCTGGAATTGCTGTTTTCTGAGGAATTGTCATCGGGCCCTGAAACATTCAAGTCACTGACAAACAGGCAGGTTTTGGGGGCTGCGCCAAGGATCATGCCGGGCATACCGGCAATTCCCCATTCGGGCAGATCAAGCGCCTCATCCGGATAAAGGATGGTCCGGTTGCGCAGTTGTGCATCAGTGCCAAGCGATCCGCTTTTGGCGGATTTGTTGTTGGATGCAGCAAGTGAGATCAGGGTTTTGAGCAATATCGGGTTCATGCCATCAAGACGTGGCATCAACCCGATTGTGACGTAGATTCTTGGGTGGGGCTGTTAGCTCGGGAAATGCTTGTTGCTGTTCCAGCCTTCGCATTGTGCACGGTGACGCAGAAGGTGGTCGGCAAGCACGATGGCGGCCATTGCTTCGCCAACCGGAACGCCACGGATGCCCACGCACGGGTCATGACGGCCTTTGGTCACGACATCGACTTCCTTGCCATAGATATCGATGCTTTTGCGCGGGGTCAGGATCGAACTGGTCGGTTTGACTGCAAACCGGACAACAACATCCTGACCGGACGAAATGCCGCCAAGGATGCCACCGGCATGGTTGGAGCCAAAAACAGGCTTGCCATCATCGCCCAGGCGCATTTCATCGGCATTTTCAATGCCGGTCAGTTCGGCGGCCTCAAAACCGTTGCCGATTTCAACGCCTTTGACTGCGTTGATCGTCATCATGGCTTTGGCCAGATCGGCATCAAGCTTGTCATAGACCGGATCGCCAAGGCCGACAGGAACGCCGGAACAGACAACCTCAATCACCGCACCAACCGATGATCCATCCTTGCGCAGGCCATCAAGATATTCTTCGAAAACCGGAACGGCTTCCGGGTCCGGGCAGAAGAACGGGTTGTTATCAACTTCGTTCCAGTCCCAGTTATCGCGATTGATTTCCTTGGTGCCCATCTTGACCAATGCGCCGCGGATTTTGATGTCATCACCAAGAACTTTGCGGGCAATCGCACCGGCAGCAACGCGCATCGCCGTTTCACGGGCCGATGAACGACCGCCGCCGCGATAGTCACGGGTGCCATACTTTTCCCAATAGGTGTAATCGGCATGGCCCGGACGGAACTGGTTTTTGATCTCGCCATAATCCTTGGAGCGCTGATCAACGTTTTCAATCAGAAGCCCGATCGGGGTGCCGGTGGTTTTGCCTTCGAACACGCCAGACAGGATTTTGACCTGATCAGGTTCGCGGCGCTGGGTGGTAAAGCGCGACTGGCCGGGTTTGCGTTTTTCAAGGAATTCCTGAATGTCGGCTTCGGACAGTTCCAGAAGGGGCGGGACGCCATCTATTACACAGCCGATTGCCGGACCGTGGCTTTCGCCAAAGGTGGTGAAGCGAAAGAGAGTTCCAAAACTGTTGCCAGCCATAACCGAAATTCCAGAATTCAAATATTAAAGAGACAAAACGGGCCGCCCCTAAAGGCAGCCCGCAAAATCAGATCATGCTCAGATCAGGCTTTCTGAACATTGATGTCAGGTGCGTCGGCCTGTTTCATGCCAACGGTGTGATAACCGCAATCGACATGATGGGTTTCGCCCGTGACACCGGTCGAAAGGTCCGACAGGAAATACAGACCGGAACCGCCAACGTCATCAAGGGTAACGTTACGGCGCATCGGCGAATTGTATTCATTCCATTTCAGGATATAGCGGAAATCACCAATACCCGAAGCAGCTAGGGTCTTCATCGGACCGGCAGAAATCGCATTCACACGGATGCGGTCCGGGCCAAGGTCGTTGGCAAGGTATTTAACGCTTGCTTCGAGTGCCGCCTTGGCAACGCCCATGACGTTGTAATGCGGCATGACTTTTTCTGCGCCGTAATAGGACAGGGTCAGAAGCGATCCGCCATCGGTCATCAGTTTTTCTGCACGCTGGGCAACAGCGGTAAAGGAATAAACCGAGATATTCATCGAAAGGGCGAAGTTTTCCGGCGACGTGTCGACATAGCGACCGCGCAGTTCATTCTTGTCAGAGAACCCGATGGCGTGGACAACAAAGTCCAGCTTGCCCCATTTTTCCTTGAGCGTCTCAAAAACGGCGTCGATGCTGGCGGCATCGGTCACGTCACATGGCAAGACGATATCACTGCCGACAGACTCCGCAAGCGGGCGGACACGCTTTTCGAGTGCTTCACCCTGAAAGGTAAAGGCGATCTCGGCACCGGCAGCAGCGGCGGCACGTGCGATACCCCATGCGATGGATTTGTCGTTGGCGACGCCCATAATCAGGCCGCGCTTACCGGCCATCAGGCCCGAAATGTTTTCGGTGGACAGGCTCATATTCCCTCTCGTTCCCACGATCTCTTTTTCCGGCAGGTAGAGGCATTCAAAAAAAGCCGCGACCGGCACAGAAGGTATTAGACATTCGGCGCATCCTACACAAAGCTAGGCCAAGGTCAATCTGGCCTGTAATAACGAGTATAGGCGCGCTATCTTGTTGATCACGTGCAGTATAACCGGAAAATGCGTAGGGATAAGCGTTTAATGGTCGAAATTCACAAATTGATCGCGGATCGAACGGCATTTTGGCGTTATGCAATTATGCGATTTATCCATGATAAATCGATCCAGCGCGCCGCAGGACTGTCTTACACGACGCTTTTGGCGATGGTGCCGTTTCTCGCAGTTGCCTTGACGGTTCTGTCCGCTTTCCCGGTCTTTGATCAGTTCAAGGACCAGATCATGGACGTCATTTTCAAAAACTTCCTGCCCGAAACCGGCCAGCAGGCCATGGATTACCTCGGCACGTTTTTGCAAAATACCGGGCAAATGACGGCGGTGGGCACAATTGTTCTGGCACTTACCGCGATTATGCTTCTGGGTGCCATCGAAGGGGCGATGAATGACGTCTTTCGTGTTACGAGTCCGCGCAAATTTCTGTCGCGCCTTGTCGTATTCTGGACGTTGCTGACCATTGGCCCGATGTTGCTGGGGCTTAGTTTGTCTTTGGCATCCTATATTTTTGCGATGCGTCACATGGTCGGGGGCGAAGCCCTTGGCGAACATATCGGTCAACTGACATTCCTTGCGCCGTTCTTCTTGTCGGCAGCGGCATTTTCATTGCTGTTTATCGGAATGCCCAACAGGGCAATTGAAATCCGGGACGGGGCGGTTGGCGGCTTTGTTGCGGCCATGCTGTTTGAGGCCCTTAAAAAGGGCTTCGGGATTTATGTGACCAATTTCCCGACCTATCAGACCATCTATGGGGCGGTGGCGGTGGTGCCGATCTTCCTGTTGTGGATGTATCTGACCTGGATTGTCATCCTGCTGGGCGCGCAGGTGGCGGCGGCACAGTCGGAATGGCGTGCGGCGCGTGCCGCCGGGCTTATTCCCGATCCGCGCGGGGCGGTGCCGGGCCATATGGAACGGATTATCGCTGTCCTGCGTGTTTTGGAATATCTGCAAATCCGTTTTCATGGGGCCGCAAAACCGCCAACCTATCGCAAGATGATGCGCGAGCTGAAACTGGGCGGGCGGGACTTGAACTGGGCATTGGCGGCCTTGCGCCGTGAAAAGCTGATTGACCGGTCCGAAGATCGCCGTTGGTTGCTTTCTGGCGATCTTTCACGGATCACGTTGATGGAACTGATGACCAGAATGGGGCTGTTCCTGGATTATGATCGGTTGTTGCTTGTCCAAACCGATGGTGGTTGGCCGATTGTTATGCGCGAACGTCTGGTCGAGCTCGAGAAAAAGCGTCAGTCGGTTCTTGATGTTCAGGTGGGCGCGCTTCTGGATACACCAAGGCCGTCGGACAAGATCCCTGAACAGGTCGAAGTCGATCCGGCGCAGCTCAAAGCCAATCAGGTCGAACAAAAAGACATGACCGATATCATCAGTTGATCAGAGTTCAGCATCACAAAGCAAAAGGCCGGATCATCAGAACCCGGCCTTTTGCATGTCTGAAAGGGCACAACGTGCGCTACTTCGATGATTTACGTGCAAGGTCATTCAGTGCGCGGGCAATTTCGGCACGGCGACCGGCATCGGCGCGTGGTCGGCTTGGACGATCCGGCGCATTCAGGGCCTTTTCGAAATAGGTTCGGGCCTCCGAGAACCGGTCTTGCTGCATCAAAAAGTCGGCATAGAAAAAGTTTGGATCAATGCCGTTCGGATTAAGGGCCAGCGCCTTTTTCAGAAATTCTTCGGCCTTGGTGTCACTGCCAAAGGCAAGCGGCCAGCCGGGAACCTGATAGTAAAGCGACCCAAGCGATGTATAGGCAGAGCCATCCAGAGTGGTCGGGTCAGTTGCAATTGCCTGTTCAAACAGCGCACGGGCATCGCGGACTTTGCCAAGGGCGGAAATGCCGCGATCAATCCCGGCATCGGTCGAAAGAACAATGCCCTGCCAGATTTGAAGTTCCGGACTTTCCGGGAAGCGGACAAGCAACTGATCACCATCCGCTTCAAGCTTGTGAATGGCGGTAATCTGTTGGTCCTTGTCAGTCATGTCATATTTGATCCGGGCCCATTCTGATTGCAGGTGGGTAACCCCGTCCAAAATCTGCGGGTCGGTGGTTGCGGCCTGTCCGGCAATCGGGATCATCACGACCATTGCACAGGACAGAAAAAGTCGTTTCAAAGTCATGCGATGTTCCTCCGGGTGACGTCGCAATCTGCTGCGACCAGGTGGGCGGTTTCGGCAATATCGTGATCTGCGTTAAGGATGTCCATGCCGATGGCGGTGTTCTTGCGAAGGCCCTTGTCAATCAGGGCCGGAAAAACGGCGTTCAGCTGTGCAAACAGGCGTTCGGGCCACCCGATGCGTACATCGGCCTCGTTATGTTCGATGGCATCGGCAATCCGGTTTGCCACGTCACGCGGGCGGTCCTCGGTTGCGTGGGTTCGCTTGTTGAGCAGCCCAAGCTTGCCGCTATTCATTGCGGTATGAACGGCACGCGGCGCGATATGTGATATCCGGACACCGGTGTTTGAAAGTTCGCGTCGCAAAGCGTCGCTAAACCCTTTAAGACCGGATTTGGCGGCACTGTAACCGGTCATATGCGGCAGCGGGATCAAGCCAACCATTGATCCGACATTGACGATCTGACCGTAATTGCGTGCGCGCATATTGGGCAAAACCGCCTGGCAAAGGCGCATCGGAACAAGCAGATTCAGGGTCAATAGCGCGTCGTAATTCTGGTTTTCTGCGAGATCAAATGCGTTGATGCCTGCCAGATTGATCAGGATGTCGGGGGTGTTTTCACCAAGCGCCTTGCAGGTCGTATCGATGTTTTCCATCAGATCACCCTGCTGTGCCCGGTCATAGGTTGAAACCTGTGCGCCCCGTGTTCTGAGTAGGGTGGCAAGCGGCCTGCCAATGCCGCCGCTTGCCCCGGTCAGAAAGACGCTTTTTCCATCAAGCAACATGTTTTCTTTGCCCTTCATGTGGAATGGCAGCGAACAGATTGGCAAACAGACGGAAGGCGTTTTGCGCAACTTCGATGATGGCGGCCTGATCATCGGGATCGGTGATCTTGTTGACGGTCTGTTCGAAGAATTTCATGTGCTCGATATCAAGCGATCCGTGCGAGAACAGATAGCTGAAGGCCGATTTCGGCAGGTCAAGCCCACTCATTACAGCATCGGCACCCTGACTTGCGATCTGGGTCGAGGTGCTTTCAAGCATGAAGACCATGCCAAGGAAACCGACCGGATTTTTGCGCGCGATATAGTCGTAATTATAGGCAACCATGACCTGTGTTTCGAGGTTCGGGGCGGCGTTACGCGCAGTTTCACGATTGCCGCCAGCGGCCTCGATATCATTGAGGATCCATTCCTCGTGACCTTCTTCCTCTTCGAGATATTCAATAATCGCCTTGTGGAGCCAGCGTTTGCTGTCAGGAAGGCGCGACCCCATGGTCATCAGGAAGGGCACCGTGTGTTTGACATGGTGATAGGCCTCGGTCAGATAGGCGACATAGGTCGAACGCGAAATATTGCCCTGAAGCCCGTCAACCAGCTGCGGTACATGATAAAGGCTTGCGCGTGCGGTGGCGGTTTCGGCAACCAGGCGATCATAAAAATTCATCGAAGACTCCGGGGTAAGCTGAGGGGAAAGATAGCGTTGTAAAATCGCGTCGCGCTTGGGACGGCGATTGCCGGTCAGGCAGCCATTTTCGACGCTGAATGGCGGGACGATCTGAAAGTCCCTGATCTGGGCGTAGTCGGGAAAGATTGTGTTGGCCGTTTCAATGACAGCCTTGATGTTGGCATCGGTTCGGGACGGAACGATCAGGGCGCTCAGATGCGGCTGGTCATCACCGTAAACGATGGCCTGATAGATATCGGGTTGCGCCAAAAGAACGGATTCCGGCCATTCCGGGGAAATATTGCGCCCATATGACGTGATCAGAACGTTTTTGCGCCGTCCGGTGACGTGAACAAAACCGTCCGGGTCTATTTCGCCAATGTCGCCGGTGGCAAACCATTCATCAGCCGTTTTGTCGGTATCGCTTGTTGTGCCGATATATCCAAGAAAACCCGGATGACGGACAAAGATTTCACCATCACGGATTTCGGCTGTTACATGGGGTAGCAACGTTCCGGCGGTTCCCGGTTTGTCCTTGCCGGGGATGTTCATCGACAGAACCGATGCACATTCCGAAAGTCCGTACCCTTCATAAACGGGAAGCCCCAATTGACGTGCTATTGCAATCAGGCGCGGGGCCACACGTGCCCCGCCCACGGCAATGAATTTCAAATCGGGCAGGGGGCCTTTGGCCTGGACCTGCATCATCAGGGCGCGCAGGATTTCCGGAACAAGAATCACCGAATTCGCCTGTGCCGTTTTAAGGACCTCGTGCAGGTTCTGATAATGCGGGCCGAATTTCTGTAAGCCGGTCAGATGAATTGTGCACCCGGCCATCAGACCGGCATAGACACCCGCGACATTTTCCAAAAGAACCGCAAGTGGCAGGACGCTGGCATGGGTGCCCACAAACTTGTCGCCCAGAACAGTGTGAATGGAATGGGCGACATTGATCATCGCCTTTTCTGAAAGGCACACACCTTTGGGCGTCCCGGTCGTGCCCGAAGTAAAGGTGATTTTCGTCGTACCTTGCGGGATCAATGCGGAGCGTCGGAGACCTGTCGGAACAAGTCCGCTTGGTGTCACCATATGCGTGATGCCCGCAGTGGCGATGCTGTGATTGATCTGATCCTTGGTGAAAAAGGGCGGCAACGGGATGCAAACGATGCCGATGTAAAGGGCCGCCATGTCCCAGATCAGCCAGTCAATGCCATTATCAACGGCAATGCCCAGCACGTCGACGTCAACCAGCTGATTGCTGCGATCTTCGATGTGGCGGATCAAATCGCCGTAACTCAGTTCAACACCTTCGGCGCGCAAAGCGGTTTTGTGGGATGGATGATTGCGGATACGCTCAAACAGCATAATCAAATCTCGCCGTTATGTTGGAAATGGGGGTACAGGCGCGGGCGCATATGGCTGTATTGGACACCATAAAGCGATTGCAGTTGTCGGAACCCGTGTTCGACGGAACCCGACAGGACATGCGGGCAGCGCTCGTAATAGCGGCCCCAATTGACGTCTTTTTCCGAAAGGCGCGCCGGATCAGCCATCGCATGACGCACCGGGTTCAGGCCCATCTTGCGCAGTCGCTTTTCGATATTGTCGGTGCCGGTCACGACCGCCTGCTTGTAGGCGTTGTGATGCAGATAGGCCGACAGGGCGGTGAACAAAAAGGACGTCCCGCCGCCACCTGACGAAGCCAGATTTCCGATCTCGACAATCTGGTGGCGGGAGATGCCCAGAACGGCATCGATTGGTTGCGGTAGATATTGTTCGAGAAAAAGCGGACCGTGGCCGGCAGACCGAAAACCAAGGGCTGCGACAATTTTTCCGCTGTCGTCGCGGACACTCATAAGGGTGTCGTACTGAACGCGGATTGATGCGTCATAGGCATCGGCATAGGTTGATGCGATGAAGTCTTCGACTTCGGCCCGCTCGGTCGCAAGGCCGGTCAGAATGGAAATCGCACAGGCACGCATTTGCACACGGGCAAGAAAGCCGTTCTTCTGAAGGCTTAATCTTGCGGCCGGGTTGCCATTTTCATTGTAATTCAGCAGAAGCATTTCGGGGCGCCTTTAACTGCGTTAATGACGCATTCTGGCGCTCCTACCTGACAGGAACCTGAAAATGTGATCTGGGTCACAAATTGGTGGTTTTGTCAGGGTTATTCAGGTGGCGGGGACATTTCAACACGAATGGGGAAATCGCCACTTCGCAGATGCAGATCACGCTGCGGGAACGGGATTTCAATTTCATGTTCCTTGAAGGTATCCCAGACATTCAGCAGGATTTCACTGATGATGTTGCCGCGCCCGTTTTGCGGATCGTCGATCCAGAACCGGATTTCCAGATCAACAGAATTGTCACCAAATCCGCGCAACAATGTATTCGGACCGGGATTTTCCAGAACGCGTTTGCATTTGGCCGCGGCTTCGTTGCACAGATTGATTGCAAAGTGGGGATCACAGCTATAGGCAATGCCAACCGGAATTTTCAGACGCAGCTTAACGTCGGAATGGCTCCAGTTTTCGACTTGCGTGGTAATCAGGTCTTCGTTCGGGATCAGGAATTCGGTACCGTCACGGGTCCGAACTGCGGTGTAACGCGCCCCAAGTGACTGAATCCAGCCAAATGTTTCCCCAATCGCAATCACGTCACCGGGCTTGATCGAACGATCAAGCAACAGGATCACGCCACTGATCAGGTTCGCCACAATCCGTTGCAAGCCAAGCCCGATACCAACACCGACCGCACCGCCAAACACAGCCAATGCCGTCAGGTCCACCCCAATGGTCGACAGGGCAAACAGAACCGCGACCGACAGCAGGACAAGTTTCAGAAGTTTTGCCATCAGGACCTGAACCGACGGGGTCAGGCGGTGGACTTTCTGGATGCGCTGTTCAAACAGTCTGGACCCGAATGATGCGACCCAAAGAAGCACGGCCAACGACAAAACAGCCTTCAGGATACCGTATACCGATACCCGGAAGTCACCGACCTGCATGGCAAGCCCGTCCAGGATTTCGATGGTCGGTTCAAGCCAGCCAACAATGTTAAGTGCGGCCAATCCCCATGCGACGGCTGCAATCGTACGGGACCATACCGGATCGTTGACAATCGCGGCGGCAAGCCGAATGGCGATCCAGGCATTCAGAAGGCTTGCGATCAATCGAATGATATTGTGTCGGAAACCAGCTTGGACGGCGATGGCATCAAGTAACCAAACCAAAACGACCAGTAATAGCGGAAAGGCAAGGTCGGGCAGAACATTTGCAAAACGCCGGAACCCTGCATATTGCAAAAGCGGTTTCCAGTTTTGCAGGCGCGACAGTTGCAAGGCGAGTGGCTTGTGCAACAAAAAGGCCGGAATGGTGACAACCACACATGATGCGATCTGCAACAGGATGGGTACAAGGAGTACGTTGGCCTTGATCCACGCAACGATCTGTTCAAGCCACACAAGATACTGATCTGGATTGAGAAGCTGTTCCATATGCCCCTGATGGATTTTTTTGCTTAGTGCGTCACACTGTATGGGGCATATGGGAACTCAAACCGGCTTTTTCAGGGGGCGGGTTGATCGGAATGTGCGTTTCTATTCAATCTGTTGGCGGCTGACGTGTTTCTTCTTCCCAGCTTTCAGTCAGGATTGCCGCCCCGTATCCCAACCCGCCAAAGATCACAAGGCTTAGGATCAAGGCAGGGTAAAGGTTGTCAGAAGGAAGGAATTCTGCGGACCCGCCAGGCAATAGAAGCCAGACCAGCACGGCACTTCCCCAAAGCAAGGCTATGGCTGTTGCGCCAACTGCCATAAAGGCAAGCCGCAAAGGCGTGAAAATTCTCATCAGCCACCTGTGCGGCGTTCAATTGTCCCGTCATGGTGAAGGGCAACTGTTTCACTGGTTGCAGTGTCGCGTGCAATGGCAATGACATCGATCGGCTTGCGTCGCAAAAGAGTAATGATATCGCCAGAGGAAACGTCGCCAATCACATGATATCCCGCAATGCTGACCATTTTGCAGTCACGCAGCGGTTCGGGAAGTGACATCATGGCTTGTTGTTCGGAAAGGGTAAGGTCACTTACCGCGAAGGGACGAATGTCAAAGCCCTCTGCCGTCAGGTCGGCTTTCCAGCGATCAACATTTGTGCAGTTTTCAGAATAGGTAAGATCGGCCGTCGGACGTGCTGTTCCGACAAAGGCGGTTATCCCCATCAATGCAATGCCAACCACAACCGGGACAAGTGTAATCTTGCGCATGATTTTTCCCTTTGAGAGGTCAAATTCGTCAAAAGGAAAAATACATGTGCAAACAAGATCGTTACTTGAGCCCGGTCAAGCCAAAAGGGCCGTCTTAAGTTAACGGGCCTTGTAGGGATGTTTTTCTGACCATTTCTTGATGAAGTCGATCAGTTCATCATCGCGTTCATCCGGCAGTTTGACCGTCAGATGCACATATTGGTCGCCGCGCTTGTTGCCACGGTCATAGGGTGCGCCCTTGCCACGCAGGCGCAGTTTGGTGCCGCTATTGGCGTTGGCGGGGATCTTCATATTGACCTTGCCATCGACAGTCGGAACTTCGATTGATCCGCCAAGCAGGGCTTCGGACAGGCTAATCGCAAGATCACAATGGATATCATTGCCTTCGCGACGGAATGTCGTGTCGGGATGGACATGCAGTTTGATCAGCGCATCACCTGCTTCGCCGCCATTCATTCCGGCCATGCCCTGACCCTTCAGGCGCAGGGTCTGTTCATCTTCGCTTCCGGGCGGAATACGAACTTCAAGGCTTTTGCCGCTGGCAAGGTTGATGCGTTTGGTTGCACCAAGGATTGCTTCGCTGAAATCAAGGCTCAGTTCATAGGAGATATTCGGGCCTTTGACCTTTTGCGGTCTGCGCTCTCCGCCAAAACCTCCAAAGCCGCCACCGGATCGACCGCGTCCCTTGCCGAAAATCTCGTCAAAGATGTCTTCGGCATTGCCGCCGGAAAAACCGAACGGATCGCCATTGCCGCCGCCAAATCCGGAACGTCCGCCGCCACGCGCAAACGGGCTGGTTTCACGGCCATCGGCATCAATTTCGCCATTGTCGAACTTCTTGCGGCGTTCAGCATCACCCAAAAGGTGATAGGCGCTTGAAACCTTTTTGAAGCGTTCTTCGATTTTCGCGTCGCCGGGATTTACGTCTGGATGGAGCTCTCGCGCCAATTTGCGATAGGCTTTTTTGATTTCTTCCTGACTGGCGGCTTTGGAAACGCCAAGAGTCTTATAGGGATCCTGCATGTACTGACCGGTTCTGAATACTAAAAGCACGTTGGATCATTATTAGATCATGATCCGTCAAATATGAACCTTAATCGCAATCAGCAAGATGTGCCGCGATCTGGTTTTTCGGCCACCAAATGCGAAAAGGCGGAGCCAATCACAAAGATTGCTCCGCCTTGTTCTGATTTGCCTTGGATGGGGGTGGCGCAGATCAGTTCACAACCTGCCAGCTGCCATCCGGTTTACGGCAGGCGGTGCCATAAGCGGTCTCTTCCTGACCACCAATCATGACCGTCTGCTGATACTCGCGGCAATATTCCTGGGTTTTTGGGGCCTGATAGGTGCGGGTCGGGGTAACCGTGCCCTGCACGCCGGTATCCGGGTTCTGCCAGGTGGAAGTCTGACCCGTCGGGGTTGCTTCCAGCGTGCGCTGGGTGCTTTGTGCCATGATGGCACGATCCGCATTATCAAGCGAACGGCCGACTTCGCTACCGATAAAGGCGCCAGCCAGTGTTCCAAGCGCAACGCCGACAAGCTGTCCACTGCCTTTACCAAATTGCGCGCCAGCAACAGCACCACCAACCGCACCAAGCAAGGTACCTGCGGTTTGCTTCTGACCCTGATCCTGGGCACAGCCGGCGATGAAGGCGGTCATAACGACCGGAATTACGATATGACGGAATTTCATGTTTGTTTTGCCCATCTTGTCTTTACGGTCCCAACCGATATCTTTTTTGTATATATAGTTTAAACGACGCGTCTGCCACCAAAGTTCCGAATTAGTTGATCCGTTCGGTGACTATTTTCATTCAGTCAAAGGAATTGCTTTTCCAATGGACGAAAAAAATACGCCAAAATTTGGGCACGAACCCCACGAAGCCCCGTTTGAGATGTTCCAGACCTGGTTTGACGAAGCCAAATCAGCTGAAAAAGCATATCCCGATGCCATGACGCTGGCGACGGCGGATGCGCAGGGGCGCCCGTCCGCACGGATTGTACTTCTGAAGGATTTTGATCCGCGCGGTTTTGTTTTCTACACCAACTATGAAAGCCGTAAGGGCGATCAGCTTGGCGAAAACGGCTTTGCGGCCCTTTGTTTCCATTGGAAAACGCTTGAAAAATGCGTGCGCATCGAAGGCAGGGTATCTAGGGTCGATGCCGCTGAGTCTGATGAATATTTCGCATCACGGCCACGTGGCAGCCAGCTTGGCGCCTGGGCATCCATCCAGTCCCGCCCGATGAGTGGCCGGTTTGATCTGGAAAAACGTGTTGCAGAATTCACGGCCAAGTTTGGTCTTGGCAAAGTGCCGCGGCCTGATCACTGGGGCGGGTTCCGTCTGGTGCCCGATCGCATTGAATTCTGGGCCGAAGGCAAATTCCGTCTGCATGACCGCAAATTGTTCACCCGCGATTCTGATGATGCAGGCTGGAACATCGACAAGCTGTTCCCGTAAGGTTTGCGACAGTTCAAAAAACAAAAACGCACAAGGTCAGATGACTTTGTGCGTTTTTGTTAGGGGGGAACCTACACCGGCAGAATGCCGGATGTTGTATTGGGTGTTTATTCTTCTGGCGGACAGAAAAGTTCCTGCAACAGGGCAATCACTTTCATGATGTCCGGGTTCGCCAGCGAATAGTAGATGGTTTGCGCATCACGGCGCGTTTTCACAAGGCCTTCACGACGCAAGCGTGCAAGATGCTGGGACAAGGCGGACTGCTTGATACCCAGTTCATTTTCAAGCGTTCCAACTGATTTTTCCTGATCCCCAAGAGAGCAAAGAATCATCAAACGCCATTCATTGCCCAGAGTTTTGAGGAACTCCGCCGCTTCGCGGGCATTCTCGTGGAGCGATTCATAATCCATTCGGTAGATGACCCATTCCAAGTTCTGTGGCTGATTTCGCCCATTGTTTTGTATTTGCAGTTTTTAAAGGGTGAATTTTCTGATTTGATATTGAAACCGCCATCGTAATCACAACCATAGATGATACAATCATTTTATGTGCAGAACCCCACGAAAAAGGATCAATTTTGTCCTTGATGCATAAATGTTGACTGTGATGGGTGCAGCTTTGATCTTGAACAAAGAAAATGGCGACGAAAGGTCGCAAATTTGACACTGGCTTGAACCGGAATTGTTCCGGATATCAGGTCGCTCGGTTATCAGACTGAATGGCGGGAGTGTGAAAAATGGCAATACGAACGATTCTGGCACCGGTGGCAGGGACTGCCATTGATCAGCGGGTGATGGAAACGGCGTTCCGGATGGCCAAACGGTTTAATGCCCATCTTGAGGCGCTGTTTGTTGCTGCTGAACCACAGGATGCCATCCCGATTGTTGGCGAAGGCATGTCCGGACTTATCATCGAAGAAATGATCCGGGCTGCGGAAACTGAAACCGAAAAACGTGAAGTCAATGGCAAGGCGTCTTTTGCTGCGGCGGTCAAGGATGCGGGAATTGAAACATCCGAAACCCCGACCGATGACGCAAAGCCAACCTGTGCATGGCGCAAAGACAGCGGTCGTGAAGATGAAACTGTCGCACGCCGTGGCCGGTTGTTTGATCTTGTTGTGATCGGCCGTGATCCCAAGGAAGCATCGGCTTCGCTGACCTTTGATGCCGCCCTGATGGAAACCGGGCGTCCGATCCTGGTTGCGCCGGAAAATCCGCCGGCAACCGTTGGCGAAAAAGTCATGATTGCCTGGAATGGCGGGGTCGAAGCCGCACGCGCCGTTACCTCGGCCATGCCGCTTTTGCGCAGTGCCAAGGAAGTGACGATTGTCAGTATCGGTGACGTACCCTATGGCCGTGCATGTGGCAAAGCATTGGCCGTGCAGTTCCGCTGGCACGGAGTCGAGGCGAATGTTGTCGATAATACGGACAGTGGAAACGTGGCTAACGCGCTGATTTCCGAGGCGGAAAAATGTGGTGCCGATACGATTGTTCTGGGCGCTTACAGCCATTCGCGGTTCAAGGAGATGATCCTTGGCGGTGTGACCCAGGATATGCTGGCAAAATGCACATTGCCGCTTTGGATAATGCACTGACGTGCAGGGCATCATAACCATATGATTTCGCGAAATTAAATTACCTATCCAATGGTATATTGCTGAAAAGGCGCATTTTTATGCGCCTTTTTTTGTTGCATCCGCGAATGAAAGGGGACAGGGTTACGGAAATCTTACAAAGACGGAACCCCGAAAAACGAGGCGTTTCGCATGAGGAAAAGAAACGTCTGACAGGGGAACTCCCATGTTATCATTGCGCGATGTCATTGATTTCGCCGCCATGTCCGAGGACCTGGCATATGAACTCAATAACCCGAAAGTAGGTCTTCCTGATCTTGGTGCTGTTGTCGCACGCAAGGCTGGTTTGACCGGTAATCTGTGTGGATGCGGTGCAGCAACCTGTGCTGCCAACGATGTGGATGCCGACTAGGTTCCGCTGGTTCAATTCGCTGCCCTGATGGCGGGTTGGTTGATTATCTATTTCGAAAACAGATCAATTTGATCCCGGGCGCGGGCGGACTTGTTCGTTTCCGGTGTTTCTTCGTGCCAGGCCAAGACATGGTCTGGTAACGGCCCAAGCAATTCCCGCAAATCGTTAAATCCGACCATCGGATCAAGCCAGTATTCAAGATGGTTCGGGCCAAGCACAACCGGCATCCGGCTGTGGATATGGGCAATGGACCCGGACGGGGCACAGGTTATGATGGTGGCCTCGCGACCGTTTTCCAGTCCGGCAAAGAAGAACGGCTGGTGATCGGGCAGGGTGATGCGGTTCTTGTGCTTGCCTTTGCCATCCTTGCGCCATTCATACCAGCCTGTTGCCGGGATCAGGCATCGCTGATCCAGAAGCGGTCGGAATGTCGGCTTTTCGGCCAAAGTTTCAAGCCGCGCATTGATCAGGGGTTTATCAAGTCCGGATGCCGATAGGCCCCATGACCGGATCGCTGCCTTTTTGCCCGGCATGATGACGGCAATCGGATCGGTCGGGCGGCGCGTACCCGTCAGGCTTTCAAAGGCGGCTTCAAGTGCATCTTCATCAACGCCATCTTCCTGATCTGTAACAGGTGTCTGGGCATCCCGCATTGCCCTGCGATGGATATCTTTCATATCCAGTCCCAGATGAACCTGAAAGGCGCGGATATCACTATTTAGATCAAATCGGCTGCACATGTTCTTTGTTACCTGTGTGGTGACCAGATCATAGCGGCTTTGATGAACCATGCCAAACCGCCAACAGGGGCGGTATGCGAAAGCGCCATTAAAAATACATGATTTCCGGGCTTTTTCTTCAATGGTTTGGCACGGCGATGCTATAAGAACAACATCCAATATATGGACAATTGTCCACGTCCTGAAGCGAGCACATAAATGACCAATAGCGCCCCGAAAACAGTTGTTCTGACAGGTGCCAGTCGCGGCATCGGTCACGTCACCGTTGGCTATTTTGCCAAACGTGGCTGGCGGGTGATTTGCTGTTCACGTGAAGCGCCGCCGCCAAGCTGCCCGCGTGATCCGGCACAGGGGATTCATATCCGGGCTGATCTTTCCAAACCCGAAGATGTCGAAACCTTTATCGCGCAGGCCAATGAAGTTCTGGGTGACGACCCGCTTCATGCCTTGGTCAATAATGCCGGTGTGTCGCCAAAAACCCCCTATAAGGAACGGCTTGGCTGTTTGAACGGGGATATTGCCGCTTGGCGCGATGTGTTTGAACTGAATTTCTTTACCCCGCTGACACTGGCGCGCGGATTTGCTGCCGCCTTGCATCGTGGCAAAGGGGCGATCTGCAATATCACATCCATCGCGGGCCATTATGTGCATCCCTTTGCGGGATCGGCCTATTCCACGTCAAAGGCTGCCCTTTCCGGGTTGACCCGCGAAATGGCGGTGGAGTTCGCCGAGCTTGGGGTGCGGGTAAACGCCGTTGCCCCCGGCGAGATCAAAACCGACATGATTTCCCCGGAATACGAGGCATTGGTCCCCCGTATCCCGATGAACCGGATGGGCACGCCCGAAGACGTGGCCGCAGCCGTTCATTATCTGGTCGGGGATGACAGTTCCTATGTGACCGGCACCGAGATTTTCGTGACTGGCGGGCAGCATTTGTATTGAAACTGGCGATTTGCTCTGAGTAAGAAAAAGGCAGTCCTTGAGGCTGCCTTTATGCTGTCGGCTCAATATAAAACGCCGGGTCGTAATCGACTTTGCCCCTAGGTGTTTGATCACTCAGTGCAAAGGCCATGAAATATTGTTCAGGAACACCATCAAGTTTCAAGTCGGGCAGGGGGGCAAAGCCGAACCGGCTGTAATAGTTGGGTTCACCAAGAACCACACAGCCGTCTGCATCATTGGCGCGAAGATGCCGGATACCGCTTTGGATCAGTTCCGACCCAATGCCCATACCTTGTCGATCCGGTGTCACGGCAACCGGGCCAAGCCCGTACCAGCCTGAATTGGCCCCGTTGATTTTGACAGGAGAAAAGGCAACGCAGCCGACCAGTTCGCCGTCTTCCTCAGCAATTAGCGACAGGGTCAAATTGCCGCTTTGCCGCAGGGCATCGACAATCAGATGTTCGGTTTTCTGGCTATGAGGTGCTGTTTCAAAGGCGCTGGATAACAGCGCACTGATTGCCGCGAAGTCTTTTTCGGTTTCTTCACGTATCAACATTTTCCGTCCCTGCCTGTGACGTTGGACCTGCTTCCTGCCGGTCTTCGGTCACGACTATAACGGGAAAATGCGTCAGGCCAACAAGCTTTTCAGCCAGTCGCGTTTTTGTTCAAGGCGTTTGACTTCCATTTCAAGCCACCCGGTAAAGTTTCCGGCTTCGTTGGCATGCTCGTCGCGCAGGGCAAGGACGCGATCAAGATCAAGTTCGCAGACATCTTGAAGGATTTCGATTTGATCGGCGCGGATGTCGTCATCAAGCAGATGCAAGAACCGCATCTTAAGCGCCATGATCAGACGGGAAAGCTCGCCCGAGGTATCACGCAGATTACCCTGCATCAGCTCGATGAATTTCTCGTGCCCGGCTGCGGTCAGGCTAAGCTGCGCGTCGGAAAACGATCCGTTGGCGGTATCTTCCTTGACCAGTCCTTCAAGTTTCAGAAGTTGAAGCGAGCTTCCCATCATATCAAGCGACGGCCCCATGATATGGGACATGAAATGACGGACCGAATTGGCCAGATCGGCATAGCTGATCGGCTTGTCGGAAAGGGCAAGGGTGCCAAGCGCGCAAAGTCGCAGACATTCTTTGGGAAGCAAGGTTCTATCCGAATACATGGGGCGGTCCCTGTTTGATGACAGGTCCGACGTTAACGCGAACGGTTCTTAATTGCAAATATTCAGTGCCGGATTGTTCCGGTACCTTCTATATAGACCACAAAACCGATCTCGCAAATACAGTGTCACCGGTTAATTCAGCGCGGAACTGCGCCATTTGGAACGCCACGGTCGTGATTGTTGCTTACGACGTCATGGATGGTCAGTTCGCGAACTTCATTGTCCATTGTCTGCCACCAGATCGTCTCGCCTTTGCGAATCCCGATCAGGGCCGCACCGATTGGCGTCATGATCGAAATGCGGTGGGTGGTGATATCGGCATCGGTTGGCATGGTCAGGATGACGGTCTGCATGTTGCCTGTGGCGTTGTCACGAAATGTGACTTCCGATCCGATGGTGACGATATCAGATGACAGCTCGGTACTATTCACAATGACGGCGCGATCAATTTCTTCAAGCAATCGGTTTGCGGCCAACGGGTTCCTTGCCATGTTGGCATAGGCAAGGTTTTCAAGCTGATCTGCAATGGCGCGATCAATGTAAACGTCCGGGTCGGTGGTGTGGGGCGTGTCAGGGATAGAGGTCTGGGTATTCATTTTGAATTCTCTCTTTGGTTTGAAAGTGGGGCTGTCTGCGTTACTGCAAACAACAAATGATCTTTGAAGGTGGCTTGTTGCAAAGGGTGAACGGCGCTGCCAAACCCCGAAAAATCCGGTTATCGGCAACTTTGATTCGATGCGTGATGCTGGATTAACGGAGAGCCAACGGGGCGCATGGCAACGATGTTAGCGCTAACATCGCGGCAATTGCCTGCGCGCGGACCGGGCATGGAGATGGCATTGACAGAGATTCTGTCTGCGCGGAACGGTCATACAAATTCACAAGCCGTTTCGGAACGGCAAACGAATTAGGGGTACATTTCGGGAATGTGGTGAAGCTGTTGTCTGGAAACGGCGTCATTGTGATCCTGCCTCTCGGCAGCTTGAGCTGCCTGTCATCGGTTATTGAAGATTGACTTCAAAACCCCGAGTGCAGATGCAGGAAACCGTTCCTCACCCCACTCGGGGAGAGGTTCCTGCGAGCAGAGAACCCGCATTGATCACAAAGCGAACAAACAGTTTATACTTCAACATGATGACAGCAGTGTAGCACATCGCCCGCGGAATAAATCGATAAATTTCGTCCGCGTGCGACCCCGGACAGCAGGCCGGGGTGTGAAGCAGGAGCGATATCACAATATCGCTCCTGGGAAGCTTTAGGCAGCTTTGGAAATACCCAGCTGGCTCCAGACGGTCAGGAGCGAGTCAATCAGATGATCAATCAGGGCATCGTCATGAAGCGGACCCGGGGTAAAGCGCAGGCGTTCGGTGCCACGCGGAACGGTCGGGTAATTGATCGGCTGAACATAAATGTCATGTTCAAACAACAGACGATCACTTGCTTCCTTGCACATCGACGCATCGCCAACCATCAAAGGCACGATATGGCTTGGCGCATCCATCACCGGAAGGCCAGCCGCACGCATGCGTTCACGCAGAGTTTCCGCGCGTTCCTTCTGGGCCTGACGTTCTGCGTCGCTTTCTTTCAGGTGGCGCACAGATGCCAGTGCACCGGCCGCAATGCTTGGCGGATGGGAACTGGTAAAGATGAAGCCGTTGCCAAAGCTGCGCACGAAATCGACGATTTCCGGTTTGGCCGCGATATAGCCACCAATCACACCAAATGCCTTGGCAAGGGTGCCCTGGATGATGTCAACGCGGTCCATGACGCCGTCACGTTCGGCAACACCGCCACCGCGCGGGCCATACATGCCAACCGCGTGGACTTCATCAAGATATGAAATCGCGTTGTACTTTTCGCAAAGATCAAGGATCTCGGCGATTGGGGCAATGTCGCCATCCATCGAATAGACCGACTCAAAGGCAACAATCTTGGCGCGTTCCGGGCCGATTTCCTTGAGGATCTGTTCAAGATGTTCGACGTCGTTGTGGTTCCAGATACGGCGTTCGGCCTTGGAATGGCGCATGCCTTCGATCATGGAATTGTGGTTCTGCGAGTCCGAAATGATCACGCAATCAGGCAATTTGGAGCCAAGGGTCGAAAGCGTGGTCCAGTTCGCGACATAGCCCGAAGTCATCAAAAGGGCGGCTTCCTTGCCGTGCAGATCGGCGAGTTCTTGCTCAAGCGCGACATGCAGATGGTTGGAGCCGGAAATGTTACGTGTGCCACCGGCTCCGCCACCCTGACCTGTGATGGCATCCTGCATGGCTTCGATCACTTTGGGGTGCTGTCCCATGCCAAGGTAATCGTTGGAACACCATACGGTGATTTCGCGCGGTGCTTCGCCGTTGCCCGGGTGATACATGGCCTTCGGGAATTTGCCGACAATACGTTCAAGGTTGGCGAACACACGATAGCGACCTTCAGCCTTGAGGCCAGCCAGCGCGTCTTTGAAGAAGTTGTTATAATTCATCTTTGGTTCTTTCGCCTGTCTCTGTGTGGCCGAAACAATTGGCCACGAAGCTCTGTCAGCGCCCGGATCAGAAACCTGATCAGAACATTTCTGCCTGTTTTGACCGGTGCATGATTTATCCCTTATCGGACATGGCGACCGACGGGGCATTGACCCTTGTCAAAAATTAAAGCGATTCCAGTTTTGTTTGGAACCGTTCGGGCAAAAAAGATGTTCTGTCTCTCGATTGTCGATCTTGCACTATGGGCGCGCTATATCGGGAAAAATCGGCTCGCCTCGTCTTATTACAGTTCTCAATTTGAGCCTATTGGCTTCATTTGGCAAGGATTTGAACGCATTTGGCGGCACAATTATATTGATTTAATTCATAGATAAAATCGATGAATTTTCTGCCGTGGTAATTGCTGTGTCTATTTTGATTGATCTGCGGTTTCAAAGCCAAAGGACCGTTCAAAATCAAATCCCGCGCAATCATCGGGATTGGCGCGGGACTCGTCAGTGCGATCAGTTGAATTCGATGCTGTATCGAATTATTTGGTTGCGTGCCAAGCGGTTAGTGCGGCTTCAACCTTGTCGAACATATCGTTGATCTGGTCTTCGGTGATGATCAGCGGCGGGCAGAAGGCCACCGTGTCGCCAAGTGCACGCAGGATCACGCCATGTTGCAGGCAGGCCTCGGCAACGGCTTTGCCCGCTGCGCCATAGGGCTCGAACGGCGTCTTGGCGCATTTGTCTGCCACCAGCTCAAACGCGCCGATCAGGCCGCGACCACGGGTTTCCCCGACATGATCGAACTTGTTCAGGTCTTTCAGGCGTTTCTGGAACGGCGACATGACAGTGCGGACATGCTCGATAATGCCGTCATCCTCATAGATTTTAAGGGTCTCAAGGGCGACTGCCGCGGCAACCGGATGGCCGGAATAGGTGAAGCCATGGCCGAATGTGCCAACCTCGTTCGATCCCTTTTTGACCGCCTGATAAATCTTGTCATTGATGAACAGGGCAGAAATCGGCTGATAGGCCGATGAAAGCTGTTTGGCGACCGTGATCATGTCGGGTTTCAGGTTAAAGGTCTCGGTCGCAAACATCCGGCCGGTACGGCCAAAGCCGCAAATAACCTCGTCCGCGATGAACAGAATGTCATAGCGGTTCAGGACTTCCTGAACCTTTTCAAAATAGGTGCGCGGCGGAACAATGACGCCACCAGCCCCCATGATCGGCTCGGCGATAAAGGCACCAACTGTTTCCGGGCCTTCGGCCTGAATAAGGT
The DNA here is from genome assembly GCF_003326675.1 of Thalassospira profundimaris. Taxonomy (GTDB): domain Bacteria; phylum Pseudomonadota; class Alphaproteobacteria; order Rhodospirillales; family Thalassospiraceae; genus Thalassospira; species Thalassospira aquimaris. The sequence goes on from NZ_JPWF01000006.1 coordinate 132,401, forward strand.
CTTCAAGCTGTTCGGCAAGACGGGTTGCGAAATCTTCTTCTTCCTCGCCCGGCTGTGCTTCGCGCCAGTAATGGGGTGTATCGGTATGCAGGATCCGGTCAATCGGAAGATCAAACAGTTTGTGGTTGCCCGGCAGGCCGGTCATCGATGCGGATGCAACCGTAACACCGTGATAGCCCTTTTTGCGCGAAATGATCTTCTTCTTTTCGGGCTGACCGATGGCGTTGTGATAATACCAGACCATCTTGACTGCGGAATCGGTTGCTTCGGACCCGCTATTGGCAAAGAACACCTTCGACATCGGGACCGGCACAAGTTCCAGAAGCTTCTCGGCAAGATCAATCGCCGGGTTTGTGCTTTTGGATGCAAAGGTGTGGTAATAGGGCAGGGTGCTGAGCTGTTTGGTTGCGGCATCAACCAGACGCTTCTCGCTAAAGCCAAGGGACGCACACCACAGGCCTGCCATGCCTTCGATCAGGCTGCGGCCACTGTCATCGGTCACATAGATGCCGTTGCCGCCCGTGATGATATGCGGGCCGGTTTTTTCATGGGTGACCAGATTGGTATAGGGATGCAGATAGCTTGCAACATCGCGGCTGGCATCCGAATTGCCGGGAATGGTCGGATTGACGTTGGTGGCGTCGATGGTCATGTCGAACCTCTGATTTCTATGGGGCGTCAAAGCCCGAATATCGTTTAAGGCACTTTAATCCTGCTACCGGGTTGCGCAACTCTTTCCTGTGTTGATGGCAATGATTGATGTGCGGGCGGTCGTGCAAACAACAAAACCGGTCAGAAAACTGACCGGTTTTGGGTGTTCAGGATCATTAAAACTGATATTGCCGGATCAGTGCGACATCAAGACCGGAACCGTCATGTGACGCAGAAGATGCTGGGTGACGCCACCCATCATCAGTTCACGCAGGCGCGGGCGGCCATAGGCGCCACAAACGATCAGATCGATGCTTTCATCGGCTGCACGCGACAGCAACAGATCGCCAACACTGATGCCGGTGGCATTCATGGTTTCGCGACGAACCTTGATGCCGTGGCGTTCAAGGCGGGCGGTCACATTAGTGCCCGGTACCGGCATGGTGTCACGGGCGCCCTTGTTCGGGTCGGCACACAAAACCAGCGCGGATTTGGCGTTTTCCAGGAACGGCATGCCGTCATTCACCGCACGGACTGCTTCGCGATACGGTTTCCATGCAACCATGATGCGTTCGCCCACGGTGTCAAACCGGCCGACATACGGCACAACCAGAACCGGGGCACCGGACGTCAGGATGACCTTGTCGGGCATTTCCGAGACCGAACACGGATCAGAGCTTTCCGGATCATGCTGACCCATGATGGTCAGGTCATGGTGACGGGCATACATCGCGGCGGTATCGGCGATTTCGGATGCCGAACATGCGGTCTGCTGCCAGCTGAACGGAACACCGGCTTCTTCACAGGCGTGCTTGAATTCCTTGTGGGCGTCATTGGCGGTTTCGGCCATGGCTGCACGCTGCTGGGAGATGATTTCCTCGGTGATCTGCACTTCCATGAAACGCGGAATTTCGGCATAGGGCAAAAGATACAGACCGGTAAGGTGTGCGTTCTGTGCTTTTGCGATTTTCAATGCAACCGAAAGACGTTCCTTGCACGAGGGCGAGGTGTCGATATGAACAAGAATATCCCGATACATAGAGCAATCTCCGTTAGGTAAAAGACGTGGCGCAGACCGAATTGGCACTGTGCCACGATGGCCTTGACGTCATGACAACGAAGATATCCGCGCACCCGGAAGTTTTCTTTGTTCTATCTCAAATTGCAGTCTGTTGAGACGAAAAGAATTTTATCCGTCAGTGCCCGGTTGGGTCATCGGAATGATCTTTTCCATCGACGGGGTGTTTGTGCTGTCGGTCGGGGCATTCATCGCCGGTGCCGTCATTGCGGGTGTCATCGGGGATGTATCATTCATCTCGGGCATATCGGGCAGGGCGGAGGCACCGGAAGGCCCCGTCATCGGTGCCTGCATGGGGTCTTTTGAAAACATCGACAGCGTTTTGTGCAATTGCTGGGACAGGCTTGGCCAGTTGGTTTGTAGTGTTGCGCAGGCTGCTGCCTCGCCGCCCTGAACACATCGTTGTGCCATACGATCAAGAATGCCCAACGCAATGCGGGCCTCGTCGATCTGCTGTTGCTGCATAAGATCAATGGCCTGACGTTTGATGTCTTGCATAATCACCAGACTGTCATCGCTTTGCGCACCATTTGCCGTGGCGTGGGACGGGGATGCTGACGACGTCGTTCCCCACGGCGTGACCAGCGTCTGCGTTCCGTTGGGACTTGTGACAGGTGCCTGCTGTTCAAGGGCGCAACCAGACAAGGCAATGCCCGTCGCAAAGACAATCGCAACGGTGGTCAGACTTTTGGCCGTTTTGTGCATCGACATGCGTTGCTCCTTTGACCGCGGGGCAATGAGACTGCCCTTATCACGTCAATATGTATCCCGTGGAACCGCCATAGTTGGTGCTATGGCTTTGCTTTTACTTGGGAACATATTGAACCGACTTGTCGCACCTGTCCAGAAAAGGCGGGATGACAAATCCCTGAAATGCAAAACGCCCGCCGATAAATCGACGGGCGTTTGAAATAGTGCTGATTGATCAGGGCCGGGAAGGCTGATCAGTCGTGCTTGCCACCATTGGCTTTGGACCAGCCGATCGGGTCGTTCAGGAAGGAACGAACGCCTTCGATGGCTTCCTTGCTGAAATATTCACCTTCTTCGGCAATGGCCAGAACATCGGCCCAGGTTGCCAGATAGTGCATTTCGATATCGTCTTTGCGCAGTTCATCAAGTGCGCCTTCAAAAATGTCATAGAAGAAGACGACAAAGGCGTGTTTGCACTCGGCACCGGCTTCGCGGATGGCATTGACGAAATTGACTTTCGATGCGCCATCGGTTGCCAGATCTTCGACCAGAAGAACGCGCTGACCTTCGTGAATGTCACCTTCGATGCGGGCTTTGCGGCCAAAACCTTTCGGCTTTTTGCGGACATACTGCATCGGAAGATCAAGCGCATCGGCCAGCCATGCCGAATAGGGGATACCAGCCGTTTCACCACCGGCAACCGCATCGAATGCTTCGTATCCGGCGGCATCAGAAACCTGACGGGCAGCAAGTTCAATGACCTTGCGGCGCGCACGCGGGAAAGAAATCAGTTTGCGGCAATCGATATAGACCGGGCTGGCCCAGCCGGACGTCAGGATATAGGCTTCTTCCGGGCGGAAGTTTACCGCGCCAATATCAAGCAAAATTTTGGCGACGGTCTTCGCAGCATAGGTGCAATGCGCGGTCGGTTTTTCGTTGGTCATGGCGAATATACCCTTCTCGGATCGAATATTTGCGCACCTCTTAACGCTTTCTGCCCAAAAGCGCAAAGAAAAGCCGCTGACCGTTTGGTCAGGTTTGCCTCGGTCGTCGGCAGATCGGGCGTATATGCTTGCCCGGATTTCCGCGGGTTGCTGATGCTGTGTACTTAAAAACGGCAATATTGATATTTCAAACATCAATATTATGGTTTAGTATCTGAATTATGCGTATGAAACCCGTACTGGTTCGTGTGCAGACAGGGTGTAGATGAAGGTGCCGATATGATTACAGCCGGACAATTGCGGGCTGCACGTGCCCTTTTGGGCATTGATCAGAAAACACTTGCCGAAATGGCGGGGGTGTCGGTGCCGACCATTCAGCGGATGGAAGCCAGTCAGGGCAATGTTCGCGGCGTGGTCGATACATTGTCAAAGGTGGTCACCGCCCTTGATCGCGCCGGTATCGAGCTTATCGGTGAACAGGTGCCCAGCATTGCCTTGGGGCGCGGTGTCCGTTTGAAAGAACCTGTGCCACAGGCTGTCAGCGACGACACCGCGGAATAGAAAAGTGGCCCCGCGTTCGGGCCTGAAGTCCTGAGATGAATATTGCGGCTTCCCGATTTGCCTGCGGGGAGCCGTTTTGTGCAATCACTGTCACGAGGTTGCCAGATACCATGAAGACAGCAACACCACCCAAAAGCCGCGCTGCCGGTCCGGGATTTGTTGAGCTTTTTACCCCGAAACTGATCACGGTTTTACGGGAAGGCTATGGTCTTGCGCAGTTGCGCGCCGATGCCATCGCCGGACTGACGGTTGCGATTGTGGCCCTGCCTTTGTCGATGGCCATTGCCATCGCATCGGGGGCAAGCCCGGCACAGGGTCTGTATACAGCGATCATCGGCGGTATTCTGGTATCACTTCTTGGTGGAAGCCGCTTTCAGATTGGTGGGCCGGCGGGGGCCTTCATCGTGCTTGTTGCGGCAACGGTTCAGCAACACGGAATGGATGGATTGTTGCTGGCAACAATCCTTGCCGGATTGATGTTGGTTGTGATCGGTTTTTTGCGGCTGGGAACCTATATCAAGTTTATTCCCTATCCGGTTACGGTCGGTTTTACAGCCGGAATTGCCGTCATCATCTTTGCAAGCCAGATCAAGGATCTTCTGGGATTAAAGCTGTCGGGGGGTGAACCCGGGCCGCTTCTTGAAAAGCTGCCCGTCATCTGGGATGCCTTGCCCGGAACGGATTTGACCACGGTCGTTCTGTCGGGACTTACAATCGTGGTGATTGTCGGTCTGAAGCATCTGAAGCCGCATTGGCCCGGGATGCTGATTGCGGTGGCCTGTGCTGCCATGGCGACAGCCATGCTTGATTTGCCGGTTTCAACAATCGGCAGTGTTTTTGGCGGGATACCGGGGTCCTTGCCGATCCCGTCACTTCCGGAAATCTCGGCGACCAAGATGCAGGCTGTTTTGCCCAATGCCATTGCGTTTGCGCTGCTTGGCGCGATTGAGTCTTTGCTGTCTGCTGTGGTTGCGGACGGGATGACGGGGCGGCGGCATCGTTCGAATTGTGAGCTGGTTGCACAGGGTGTCGCCAATGTTGCATCGGGCCTGTTTGGCGGCATTTGCGTGACCGGAACGATTGCCCGTACTGCAACCAATGTCCGTTCCAAGGCACATGGGCCGGTTGCCGGGATTTTGCACGGTGTTTTCCTGTTGCTGTTCATCCTGATTGCTGCACCTTTGGCAAGCTTCATTCCGCTTGCATGTCTTGCCGGTGTGCTGGCGGTGGTTGCCTGGAACATGATCGAAAGGCACGCAATCATCACATTGTTACGGTCTTCGCGTGGTGATGCCGCTGTTTTGCTGACCACATTGTTGCTGACGGTTTTTCGCGACCTGCTTGAGGCGATTGTGGTTGGCTTTGCTTTGGGATCGGTTTTGTTTATCCGCCGAATGTCAAACATCGCCGATGTCGAAAGTGACACGCCATTTGTTGCCGAAGACCGCGCCGATAGTCAGGTTTCCGTGCCAAAGGATGGAACTGTTTCGGCTGGCGATCCGGATGTTGTTGTTTTCCGCATTTCGGGCGTGTTTTTCTTTGGGGCCACGGCGGCGTTCGGATCGGTTCTGGATCGCATTGGTGATACACGTCGGGCGCTTATTGTCGATTTTTCCGCCGTTCCATTTCTGGACTCAACAGCGGCCAATACGCTTGCCGGGCTGGTACAGAAGGTGCGTGGACGGGGCGGGTATATCGTTTTTTGTGGCACAAAGCACGATATCAGGCGTGATCTTTTCGTGCATGGCATGAAGCCACCACTTGTCCATTACGAAGCCGATATTGATCAGGCCGTCACCTGGGCCAACAAGCGACTTGATAAAACGGTCAATGCAACAGCGGGGCTGGCCGACAAACATCACGCCTGAATTCAAAATGCGATGAAGTTGTTGTCTTATATTGGCAAATCGGTTGTTTCGGTTTATTCGGTATAGTTATACCGATTTAAGCTGTGTCAAACAGCAAGCCCCAAAGGAAATGTCATGACCGATCAAACCGGATTGAATGTCGCCATTGCAGATGGCATCGCGACCGTCACCATTTGTCAGCCCGAACGCAAAAATGCCCTGACAAAACCCATGTGGGGCACGCTTGCCAATATTGCAGAGAAACTGTCTGACGATCTTGATTTGCGTTGCATCGTCATTCGTGGCGGCGAGGGGGCTGGTTTCGGTGCCGGTGCCGATATTCATGAATTTGTCCGCGAACGGGCAGGGTTTGACAAGGCGCGTGATTATGGGCTTCTGCATGCCGAGGCCCTGCAAGCGATCCAGAATTGCATCCATCCGGTGATTGCCGCGATTGATGGCCCGTGCATGGGGGCATCCTTTGTTCTGGCATCGGCCTGTGATCTGCGCATTGCGGCGGATAACGCCAAATTTGCTGTCCCGCCGATGAAACTTGGCGCGACGCTTGGCTATCCCGAGCTTGAGATCATGCTTGATCTTCTGGGCGAGGCAGCCCTGTTTGAAATTCTGCTTGAAGGCCAGATGTTTGATGCCGAACGCGCACGCGAAATCGGTTTTGTGGCCCGTCACGTGCCGATTGCCGATTTCGATGCCGAGATCGATAAAACCGCGCATCGTATCGCCGGTGGCGCGCCGATTACCCAGCGCCTGCACAAGAAAATGATCAATCGCCTGCGTCAGGGCGGGGCGATTGATGCCCGTGAATTTGATGAAGGTTATCGCGCGTTTGACAGCGCGGATTTCAAGGAAGGATACACCGCCTTCCTTGAAAAGCGTAAAGCCGTCTTTACCGGGAAGTAATTGCGAATATCACAATGGCAGATCGGGCGTCAGGGGTACGTCCGTGATGCCGTAATCAAGTCCCATCTTGTGCAATTCACTGGTGATTTGTGATCTGTGATGGGTTTGATGATTGAAAAACTGGATCAGGAATAATGGTCGGGGCAGGTTGCGGGTGATGCCGTCTACGCCGGTAAATTCACGAAAACCGTCCTGCCAGTCACAATCGTCCGAGGAGACGAATGCCTCAATCTCGGCATCCAGTTCACGGCGGATTTCACGCAGGGTTTCAAAATCATCGGCGACCTGTGTATGGGCGTCATAGACCGGGGCTTCGCCGGTTTTCATGATGCCCAGAATGCGGCGGTCAATATGGATAAGATGATTGAGCGTCGCATCGATTGATTTGAAAAACATGCCGCGATCACGTGCGCGTTCTTCAGCCCCGATCTGATCGCAAAGATCATAGAGAACCCGGTTTTGCCAGCTGTTGTAAACAGCCATGCAGCGGCCGTAATCGTTGAAACTCATCTTTGCCATGATCGCGGGGCTCCTGTTCTATGCTTTGTTATCTATTCTGCGCTGTTTGTTGCGGCTGCTTCGCGCAGGCTTGCGGTGACATCGGATGGCTTGGCTGCGGCAACGAAGTGAACCATGACATTGGTGAAAATGCCAAAGCCCAGCATCGATAAGGTAACCGGCAACAATGTCCCGTCATGGAAATGGCCGATGACCATACCGGCCAGTGCACCTGTTGCAAACTGGATGGTGCCCATAAGGGCAGTGGCGGTTCCCCCGATATGGGGGAAGAACTGCATGAAGGATGCGGTTGCGCTCGGCGCGGTCAAACCGATCATACCGACCGAGATCATCACCAGCGGCACAACAACATAAAGGCTTGGCTCGAAAATATTGACCGCAACAAACAATCCGACGACCGCTGCAAGCTGAAGGGCGGTTGCGATTTTAAGGATCTGGTGCAGTTCATAACGTCGCAGCAACGGGTTGTTCAGGCGATTGCATATGACGATCACCATGACATTGGCCCCGAACAAATAGGGGAACTGTCCGGGTGTGACGCCAAAAAAGTCGATATACATGAACGGGCTGTCGGTCAGGAAGCTGAACATCACCGCACTTGCCCCGGTATGGGTCAACATAAAGCCAACCGCCTTGCGGGTGCGCAGAACTTCCAGATAGGTCCACCAGACGCGGCGTGTCGGTCCGGCATAATGCGGGCGATATTTGGTGGTTTCGGGCATCTTGAACCAGACAATCACCAGCATCAGGCTGCCATATCCGATCAAAAGGACAAAGATCGCCTGCCAGCTAAACCAGACCAGAAGAACAGAGCCGACCGTTGGCGCGGCAAGCGGCGCAATCATCATGATCACGGCAATCAGCGCAAACATCTGTGCCGCTTCCTTGCCGTCATAAAGATCACGTACAGATGCCCCGACAACCACAAGGGCAAAGCCCCCGCCAATCGCCTGCACAAAGCGCATGATGTTAAGCGCACCGGCACTATCAACACCGGTGATAATTGCGCTGGTGATGATGTAAATCACCAGTCCGATCAGGGCGACGGGCCGACGACCAATGCGATCAGACAAGGGGCCGCCAATCAATTGGCCAAGGGCAAAGCCGATCAAAAAGGTACTGATCGATACTTCAACCGCATGGGTTGCCGCGCCAAAATCGGCCGCCATTGCCGGGATCGCGGGAAGATAGGTATCAATGGCAAAGGGTGCCGTTGCAATCAGGGCTGCAAGCAGTAATGCCAGACGTTTGGGATCGGGTCTGTTGTCAGGCGTAACATGTGCCATGGGGCTGCATTCCGTTCCGTTTGGTGGCAAGTGGGGCGCATATTCCGCGATTGCCGGTGCGTCATGACGTTCGATTGCCAAGGGCGGGGCGCAAAAGGCCGCGTTCAATTCTGGACGCGGCTTGGGGCTGAACCCTGATCAATAAGGCATATTGGGTGGCGTCAATGCTGCGTCCGGGCCTGCGCAACCAACTGGTGCGCCATCGGGGACTGCAACCTGAAACGATTCAAGAGATGCCATTATCCACAAGATTGGTGTTTTTTCCAAGTATCTCAATTTGATCGCCCGGAATGGCTGCCATGCGTACAAACGAAAAAAGGGCGACATCGATATTTGATGCCGCCCTTAAGTGGTCTTTCTTGGGGAAAGACTGTTTTATGAATTAGTGGGTCATGATCCGTTCCGGCCCCATAAGGGTGGTCGGAAGCCATGTGGATATGGCCGGGACATAGGTAATCAGAACCAGGAAGCCCAACAGGATCAGCAACCACGGGAAGGCGGCCTTGACGACCTTAAGCAACGGCATCCCGGTGATCCCGGATGTTACAAACAGGTTCAATCCGACCGGCGGTGTGATCATGCCGATTTCCATATTGACCACCATGATGATGCCCAGATGGATCGGATCAATGCCCAGCTGCATGGCAATCGGGAACAGGATCGGCGCCATGATCAGAAGGATCGCCGATGGTTCCATGAAGTTGCCGGCAATCAGCAGAACGATGTTGACGACAATCAGGAAGCCCCATGCCGGAAGACCCCAGCCAATGATGGTTTCTGCAATGGTGTGCGGGATACGTTCGGATGTCAGAACATGGGCAAACAGCATCGCGTTGGCGATGATGAACATCAGCATGATGGTGACTTTGCCTGCATCCAGAAGAACGTGACGCACATCCTTGTCAAAGGGCAGCAGCACAAGCGCCTTGCCCATTTTCGGCAGGTTATAGGCCATGACATTGCCGAAACCGGTTTTGCCGTTTGCAGGGGTCCAGGAAAGATCCTTGATCGGGCCCATGTCGCGGTAAAACAGCACGGCAACAAACATGGCATAGAAGGCGGCAACGGCGGCCGCCTCGGTCGGGGGAAAGACCCCGCCATAAATGCCACCCATGATCAGGATAACCAGCAAAAGCCCGCCGGATGCGGAAAACAGTGCGCTGCCCCATTCGCCAAGGGTCGGGCGCGGCTGGCTTGGCAGTTTCTTGATGCGTGCAACGATATAGATCGCAATCATCAGCAACAGGCCAACCATGATGCCCGGAATAACCCCGCCCAGGAACATGCGGCCAACTGAAACCTCGGTCGCGGCTGCGTAAACCACCATGACGATGGATGGCGGGATCAGGATGCCAAGTGTTCCGGCGTTACAGATCACGCCCGCAGCAAAGCTTTGCGGGTAACCTGCACGAACCATCCCGGCGATCACGATGGAGCCGATGGCAACAACCGTTGCCGGGCTTGAACCCGAAACAGCAGCGAACAGCATACAGGCCAGAACCGATGCCATGGCAAGGCCACCGGGGAACCAGCCCACAGTATCAATGGCAAAGCGGATCAGGCGGCGGGCAACGCCACCGGTCGACAGAAATGCCGATGCCAGAATGAAATAGGGAATGGCAAGAAGGGTGTAATGTTCCATCCCGCCAAACAGCTTTTCGGCCAGCGTGGCAAGGCTGTCATCACCAAACATCAAAATGGTGGCAAGCGACGATACGCCAAGCGAAATGGCAATCGGTGCGCCCATCGCCATCAGGCCGAACAGCAGGATAAACAGAAATGCAATTGTCATGAAATATGTCCCCCGCGCGGCTTATGCGTTTGGCTTTGACGCGCTGGCGGTCTTGTCGCCATCTGCGGTCCCATCGCCAGCATGATTAAGCTGGTCAATGGCTTCGCGTGCTTCGTCTGCCAGGTTAAAGCCGACCTGTTTGCCGGTGATGATGCGCCAGCCCACCTGTGCCAGACGGAACGCCAGCAATGCAGCGCCAACCGGCATGATCAGATAGACAAACCACAGCATAAGCGGGCTGTCCTCGGCTTCCATTTCAAGCATGTGGTTGAAGCTGACCAGTTCCCAGCCACCAATGATCAACCAGCTCGAATATAGAATGCCCGTGGCAACCACGATCAGGCCAATGACGCGCTGAACCCGATCCGGGAACAGGCGAACAAGGGCATCGACACCAATATGCGAGCCAACCTTGACCCCATAGGACATGCCAAACAGGATCAGCCAGGCAAACAGAAACTCGGTGATTTCCAGCGCCCATGTAAGGCCGGAATTAAAGACATAACGCATGACGACGTTTACAAAAGTAAGCGATGTCATGGCGGCGAGCAGGAGGGCAATAATGCCCTCCTCCAGCCGGGTAACGACCGTCGAAATCATCGTAAACGGCCCTTTTCCGAAAATGGTTGGAAAAAGTGTGGATCAGTTACACGCAGCAGCGGCGTCGATGATGTCCTGACCGATATCGCCAGCGAACTCATCCCAAACCGGCTTCATTGCGGTCTGCCACTTTGCGAAATCTTCCGGAGATACGGACAGGATCTCGGTTTCGCCGGAATCGATGACTGCCTGACGCTGTTCGGCGGTCAGATCAGCCGACAGGCCGTTGGCATATTCGGATGCTTCGTTCATAGCCTGGGTCAGGCCGTCACGAATTTCCTGGTCCAGACCATCCCACCACTTGGTCGAGGTAACGACCATATAGTCGAGAAGACCGTGGTTGGATTCGGTGATGTAATCCTGAACTTCGAAGAACTTCTTGGAATAGATGTTCGACCAGGTGTTTTCCTGACCATCAACAACGCCGGTCTGAAGGGCGGAATAGGTTTCCGAGAACGCCATTTTCTGCGGAACAGCGTCGATTGCTTCGAACTGTGCGGCAATCACGTCAGAGGACTGAATACGGAATTTCAGGCCTGCGGCATCTTCCGGAAGGCGCAGCGGCTTGTTTGCCGAAAGCTGTTTCAGGCCGTTGTGCCAGTAACCAACACCGGTCAGACCTTTGCCAGACATGGCATTAAGCAGTTCCTGACCTTTGGCACCGTTCTGGAAGCAGGAAACAGCATCCATGTCCTTGAACAGGAATGGAAGATCATAGACCTGCAGTTTTTTGGTCCATTTGCCGAATTTCGCAAGCGACGGTGCGCCGAACTGTACGTCGCCGCGCAGAATGGCCGGAAGGACCTTGTCGTCGTCAAACAGCTGCGAGTTCGGATAGATTTCGATTTTAACCTTGTCGCCCAGAATTTCTTCAGCGCGTTTTTTGAAATATTCCGCACCCTGACCTTTCGGGGTGTTCGGCGCAACAACGTGCGCAAATTTGATAACTTCCTGTGCGGATGCAACGTTGGCACCCATCAGGGCAGCGGCAGCAACACCAGCTGCAAGAATATGTTTGGTGATAGGACGCATTAGAATGTCTCCCTTTGACTGGCTTATGCGTTTTCCCGTAAGCGCGCCTTTTGTGGCGTCGTTTTGAAACGCCGTTTGGCGCTGTGCCGTAATCAGCAAGGTGCGGGCCAGTTTTGGGAATTCCGATTTAACTTATAAAAATCAGATGCTTATGGTGGCTTTTGTATTGCTGCAATGCGGTGTAAATCATTGATTTGTTGGCTATTTCGCACATAATATTTTGCTTGATGTGTGGTAATTCACACAGTTGTTTTGTCGTCAATCCAAGGCGGAGTTACGGCAAAGAAAAAGCCCGCCTAATTGGCGGGCTCGTCGTCCGAAGCGCTGCGTGTGCGCCTGAATTCGGCTGGTGTAATTTCGTATTTGGTCAGCTTGTCATAAAATGTTTTGCGCGGCACGCCCAGCGCACTGACCGTGGCCGTGACGTTGCCTGCATGTTCACGAAGGGCCTCGGTAATCAGGCTGCGTTCAAACGCCTCGACCTGTTGGGGCAGGGTCAGGCCGCTTTGGGTATTGGCGTCGTTGCCGCTGTTAAGGGGATCAAGGCCAAGGACCCGCCGTTCCGCGGCGTTGCGCAGCTCGCGGACATTGCCGGGCCAGTCATAGGCAGTAAATTGCGCCATTTCGGCGGGGGTTACCAGATTGACCGGGCGTTCAAACCTTTTGGCGGCATCGCGGCTGAAATGTTCAAACAAAAGCGGGATGTCATCCTTGCGGTCGCGCAGGGGCGGGATGTGGAGTTGCACGACATTAAGCCGGTAATAAAGGTCTTCGCGGAATTCCCCGCGTGATGATGCCGCCCGAAGATCGGTTTTGGTTGCGGCAACCACGCGCAGATCAATCGGTTGCACCCGGTTTGATCCCAACCGTTCAAGGGCGCGTTCCTGTAAAACACGCAACAGCTTGATCTGAAGGGCAAGGGGCATGCTTTCGATTTCATCGAGGAAGATCGTGCCCTTGTCGGCAAATTCAAACTTGCCGATACGCTTGTGATCTGCCCCGGTAAAGGCACCGGCTTCGTGACCGAACAGCTCGGATTCAATCAGGTTTTCCGGCATGCCGCCGCAATTGACCGCGACGAACGGGCCGCTACGGCCCGACATTTCATGCAGATTACGCGCAATGACTTCCTTGCCTGCACCGGTTTCACCATTGATCAGGACATGGGCATTGGTGCTGGCGACATTGCGGATCAGGGTGCGCAGCTTTTCCATTGCCGGATTGCGGCCGATAAAGTCCGATGCATTTTTGGTGTGGCGGGCAAGCTCGATCCGCAATGTCCGGTTTTCAAGGATCAGCTGGCGGTGGCTCATTGCGCGTCTGGTGATGTCGACGAACAAATCCGGGGCATAGGGTTTTTCGATAAAGTCAAATGCACCGCTTTGCATGGCTTTGACAGCCGTTGCGACATCGCCATGCCCGGTCACCATGATCACCGGCATATCGGGATCGATTTTTTTAACCTCGGTCAGGAATTCAAGCCCGTCCATCTTGGGCATACGGATGTCGGAAACAACAACGCCGGGCCAACCTTTGCGTAGATGGGCAAGGGCAGATGCCGCGTCTGGAAATACTTCGACATGGATATCTGCAAGTTCCAGCGTTTGCTGTGCGGCTTCACGCACATCGGCGTCGTCATCAACAAACAGGACACAATTGGCAATCGCTGACACTGACTTTTCCTTTGACCCTGATCGGCAATCAGGGGACGGATGGTGCATCAGGCCTGATCGCGGTGTGCATCAACGGGGGATGCATATTTTTCAAAGGTTCTATCAGGACCGGCCATCGTCGTCGAGATGCTGTTTTCTTCCGCGTTTTCGTCAATATCTTCCTGACGAAGCTCAATCACAAAAGATGATCCGCCATTTGGGCGGTTTTCCGCACGGATGGTCCCGCCGAAGCTTCGAATGATGCCATAACAGATCGAAAGCCCCAGTCCCAAGCCATCGCCGAACGGCTTGGTGGTAAAGAACGGGTCAAATATTTTGGGCAGGTTTTCCGGCAGGATACCATGACCATTGTCGTTGACCTTGACGATGATCCGGCCTTCGCGCTCGATGATTGATATGTCGATACGCGGGTCTTCAATGTTCTGGCAGGCATCGGCTGCGTTGCTGATCAGGTTGGTAAAGACCTGTGTCAGCTGGTTGGCCTCGGCAATGACGGGGCGCAGGTCATCTTCGTGGCTAAGTGAAATGTTGGATGCACCAGTTCGGCCGGTTTCAAGAACCAGATCGATGGCCTTTTGCATTTGCTTGGGGACATCAACCAGATGGTTGTCCTGTTCGGGGCGGCGTGAAAATGTCTTGAGGTTATTGGTGATCCGCCCCATGCGGTCCGTCAGTTCGGAAATCCGTTGCAGGTTGCGTCCTGCGGTTTCCTCGTTGCCGCGCGCAATGAATTTAAGGGCATTTTCCGCATAGCTGCGAATGGCCGTCAGGGGCTGGTTGATTTCATGGGCAATGCCCGCAGACATCTGACCAAGGGCGGCAAGCTTGCTGGTCTGGACCAGTTCGGCCTGTGCAGATCGCAGGGCGTCTTCGGTGCGCGACCGTTCGGTGATTTCCTGTGCCAGTCGCAGGTTGGTGCTCATCAAATCGGCGGTGCGCAGGCGGACCTGGCGTTCAAGTTCGCGTTGGGACCAGTCGCGAATTTCAAGCTGTTCAAGCATCGCCCGGCGTCGTTGCAAGATGATGAAAACCAGACCGGTGAAAATGATATGGGCGGCACCGCCCATCAGACCGGAACTGATCACTGATTTATCAAGCGCGGACTTGTCGGTCAGAAGATACATCCGCCACCCTTGGGTGGGCAGGGTGCTGCCCGTCACAAGATAGGTGGTCTTTGCCGGTTCCGGTTTGGCGTTTTCCGAACGTGCTGATCTGGCATTCGGTTCGGGCGCGACACTTTGATCGCCGATATCGCGCGGTGTCACACCAAGCGCAAGCGTGCCAAGGTCATTACCCTTGGGCCATGCACCGGAAATCAGGGGCATCGGATCAAGCGGTGAGTCGCCATATTTGCGCGATGCAATCAGGCGCGGGCGATCCCGCGATGGCAAACCGTCAAGATCGCGGAACCGCCATTCCGGATGGGATGCAATGATGACAACACCGTTTTCATCGGTCACCAGAACGCTTTCACTGCCGCGTGCCCAGCGTTGGACAAGGGCTTCGAGGTGGGTCTTGACGATCACGGCACCCTGAAACGTTGTGCCGTCCGGCCGCACAGGATGGGAAATGTAATAACCCGGCACATTCGATGTGATCCCGAATGCAAAGTAATGCCCGGTGATGCCCATGCGGGCCTGCTGGAAATAGGGGCGGAACGAAAAGTTGCGCCCGATAAAGGATGCCTGGCTGTTCCAGTTGCTGGCCGCAATCGTGGTGCCGGCCTTGTCCATGAAATAGATGTCAGACGCGCCGCTGTCGGTTGTCAGGCGTTCAAGATAGACATTCACCGCCGATGCGGTTTCCGGATCGGCATCAAGGGCAAGATCAATGATGCGCTTGTCAGAGGCCAGCGTAATCGGAAGATATTCATGTTCCTTGATCGCACCCTGAAGGTTGGAACGATACAGTTCCAGCTTGTTGCGTCCGTCTTCGGTGATGTCGATCAGTTTGGTTTCGCGCCAGAATTCGGTGACCAGCCAAACAGTTACAGGCAACAGGGCAAGCAGGATGCACAAAACAATCCTAGATGTTTTTTTGACTGAACCCGATGTGCCTAGCATTCTGCCCACGCTTGATTAATCCCGTTTTCCCACACTAAAGAATAGGTGGGGACGCGAGATTAAATTACAAAATTGTTTCAATTCCCAGCACCAAATTCATGACTTGGCGTGGATGCTTGATAAACCCGCAATCTGACTGTACCTATCAGGGCAGGGCATCGACGCCAGCATGGTAAACGATTATGATCTGCTGTTACGCGCACCCCAAAGAACAATAATCAAATCAGGAAAGTTTCCCTGAATGTCCGAGCAAGATACGCATCTGATCTGGGTTCTGGCCGATGATCGTGCCGGGAATGTCAATCAGGCAATCGGCGTGGCCGAGGCACTGGCACAACCCTTCAAGCGTATTGATATCGGTTACACAAAGCTCGCGCGCCTGCCCAATATCATCCGCGGGACAAGTTTGATGGGCGTTGATGTTCCATCGCGCACCCGGCTTGTCGCCCCCTGGCCCGATCTTGTGATATCGGCCGGGCGTCGAACAGCCCCCATTGCCCGGTGGATTAAAAAACAAAGTCGCGGTCATACCCGGATTTGCCAGATCATGCGCCCCGATTGTGGCGAAGGTGCCTTTGATCTGATTGCCGTACCGGCCCATGATCGGATGACTATCCGCGAAAACATCCTTGAAATTCCCGGTGCCCCGCATCGCGTGACCGAAACCCGTTTATTGATCGAAGCCGATACCTGGCGTCCCCAGTTCAAGGGGCTTCCGACACCGCGCTTTGCGGTGATTGTTGGCGGCAACACCAAGAAATCGGTATTCACGCGTGACATGGCCGACGAACTTATCTCAAAGGCGATCGAGGCGGCCCGTGCGGTTGATGGCAGTCTGATGGTCACAACAAGCCGCCGTACCGGACCTGAAAACGAAGCCCTGATTGCCGAACGTCTCGAAACATCGGGTCTGACCTACCATCTGCATGACTGGATGTCGAAAAACGAAAATCCGTATTTCGGATATCTGGCCCTTGCCGATGTGCTGATTGTAACCGGTGATTCCGTTTCTATGTGTTGCGAGGCCGCGGCCGCCCCCGGCGGGGTTTATATCTATGCCCCGGATGGGTTGGCTTTGGATCGGCACAAGTTGTTGCACCAGTCGCTTTATGAAGGCGGCTATGCCTGCCCGATGCTTGCGGGTAGCGAACTGGTTCCGTTCCGTCATCCTTCCTTGCAACCAGCCCGTCTGGTTGCACAACGCTGTCTGGAACTTCTAAGTGCAACAGAAAGCCGGACTTCAATATAACGCCTTGATTCCGCAAGGGGTATAAGGTCTATTCGTGCGGCCCCAATCAATCAGGAAGCCGCCCGATGTCCGCCGCCAATTCCCAACCATCTGCAACCAGTCCGAGTGGTGCGCCCGCGCTGTTGCCGCGCCATATCGCGGTCATGACATTGGCGCTTGTCGCGTGCAGCTTTGCCGGAAACCATGTGGCGGCACGTCTTGCCTTTGAAAATGGGACCGGGTTGCTGTTGGCGGTTTTGTGCCGGTCGGGTGTGGCACTGCTTATTCTGATTTCGATTGTCAGTTTGCAGCGTCATTCCATCCGGTTGCCCAAGGGACTGGGGCGTTGGCAGTTGCTTGTGGGATTGATGATCACGATCCAAAGCCTGTGTCTTTATTCCGCTGTTGCGCGTGTGCCGGTTGCCCTTGCCTTACTGACCGCCAATACCTTTCCGATCATTCTGGCATTGCTGACATGGGGATTGGGCGGGGCGCGCCCGACATTGAAATCGGCGGCCCTGATGCTGTTCATTTTGTCGGGCCTTGTCCTAGCACTTGATCTGCCCGGTATTCTTGGCGGTGGTGTCACTGTTACCGATGAATGGTGGCTGGGCATCGCCTTTGCCCTGACGGCGGCGATGGCCTTGTCGGTGGCGTTCTGGGTGACAGATCACAAGCTTGCCGCGCTGAACGGATCGGTGCGATCCATGTTCACAATGCTTGTTGTGTTTATCGCGATGATCTTTGCCGGGGTTGGCAATGTGTTGCCCGGTGGCATGGCATTGCCCGATGCCTTGCCCGGCTGGATCGGACTTGGGGTATTGGTGTTGCTGTATGGCAGTGCGTTTTCGGTGCTGTTCATCACCGTGCCGCGCCTTGATATGGCGCGTAATGCCCCGGTGATGAATGTGGAACCGATTGCCACCTTGCTGTTTGGCTGGGTGATCCTTGATCAGATGATCAGCCCGACCCAGATGGCCGGTGGCCTGATTGTGGTTAGCGGCATTGTCATTCTGACCTTGCGAAAGTCCGCCTGATCCGGCCCGTGATTTCAGGCCTCTTTAACGCAGCTTGCGACAAAATCGATAAAGGCACGAATGCGGGTGGCAAGATGATCGTGGCCAGCCCAAACCGCATGAACAGTTTCCACGTCATCGGCCGTCCAGTCGTTTAGAATTTCAACCAGATCACCGCGTTTGATCGCATCTTCGACATGGAAATTGCCAATCCGGGCAATGCCGATGCCTGCAATACACATGGCTTTGACCAGCGGGCCGTTATTTCCCAGAAAATCACCGCTGATCGTTTGTTCAAACCGTCGGCCTGATTGCGGGTCGGTGAATGGCCAGAAATTGCGGCCTTTTATGAAATTGAACCGCAAGCATTTGTGACGCGCAAGGTCGGCTGGGGTTTGCGGAATGCCATGTTCGGCAAGATAGTCCGGCGATGCGACGATCTTGCGCTTGGTTTCCAGAAGCTTGCGCGCCATCAGATTGGAATCAGCTAACAAGCCGGATCGAATGGCGATATCGGCCCGTTCTTCAAGCAGATCAACAATGCCGTCGGTTTGGGTCAGTTCAAGTTCGATATCGGGATATTGACGCAAAAACCGGGGCAGGTTGGGGATAAGGAATACCTGCGCAAAGGCCACAGACGCATTGACGCTAAGCTTGCCACGCGGTGCGGCCTGACCGCCACCACCGATCAATCGATCCGTTTCATCAATCTGATCAAGGATGGTTCGGGCGCGGCGCAGATACATCTCGCCTTCCGGTGTGAGTTGCAGCTGGCGGGTGGACCGGACAAGCAACCGCGTGCCAAGGCGGTCCTCGATGCGTGTGACCAGTTTGCTGACAGCAGATGGTGACATGTGCAAATCCCGTGCGGCTTGGGAAAAGCTGCCATGTTCGATGACCTTGACAAAGGTCTCCATTTCGCCTGCACGATTGTCCAATTGTGCCTCGTCTTTGAATTGAATTCACATATGGTTGTCGCGCAATCCTGATTATCGCGCAAGGTTTTGATTGGCATAGTTACGCCAAATTCCGGGGAAGCCCGATGAAACCCAATTGTCCGCATAAAGTGCGGAAGGAGAATTTCGATGCCACTTGCCTTGTTTGCGTTGACCATCGCTGCCTATGCGATCGGGACAACAGAATTCGTGATCGTCGGGCTTTTGCCTACGGTTGCAACTGATCTTGCTGTGACCTTGCCGATGGCGGGCCTGATCGTCAGTGTCTATGCCCTTGGTGTGACCTTTGGCGCGCCGATCCTGACCGCGCTTACCGGGGGGATGAACCGCAAATCCCTGATGCTGGGATTAATGGGCCTGTTTGTGATCGGCAATGCGGTTGCCGCACTAAGCCCCAGTTACGAACTTCTTTTGGTTGCCCGGGTGATTTCCGCGTTCGCGCATGGTGTGTTCTTCTCGGTCGGGGCAACGATTGCCGCGGACCTTGTACCGGAAGACCGTCGTGCATCGGCAATCGCCATGATGTTCATGGGCCTAACGGTTGCCATTGTTACCGGTGTGCCACTGGGAACCTTCATCGGTCAGATGTTTGGCTGGCGTGCGACTTTCTGGGGTGTTGCCCTTTTGGGGGTCATTTCGTTTGTCGGGATTGCAGCACTGCTTCCTGCGAACCTTAAACGTGGCGAAGCCGCCGGTATTGGCGATCAGCTTCGCGTCTTGGGGAGCGGGCGTTTGTTGATTGTCTATGGCATGACAGCACTTGGTTATGGCGGGACATTTGTTGCCTTCACCTATCTGTCTGCGATCTTGCAGGAAATCACCGGCTTTGCCGAATCATCGGTCAGCTTGATCCTGATCTTTTACGGTGTTGCCATCGCCATCGGCAATCTGGTGGGCGGGAAGCTTGCCAATCGCAATCCTGTTCGCGCTCTGACTGGATTGTTTGTTTTGCAGGCGACCGTCCTTGTCCTGTTCAGTTTTGCCGTGATGTCGCCGGCGGCAACCATTGTGACCCTGGGCGCCCTTGGTTTCCTGCAATTTGCCAATGTGCCGGGCTTGCAGCTTTATGTCGTGAAACTTGCCAAACAACACCGCCCCAATGGTGTTGATGTTGCCTCGGCACTCAATATCGCGGCGTTTAACCTTGGTATTGCCCTTGGTGCCTGGATCGGCGGGCAGGTTGTCGCATCAAACCTTGGTTTGGGTGCGACCCCGTGGATCGGTGCCATTCTCGTGATCGGTGCGCTTGGTCTGACAGTACTGAGTGGGGCGCTTGACCGCCGGGACGAAGCCGGTCTTCAACCCGCTGAATAACCGCGATGCCCGGCAAAGTAACCCTGTTTGAGACGCAAACATCAATGCGATTTTGCGTAATCAGAACCCAATAAAACGAGGTTTGAAAAATGTTTGATGTAACCGCAAATGGTGCGCGCATTCCTGCACTTGGATTTGGGACGTTTCGTGTCTCCGAAGATGATGTGAAGCGTATCGTGCCCAAGGCCCTGCAAACCGGATTTCGTCATATAGATACCGCGCAGATTTACGAGAACGAGGCGGCGGTGGGCGAGGCCATCGAAATATCCGGTGTCGCGCGCAAGGATATCTTCCTGACCACCAAGGTCTGGGTCGGTAATTATCGCCATGATGATTTCATCGCGTCGGTCGATGAAAGTCTGGCGAAGCTGCGGACCGATTATGTTGACCTTTTGCTTTTGCATTGGCCAAACAATGATGTGCCGCTGGCAGAGCAAATTGGCGCCCTGAATGCTGTGCAAAAGGCCGGAAAGGTTCGTCATATCGGCGTCAGCAACTTTAACACGGCCTTGATGGCCGACGCTGTATCGCTTTCCGATGCCCCGATTGTTACCAATCAGGTCGAATATCATCCCTTCCTTGATCAATCGGCTGTGATGGATGCGGCCAACCGGTTCGGGATGTCGTTAACCAGCTACTTTGCCATGGCCGATGGCAAGGTCTTTGAAAATGATGTCCTGAAGGATATCGCAGCAGATCACGGGAAGTCGGTGGCACAGGTCGTTCTGCGGTGGGTGATCGCACAGAACAACGTCATTGCCCTGTCCAAGACGGTTACCGAGCACCGATTGGCAGAAAACTTTGACATCTTTGATTTCGAACTGACTGCCGAACAGATGAAGGCCATTCATAGTCTTGCAAATGCAAATGGCCGGATCGTCAGCCCGGACGGGCTGGCGCCGCAGTGGGATTGATCATCGCTGTATCATCGCACAATAAAAAAGGGGCCAATCGGCCCCTTTTTGCTGAGCGATGTGACGCATCAAACCGCTTGGGAGTGGCGTCCATGCGCGGGATCAAGATAGGTATCAAAGACTGCACAAACCGCACGGACCAGGGGGCGGCCGATATCGGTCAATGAAATGTGATTGCCGTTAACTTCAACGATGTTATCGCCGGTCATCGCCTTGATACGTTCCAGTTCCGGGGCAAATCGATCTGCCGATGTGCCAAACTGTGTGCAGACCACATCAAGATCAACATGAAGATTGCACATCAATTCGTTGATGATTTCCCGGCGCAGCTTGTCCGTGCCCGAAAGGGCGACGCCTTTTTCAATCGCGCATTCACCGGCTTCGATGCTGCGCTGCCAGCGGGCCAGTGCCGGGTCATTTTGCCCGTAGCCCTGCGGCAGGGATGAAATCGCAGACGGGCCAAATCCGACAAGGGCTTCGGCGCGGTCGGTGGTGTATCCCTGAAAATTGCGGTGCAGTTTACCATCGGCAAGGGCGATGGCCATGCTGTCGGCCTGATGGGCAAAGTGATCAAGCCCGATGGCGACATATCCGTGCTTGGCAAGGCGGTTCTGGATTTCTTCGTACTGGGCCCAGCGTTCTTCGGTATTTGGCAGAACTTCGGTCGGGATCAGTTGTTGATGTTTTTTCATCCACGGCACATGTGCATAGCCAAACACCGAAAGGCGGTCCGGGCAAAGTGCAACCGTCTGGTCAACCGTTTCGCGCAGGGTTTCAAGCGTCTGATGGGGCAGGCCATACATCAGATCCACATTGATCCCCTTGATGCCGCGATGGCGAAGACCGGCAATCACATCACGCACCAGTTCGATGCTTTGAACGCGGTTAACCGCGCGCTGAACATCGATGTTGAAATCCTGAATGCCGATGCTGGCCCGGTTAAAGCCGCATTCAATCATGGCATCCATGAAGTCTTCTTTGGCGGTCCGCGGGTCCATTTCAATGGCGATTTCCGCATCTTCAAGGATATCGACCTTGGTGCGAATGGCGGCCATGATGGTGCGCAGATCGTCGGCCTTAAGGATGGTCGGGCTGCCACCACCAAAATGGATATGGGAAACGCCAAACCGTTCACCATCGGGCAATTTGCCAAGGGTGCTTTCGATCTCGCTCAGCAAGGCCGCGACATAGCTGATGATCGGTTTGTAATGTTTGGTGATTTTGGTGTTACAGCCGCAAAACCAGCACATTTCCTCGCAATAGGGGACATGCAGATAAAGCGATAATGGCTGTTTGGGATCAAGATCGGAAAGCCATCCTTCAAATACCTTTCCGTCTACACCGGCGTGAAAATGTGGTGCGGTCGGATAACTGGTATAACGCGGCAGTCGCAGGTCGTATTTTTCATAAAGCGCAAGCTGCATGACGGACATCCCGATTAATTCGTTCTGTCCGTCTTTTGCATTATTCCAATCTGGGCTGCCTTGATGTGCGTCAAGCAACCCGATTTGATGTTCAAAGATGCTTGAAGGCGGAAACCAGATCGGCACGCAGGGCCGCAAGTCGATCCCGTCCGGCATCTTCGCCATAGGGTTCCGCCGTACCAACACCCCAGATCGGGCCGGGCCAGGCCGGGTCATCCTTGAAACGGCCAACAACGTGGCAATGCAACTGCGGCACCATATTGCCCAGCATCGCGACATTGGTTTTATGCGCATCGAACCGGCGTTTGATAACCTTGGAAACGGCGGCTGCTTCGTTGCCAAGGGTAATGCGATCCTCGATGCTCAGATCATCATAATCCACAAGGTCCGGACGCTTGGGCACAAGGATCAACCACGGATAGCGCGCATCATTCATCAGCAACACATGCGACAACGGACCATCCGTCACAAGGGTCGTATCTGCGGCAAGTTGGGGATGCAGGGAAAAGGCGTTGTTCATGTGGGGCCTCTATCATGATGACAATGGTTTGTTCTTATAGCGATAAGGTGCGTGCTTGTCTTGGATTGCGTGTGTAGCCGATCACATTGGTTTGCTTGCACTTTCGTGATGTTGTTACTAAGTTGTGGTCGGGGTGGGATCATGCCCAAACGGAGTATGCCAGCATGTCCGATCGGAAACGCGTGGTCATTGTCGGGGCTGGTTTCGGCGGAATGAGTGCCGCCAAAAAACTGGCGGGAAAGAACGTTGAAGTCGTTCTGATTGATAAGCGTAACCATCATCTGTTTCAGCCCCTGCTATATCAGGTGGCAACGGCCGATTTGTCCCCGGCCGAAATCGCCTGGCCAACCCGAAGCATTTTCAGCCGGTCTTCAAATGTCTCGGTCTTTATGGGCGAGGTAACCGGCATTGATCTGACACAGCAGCGCGTTCTGTCGGGGGATCATCACCTTGATTTCGATTACCTGATTTTGGCAACTGGCGCGGTGACATCCTATTTCGGGAATGATCACTGGGCGGCTTTGGCACCGGGTCTTAAAAACATTACCGAAGCCACAGACATTCGCAAAAACCTTCTTCTGGCGTTCGAGCGTGCCGAAAATAGCGAAGACGAAGACCAGAAACGTCGTCTGTTGAATTTTGTCGTGGTTGGTGGCGGTCCGACCGGGGTCGAAATGGCAGGCGCAATTGCCGAACTTGCCAAAAAGGCACTTTCCGAGGACTTCCGCCGGATTGATCCGCGCGATGCCCGTATCCTTCTTGTCGAAGGCGGTGACAGGCTGCTTGGCGCTTTCCCGCAAAGTTTGTCGGACTATACCCGGCAATCCCTTGAAGGTCTGGGCGTCGAAGTTCGGCTTGGCAGTCCGGTTTCCGATATCACCGAACAGGGTGTAAAGATCGGTGATGAATTTATCCCGGCGGCCAATGTGATCTGGGGTGCCGGGGTGCAGGTGCCCGATCTAAAGGACTGGGTGCAAAAACCGTCTGATCGTGGCGGGCGGATCATTGTTGAACCCGATCTTTCTGTGCCGGATCACCGCAATGTCTTTGTCATAGGGGATGCCGCCCATGTCGCATGGCGGGACGGGCTTGCCGTGCCGGGGATTGCGCCCGCGGCCAAGCAACAGGGCAAGTATGTTGCGCGCCGCATTCTCGATATCATGAACGGGCGATCAATACCCGACTTCAAATACAGCCATGCGGGTAATCTTGCGACCATTGGCCGTCACCGGGCTGTGATCGATCTGAACGGGTTCAAGCTTAAAGGATGGCTTGCCTGGTGGTTCTGGGGATTGGCGCATATTTACTTCCTGATTGGCATCCGTGCCCCGGCACTTGTCATGGTGCAGTGGGTCTGGAGCTACCTTTTCCGCAAGAAGGGCGCACGCCTGATCACCGGGCAGGACAAGGACAATGCCCGTGCGGTGGTGCCGCCCGCCAACCAAAAAGCCGGATGATTATATCGATTGTTGAACATGAACGGACCGGGCAGGGGACACCAACCTTGCCCGGTCCGTGATTTTAGGCGGCACTTTTTGTTGTGTGCTTTTGGATCAGTTTTTCGGCAATCGCGATGGTCTCGGCCTCGGCCAAGGCGATGGATTGTTGGGTACGGTCGTCGCCGAACTCGTCATATTCAATTGCCGTACCGTGCTGATCAGTGATGCCAAGATATTCAAGCGGGGTGAAAAGACCGCCTTCAACAAAGTTCAGATGCGCAACACGACCGCCTGCGTCGTACCCGTAATCACCACGCGATGACAAAACGACAATCGATTTGCCATCGGTCACCATTGGCCAATAAGGAACGCCTTCGCGGGACCGATCAAAACCGAATGTCTTGCCGACACGGACAATGTTATCGACCCATGCCTTCATCTGGGCGGGCATGCCGAAATTATACATTGGAACGCCGGTAACAATGACATCTGCGGACAAAAGTTCATCAACCAAAAGGTCGCTTTCACGCAGGACGTCATGCATCCAGTCTTCGCGATCGTCGGGTTTGGTGAATGCTGCATGGACCCAGTCACCTGTGACCGGCGCTGGCGGATTTGCACCGACATCACGATAGATAACCTCGTCACCCGGACGCAGAGCGCGCCAATGTTCGATGAATTTGGCGGTCAGACGGCGGCTGTGGGAACCGTGCTGCTTTTGATCAGACCGGCCGGGGCGGGCGCTGCTGTCGATATGAAGAATTCTGGTCATCGCGGGTCTCCATTTTGATGAAATCATTTCATCTGTGATTATGTGATGACCAAGACTTGCCTTGTTTTGATGTCTCGGGCAAAATCGAATTCATCATGTTATAGATGAGTTGAATTCATCCATATGTCTCTGCCACCCCTTGCGGCCTTGCGCGCGTTCGAAGCCGCTGCACGTCATCAAAGCTTTAAAAAAGCTGCTGCCGAGATTGCCGTGACGCCAACGGCGATCAGCCATCAGATACGCCTTCTTGAAGAAACGCTGGGCGTGCGTCTGTTTGACCGCAAACCAAGGCAGGTGGTGTTAACCCAGGCCGGGCAGGAACTTTATCCCGTGCTTCGTGATGGCTTTGCCTCCTTTGCCAATGCGGTGGATGCTATTCGTCGCCGCAAAACATCGCGTGGTTTGACGGTTTCGGTTCTTCCGTCTTTTGCTGCCAAATGGTTGCTTCCCCGTTTGCCGGATTTTCAGAAACGCCATCCCGATATTCATTTGCGACTTCATACCTCGGCTGCGGCGGTTGATCTTGCCAGCGGGGCGGTTGATGCCGCCATCCGCTATGGGCGCGGACCATTTCCCGGGCTTGTCGCCCAAACAATGTTTCGCGAAACCTTTGCCCCGCTTTGCAGCCCGATGTTGGGCATTCAAAGTTTTGCAGACCTTGGCAATGCGACCTTGCTGCATCTTGACTGGTTACACCCCGATGATGTCACGCCAACCTGGGAACGCTGGGCGGCGGCGAACGGGGTTAAGGGGCTTAAAACATCGGGTGGGATCAGTTTTTCCGATGATACCCACGCCATTCAGGCGGCGATTGCCGGGCAGGGCGTGGTTCTTGCCAGCCCGGCAATGGCGCGTGACGAACTGAATGCCGGTCTTCTGATCTTGCCTTTTGGTCGGCATCTGGACGGGCACCATTATCATTTCCTGCATACCGGGCGTGGTGACAACCGGACCGAGGTCGCGGCATTTGGTGACTGGATTTTGGCAGAAGTCACCAAATCGCGAACCGCATCCTGAAATTCCTTTGATTGATGATTGACCTCGGGTGGCGCATGGGAAACGATACCCGCCCAATTTCATTCACCCGTCAGGTGCGATATGCCACGCTTTGCCGCCAATCTTTCATTTCTGTTTGCCGATCTTCCGTTTGAAAAACGCTTTGCGGCGGCTGCAAATGCCGGTTTTGCCGGGGTGGAATATATCGGTGCCTATGACATGCCACTTTCAACCGTCAAATCGCTTTTGGCCGATAACGGGTTACAGCAGGTCCTGTTTAACTTGCCTGCCGGTAACTGGGAGGCGGGCGACCGTGGCCTTGCCTGCCGTCCGGGGCGCGAAGATGAATTTCGTGATTCTGTAATCAAGGGGCTTGATTACGCGGCGGCGACCGGGTGCAAGATGCTCCATTGCATGGCCGGTTTGAAAGGCGAAGCCGAAAATTCCGGTGAATTGGCCCGGCTTTATTGTGACAATCTGCTTTATGCAGCCGACCTTGCCGATCAGGCCGGGGTTGATATCCTGATCGAACCGATCAATCCGATTGATATGCCGGGATATCTTTTGAATTCCATCGAACAGGCCGCCGTGATCCTCGAACAGCTCGATCATCCGCGCTTGAAGCTGCAATTTGACATCTATCACGCGCAAATTGTCGGCGGGAATATTGCGGCCCGCCTGGACAAGCATCTTGATCGTATTGCCCATGTGCAGGTTGCCGGTGCGCCGGGCCGCCACGAACCCGATAGCGGGGAACTGAATTACCCGTTCCTGTTCTACATGCTTGATCGCATTGGCTATGACGGCTGGATCGGCTGCGAATACAAACCGCATGGCAAAACCGAAGACGGGCTTGGCTGGGTACGTCCCTGGATGCCAAGCCCCGGTGTTTAGGTCCTGACCCTCGTCCTATTCGATCAGGATCGCCCGAAAATCATTCACATTGGTCAATGTCGGACCAGTGATGATCAGATCATCAATCCGGGCAAAGGCGCTATAGGCGTCGTTACTTGCAAGATATTCCCGAAGATCGACACCGGCTTTCTGTGCCTTTTGCCAGCTTGTCCCATCCATGATGGCACCGGCATTGTCTTCGCTGCCATCAATGCCATCGGTATCAATGGCAATGGCACTAAATCCCGGCTGATCACGCAACTGTATCAAAAGGGACAGCAAAAACTCGCTATTGCGACCGCCGCGTCCACCTTTGCTTCGAACCGTCACTGTGGTTTCCCCACCCGAAAGCAGGACACAGGGTTTGGTGGCGGGTTGTCCGTGATTGGCAACCTGATGGGCGATACCGGCATGCATGATGGCGACTTCGCGCGATTCCCCTTCGATGGCATCGCCAAGGATCACCGGGTTCAGGCCCATTTTACGCGCGATTTCCGCAGCTGCTTCAAGGCTGTCTTGCGGGCGCGAGAGCATCACGGTTTCATTCCCGTCAAGGCAGGGATCATCGGGTTTTACGGTTTCGTCATTGGCACTGCGCAAAAGCTTCTCGGCGGCTTCGGGAATGTCGATCTGATAATGACGGATGATATCAAGGGCGTCCTGTCCCGATGTCGGGTCGGCGACGGTCGGCCCCGATGCAATGATTGCCGGATCATCACCGGGCACATCTGAAACCAGATAGGTAATCATTCGGGCCGGTGCGGCAGCCTTGGCAAGACGGCCGCCCTTGATCGCAGACAGGTGTTTGCGCACGCAATTCATTTCCGAAATGGTTGCACCACTGCGCAGCAATGCCTTGTTGATCGATTGCTTGTCATCAAGGGTCAATCCCGGACCGGGCAGGGCAAGCAGGGCCGATCCGCCACCTGAAATCATGCAGACCACCAGATCATCCGGGCCAGCGGCCTGAACGATCTCCAGGATACGCTTGGCGGCTTCTTCACCAGCGGCATCCGGTACAGGGTGCGATGCCTCGACGATTTCGACCTTTTCGCAGGGAACGGCGTGGCCATACCGGGTAACAACCAGTCCTTCGAGATCACCTTTCCATGCCTGTTCAAAGGCGCGCGCCATGTTGGCCGATGCCTTGCCCGCGCCAATCAGGATGGTTTTTCCTTTGGGTGGGGTTGGCATGTTAAGCGGGATTTGAACCCCGGGATCGGCCGCCTTAAGGGCTGCATCCATCAAAGCCAGAAGTTTCTCGCGAGACGTCATCATATCGGGGTTCCCTGCATGAATTATATTGTTTTCGGCCGTCTTGTTTTATGTGCGGCGATCAGGTCGCCTGTTTGTCAGAGGCCGTTTTAAAGAAATCAAGCACCGCCTGAAGGTGGTTGGACATCGCTTTTTCGGCGGCATCCGGATCACGGGCGGCAATGGCTTCGATGATGTCGCGATGATGATCCTGAACCATGCGGTCAAAGTTCGGACCGTTCATGGAATTAAACCGGATTTCGGTCAGGGCGGCCTGCAATACGTCATGAAGCATCTTCATGACGTGATAATAAATGATCGAACCGGTGGCCCGTCCGATCATCATATGCAGCCGGTGGTCATCATCGGCGCGGTATTTGGCCGCACGTCGCGGGTCATGGGCCTGACGGAATGCCAGACGCAACAGTTTGATATCCTCGTCGCTGGCATTGATGGCTGCGCGCCGGGCTGCCCATGTTTCAAGTGTGCAGCGGATTTCCTGCAAATCACGCAGGTTATTGATCGAATCGCGTACAAGGTCGGTCATCGCCGTATCCATATCGATCCCGGTCGAGGACAGGATTTCGGTGCCACCACCCTGAACCGCGCGCAGATATCCGCGGGTTTTAAGTTTTTGCAGGGCTGCACGAACCGAAACGCGGCTGACCTTCATGTTCTCGGCAAGCTGGCGTTCACCGGGCAGGCGATCACCGGGCAGAAAAATACCGTCTGAAATCTTTTCAAGAATCTGGTCGGCGACCTGATCGGCAATTCTTTTGGGACGTTTGGCGTCCTGATTGTCGATGTCCGAGGCTGGTTTGGCAGACGGCATGTTGGGTTTACTCCAATCGTTTTATTCTGTGCCAACACGATTTGAATTCGGCTATCACCATAATGGTCATACCACTTTACGGGATGTTGCGATCAGACGCAAAGTGTCGATGCGCGAAGTGATGGCATATTGCAGGGTAATCTTGTCTCGGCCCCGATAAATTGATAGTTCAACAGATGTCAGATTGTTCACAGTCACCACATTTGTCGGGACTGTGGTCCATCGTCAGAACCCGCCACCACACAGCAAATACCGACTTTCAGGAGAATACGCGTGTCTCACCATGCAGGGACCTTGTTGGGCCAGGATGATCCGGCCCCGTTCGAAGTTTTGAATGAAGCAGGCAAGGGGCATTCGCTTTTTGTTTGTGATCACGCATCACGCGTTATTCCAAAAAGTCTCGGCACCCTTGGCCTGCCCGAGGAAGAGCGCAAACGCCATATCGGTTGGGATATCGGCGCGCGCAAGGTCACCGAAATTCTGGTCGACCGGTTTGATTGCCCGGCTGTTCTGGGGGGCTTTTCCCGTCTGGTGATTGACTGTAATCGTCAACTTTGGGACCCGACCGGCATGCCTGAAATCGCCGATCAGACTGTTGTTCCGGGCAACAAGAATATCTCGCCGACCGAACACATGAAACGCATCCGCGAGATTTTCCTGCCTTATCACGGTGCCATCGAAGAACGCATTGCCAATTTCCATGCGCATAAAATCGTCCCGGCCCTGATTGCAATTCACAGCTTCACCCCGGTGTTCCAGGGTTTTGAACGCCCGTGGGAAATCGGTGTGCTTTGGGATCAGGATGATCGTATTCCGGTGCCGCTTTTGGCCAAGCTGCGCGAACAGAACCCGGATCTGACCATCGGGGATAACGAACCCTATTCCGGGCAGCATATGGCCGATTACACCATCGATCATCACGGCGAAGCTGGTGGACTGCCCTGTGTGTCGATTGAAATCCGTCAGGACCTGATTGATACTGACGAAGGTTGCGAGAAATGGGCAAAGATCCTTGGCGATGCCTTTGTCGATATTCTGGCCGATCCGAACCTTTATAAAATCCGGAGAGACTGATTTGGTTGGGTCCAGTGCACAGGAACCGGGATTTTCCATCGGGATCGAAGAAGAATTCTGGCTTGTTGATCGCCAAAGCCGCGATCTTGCCAAGGACCCGCCCGCTGATTTCCTGAAAGACGCCAAGTCCAAACTTGGCGATCAGGTTTCCAGCGAATTCATGCGTTGTCAGATCGAAACCGGAAGCACGGTCTGTAACAGTGCGGCCGAGGCCCGGCAACAACTTGTCCATATGCGCTCGACCCTGTCCGAGGTCGCTGCGAAATATGATATGGCGCTGCTTGCAGCCTCGACCCATCCGTTTGCGCAATGGGATAGTCAGAAACATACCGACGGTGAACGCTACAACACGATTGCCCGTGATTTGCGTACCGTTGTGGATCGTTTGCTGATTTGCGGGATGCATGTCCATATCGGGATCGAGGATGATGATCTTCGGATCGAATTGATGGCGCAGGCAAGTTACTTCCTGCCCCATCTTTTGGCCCTGACGACAAGCTCCCCATTCTGGCGGGGCAGGGATACCGGCCTTCAGACTTTCCGACTTTCGGTGTTTGACAACCTTCCGCGTACAGGCCTTCCCGAAGTCTTCGGTTCCTGGGCGGAATATCGCCGTCATGTCGACATGTTGATCCAGGCTGGTGTGATCGAAGATGGCACCAAGCTTTGGTGGGATTTGCGTCCCTCTGATCGCTGGCCTACGCTTGAAATGCGTATTGCCGATGTGTGTACCGATCTGGAAGATGCAATTTGTGTGGCGTCGATTACGCGCTGCGTGATGCGGATGTTGTATCGTTTGCGGCGAAACAATCAACGCTGGCGGATTTATTCGAACATGCTGGTGCGTGAAAACCGCTGGCGGGCCTGCCGCTATGGCAGTGATGCCGGGGATAAAACCGGGCTTATTGATTTCGGACGTGGCGAGATTGTGCCTTATGCCGACTTGCTTGAAGAAATCCTTGAACTGATCCGCCCGGATGCCGAACATTTCGGCTGTGTTGCCGAGGTCGAACATGCCCGTGAAATCATCCATCGCGGCACCAGTGCCCGGCGTCAGCGCGAAATTTACACAGCCGCGATCGAACAGGGCGCAACCCCGCACGATGCATTGCTTGCAGTCGCAGATCGCCTGATTGAACGAACGGTGCCCGGATCGGGAATTGCATCCTAACGAGACTTGTCATGGCGCAGCGCATTGAGTATCGTCGCGCCCGCATTAAAAATTTCGCGCACCGGGTATCCGCTGTGCAATCCATCATCGGAGATGAATAGATGACCGAAGTCGGTGGTATCGCAGCCGATCAGCTTGCGAGCTATGTAGAGCGTATCGAACGCCTCGAAGAAGAAAAAGCCAACCTGATGGCAGACATCAAGGAAGTCTATGGCGAAGCCAAGGCTTTGGGCTATGACGTGAAAATCCTGCGCCAGATCATCCGTCTGCGCAAAATGGAAGACCACGAGCGCACCGAACAGGAAGAAATCCTCGAGGTTTACAAACGCGCGCTTGGTATGAGCTGACACCTTTTGTCAGTAGACATACACGATCCCAAGTAGCCCGCTTTCGAGCGGGCTTTCGTTTTTGTAAGATTTCCCCATGGAAACACGAACCCGTCCCCAAATCACATCCGAAGTCACCGAAGGTGTCTGTCGGCTTTTGTATCATCATCAGATGGCCTGTCTGACCGAGTTACTTCTGGGCAATGGTCGGCGGCTGGATGTTTTGGCGTTGGGGGCCAAGGGGGAATTGTGGGCGGTGGAAGTCAAATCTTCTGTCGAGGATTTCCGGGTTGATCAGAAATGGCAAAGCTATCTTGAGTATTGCGACCGGTTTTTCTTTGCCGTGCCGATGGGTTTTCCACGGGAACTGATCCCTGAAAATGTTGGTTTGATTGTGGCTGACAGGTTTGAAGCCGCAATCATCCGGCAATGTGAGGAAGCCTCACTTTCTGGCGCAAGGCGCAAAAAGCTTCTGATTTCGTTTGGTCAAACGGCGGCCGCCCGTCTTCAGGGGAGCGGGAATGACGGGGTGTTCATCACCTGAATTTGCGCAAAACAAAAGGCCCTGAAACATGTTCAGGGCCTTTGCCGTTTCTCGGGTCTTATTCCGCCGCCTTAAGGTGTTCTGGCGGGTTGCGGAATTGTTCGATCAATTCGGCTTCGCGCTTTTTGACCTTGTCGATATTGCCATCCTTGACATTACCATAGCCGCGAATTTGTTCGGGCAGGGCAAGCAAAGCATTGGCAATACGGGCATTATCCGCATTCAGGCCATCAATGACTTCGCTGACCAGCTTTTCGTAATCAGCAATCAGCTGGCGTTCCATTTTGCGTTCATGGGTACGACCAAACGGATCAAGCGCCGTGCCGCGCAGGAATTTGAACCTGGTCAGAACACGAAACGCACTCATCATCCATGGGCCATAGGCCGATTTCTTAAGCTGGCCGTTTTCCGGGTCCTGGGTTGCAAAGGCCGGCGGGGCAAGGTGGAATTTGATCTTGTAATCGCCGGTGAAGTTCTTGGCTACTTTGGCAAGGAATTTCGGATCAGTGTAAAGACGTGCAACTTCATACTCGTCCTTATAGGCCATCAGCTTGAAGTAATATTTGGCAACCGTACGTGACAGTTCGTCATTGCTGCCAAGCTGTTTTTCGGCTGCGACAACCTTGTCCACCAGGCTGGCAAAACGATCCGCATAGGCAGCATTCTGATAGTCGGTAAGGAATGCACGGCGCTTGGCAACGATATCGGAAAGTTCGGTTGCAATCGGATGAATTTCGGCTTCGTTCGGGCCGACCACATCAATCACTCGTTTGGGATCGTGGGCATACAGGCGGCCCCAGTGGAAGGACTGCTTGTTCATGTCTATGGCAACGCCATTAAGCTCGATCGCCTGCATCAGGGCTTCTTCACTGATCGGGATCAGGCCGCGCTGCCAGGCAACGCCTAGCATGAACAGGTTGGTTGCAATCGAATTGCCCATCAAACGCGTGGCAACGTCGCTGCCTTCAACAAAATGTACGGCATCGGCGCCACAGGCATCGTTGATGACTTTCATATGCTCGTTGGTGCGAAGCTGGAAGTCAGGGTTACGGGTAAAGGCGCCGGTGACGGTTTCATGGGTGTTGATCACAGCCTGCGTAAAGTTGCGGCGCATCTTGGCAAGGCCTTCGAAACTAGCCGCAACCAAAAGGTCACAACCAAGAACCACGTTTGCTTCGCCGGCCGGAATGCGGGCGGCATGCAGTTTGTTCTGATCATTGGCAAAGCGGATGTGACTGACGACAGCACCCCCTTTCTGGGCAAGGCCCGCCATATCAAGGCCGACAATGCCTTTGCCTTCGATATGGGCCGCCATGCCAAGCAGTGCGCCGATGGTGACAACGCCCGTGCCGCCAACCCCGGTGATCAGGACCGACCACGGGTCGTCAATATCGGGCAGGGTCGGACGCGGCAGGCTGGCAAAAACGGCATCGCCAGAATTGTCACCCTTGGCGGCAGCTTCGGGTTTGCGCAGTGATCCGCCTTCGATGGTCACAAAGCTTGGGCAGAAGCCGTTAAGGCACGACATGTCCTTGTTACACGCCGACTGATCAATTGCGCGTTTGCGGCCAAACTCGGTTTCAACCGGAACCACGGCAAGGCAGTTGGATTTTTCACCGCAATCGCCACAGCCTTCGCAGACCAGATCGTTGATAAAGACACGCTTGGGCGGATCGACCATCAGTTTGCGTTTACGACGGCGGCGTTTTTCCGCGGCACAGGTCTGATCAAAGATCAGGATCGATACACCTTCAATTTCACGCAGTTCTTTCTGGGTGTTTTCAAGCTCGTCCCGGTGGCGGATATCGACACCCGGGGCAAAGTCCGATCCCATCGGATATTTATCGGGTTCGTCGGATAGAACGATGATGCGTTTCGCACCTTCGTTAAACATCTGACGGGTGATTTGCGGGACTGTAAGCGGCCCGTCAACCGGCTGTCCGCCGGTCATGGCAACCGCGTCGTTAAACAGGATTTTATAGGTAATGTTCACACCCGATGCGACGGCGGCACGCACCGCCAGCGATCCGGAATGGTAATAGGTGCCATCCCCAAGGTTCTGGAAAACGTGCTTTTCGTTGGTAAAGGGTGCCTGACCGATCCAGGTCGCACCTTCGCCGCCCATATGGGTAAAGGTTTCGGTCGAACGGTCCATCCAGTTGACCATGTAATGGCACCCGATACCGGCCATGGCACGGCTACCCTCGGGGACCTTGGTCGAACTGTTATGCGGGCAACCCGGGCAGAACCAAGGAATACGGGCAACATCCGGGCGCGGTTCGGCAATTTCCTGTTCTTTCTCGGCAAGCCAGTTGATGCGTTCATGGATGGCCGGACTGTCATAGAACCGCTTGATGCGTTCGGCCAGAACCACGGCAATGCGCGCCGGGGTCAGTTCGTCCATCGATGGCAGGATCCATTCGCCTTTTTCATCAAACTTGCCGATCACGGTCGGGCGCACATCTTCGCGCCAGTTATAAAGCTGTTCCTTGACCTGGTTTTCCATCACCGCGCGTTTTTCTTCAACGACGATGATTTCTTCCAGGCCCATCGCGAATTCACGTACATCATCGCGGTTGAGCGGCCAGCTCATACCAACCTTAAGCACGCGAATGCCGATCTTGGCGGCATCTTCCTCGGAAATGCCAAGGTCATCGAATGCCTGCATGACATCAAGATATGCCTTGCCCGTGGTGATGATGCCGATCTTGGCATTCGGGCTGTCGATAACGGTTTTATTGAGCTTGTTGGCGCGTGCATATGCCAGTGCGGCATATAGCTTGTATTTCATCAGGCGGTGTTCCTGTTCCTTTGGCGTATCAGGCCAACGGATATGAAGACCGCCTTCGGGCATGGCGAAATCATCGGGAATGATCGGGGTGATGCGATCCGGTGCCACGTCGGCCGCAGCAGAACTTTCCACCGTCTCGGCGATGGTCTTCATCGCAACCCAGCAGCCGGAATAGCGGCTCATTGCCCAGCCATGGATACCGAAATCAAGAATATCCTGCACACCCGACGGGTTCAGAACCGGGATTTGCGCATCGATAAAGGCATATTCAGTCTGATGGGGCAGGGTGGATGATTTGCACGAATGGTCATCACCGGCCAGAACCAGAACACCGCCATGCTTGGATGTACCTGCATGGTTGGCATGCTTGAAAACGTCACCGGACCGGTCAACGCCAGGACCCTTGCCGTACCACATGCCAAAGACGCCATCATATTTGGCATCCTTATACATATTGACCTGCTGGCTACCCCAGACGACAGTCGCGGCAAGGTCTTCGTTCACTCCGGGCTGGAATTCGATTTGCTGCTTGGTCAGGAATTTTTTGGCACGCCAAAGCTGCTGATCCAGTCCGCCAAGTGGCGAACCGCGATAACCGGAAATGCAGCCAGCGGTATTTAACCCCGCGCGCGCATCAAGCTGTCGCTGCATCAGGGGCAGGCGTACCAGGGCCTGAATACCTGTCAGGTAAACCCGACCTTCTTCCAGCGTATATTTGTCATCCAGACTGATTGCCGCCAATTGTGCCATGACCGGTCTCCCTTGGGATCTCTCTGATATGCGGGGTCATTTTGGGCCGTACGCACTGCATTTATTGATATGGGTGTTATTGCAGTGTTTCGGTATGACCTGTGTGTCTTTCATCCAGTGACGGTTTGCGGGACCGATACCGAATACAAGAATGGTAATGAATACTGACCTTTTTTCAAAATGAACTCGCATCGCAATGCGTAAAACGCCTGATTGCATCGGTTGACGTCGGGTCAACTTATTATTTACTTATTTCAGTACCGATTTGCGCGCAATATAATTGCGCTTCTGTTGCGGTGCGAAATTTCACGATGTGTCGAGTCCATGCTCGGACAGGGAAAACGATCATGTTAAACTGGGCCGGGTTTTGGGTGCTCTGACATCAAGGAGCATAATATGGAACAGCGTGTTTCGCTGATTACACTGGGTGTGGCGGACCTTGATCGGTCGCGCCGGTTTTACGAGGACGGCCTTGGCTGGAAAATGACCGAAATGGTTGAAGGCCAAGTTGTTTTCTATCAATTGTCCAATGGTCTTGCCCTTGGGCTTTTCGGGCGTGAGGACCTGAAAAAGGACGGACAGTTTGATGATGATACCGGGGCGACCTTTGCCGGTCTGACTTTGGCCTATAACGCGCGCAGCGAGGATGAAGTCGATCAGGTAATGGCCGAGGCCCAAAAGGCCGGGGCGAAAATCCAGAAACCGGCTGAAAAGGTGTTCTGGGGTGGGTATTCCGGCTATTTTCGCGATCCTGACGGCCACGCCTGGGAGGTTGCTTTTAACCCGTTCTGGGAAATTGATCCCATGGGTAATCTGGTGATCCCAACGACCAAACCCTGAAAATACGGCCATTGTGAAAAGCCCCGCCCGTCTGTGCGGGACTTTTGCGTTTGTAAACCGACCTTTGTTCTTGCAATTGCGGATACAACAGCCCAAAACACATAATGTTTATGTGAATTTTTCCGTGCTTGAAAACAAACAGGAAATCAGATGTCGCATTCAGACTGGATCATGCAGTTTCCCGGCCTGTCCCGGTTGCCTGACGACATCCGAAAGTACCTGACGGGGCAAAGCAAGGTGATTGATATCCCGGCAGACACCATCATTTTTGGTCCGGGAAAGCCCCCCGAACAGTTGCTATTGCTTCTGAGCGGGACGGTGCGTGTTCAAAAAACATCCGAGGCCGGGCGCGAGATTGTTCTTTATCGGGTTCATGCCGGTGAAAGCTGTGTTCTGACCACAGCCTGTTTGATGGCCTATGAAGATTACTCGGCCGAGGGGATTGCAGAAACCGGCCTTCGTGCGGTGGCGATCCCGCGCGAGGTCTTTGATCGTATGGTCGCAGATTCCCCGGAATTTCGTCAATTCGTGTTCATGGCCTATTCCAAGCGCATGACAGACCTTTTTGCCGTGGTTGAAGAAATTGCCTTTCGCAGGCTGGATATACGACTGGCGCAAAAACTGATCGAACTGTCATCAGATCAGGACAGCATTCAAACAACCCATCAAAAACTTGCGGTCGAGTTGGGCACCGCGCGTGAAGTGGTGTCGCGGCAACTTTCGGAATTTCAGCGGCGCGGCTGGATCGAACAGGCACGTGGCATCATTCATATCCTTGACCGGGAACAGATCACGGGGCTTGCGACCCAATAGGCGAAATTGCCCCGGCAGGTGCAGTCATATCTATAAATTTAATTAATTATAATGTTTCGATAGAGTTGGTGACTTGGTCACAGACGGACAAACAGGCAAGCGCCTAGAATGGTCTTAACAGTGTTCAACGGCGCAGATTTCATGCACCAGTATGAAGGAGATAGCATGTCCTCGTACCCGATAAATATGTCTGTGAAACCAGATGTGCGCGCCTTTTTTGACGCGGCAACAAATACCATCAGCTATGTGGTCAAAGACCCGGAAAGCAACGCCTGTGCGGTGGTCGATTCCGTGATGGATATTGATTACGCCGCCGGGCGGATCAGCTTTGATCACGCCGATGCCATCATTGCCGATATCGGCGAACGTGGCCTTGATCTGCAATGGATCATTGAAACCCACGTTCATGCCGATCATCTTTCCGCAGCCCCCTATATCCAGCAAAAACTCGGCGGGAAACTTGGCATCGGGGCGAATATCCGGGTCGTTCAGGAAACCTTTGGCAAGATTTTCAACGAAGGAACCGGGTTCCAGCGTGACGGCAGCCAGTTCGATAAACTGTTCGAGGATGGTGATACCTATCAGGTTGGCAACATGACCTGTGTTGCGATATTCACCCCCGGTCATACTCCGGCCTGCATGGTGCATGTCATGGGGAATGCTGCCTTTGTCGGCGATACCCTGTTTATGCCCGATGGCGGATCGGCGCGTGCCGATTTCCCCGGGGGGGATGCCGGGGTGCTTTATGACAGCATTCAAAAGGTTCTGGCACTTCCTGACGAGATGCGTCTTTTCATGTGTCATGACTATGGTCCGAACGGGCGCGATATTCGTTGGGAAACCAGTGTTGGTGACGAGCGTTTGCACAATATCCATGTTGGTGCTGGTAAAACCCGCGACGAGTTCATTGCGTTTCGTACCGAACGCGACGCACAGCTTGATATGCCGCGTCTGATCCTGCCATCGCTTCAGGTCAATATGCGTGCCGGTCAATTGCCCAAGGATGAAAGTGGTCGCTTGATGCTTAAAGTACCGTTGAACGGACTTTGATCGAATGAACTGCTCTATGATGCACATCCGAAAGTCACGAATATGATCTTGCCGCGTATCAGGAAATATATCCCCGTCCTTGATTGGGGGCGCAGTTACGACCGGACGGCATTCGGCGATGACATGGTTGCGGCGATCATCGTGACCATCATGCTGATCCCGCAATCACTGGCCTATGCGCTTCTGGCTGGCTTGCCGCCGGAAGCCGGGCTTTATGCATCGATTGTACCGATCATCCTTTACGCGGTTTTCGGAACCAGTCGGGCACTGGCGGTTGGACCGGTGGCGGTGGTGTCCCTGATGACAGCGGCGGCCATTGGTAATGTCGCCGAGGCGGGAACAATAGGATATGCGGTTGCGGCACTGACACTTGCCGCCCTGTCCGGTGCGATATTGCTGGCAATGGGGATATTCAAGCTTGGTTTCCTTGCCAACTTTCTGTCGCACCCGGTGATTGCCGGTTTCATTACGGCATCGGGCATTCTGATTGCGGCCAGTCAGCTTAAACATATTCTGGGCGTTGATGCCGATGGGCATACGCTTTGGGAAATGGTGGCATCCCTTGTAGCGCATCTGTCATCGACCAATCTGGTCACGCTTGTGATCGGCGCATCGGCGACTGTGTTCCTGTTCTGGGTGCGCAAGGGGCTTAAACCGACCCTGCGAAAGTTGGGCGTCGGGGCACGTCTTGCCGATGTGATGACCAAGGCTGGTCCGGTTGCCGCCGTCATCGCGACAACAATTGCAGTGTGGTATTTCCATCTGGCAGATGTCGGGGTCAAAATTGTTGGTGATGTACCGCAAAGTTTGCCGCCGCTGACCTTGCCGGACTTTTCGCCAGGATTGATGTCGGAACTTCTGGTGCCAGCCATTCTGATTTCGGTGATCGGATTTGTAGAATCAATTTCGGTTGCCCAGACCCTGGCGGCCAAATGTCGGCAACGGATCAACCCGGATCAGGAACTTATTGGTCTTGGTGCGGCAAACCTTGGTGCGGCCTTTACTGGTGGCTATCCGGTGACAGGTGGCTTTGCCCGTTCAGTCGTTAATTTTGATGCCGGGGCGCAAACGCCTGCTGCTGGCGCCTTTACCGCCATTGGTCTTGCGATTGCAGCCATAGCACTAACGCCGCTTGTGTATTTTCTGCCAAAGGCGACACTGGCCGCGACCATTATTGTTGCCGTGCTGTCGCTGGTGGATTTCTCGATCCTGAAAACCAGTTGGCGCTATTCAAAGGCGGATTTCGTGGCGGTTCTGGCCACGATCATTCTGACCCTTGGTTTCGGGGTCGAAGTTGGGGTGACGTCCGGCGTTGTCCTGTCGATTGGCTTGTTCCTTTATAGAACGTCGCGCCCGCATATTGCCGAGGTTGGTCTGGTGCCAAGCACGCAGCATTTCCGCAATATCAAACGCCACAATGTCTTTACCGATCCGTCGGTGGTTACCATCCGGATTGATGAAAGCCTTTATTTTGCCAATGCCCGTTTTCTTGAGGACTACATTCTTGATCGTGTGGTGGGCGAGGAAAAGTTGCGTCATGTCATTCTGATGTGTTCGGCAATCAACGAGATTGATCTCAGTGCGCTTGAATCACTCGAAGCGATCAATCATCGCCTTGATGAAATGGGCATCGCCCTTCATCTTTCCGAGGTCAAAGGCCCGGTGATGGATCGCCTGAAATGTGCCCATTTCCTTGAGGAGCTTACTGGCAAGGTTTTCCTATCGCAATATGACGCAATGAGTGACTTGTTAAAGGAACCATCGGTGTCCGTCGCCCCCACAAGCGATGCGGACACGGCAACAAAACCGGCTTCCAAGGCGGTTTGATAGCTGTTCCAAAATGACAAAAGCCCGGCACATTATGCGCCGGGCTATTGGTTTGAATACTGTGATCCTAGCGATTTTTAAGATGGGTCAACAGATAGATCAGACCACCTGCAAGAAGCCCCCAAAACGCCCCGGATATCCCATAGAATGTCAGGCCGGCCGCCGTAACGATAAAGGTCACTGCGGCGGCTTCGCGGGCATCTTCTTCCTTGAAGGCCGCGACAGCCGATCCGGCAAATGCCCCGATCAGGGCAAGACCGGCAACTGCTTCGATCAGGATGCCCGGCGCCAAACTGACAAAGGCCATGACAAGACCGGCCAACAAGCCAAAGGCAACATAGAAAACACCGCCAAAGACTGCCGCCCAATAGCGTTTCTTGGGATCGGGATGCGCATCCTTGCCCGCGCAAAGGGCGGCGGTGATGGCTGCCAGGTTGACCGCATGGCCACCAAATGGTGCGGAAATCAGCGAAAAGATACCTGTAACCGTGAAAAGCGGGCCGGGCGGAGTATCGTAATCATTGGCGCGGAGTACGGCGGTGCCCGGAATGTTTTGCGATGCCATGGTGACGATGAACAGGGGCAGGGCAATACCGATCAATCCGCTTAGGGTAAATTCAGGCATTACAAACTCGACCGGCGGCGCGATCGAACTGCCAAGATCGGCAAGGGCGTTTTCCGGGAAATCGATGCCAAATACCATGACAAGGACAAAGGCCAAAAGTGCGGCAGGCACTGCAAGCAATCGGTTAAACCGGCCAACCACAAGCCATGCAATCGCAATCGGCAATCCAAGCAACGGGTCAAACGCAACCGCCTTGACCGGGGCAAGGCACAGGCCAAGCAACACACCTGCGAGCATTGCATTGGCAAGCGGGGCAGGGATACCGGCAACCGCACGCCCCAAAGGACGCCACACGCCACTGATAATGATCAGCACGGCACAGACGATAAAGGCCCCAACCGCGACGGAAAAACCGCCATCAATCGTGCCAGACGTTGCAAGCAAGGCCGCACCTGGTGTTGACCAGGCAATACTGATCGGAAGTCGGGTTTTAAGCGAAAGGACAATTGCGCAAAGACCCATCGAAATCGACAGGGCCATAAGCCCGGATGCCGCCTGATCCGGGGTGGCACCAACGGCGGTCAAACCTTGCAGAACAACGGCAAAGGAACTGGCCGACCCGACAAAGCCTGCCAACAGGCCCATGAATATGCTTTGGGGCGAAATATCGCGCAGCATGGTGGCTCCGATATAAAATCATTATTTGGGATAATGCTGAAAAGCAGTTTTCGACCCTAGCGGGAAGTTATTGAACTCTCCAGTAAAAACAAAGGCTCCGGGGACAACCCCGGAGCCTTTTAATCATTTTAATATCTGAAACTTAGCGTTCCGTGATCTTGAATTCGATACGCCGGTTGCGGCGATAGGCGATTTCATCGTCGCGGTTATCAAGGGGCTGATATTCACCAAACCCTGCGGCAACCAGTCGATTTGGCGGGACGCCCTGTTCGATCAGGAATTTGACCACCGAAATGGCACGCGCCGATGACAGTTCCCAGTTCGACGCGAATTTAAGGTTACGGATCGGAACCTTGTCAGTGTGGCCGTCAACACGCATGACCCAGTCGATATCATCGGGAATTTCCGATGCAATCGCAGTCAGGGTCTGACCAAGCTTTGCCAGCTGTTCCTGACCTTCAAGGCCAAGGTCGGCCGATCCTGATCCAAACAGAACTTCGGACTGGAAGACAAAGCGGTCACCCACAACCCGGATGTCCTGACGTTCGCCAAGAACTTCACGCAGGCGACCAAAGAATTCCGAACGATAACGCTGCAATTCGGCAACCTTGGTTGCCAGTGCTGCGTTCAGGCGGTTGCCAAGATTGACGATCTGGGCGTTCTTTTCTTCGTTTTCGCGCTCGGACGCTTCAAGGGCGGCCTCAATCCGGGCAAGCTGTTGGCGAAGTGCCAGCATCTGCTGATTAAGGGCGGCAACCTGTGCCTGTGCCTCGGTACTCAGATTTTTCTGCGTTTCAAGTTCAGCCGCACGCGATGCCAGAAGGGCGGAAAGCTCTTCGATGCGGGTATCCTGATCCGCGATCTTTTCATCACTGGTGTTGCGCAGTTCGGAAAGTTCCGTTTCCTTGCTTTCAAGCGAAGCAAGGGCAGCAAGAAGCTTTTTCTCGATCTCGTCTGCCGACAATTTCGCATCGGCAAGCTGTGTCGCAAGGGCAGCGGCGCGATTTTTAAGGTCGTCGCGCTGATTGCTGGTATTGGAAAGCTCGGTCGTGAGCTGGGTTAGTTCCAGTTCCATCCGCTGATTATTGCCACGTTCAAGCGACAGCAGATTGGTCAGCTCGTTAACCTGTGCGGTCAGGTCACTTAATGCCTCGTCACGCCCGGAAAGGGCAGCACCAAGATAGACCTGCGCAATGACAAAGATCATCAGAAGGAAGATGATCACCATCAAAAGCGTTGCCAGCGCGTCAACAAAGCCTGGCCAGGTATTTACATCGCGGTTACGACGGCGCGAAAGCCCGATCATGCGATCAGCCCTCCTCGGCGATAGCGGCTATGGTACGGGCCAGAAGCTTGATCTCGCTTCTGATTTCCTGTGTGGACTGCTGGCGGCCGATGGTCAGTTCTTCGGCAACACGGCCAAGCTGGTTATCTAGCGAACGGATATGGGCGCGGGTGTTATCATCAATGCCAAAGCTGCCCATTTTCATGGAATCTGCAAGCTGATCGAGCACCGGCTTCAGATGCATCTGGTTTTCCGCCAGCTTGACCATCAATTGCTGTTCGGCCTTCATCTGATCGGTCAGGGTCGACAATTTGTCGGCCAGATCAATCAGGGTATTGTGTGACTTGATCTGCGAGCTTTCCGAACGCTGGATCGAGTTTTGCAACCCTTCCATATTGTCGGCCATCTGTTCGATCAGGGCAGAAAGATAGGCCGGAACCGACTGTTCACCATCAGAAAGCGCACCGCCCGATCCCAGACGGGTAAAGCTTGAAAGCCATTCTTCAAGGTCGTTAAAGAAACGGTTCTGTGCCTGACCGGCCTGCATATCGAGAAGACCAAGGGCAAGCGAACCGGCAAGACCAAACAGGGATGACGAAAACGCCGTTCCCATGCCGCTGAGCGGTTCGGACAGACCTTCTTTGAGTTCCGAGAACCAAAGATCCATGTTCTGACCGCTGCCAACATTGACGTTACCAATGACGTTGGCGACCGAGTTAACGGTCTGAAGAAGACCCCAGAAGGTCCCAAGAAGGCCAAGAAACACCAGAAG
Organism: Thalassospira profundimaris; assembly: GCF_003326675.1. GTDB lineage: Bacteria > Pseudomonadota > Alphaproteobacteria > Rhodospirillales > Thalassospiraceae > Thalassospira > Thalassospira aquimaris. The sequence continues at coordinate 176,103 of NZ_JPWF01000006.1, forward strand.
CCCGACGACATAGCGCGACAATTCGCGGCTTTCATCAAGGCGGGATCGGATCGAATCAAGGATGGTCCGGGTCGAGGTCGTTGAAAGTTGCGGGCGGTCGCGGCGCTGTTCGGTCATCATGGCGGCCATCGGCGCCAGAAGTTTCGGCGGAACTTGCGATGTCAGGCCCGGACGCGAACGACGGAAATCCTCGATCCAGGTGACTTCCGGCGACAGGCTTGCAGCCATCCGGAAAGTATAGACAACACCGACGACAAAGACGCCAAGTATCAGCCCGTTCAGAACAGCATTGGCCATAAAGGCATCAGACAATGCAGGGTACAGCAGCGCGCCGACCCCAACGATAATGGCAACAAAGATTGCCATACGTGTCAGATAACTTCCGGGTTTGGTAATGGGCAGGACTGTGCCTGCGCCATTGGCCGAATGACTGCTCATGACGGATTAATCCTAGCGTTGAACGGTTTTGATATCGACGCGATCGGCCGGGCCGGACGGAACGTTCGAGCCAAGGGCACGAACATCAATACGTGTGGAACGCACACCCTGATCGATCAGATAGGAACGAACCTGAAGCGCACGTGACAGCGACAGGCGACGTGCCTTGGACGCATTTGCACCGTCACCCTGTGCATAGGCCTGAAGCTGGATGCGAAGGCTGTCATCCTTGCCCATCGCAGCAATAACCTGATTAAGCTCGCGCTTTGCGGTTTCGCTCAGCTCAAAGCTGTCGGCAGCAAAGCCAAGGCTGTATTCATCGCCACTGCCTGCGGGCATCGGGGTCGGGCTTGGCGTATTGGCCGGGGGAACAGCGGCCTGTTCGACAGGCGGTGCCGGTTCTGCCTTTGGCATCGGGGCCGATTGCGCCATTGCCGGTGCGGACTGCGTCGTATCGGGCGAAGGTGCAGGTGCTGGCGGAACTTCGTTATTCGATGCAATCGGTTCAACGGCCGACGCACTTGGTGCTGCCGGTGCAGCACTTTCTTCGGAAATAAGCGGCGGGGCCTTTGGCGGTTCAACTGCCTCGGCTGTTTCCGTTACCGGTGCCGCAACAGGGGCAGGCACTGGCGCGGGTGTCGGCGCCGGAGTAGGTGCTGCTACCATTGTCGGTGCTGCCGGGGCCGGTGTTGGCTTGGCAAGTGGGGGCGGTGCGTTGGTCGACGCACTTGTGCTTGCCACTTCGGTTTTGGTGACAACCGGTTTGCTGCGCGGTGCCGCGGTTGGTTCGGGCTGCTGCAACGCGATGACCTGGTTTGCACCATCATCCATGGATGCAGATGCGCTTACACCGGGGACACCATAAAATTCTGATCTGGTGGGAATGCCATTGGCACTGCCTGCACCGTCAATGACAACGGTTTCAAATCCGTCGCTATCGCCTTCCGAAGCATTGCTTGCGGCGAACTGATTGCTGGCCAGGAAGGCCGATTTCGGTTTGGTTTCCGGGTAAATCAGATCACCACCGGGCATCACGACATGTTCGCGCGAGACGCTGGGTGACAGATATTGCGGGACGGTCGGCTGATCGCCGTAACCGTCTGCGACATCCCAGTTTACCTGGACGCTATTGTCAACCGAGACGGGGGAGTATTGCTGTGCGGATGCGCTGGCGCCAAAGAACACGGTGGTTCCCAGTGCAGCCGACATCGCAAGCACCGAAATCTTGGAATACTCCTTCATCAAATCGCAGGCCCCTTAATACCCTGTGTTTGAAATCGTTTTAGAACGTTTTTCTTTTTCACACAGTTTTGTGTCGATCGTTAGGCACCCGCAAATTCTTGTCGAATGCCACCCCTGTTGTCTGGCCGTCGTTATTTGATGGCTCAGTATCAAGCACCATAGCTTAGAGACAGATAATGGACAACCGCTTTGACCGAGAAAGCAAAAGGGGCACTTCGGATATTTCCGAAGTGCCCCTTTCAAAAAACGGTAATAAAAGCGGGATGTTAGTCCGTGATCGCTTTCTTGAGCGTTTTTGCCAGAACCGGCTGGATATAGTCGTTGGCCGCAACGACGCTACCGGTGCCAAGCATGTTGGTGCCACCTTTTGCATCGCGAACATAGCCGCCAGCTTCGGTCACGATCAGAAGACCGGCTGCAATGTCCCACGCATTAAGGTCTGCTTCCCAGTAACCGTCGTAACGGCCGGCTGCAACATATGCCAGATCAAGTGATGCTGCGCCCATGCGACGAACACCTGCACAACGGTCCATGACCGAATGCAGCTGTTTTTCAAAGGCAGCATGATCACCATGACCAAGATGCGGAACGCCACAAGCCAGAACGCATTCGTTCAAACGACGGCGGCCGGAAACACGCAGGCGACGGTTGTCAAGAAACGCACCAAGGCCTTTTTCCGCCCAGAAGCACTCATCCTTGGCAACGTCATAGATCATGCCGGCGATGATTTCGTCACCCTTCTGAAGGGCAACCGAAATGGCAAAATGCGGAATGCCATGCAGGAAGTTGGTGGTGCCATCAAGCGGATCAATGATCCAGCGATGTTCCGGATCGGAACCCTTGACCTCACCACCTTCTTCAAGAAGGAAACCGTAACCCGGACGGGCACGTTCCAGCTCTTCACGCAGGCGTTTCTCGGCACGGTGATCAGCCGCAGATACGAAATCTGCCGGGCCTTTCATCGACACCTGAAGGTTTTCGACTTCACCGAAGTCGCGTTTCAGTCCATAGGCTGCTTTTTCAACAGCCTTGTACATAACGTTGATATTCGCAGAACGACGGGCGGCGCCTCGCACGGCATATCTCCCGGTGTTTGAATTAAAGAAAAACCGAAGGGCAGGGAACGCCCTTAGTCCTTGGCACGCTCGATATAGGTGCCTTCAACGGTGTTCACGACGATGCGCGTACCCGATTCAATATGCGGGGGCACCATGACACGAACGCCATTTTCAAGGACGGCCGGTTTGAAAGAAGAAGACTGGGTCTGACCTTTGACAACCGCGTCGGCTTCGACAATCTGGAAGACGACATGTTCCGGAAGGGTCACGCCAAGCGGCTCGCCTTCGAAGGATTCGATGGTCACAACCATGCCATCCTGAAGATAAACAACCGGTTCGCCAATAAGGTCGGAATTGATCGTGATCTGTTCGTAGGTTTCGCTGTCCATGAAGGTGATCATGTCACCATCGGCAAACAGGTAGGAGTATTCTTTCTGCTCGAGGCGAATCTTTTCAACCGTTTCCGAAGCGCGGAAACGTTCGTTCAGCTTGGTGCCGGTACGAATGTCTTTAAGTTCAACCTGGTTAAAAGCACCGCCTTTACCCGGCTTTACAGCCTGGCATTTTACTGCACGCCACAGGGCACCTTTATGTTCGATAAGGTTACCCGGACGGATTTCGTTGCCGTTGATTTTCATGGCACCAACCGTTCTTTCAGATCACAGATTCACAATGCAAAGAGGGGGCACTTGCCCCATTTAAGGGCCCGTAAGTACCAGTTTGGCGTGTTTGCTGCAAGAAGATTGATCAGGGTTATCGCGCATGACAGCCCGTCATTCGCGCATGGCTAACGCCAAACACCTGTCATTTCAAATCTTTCGGATTGCGATGCCCGGTTAAATTTCGGTTGCCGCAATCGCCGCCTTGATCGCCTTGGCACCGGCTTCGGGGCCGTCGGGATGGTTCCAGACGCCGCCGGTCACGGCGACAAAATCGGCACCGGCCAGAACAATCGGTGCCACATTTTCGGCGGTAATGCCACCAATGGCAACGCAGGGAACGGTGGTAAAGGTCGTCCAGATTTCAAGGATTTCCGGCGTGACGCTTGTTTTGGCTTCTTTGGTTTCGGTCGGATAAAACGCGCCAAATGCAACGTAATCCGCACCCTTGTCACCAAGGATCATCGCACGGTGGCGGCTGTCATAGCATGACACGCCGACAATATGTTCTTCGCCCATGATCGCGCGGGCTTCGTCATAGCTGGCATCTTCCTCGCCAACATGCACGCCGTCGCAGCCGGATTTTTTGGCAATGTCGGGACGGTCATTAAGGATCAGCGGAATGTCGCGGTCGTTACACATCGGAAGGATGGTATCAATCGCTTTGCGGATGTCATCATCGCTGACATCTTTCAGGCGAAGCTGCAGGCAATCTACCGCACCGGTATCAAGAACCGACTTCAGCTTGTCGCCAAAGGTTGCGAGTTCGATTTTCGGCGGGGTCAGAAGATAAAGACCGGCAAGTTCGTCAGTGTTCACGATGATAATTCCTGATGATTTCCTGCGTGTTATGTAACCCTTGCCAGTGCTTTTGGCAATTGCCTAGCCGATATGGGCTTTCAGGCGTTTGTCCAGCTCATGATCGGGAAGACGGTGATCTTCCATCTCATAGATATCCGCTGCATTTGGCGGGGATGTAAATATCTCGCAGTTCTTTTGTAGGCCCATATCGCACAAGTTTTCAATCTGGGCATCTGGCAGGGCATCAACAATCACCCCTTCAAGGCCAATTTCAATGGCCGCAAGGGCACCTGAAACCCGGCCTCGGCAATCAAGGACCGCCTGAAACGATGCTGTGTTAAATTCTTCACGCACGATCTGCACAAGATCGGCGAACCATTGCGCACCATGTGACAGCGCGGCATTTCGCGGCGAAAGCAGCTTAAAAGGGGCCTGTTCAAAGACCCGGCAAGCAGACCTTGCGCCTTTGATGCCGTGGATGCGGATGATCGGGACCTGAACCGGGTTTTGCGTCATGTCTTTGTATGTTCTCAGGAAGCGGTGCGCGCGACATAGACCGTGTTGATATCTTCGCGGTCAATCACCGGATGCTTGAAGGTGATGACATCGGCGCGAATGCCGTCAAAGGCCGCCGCCAGATTTTCCTCAAACCACGGTTCGGGAAGTTCTGTCGACCACAGAGCAAAGATGCCGCCGGGCACAAGGTGGCTGGCAAGTTTGCGGAGCCCGTCCTTGGTGTAAAGCGCCTTGTGATTTTCATGCAAAACGTTGCCCGGTGAATGATCAACATCCAGCAGGATGGCATCATGCTTTGTTGTTGGGGCATCGGGGTTCATTCCGGCCGTTTCCGACAATGCCGCGCCAAAGAAATCCCCATGGACAAGCGCACAGCGCGGATCGTTCGAAAGCTGTTCACCAAGCGGCAGTAATCCCTGCTGGTGCCATTCAATCACTTCGGGCAGGGTATCCAGAACCGTAAGTTTGCCGGTCTTGGGATTATCAAGCGCTGCTTTGGCGGTATAGCCGAGACCGAGACCACCAACGACAACATCAAGGCCGTCACGATCAAGTTCCGCCAAACCCAGATCGGCAAGCGCGATCTCGGCATCGGTAAACAGGCTCGACATCAGATATTCGTCATCAAGCTTGATTTCGAAAACATCGATATCAAGGCTTAGTTCGCGACGACGACGCAGGCTTAGAACGCCCATCGGGGTCGGCCGGTAATCGAGTTCCTTGAATAAAAGGCTCACAGCCGGGCTCCTGTCATTTGAATGGGCGGTCAGGGATGGTCAGACAGACTGACCGATCACTGCGCAAAAGAAAAGTGCCCGAAGCAGAATACTTCGGGCACTTCCCAAATTCTAACCAAGCGATGCTTAGAGGAACTTCGCCATAGCAACAGCGGTGTCGCTCATACGGTTGGAGAAGCCCCACTCGTTGTCGTACCAGGACAGGATACGAACGAAGTTGCCGTCCATAACCTGGGTCTGGGTCGCATCAAAGGTCGAGCTGTTCGGGTTGTGGTTGAAGTCAACCGAAACCAGCGGTGCTTCGCAAACGCCAAGAACGCCTTTAAGCGGGCCGTTTGCAGCTTCTTTGATGGCAGCGTTGACTTCTTCAACGCTGGTGTCGCGACCAGCAACGAAGGTCAGGTCAACCATGGAAACGTTCGGGGTCGGAACGCGGATGGCGGTACCATCGAGTTTGCCCTTAAGTTCCGGAAGAACAAGACCAACAGCCTTGGCCGCACCGGTCGAGGTCGGGATCATCGAAAGCGATGCCGAACGCGCACGGCGCAGGTCTTTGTGCAGGCTGTCCACGGTGTTCTGGTCGCCAGTGAAGGCGTGAACAGTGGTCATGAAGCCTTTGGTGATGCCAACGGTTTTGTTCAGAACGTCTGCAACCGGTGCAAGGCAGTTGGTGGTGCACGAAGCGTTCGAAACGATGACGTCATCAGCGGTCAGGGTATCAGAGTTAACACCGTAAACAACGGTCTTGATGTCGCCCTTTGCCGGGGCAGAGATCAGAACGCGTTTTGCGCCAGCGGTCAGGTGTTTGCCTGCGCCAGCTTCGTCAAGGAAGATACCGGTGCACTCGAATGCGATATCAACATTCAGGGCTGCCCACGGCAGGTTCGCCGGGTCACGCTCGGAGCAAACTTTGATGGCTTTGCCGTCAATGACCAGGTTATCGCCTTCGGCTTTGACGTCGTTGGCAAGAACGCCATGAACGGAATCATATTTCAGAAGATGTGCGTTGGTGGCGACATCACCCAGGTCGTTGATGGCAACGACTTCGACGTCGGTGCGACCGCTTTCAACGATAGAACGCAGAACAAGACGGCCGATACGACCGAAACCATTAATCGCTACGCGAATAGCCATTCATCCCTCCAAAATTATAATGATTGCTACCTGGGGAGTACCAATCACGGCTTAGGGTTCAACACCCGCAGAAAAAAGGCCGGATCGGCATGTTACCGATCCGGCCCTGTAAATTAAACCAGTTCCTTGGCCGCTTTGACCAGCGCGTCGGCGGTGATGCCGAAATGCTCGTAAAGGACCGGGGCCGGTGCCGAGGCACCAAAACCGTGCATGCCGATAACTTTGCCGTTATCGCCGACATATTTTTCCCAGCCAAAGACCGAAAGGGCTTCGATGGCAACGCGCGGTGCGCTGCCCAGAACGTCCTTGCGGTATTCCGGGGATTGAGCGTCGAACAGTTCCCAGCTCGGCAGCGAAACAACAACAGCATTGATGCCGTCTGCTTTCAGCTTGGCCTGTGCGGCAACTGCGATTTCAACTTCGGAACCGGTTGCAATCAGGGTAACCTGACGATCACCGTCGCAATCGGAAATCACGTAACCGCCACGTGCGACAAGGTTGTCTTCACGATAGTCGGTGCGCAGCGTCGGAAGGTTCTGACGGGTCAGGGCCAGAACGGTCGGGCCGCTTTCATTGGTGATGGCCATTGCCCATGCTTCTGCCGTCTCGACTGCGTCCGCCGGGCGGATCACGGTGACGTTCGGCATTGCGCGCAACGACGCAACATGTTCGACCGGCTGATGGGTCGGGCCGTCTTCGCCAAGACCGATGGAATCATGGGTCATGACATAAACAACGCGCTGGTTCATCAAAGCCGACAGACGGATCGACGGGCGGCAATAATCGGTAAAGACCAGGAAGGTCCCGCCATACGGAAGAACGCCACCATGCAGTGCCAGACCGTTCATGGCTGCTGCCATGCCGTGTTCACGGATACCGTAATAGATATACGCGCCTTCATAACCGCCTTCGGCGGTAATCGGGGACTGAACGCTGGTTTTGGTGTTGTTCGAACCGGTCAGGTCGGCAGAACCACCGATCATTTCCGGGATCGCTTTGGTCAGAACTTCAAGAACGTTTTCCGAAGCCTTACGGGTCGCGACTTTCGGCTGATCAGCGGTGATCTGCTTTTTGTAGTCGTTGAACGCTTCGATCCAGTTTTCCGGAAGTTTGCCTTCGACGCGGCGCTCGAACTCGTCTTTCAGACCAGCTTCAAGACCTTCGAAACGGCCACCCCAAGCATTGAAATCGTCGGCACCACGTGCACCGGCTGCAAGCCATGCGTCACGGATGTCTGCCGGGATATCGAACGGCTCGTGGCTCCAGCCGAGTTTCTCGCGCATACCGGCAAGCTCGGATGCACCAAGCGGCGAACCATGCGTTGCCGAGGTGCCACCCTTGGTCGGTGCGCCAAAACCGATCTCGGTTTTGCAAGCAATCATCGACGGGGTGTTGGTGGTTTTTGCCTTGGCAATAGCTGCTTCGATGGCGACCGGATCATGGCCGTCAATTTCCTGAACGTCCCAGCCAGCTGCTTCAAAGCGCTTGGTGTGATCTTCGGAAGTCGAAAGCGAGGTCGGACCATCAATCGAAATGCCGTTATCGTCAAACAGAACGATCAGCTTCGACAGTTTCAGGTGACCGGCAAGCGAAATGGCTTCCTGCGAGATACCTTCCATAAGGCAACCGTCGCCAGCAATCACATAGGTGAAGTGATCAACCACGTCATTGCCATAGCGCGCATTCATGATGCGTTCGCCAAGTGCGAAACCGACCGAGGTCGCAATACCCTGACCCAGCGGGCCGGTGGTGGTTTCGATACCTTCGCCGTGACCGAATTCCGGGTGACCGGCGGTGCGGAAGCCCATCTGACGGAAATTCTTGATCTGATCAAGATCGAAATCTTCGTAACCGGTCAGGTGCAGAAGCGAATAAAGAAGCATCGAGCCGTGACCTGCGGACAGGATGAAACGGTCGCGGTCCGGCCAGTTCGGGTGCTTCGGATCGAATTTCAAGAATTTGGTGTAAAGAACAGTCGCAACGTCTGCCATGCCCATCGGCATACCCGGGTGTCCGGAGTTGGCTTTCTCAACAGCGTCTGCCGAAAGGAAGCGAATGGCATTGGCCATGCGGTTGTGTTCTACTTGCGTCGTCATGTGATGCGGTTCCTGGGGGTTTCGCGGTCGGGCGATGAAAACACTTTAAATACGGTTATTCCATCATTAACGGAATTTGCGCGGAAGATGCCCTTATGGGGGGCATACGTCAACCGCTTCTGTGGAAAATCTGCGCCCGTTACCCGGATTCCAGCTAACAGGTGTGACGATTGTGCATGGCTGGCTGCGGGTCTGTTGACCGGTTTATCATCGCTGCTCTATGTTTTCATGGGTTTACCAACATGTCTGTGGATCACGGCTTTTCCGCCCGGGCGGGCAAAAATGTTGTTGATCCGGATCGTGAATGTTAAATCAGCCTTTATCATGACATCTTCGCCGGGCTTGATATCGCCAATGGTGATTCGTCGCAGATCAATTCGTTCTGTGGTCTTGGTTAAAACAGCTAACAATCGGGTAGTAATCCATGTCGCGGTTGCAACAAGCAAGTGATCGACTGAATGCAGCATTGGAACGTCTTGAAATGGTTGCGGAGTCGACTATTGCAGACAAAAGCCAGCAGGCAGATTCAGATAATCAGGAAGTTGAAGAACTACGTGCACAGCTTGCCGCGATGCGTGCCGATTACGACCGTCTGACCGAGGCAACCGAAACGGTTTCTGCCCGTCTTGACGGTGCTGTTGATCAGCTCAAATTTGTTCTGTCCGAAGACCCCGTAAAGAAACAGGCGTAATCCATGGCACAGGTTTCAATTCGCATTAACGGCCGCAATTACGACATCGCATGTGATGACGGTCAGGAAGATCGCATTCACGCCCTTGCCGGATATGTCAATGACCGGGTCAAGGAAATCGCCGATGCGGTCGGCCAGATCGGTGAACAGCGCCTTCTGGTGATGACCAGTCTTCTGATTGCAGATGAACTTGGCAGTGCACAGGCAAAACTCGACAACGGTGCAAATCCGCAGCCGCAGGCATCCGGTTTGACCGATGCCGAAAGTGAAGCACTGGCCGAGAATTTCGAAAGCATTGCGGCCCGTATCGAAACCATCGCCGACAAACTTGCCCAAAGCTGATCTTTGCGGGTAGGGTGTCTGTCCGGCTGCCTGCAAAGGTTTGATCGCTCCGTTTGTTGGGGCTTTCGGGTGTAATCTACTTGAAATTCGCATGTCCCGGGACTAAGTTCCGGGCGCTGACAGTTTGCGATGCGCCCTCGCGGCGATCAAGAACCCAGCATCAAGGGGGCTGCCCTGTTCGTCAGGTTCGCTAATTCCCGGGGCCGATGCTCATTTCTCTAGGGAGCTGTCCCTTTCCAGACCGTGGTCTGGTTATACGGCGCCCACCTGCACCTGCAGGTCACGAGGAATTACCACATGGCCAACGGCAGCGGTGGCTCCCGTTTATCTTCGGGCAATTGCCCTGACATATCCCTTCTCCTTTGCGTAATGCTGTATGCTGTGCGTCCCGGATGGGGTGCATCGATAAAAGCCGTGCCAATTCGGGCATGTAAAAGACACAGGAAAGAATATGCGTTTACTTCATCTTGGCGACGTTTTGGGTCAAACCGGTCGCAAGGCAGCACTCGATGCATTGCCGATGCTCCGTGATCGTTTGTCCGTTGATGTTGCCGTGGTGAATGTGGAAAACGCGGCGCATGGCTTTGGTGTCACGGCAAAAATCTGCAAGGAATTCTATGGGGCAGGGGCCGATGTCCTGACCACAGGCAACCATGTCTGGGATCAGCGCGAAATCATCGCCTATATCGACGAAGATGAAAAACTCCTGCGTCCCTGGAACTTCCCGGATGGTACGCCGGGCAACGGCGATTACGTCTTTAAAACCAAATCGGGCAAGAAGGTCTGCGTCATCAACATGATGGGTCGCCTTTTCATGGATCCGCTTTCCTGTCCGTTCCAGGGAGCTGACAAGCTGTTTAACAAGCACAAGCTTGGCAAAAATGTCGATGCGATCATTCTGGATTTCCATGCCGAAACCACGTCGGAAAAGATGGCTTTTGGCCATCATTGCGACGGGCGGGCGTCACTTGTGCTGGGCACGCATACGCATGTGCCGACCGCAGATGCGCAAATCCTGCCAAATGGCACGGCCTATCAAACCGATGTTGGCATGTGCGGCGATTTTGATTCCGTGATCGGCATGAAAAAAGAAAACTCGGTCCGCAAGTTCCTGACCAAAATGCCGTCCGGTCGCTTTGAACCGGCCGAGGGACCGGCAACCGTGTGCGGCGTATTTGTCGAGACCGATGACAAAACCGGCCTTGCCAAGCGCATTGAACCGGTTCGCATTGGCGGTCGCCTTAAAGGCAGCTGGCCAAGCGCCTGATATAGACGGGTAGAACAGACAAAAATGCAAAAGGCCCGCCTGATTGGCGGGCCTTTGTCGTTAAACATCGTCCGGGCTATTACGCTGCGCGGTCACGTGCCTGTTGGCGCAATTCATCAAGGATGGTGGCAATGCGATTGCGCATTTCCCCAACTTTTTCCGATGCCGCCCGCGACGTGGTCAGAACTTCACCCGACAACTGGCCGGTACGGCCGGTTTCATTGGCAACCTCGGTGATAGATGCCGATACCGCACGGGTGCGGTCGGCTGCACCACGGACATTGCGGCTGATCTCATCAGTCGCAGCCCCTTGCTGTTCGACCGCGGCCGAAATCGATGTCGCAATTTCATTGAGGTTATCAATGATCGACCCGATTTCACCGATGGCGGTCACGGACTCACCAGTTGCTTTCTGAATGCCGGAAATCTGTCCGGCGATTTCTTCGGTCGCCTTTTCGGTCTGGTTGGCAAGGTTTTTGACCTCGGCGGCAACCACGGCAAAGCCTTTGCCGGCATCACCGGCGCGCGCCGCTTCGATGGTGGCATTCAGGGCCAGAAGATTGGTCTGTTCGGCAATGTCGGTAATAAGGGCGATGACCTCGCCAATACGACCGGCCGATTGCGACAGGCTGACGACAAGCGCATTGGTGTGCTGGGCACGCTGGGCGGCTTCGTTGGAAATGCGGGTGGTTTCCGCCATCTGGCGATTGATTTCCGCGTTCGAGTTGGAAAGTTGCTCGGTCGCGGCGGCAACGGTTTCAACATTACCGGTGGCTTCCTGTGCAGATGATGAAACATCTTCGCTTTGATTGGAAACAAGGGCGGCACTTTGGGTCATCTGACCCGAAACCCCCTGAAGCTGTTCACCAAGGGCGGCGATTTCATTCACGGCGGTTTCAACTTCGCCCTGAAGCGTATCGGCAAGGCTCAGAAGTTCGTCGCGCAATGCCTCGTTGCGTTCACGGTTAAGGCGCTCTTCCTCGGCCTGCATGTCGCGGACCTTGACGGCGTTTTCCTTGAACACATCAACTGCCCGGCCCATGGCTGAAATCTCGTCACTGCCATTTGACGGGACAGTGACATCAAGATCCCCCTCTGCTAGGGAAACCATCGATTTCTGAAGGCCTGCCAACCGGCGCAAAAGGCTGCCATGCACGTAAAACACATAGATCAGAAGCGGCAGGATAATTGCCGCGGCACCAACCGCATACATGACCAAGGAGCTTTGCTTGGTCAGTGCATTGGCTGATTCCGCAGAACGGTCAACGCCGGTCTGAAGCATATCAACCAGTCCGGTGACACCTTGTTCCATCGCCGATGCATAATCCGCACTTTGCGCAACAATCTCGATCTGTCGGGCGGAAAGGCCAAGCTCGGTCGCGCGCAGGGTCGGGATGCTGCGCTCGCCGGTGGACAATTCGGTAATGTCCTTCATCAGTCCCTGATAGAACTTTTTGAGTTTCTCGTTCTCAAGGCTTTCGACCGTGCTGTTAACAACGCCAACCGAACCGCGTACCTGAACCCCCATCAGTTTCAATTGCATGGCGTCGTTCGATGATGCCGCCGAAAGGATGGTGTTGCTGATTTCAGCACCGCGATTTGAAAGTTCAAGAACCGGCGCACGGGCCGTCATGATTTCATCAAGCTTGAACAGCAGCCCCTTGGTCGACGCATTTTGTTCGGCCGTCATGAATGCGCCACTCAGGCGCAATTCCTGGATCTGGCTGGTGATGCCGGTAAGCTGGGTCTGGGATGCAGACAGAACCGGCTGGATCATCGAATTGAACCGCCCGGTCAATTGCTGAAACTTGCCAAGCGACCCTGCAAGCTCCTGGGCGATTTCAAATCGTTCAATCGTGGTTTGATGCAAAGTTTCCAAACTGTTTGCCAGGTCTTTGCCATTCGCCTCGATCTGGCTCAGAGATTCTTCGGGCAGACCCGAATGGGCAAGTTGCCCCAGATATTCATTCAGACTGGCAAGCAATTGATCAAGTTCCGCCTTGATCAACAGTTCTTCGTCTGGCGTGGAGGCCGCAACAATACGCGGGGCCGATGCCACGATCTTTGAACTGGTCGCAGAAAGCTGCTGGGCCGCAAACATCGGCGGCAATTGTTCATAGGCAATCTTGCCAAGCTGGCTGCCGAATTTTGAAAAGGAAAAGACCGCAACCGCGGCTGCAAGGACCGCAATAACGCCGGTCAGAAAGAATGACGCCGCCAGTTTTTCACGGACGCCGAACCCTGATTTGTTCGTCTTTTTCGACGATGACGGCTTAACGCCGTGCTTGATATTCGAAGCCATACTCCACTTACCCCGTAGACCAGAGAACCAAACGCCGACATAGCAACGTGCCGACGCATAAGATGCGCGTTGCTTGGACTTTGTTTCCTGATCAAGCCGCTTTGGGGAACCCGCAAATCGCCGGAAACGGGATTACGGGAATAGAAAGGGAAGGCTTGCTTTTATATTTATTAGGATAATCGATACCACGTTCTCAAAACGTTCGCAGGATTTTCCGCCAAAACTATGCACCGGTATAGGATTTTGTGTCGAGCGTGAAATACATCTCTGCGCACATGAAAACGGTATGCAATTGTGCCCCAAAGAAAAAGGCCCGCCATGTGACGGGCCTTTTTAAGAAAGTCGGACAGGGCAGTTTATGCCGCGCGGTCACGTGCCTGTTGGCGAAGGTCTTCCAGAATAGTGGCAATGCGGTTGCGCATTTCACTGACCTTTTCCGATGCCGCACGGGACGTCGTCAGAACTTCGCCCGACAACTGACCAGTACGACCGGTTTCGTTGGCAACCTCGGTGATCGATGCCGATACTGCACGGGTGCGATCGGCAGCACCGCGAACGTTGCGGCTGATTTCATCGGTTGCCGCACCCTGTTCCTCGACCGCTGCCGAAATCGTGGTGGCAATTTCATTGAGGTTATCAATGATCGCACCTATCTCGCCAATCGCGGTGACGGACTCACCGGTTGCCTTCTGAATGCCGGAAATCTGACCGGCGATTTCTTCGGTCGCCTTTTCAGTCTGGTTGGCAAGGTTTTTGACCTCGGCGGCAACCACGGCAAAGCCTTTGCCTGCATCACCGGCACGGGCTGCCTCGATGGTGGCGTTCAGGGCCAGAAGGTTGGTCTGCTCTGCAATGTCGGTAATAAGGGCGATGACTTCGCCGATACGACCGGCCGATTGCGACAGGCTGTGCACCAGCTCATTGGTGTGCTGGGCACGCTGGGCGGCTTCGTTGGAAATGCGGGTGGTCTCGGCCATCTGCCGATTGATTTCCGCATTCGAGCTTGAAAGCTGTTCGGTTGCGGCGGCAACGGTTTCAACATTGCCGGTGGCTTCCTGCGCCGAGGTCGAAACATCTTCGCTTTGGTTGGAAACCAGTTCGGCACTTTGGGTCATCTGACCCGAAACACCCTGAAGCTGTTCACCAAGGGCGGCGATTTCATTCACCGCAGTTTCAACTTCGCCCTGAAGGGTATCGGCAAGGCTCAGAAGTTCGTCGCGCAATGCTTCGTTACGTTCACGGTTAAGGCGTTCTTCCTCGGCCTGCATCTCGCGGACCTTGATCGCATTTTCCTTGAACACGTCAACTGCACGACCCATTGCCGAAATCTCGTCATTGCCCTTGGACGGGACATCGACATCAAGATCGCCATCGGCAAGAGACACCATGGTTTTCTGCAAACCGGCAAGGCGACGGAGCAGGCTGCCACGTACATAGAAGACAAAGATCAGAAGCGGCAAAACAATTGCTGCTGCACCAACGGCATACATGACATAGGTGCTTTGGGTGTTCAGGGTCTTGGCAGCACCGGCAGAACGGTCAACACCGGTTTGCAGGGACTGAACCAGTGCATCAACACCGCTTTCCATTGCGGTGGCATATTCGCCACTTTCCGCAACAACATCGGCCTGTTCCTTGATCAGGGCCAGTTCCGAAAGGCGCATTGCCGGAATGCTGTCATTGCCAACTGCAAGCGGCTTAATCTGGGTCATCAGATCGGAATAGTATTTCTGGAGTTTCTTGTTCTCCAGACCTGAAATCAGGGTCTCGACCGAACCGATGACGGCATTCACCTGCACACCAATAATCTTGAGGCGTGTTTCATCATTGCCCGAAGCGGCACCCAGAACAGTGTTGGCGATGTCCCCGCCAAGTTTGGACAGTTCAAGAACCGGTTCGCGTTCGGCGATGGCATCGTCGAGTTTGACCAGAAGGTCCGTACCCTTTGTTTTCTGCTCGAAGGTCAGGTAGGCAGCATCCTTGCGGATTTCTTCGACCTGATTGCCGATATTGTTGATCTGGTTCTGTGACATCGCCAGCAACGGTTTCAGCATCGAGTTGTATTTGCTGTTCAGGTCCTGAAACTTGCTGATCCCGTCGGCCAGCTTGTTCGCAGCATCAAAGCGGCGCAGGGTGGCTTCGTGCAGAGTTTCAAGATTTTGTGCCAGACGTTTGCCGTCGGCTTCAATCTGGGCCAACGCAGCGGTCGGCAATCCTGAAGCGGACAGGATGTCCAGTTTCTCGCGCAAGCTATCAAGCAGAATATCAAGCTTGATTTTGACAATCTGTTCTTCCTCGGGCGAGGTCGCTGCAACAATGCGCGGGGCTGCGGCTACAACCTTCACACTGTCGGTTGCCAACTGCTGTGCCGTGAACATCGGTGGCAATTGTTCATAGGTGATGTAGTCAAGCTGCCCGCCAAATTTATTGAACGAGAATACAGAAACGGATGCAGCAAGAATGGCAATCAACCCGACAAGGAAGAAAGCGCCAGCAAGTTTACCGCGTACCCCAAACCCAGATTTTTTTGTTTTGCTTGATGGCGACGGGGAGGTGCCGCGTTTAAAAATAAGTCCCATAGTTCATGTTACCCCAAAGACAAATTAGTCCAGTGTCGACACATCGCTGCGTCAACGCACATATTGCGGGTCTCTCAGAGTTAGCTTCCCGGGAATGCCGTTTTTAGGAAGGGTCGGTCTGCCAGGTCGTGGGGCGACATGACCGAATACAAACGGCTTATCTATTGTTATTGAAGGGGATATAGCACAGTTAACGCAAACTAAGCATGAGTTTTCATGCTTAAACAGACGTATAGGTTGTGGCAAATGTCAGGCTGATAGCTGCTTCTGCGTGATGATGGGGCGGGTTTGAAAGGGCCGGGGATACATCCGGCAAACAAAAAAGGACCCGCCAACCGGCGGGTCCTTTCAGTCAGGAAGAGGTTAGATACCCTGATCAGGAAGCAGCACGATCATGTGCCTGTTTGCGCAGATCATCGAGAATGCCGTTGATCCGCGAACGCAGATTTTCGACCTTCTCGGAGGCATCCTGTGCCGTGGCAAGAACCTGGCTCGACAATTCGCCGGTCTTGCCGGTTTCACTGGCGACCTCGGTGATCGATGCCGAAACCGACCGGGTGCGATCCGCCGCACCGCGAACGTTGCGGGTGATCTCGTCGGTGGCGGCACCCTGTTCTTCGACCGCTGCCGAAATGGTGGTGGCAATCTCATTGATGTTTTCAATGATGCGGCCGATATCACCAATCGCGTTTACAGACTCACCGGTTGCACGTTGAATACCGGCAATCTGTCCCGAGATTTCCTCGGTCGCTTTTTCGGTCTGGTTGGCAAGGTTTTTGACCTCGGCGGCAACCACGGCAAAGCCTTTGCCCGCATCACCGGCGCGCGCGGCCTCGATGGTGGCGTTAAGGGCCAGCAGGTTGGTCTGTTCGGCAATATCGGTAATCAGTGCGATAACCTCGCCGATACGATCTGCTGACTGCGACAGGCTGACCACCAGTTCGTTGGTCTGCTGTGCGCGGGTCGATGCCTCGCTGGAGATACGGGTTGATTCCGCCATCTGACGATTAATTTCGGCGTTCGATGCCGAAAGCTGTTCGGTCGCTGCGGCAACGGTTTCAACGTTACCGGTGGCTTCCTGTGCAGATGTCGCAACGTCTTCGGTCTGTCCGGAAACAAGTTCCGCACTTGACGTCATCTGACCCGAAACACCCTGAAGCTGCTGGCCAAGGGCCGCAATTTCGTTCACGGCGGTTTCAACTTCGCCCTGAAGGGTATCGGCAAGGCCAAGAAGCTCGTCACGCAATGCTTCGTTGCGTTCACGGTTCAGGCGTTCTTCCTCGGCCTGCATTTCGCGAACCTTAAGGGCATTTTCCTTAAAGACCTCGACGGCACGACCCATCGCGCTGATCTCGTCAGTGCCCTTTGCCGGGACATCAACATCAAGATTGCCGTCGGCAAGCTGAACCATGGTTTTCTGCAAGCCGCCAAGACGACGCAGAACGTTGCCACGGACATACAGAACATAGATCAGAAGCGAAATGATAATGCCAATTGCAGCAACAGCAGCAAGGGCAGTCAGACCTTGTTTCTCGACAACACCGGCCTGTGTGGCGGCATCGGCGACTTCCTGATTAAGGCCGGCAACCAGTTCGGCAACACTTGCGCGCATCGCATTGGCATATTCGCCACTCTGCACGACAAGAGCCTGGCTCTGTTCACCTGCTTCAAGTTCGCGTTTGCGCAGATCGGGCAGGCTGCCATCACCAACCGAAAGGGCCTGCATTTTCTCGATCAGATCGACATAGAATGCCTTAAGGCGATCGTTGCCGATGGAATCAAGCTTGCTAAGCGCATCGCTATAGGTGCCACGGATACGCACCGGGATGATCGACAGGCGAACTGCCTGTGTTTCCGTGGTGCTCGAAATGATCATGTTCGAAGCAGACGAACCCAGACGTTCGATCTCGAGGATCGGGGTGCGGGTATCGATTGCAGAAGAATACTTCTTGAAGACCTCGAGAATTTCTTCCTTGTCGGTGCTGTATTGCTTCGACGGGTCTTTCTCGAAGGACGCAGCAAATTGCCCGCCCTGGGAAATGTCATTCTGGGTATAGGACAGAACCGGCTTCAGCGTATCGGCATACCGTTTTGCCAGATTCTGGAAATCGGTAAGCTTCTCGGCTTTCTCGTCCGTGATCTGGAAACGTTCCTGGGTGACGGCATGAAGCTTTTCAAGGTTGTCCTGCAACAGGCCACGGTTGTCATTGATGCTGGCAATGACTTCGGGCATGAAGCCGGTGGCTTCGATTTCGTTGATTTTCGAAACAAGTGCCTGCAGGCGCAAGGCAAGTTCGTCATTGATCGCGTTTTCTTCCTCGGTATTGGCGGCTGCGACAATACGCGGTGCGATGGCGACGATTTCGGCACTTTCAGTTGCCAGTTCCTGTGCGGCGGCAATTGGTGGCAGTTTTTCTTCTGTGATGGTTGTAAGGGCATCACCGAACTTGTTGAAAGAAACGGCACCGACAACAGCGGATACGACCGCCAACAATCCAACAAGAGCAAATGAAATCAGTAATTTGCTTTGGACCCCGAATCTAGTTCCCATTCTATCTAACCTTTGTTTCCTGATTGTCCCGTCTGGCTTCTGTGTCCGTTCGGGTTGTGTCGACTGCTGAATAAAGCGATGAGCCTTTTCAGATAGCCGGTATTTTGGACCCCTAGAGCGTTGGAGCGTTCTTCTTTAGTTTAATAAGCTCCATTCTTATTATTAATGAAAGAATATCTTGACCTCTGCAACATCTAACCAAACCAAAGCCGCAAAATGCAAGAAAATTACTGTGGATTTCACCGGTCGCGAGATCGGTCCGGCAGGGGCATGGTTGCGCGGATGTTAATGTTCCTTCCAAGCTCTGCTGGACCTGTGCAGGTAAACACGCTATAGGAGCGGTCGAAATTTTCGTCCGTGACGGTCGCAGTGGACATAAAACGATGTCTTGCGAAGGCCCGGACGGGCTGGTCTGACAGGGAACTCCCGCATGACCGGCGTGGTATCACCCGATACCGTTCCACATCGAGTTCAATGAATACAGGTTTTAGGTTATGGCCGGCCATTCCCAATTTAAGAACATCATGCATCGCAAAGGTGCGCAGGATAAAAAGCGCGCCAAGATCTTCACCAAGCTTGCCCGCGAAATTACCGTGTCGGCAAAGATCAGTGACGATATCAACAGCAACCCGCGTCTGCGTGCCGCGATTGCTGCTGCCCGTGGGCAGAACATGCCGAAAGATAACATCGACCGCGCAATCAAAAAGGCGACCGGTGCAGGTGACGGCGACAACTACGAAGAAGTCCGCTACGAGGGTTATGGCACCGCTGGCGTTGCTGTTATTGTCGAAGCTCTGACCGACAACCGCAACCGTACCGCATCCGAAGTCCGTGCTGCCTTTGCAAAAAGCGGCGGCAACCTTGGCGAAACCGGTTCGGTCGGCTTCATGTTCAACCGTCTTGGCGAAATCGTCTATCCGGCGGATGCCGCCAATGCAGACGAACTCTTCGAAGCCGCCCTCGAAGCAGGTGCCGCAAACGTTGAGTCGGACGAGAACAGCCACGTCATTGATACCGAAATCGAAGACCTGAACGCTGTTCGCGAAGCGCTGACCGAAAAGTTCGGCGATCCGGAAAGTGCGAAACTGGTCTTCCGTGCTGCGACCGAAGCCGAGATCAATGTTGATCAGGCCCAGAGCATCATGAAGCTGGTTGATGTCCTTGAAGACAACGATGACGTTCAGAACGTCTGGACCAATGTTGCCTGGACCGACGAAATCGTTGCCGGTCTCGATAACTAAGCTTGTTTAAAAAGTACTCCCCCGAATATGCTGGTTGATGCCATCGTTTTCGGGGGCGGCTTTATGCCCGCCCTTCATATTTTGAATGGCGGGTGTTTTGTATCTGCTTTGTGGGAAATAGGGTGACGCTGTGGTCAGAGTTCTCGGAATTGACCCCGGACTTCAACGCACGGGCTGGGGCATCATTGACCTTCAGGACAACCGTATGCGCCACGTGGCCAACGGTATTGTGACCTCGACCCAATCCCTGACCCTTGCCGAACGTCTTGACCAGCTTCATACCGGTCTGATCGAAGTGATCCAGACTTGGTCCCCGGACGAGGCGGCGGTCGAAGAAACCTTCGTAAACAAAAACCCGGTATCGACCCTTAAATTGGGGCAGGCGCGTGGTGTCGCGTTGCTGGCACCGGCACGCAACGGCATTCCGGTAACGGAATATACACCCAATGCCGTCAAAAAGACTGTGGTGGGGGCTGGTCACGCTGCCAAGCAACAGGTCGAGATGATGGTCTCGACCCTGCTTCCGGGATGTGAAATTTCCGGGGCGGATGCGGCCGATGCCCTTGCAGTTGCCATTTGTCATGCGCAACATGCTGGTAACAGGTCGCTGGCGGCAAGTCTGTCAGCCAAACCAACAGGATACGGGAGACGATACAGGTGATCGCGAAACTGCGCGGAATTGTCGATTTTATTGGCGAAGACAGCGTCATCATTGATGTGAATGGTGTCGGCTATCTTGTTTTTGCATCGCGCCGGACATTGTCGATGCTGCCTGCCAAGGGCGGGGATGCCGGTTTGATGATCGAAACCCATGTCCGTGAAGATCACATTCATCTGTATGGCTTTGCCGATAATGCGGAAAAGCAGTGGTTCAACCTTCTCACCACCGTTCAGGGTGTTGGCGCAAAGGTTGGCCTTGCATTGCTGTCTGTTCTAAGCCCGACCGATCTTTTGCGCGCCCTTGCCGCACAGGATACGACGGCCCTTTGCCGTGCACCGGGTATTGGTCCCAAAGTTGCCACCCGTATTGTCGGCGAACTGAAAGACAAGGCCGCCAAGCTTAATCTTGGTCCGGTTGCAGCCCCGGCTGCCCCGGCGGCAGAACCGGCGAAACCGGCTGGAAAATCGAAAAAAGCATCAAAATCATCTGCGGATGTGAATATCGACAAAGCCCCGGCCGAGCCGGTTGTGGATGATAGTGTCGTGATGGCGGACGCGGTTTCTGCGCTGGTCAATCTTGGCTATGGCCGTTCCGAGGCATTTGGTGCGGTCGGCAAGGCAGCCCAGCAGGCTGGTGATGACAAGACAATTGATACCCTGATCCGTCTGGGACTAAAGGAGCTTAGCGCGTGAGCGAAGAAGAAGACCGTCTGCTCAGTGGTGAGCGTCGCGAAGAAGACCATCAGGAAGGATCGCTGCGTCCGCGTCGACTGGATGATTTCACCGGTCAGAAAGAAGTGCGCGAAAACCTTGATGTCTTTATTCAGGCGGCGCGTGCCCGCGAAGAGGCGATGGATCATGTCTTGTTCTTTGGGCCTCCGGGCCTGGGTAAAACCACGCTTTCGCAAATTGTCGCCAGCGAACTGGGTGTCGGGTTCCGTGCGACATCGGGTCCGGTTATCGCCAAGGCAGGTGATCTTGCCGCACTTCTGACCAATCTTCAGCCGCGTGACGTTCTGTTCATTGACGAAATTCACCGTTTGAACCCGGCGGTGGAGGAAATCCTTTATCCGGCGATGGAAGATTTCCAGCTTGATCTGATCATTGGCGAGGGGCCCGCAGCCCGATCCGTCCGTATTGATCTGCCGCCCTTTACCCTTGTCGGGGCGACCACGCGTTCGGGTCTTTTGACAACACCGTTGCGCGATCGTTTTGGTATTCCGCTGCGTCTGCGTTTCTATGAACCTGAAGAACTGGTCAGCATCGTTTCACGTGGTGCGCGGCTTCTGAATTTCGATATGACCGAAGAAGGTGCGATGGAAATCGCCCGTCGGTCACGCGGTACGCCCCGTATTGCCGGGCGCTTGTTGCGGCGTGTGCGTGACTTTGCCGCCGTGGCCGAAAAGTCGCCGGTCGATAAGTTCATTGCCGATGCGGCGTTGACCCGTCTTGAGGTCGATAACCTTGGCCTCGACAGTCAGGACCGTCGTTACCTTAATTGTATTGCTGGTAACTATGGTGGTGGTCCGGTCGGGGTCGATACCCTTGCCGCTGCGTTGTCAGAAGAACGCGACACCATCGAAGACGTGATTGAACCGTACCTTCTGCAACAGGGGCTGATTCAGCGTACCCCGCGCGGGCGTATGCTGGGCATCAAAGGGTTCCAGCATCTTGGTCTGACGCCGCCGCGTGAAGCGGGCGGGGTGCCGATGTCTGATTTGTTTGATCGTCAGGCCAACGGATCATCCGGGGGCGATTCCTGATGACCCAAACTGCGCATGACGTCCTGATGGGGCAGATCGAAGGCAAGCGCCACATTTATCCTTTAGTCGTATTTTATGAAGATACAGATGCTGGCGGCATCGTCTATCACGCCAACTATCTGGCATTTGCCGAGCGTGCGCGTTCAGCGATGCTTAACCTGTTGGGCTTTACCAATCGAAATGTTGCAGAACGCCACAAAGTTGCCATAGCGGTTCGACACTGTACCGTCGATTTTCGTCGCGCTGCCCAGTTGGAAGACCGCCTTACGGTGGAAAGCCGGGTGATTAAGCTAGGGGGCGCATCGCTTGGTTTCGAACAGAAAATCATGCGCGACGGGGATGAACTTGTGGTGATCGAGATTTATCTCGCCTGCATGTCGCTGGAAGAACTTCGGGCACAAAGATTGCCCGAAGAATTAAGAACGGTATTTAGTCGATATCTGGATGTGAACAAGGACTGACGGGAATATGGAAAATCAAGTGGTCGACGCGGTAACGCTGGGGCAGTCGGTCATGGCGCATGACATGTCTCTGTGGGGACTTTTCATGCAGGCTGGACTGGTCGTCAAAACGGTGATGATCGGACTGTTGATGGCTTCTGTCTGGGTATGGGCGATTGTAATCGAAAAACTGATGCGCCTGCGCAAGTTGCGCGCACAGGCCAATACCTTCGAAGAAGCCTTCTGGTCGGGCGGGTCACTCGAAGATTTGTATGACCGGATTGCTGACAAACCGCGTGATCCGATGTCGGCAATCTTTGTGTCGGCCATGCGTGAATGGCGTCGTTCGAATGCGCGCGGTGTTCATGGTGATACCATGCGCGCCCGTTTGCAGCAGCGCCTTGAAAAATCCATGGAAATCACCCTTGGTCGTGAAATGGACCGGGTCGAGAAATACATGACCTTCCTGGCGTCCGTTGGCTCAACCGCACCTTTCGTCGGTCTGTTTGGTACGGTCTGGGGCATCATGGTTTCGTTCCAGTCGATTGCTGCTTCGAAAAACACATCGCTTGCTGTTGTGGCACCGGGTATTGCCGAGGCACTTTTTGCAACCGCCATGGGCCTTGTCGCCGCAATTCCGGCGGTGGTTGCCTATAACAAGATTTCCAGTGACCTCAACCGTTACAGCAACCGGCTCGAAGCTTTCGTGGACGAGTTCAGCTCGATCCTGTCGCGCCAACTTGACGATTCGAGAGACTGATTATGGGCGCACAGCTTGCCAAATCGGGTGGAGGACGCCGTCGCGGACGTCGCAACAATCGCCGTTCCGCGATGAGCGACATCAACGTCACGCCAATGGTCGATGTCATGCTGGTGCTGCTTGTGATCTTCATGGTCGCGGCACCCTTGATGACCGTCGGGGTCGAGGTTGACCTTCCTGAAACCAGTGCTGCTCCGATGACAGGCCAGGATGAACCGCTTGTCGTGTCGGTATCGCGCGAAGGTACGATTTATATTATGGACAGCGAAATCGCTCAGGACACCCTGACCGAAAAACTCGCTGCGATCACCGACAACAAGGCCGATACCCGCATCTTTGTGCGCGGGGACAAGGCCATTGATTATGGTCGGGTGATGGAAGTCATGGGGCTGATCAAGGATGCCGGCTTTAGCAAGGTGGCCCTGATTGCCGAACTGCCCCAAAAGGGTTCGTAACTGATTATGCTGCGTTACGCTCTCATATCGCTTGGTTTGCATCTTGTGCTGTTTCTGGTGGCATGGTTGGGCTTGCCTGACCTGTTTGATGAAACGCCGCTGGAATTGCAGTCCATTTCGGTCGAAGTCGTGACTGTGGATGAATTTTCCGCAGCCCCGACCAAGGCTTTGCCAAAGCCGGAACCGAAAAAGGAACCCAAACCGGCCCCCAAGCCAGAGCCGAAACCCGAACCCAAGCCTGAACCAAAACCCGAGCCGAAACCGGAACCGAAGCCAGAGCCAAAGCCCGAACCAAAACCGGAGCCCAAGCCAGAGCCGAAACCCGAACCCAAGCCGGAACCGAAGCCAGAGCCCAAACCGGCCCCGAAACCTGAACCGGTTCCGTTGCCTGAAGTTAAAAAAGAGCCCGAGCCGAAGCCTGAACCAAAGCCGACCGAGTTGGCCGCGGTAAAGCCTGAAAGCAAACCAAAACCATCCAAACCGGAGCCGGAGAAGAAGCCGGAACCGAAAAAAGAAGAACCCAAGAAGGAAGAGCCGAAGAAACGCGACTTCCTGAGCGTTCTTAAGGATGTGAGTAAGCTAAAGGAGACTGCACAGGCGACACCGGAACCGCAACCCGATGAAGTTCCACAGGAAAATGCCAGCGAGGTTGTTGCAACCAGACTGGACGCCAATCTGACGATGAGCGAACTTGACGCGGTCAAACGTCAGATTGAACGCTGTTGGAGCCCGCCGGCTGGTGCAAAAGAAGCAGGGAACTTTGCTGTTGAAATTCATGTCAGCGCAAACCCCGACGGAACTGTTCGACAGGCACGTATCAGTAATCTGAATGATATTCAGGGCGATTCTTCTCGCCGTACGATTGCAGAAAGTGCTTTGCGAGCAGTGCTAAATCCGCAATGCAGTCCTCTAAAACTGCCGCTGGATAAATATGAAATGTGGCGCACATTCACGTTCAATTTCGACATGCGTGAAATGCTGGGCCTTTAATGATAAGTTCTTGAACACGCGTGGAAAATAGCGAGGCAGGATGACCATCAAGACCAACGCAGGAAAACGATTTTGGGCAAAAGGCAGTGTTGCGGCACTGTGTGCCCTGGCCGTTGTCGCTGGCCTGAATGTCAGTTTTATGTCGCCGGCAAAGGCGGAGCTCCGGATTGACATCACCCGGGGCGAGCTGAAACCGATGCCGATCGCCGTCACCCGTTTCCCGGGCGATGGTGTGGCCGAAACCGAAATCGGCCAGAATCTGACGCAGGTGATTGCTGCTGACCTGGAACGTTCGGGGCTGTTTGCGCCGATCAATGAAAAGGCATTCATCCAGAGTGCGGCTTCATTGGCGGTCAACCCGAACTTTGCCGAATGGCGTGCCATCAGTGCGCAAGCACTGGTCAATGGTCGCGTCGTTACGGAACCAAACGGATTACTTCGTGTCGAATTCCGACTTTGGGATGTGTTGGCAGAAACCCAGATGTCCGGGGTTGCCTATCGTACACAGCCCAATAACTGGCGTCGGATTGCGCATAAGATCGCTGACGAGATCTATAAGCGTATCACCGGCGAAAGCGGTTATTTCGATACCAGGATTGTATATGTGTCTGAATCAGGCCCGGCTGACAAACGTGTAAAACGTTTGGCGATCATGGATCAGGATGGTGCAAACCATCGGTTCCTGTCGGACGGTCGGTTCCTTGTGCTGAACCCGCGCTTCTCGCCGACGGCACAGGAAGTGGTTTATATGTCGTACTTTAACGACAAGCCGCGCGTTTATGTTTTGGATATTGATACCGGCGAGTTGGAGCTGCTGGGCGATTTCCCGGGGATGACTTTTGCACCCCGATTCGCGCCAGACGGGAACTCGGTCGTCATGTCGCAAGCGTTTGACGGGAACAGCGAGATTTATCAGCTGGACCTGCGCACACGTGAAAAGCACCAGCTTACGCGTCATCCGGCCGTGGATACCTCGCCCTCCTATTCGCCTGACGGGTCGCGCATTGCTTTCAACTCCGATCGCAGTGGTGCACAACAAATTTATGTGATGAATGCCGATGGTGGGGGCGTGCAGCGTATCAGCTTTGGCGGTGGTCTTTATGCCACACCAGTCTGGTCGCCACGCGGGGACCTGATTGCATTCACCAAATCGCAAGGAGGTCGGTTCTATATCGGTGTCATGCGGCCAGATGGCAGTGGAGAAAGGCTGCTGGCCGAAGGGTTCCTCGTCGAGGGACCAACATGGGCGCCGAACGGAAGAGTGTTGATGTATCACCGCCAGCACCCGTCCAGGGACGGGACCAAGGATCGCTATCGTCTGTATTCGATCGATCTCACAGGTTACAACGAGCGAGAGATCGTTACACCTGCAGATGGGTCGGATCCAGCATGGTCGCCCTTGATTCCCTGATTTCTCAAGAGTATAGTCATCGCGAAGCACTGAATGCGATTCGCTTTAATCGCGGGCATTTTCGGTGTCGCGAGACATGGAAAACACCAACCTCGGGCGAATGCGTCCGGTGTTAAGGGGAAAACTTAAATGAAACTTCGTATTCTCAGCGTTTTTGCTGCCGCCGCTCTTCTGGCTGCATGTGAAACTGCACCTGATAACTCTGCGACCACTGGTGGCGAGGGTGTATCGACTGTAAACCAGCCGTCCACCAGCACGTCGCTGTCGGAAAGCAGCCCAGAGTGGTTCGCTGTTAACGTTGGTGACCGCGTCTTCTTCGGCTTCGATAAATACGACCTCGCCGGTGAAGCTCGTCGCACCCTCGAACTGCAGGCCGCTTGGCTGAAGAAATACCCGCAGTACAAAGTTGTTGTCGAAGGCCACGCCGATGAGCGCGGTACCCGTGAATACAACCTTGCACTCGGCGAACGCCGTGCGAACTCGGTTAAAGATTACCTGATCGCTCTGGGTATCGATCCGTCGCGCGTCGAAACCATTTCTTATGGCAAAGAGCGCCCGGTTGCTCTTGGTCATGACGACGAAAGCTGGGCTAAAAACCGCCGCTCTGTATCGGTTATCCGTTAAGCGCGTGCAGGTGAAAGCCTGACTTGAATATCAAGGCGTCTGTCCCGTTCGGGGCAGGCGCCTTATTTTTGCCGCCAGAAAATGTTGAAACTATGCTTGTGTCCTGTTCATAGTGACGCATCAAAGATTGCATTGACGACAAAGGACCCGACAATGATCCGAGTTCGACCGACCACGAAACAGCACATTACTGTTAGTGCATCCATCCAGTCTGACCGGACAGAGATCACAGGTTCTGGCGCATCCCGGATGGTTGCTTTGCGTAAAGGCCGGCATCTTCTTGCAGCCCTTGCCATCGGCACCGTATTTGGCATGACGTCGCTTGCGACCACGCAGGTCCACGCACAAGATGCCAACATGTCCCGTCAGGTCGACCAGTTGCGCAAGGATCTTGATCTGTTGCAGCGCTATGTCTATCGCGAAGGGACGGGCGGGGCTGCTGGCGCATCTGGTGGTGCCGCCGTTGCAGGGGCCGATGACGGATCCCCGGCTGCTGCTCGCCAACAAGTCCAGATTAACGATCTTCAACGCAGTGCAACCCAACTGACCGGTCAGATCGAACAGTTCGATTTCCGTATTCGGAAAATGGAAGAACGTCTTGAACGGCTGGTTGCTGATATTGATTTCCGTCTCGGCCAACTCGAAGGCGGGTCTGTGATGTCTGGTGGGGCTGCTGGTGTTGCCCCGCAAGCTGGTGCAGAAACCAGTGCTGCGGCACCGACCGGCAATGGTGTTGCCGCGACCCAGTTGGGTGGTGGTGCCGGGAGTGGTGAACAGCTTAATGATCGTGGCACCAAACTGTTTGGTGTGATTGAAAATGAAGGCCAGCCGCCGAAAATCCCGTCTGGTCCTGCTGCATCCACGGGGGCCGTGGCTTCAACCGCAACCCAGACCGCGGCGCTTTCCGGTGGCACCCCCGAAGAACAGTATCGCGAAGCATTTGGCTTGTTGCGCAAACAGGATTTCCCGGCTGCTGAAAAAGCACTGAGCAGCTTTGTGTCCTCGCATCCCAACGATCCGCTGGCCGGGAATGCGCAATACTGGCTTGGTGAAACCTATTATGTGCGCGGTCAGTTTGAAAACGCGGCCATTGCCTTTACCGAAGGTTTTCAGACCTATCCGGATAGCACCAAGGCCCCGGACAATCTTTTGAAGCTGGGCATGTCGCTTGCCAATCTAGGCAAGAATGAAGATGCCTGCACCGCTTTTGGTCATTTGATCGACAACTTCCCGAATGCCTCCAACGTGGTGCTTGATCGCGCCCGACAGGAACGCAAAAACCGCGGATGTTAGTCGCCTGTTTTTGGTGACAGTCATGTCATGACCGACAGTGTTCCAACAAATCCTGATCTTGCTGCGGCGTCCAGTGGAACTCCATTGGACGCCGTTGTCTTTGAACAATTGATGGTGCAGTTTGACCCGTTCGAGCAGAACCCGCGTGTGGCGGTTGCCGTGTCGGGCGGCGCAGACAGCATGGCGCTGGTTCTGTTGGCCCATCACTGGTGTCAGGCGCAAGGCGGTGCGGTTCTGGCCATCACTGTCGATCATGGTTTACGCGCTGATTCTGCGTCCGAGGCCGCATGGGTCGGATCGCAGCTTTCCAGATACGGGATTGAACATGTCGTCGTCCGTTGGGAAGGCGATAAACCGTCTGGTGCGGTGCAGGAACGTGCACGCATCGCCCGCTATGATCTGATTGATCAGGTCATGGTGGACCACGGCATTTTCCACCTTCTGGTTGCCCATCATGCCGGGGATCAGGCCGAAACGATTGCCATGCGCCAGTTGCGCAATGCCGGGACACTGGGCCGGGCAGGGATGTCTGCCCGGCGGTTCTTGCCAAATGGCCGTTTGTTGCGCCCGCTTTTGAATGTGTCCAAGGCTGATCTGATCGCAACACTTCGCGCATTCAATCAGGACTGGGTTGAAGATCCGTCAAACCGGAATGACAAGTTCGAACGGGTGCGCGTGCGTAAATCGCTCCACGAACAAGACGTTCCTTCGGATGTTTTGGGCAATAATGATGCCGACCGGTTGACGCTTGAACACGATATCGGCTGCTTGCTGGCGCGTGCTGTGACGTTGCATGGTTGTGGTGTGGCACTGTTTGATTACGATGCCTTTTTTGCCGCTGAGTTTGGCAAAACCACGCGGGTCTATGCGCTGGGGCAGGTGGTCCGTACCGTGGGCGGGGCTGATTACATGCCGGCCTTTGATGCGCTTGATGCCGCGATCAGCAAACTTTCCCAAGACGCAACCGGGCGTATAAGCCTCGGCGGGTGTATGTTACATGGCCGCAAGGGACAGATTTGCGTTTATCGCGAAGTCGGGCGGGTTGATCGTACGCCGGTTGTTGTTTCGCCAAATTACGGGAACAAACAACCTTTGTTGCGTTGGGATAACCGGTTTGAATTGTTGTTAAACGGCCAAATGGATGCGCCGTTTGACGGCCTGCTGGCAGGGCCGCTTGACCTTTGTGATGTCAGTCACACAAAGGCATTTCGGGCCGCATTGCGCGAAATAGTACCATTTATTGGTAATTTGCCACGCGCAGCCCTTGCATCCATGCCTGCACTCTATGATAAAGAAGGCTTGCGATCCGTTGGCGGGCTTGAGGTTTCGGAGCTTTCCGACGTATTATCCGCCGCCGGCTGCGATTGGCCTCTGGGCAGGGGAAAAATTGCATTTGGCGGAGGATGGCGGTTTGCACCACCAGTACCTTTGTGGGAAAGTGGTTTCAAATCGTCGCCGAAACCCGACAACCTACTTGCGTAAGCAAGGCTTGTGACTATCTGATGTTCAAGCCTTGTGCAGGAAGTTTTGCGTCACGGCACACATAATTGCGACCAGTAGCTTGGAATGAATATGGGAAAAAATCTCGCACTGTGGGTTATCATTGCCATCCTTTTGGTGGCCTTGTTTAACCTGTTTCAGTCGCCCTCCGGACGGTCCGGTCAGTCGTCGCTGGCATTTTCGGACTTCCTTGCCGAAGTTGATACCGGCCAGATTTCGGAAGTCACGATCCAGGGCAACACTCTGATTGCAGAAACGCGCGACGGTCGCTCTGTTAATGTTTACACCCCGGATTACCCGAACCTTGTCGAAAAACTGAACGACAAAGGTGTCCGCATCATCGCGCAGCCGGAAGAAAGCCTTTCGCCGCTGATGAGTGCACTGATCAGCTGGTTCCCGATGCTGCTGATCATTGGTGTCTGGATTTTCTTCATGCGCCAGATGCAGGGCGGCGGTGGCAAAGCCATGGGCTTTGGCAAGTCAAAGGCCAAAATGCTGACCGAGAAATCCGGTCGCGTTACCTTTGAAGACGTTGCTGGCATCGAGGAAGCAAAGGGTGAACTTGAAGAAGTCGTCGACTTCCTTCGTGATCCCCAGAAATTCCAGCGTCTTGGCGGTAAAATCCCCAAAGGGATGCTGCTTGTTGGTCCTCCGGGTACGGGTAAAACGCTTCTGGCACGTGCAATTGCCGGCGAAGCAAACGTTCCGTTCTTCACCATTTCGGGTTCCGACTTTGTCGAGATGTTCGTTGGTGTCGGTGCGTCGCGTGTCCGTGACATGTTCGAACAGGGCAAGAAAAACGCACCTTGCATCATCTTCATCGATGAGATCGACGCTGTTGGCCGCCATCGTGGTGCCGGTCTTGGCGGCGGTAACGATGAACGCGAACAGACCCTTAACCAGCTCCTTGTCGAGATGGATGGTTTCGAAGCCAACGAAGGCGTGATCCTGGTTGCTGCAACCAACCGTCCGGACGTTCTGGACCCTGCATTGCTGCGTCCGGGTCGTTTCGACCGCCAGATTGTTGTCCCGAACCCCGATCTTGAAGGCCGCGAACATATTCTTGGTGTTCATGCCCGCAAGGTTCCGCTGGGTCCGGATGTTGATCTGCGCACGGTTGCACGTGGTACACCGGGCTTCTCCGGTGCTGATCTGGCGAACCTTGTCAACGAAGCAGCCCTTCTTGCTGCCCGTCTTGGCAAGCGCGTTGTCACCATGGCCGATTTCGAAAACGCCAAGGATAAAGTCATGATGGGTGCGGAACGCCGTTCCATGATCATGACCGATGACGAGAAAAAGCTGACGGCCTATCACGAAGGTGGCCACGCATTGGTTGCCCTTCATACCCCGGCATCCGATCCGATCCACAAGGCAACCATCATCCCGCGCGGTCGCGCACTGGGTATGGTGATGCGCCTGCCGGAACGTGATCAGGTTTCCAAGTCCTATGAACAGCTGATTTCCGACCTTGCGGTTGCGATGGGTGGCCGTGTTGCCGAGGAAATCATCTTTGGCAAGGACAAGGTAACCACCGGTGCTTCTTCGGACATCAATATGGTGACGCAATATGCGCGCAAGATGGTGACCGAATGGGGCTTCTCGGACAAACTGGGTAACGTCAAATACGTTGATAACCAGGAAGAAGTGTTCCTTGGTCACAGCGTCGCACAGCACAAAAACGTGTCTGAAAAGACCGCCCAGCTGATCGATGATGAAGTACGCCGTTATTCCGACGAAGCATATGAGTTCGCCAAGCGTGTTCTGACCGAACATATTGACGATCTGCATACGCTGTCGCAGGGCCTTCTGGAATATGAAACCCTGTCGGGTGATGAAATCAACGCGCTGCTGCGTGGCGAAGAAATCAACCGTCCGGGCCATTCGACTGGCGGCGGCAAGGATGCCGGTGGTGGACGCCGTTCCACCGTGCCGAGCTCCGGCGGTGCCCGCAAAGACAACCCTGGTGAAGGTGGCGGGGATCTGTCCCCGGAGCCGCAACCGGGAAGCTAACGAAAGAGACTGATGGACGAGATCAAACGATCGGTCCTGCGAAGCCCCGCCGATGTGCGGGGCTTTGCTGATTTTGATGGACCGCTTTACTACGCACCTACGGGTTTCATCGATCATGCTGATGATCCCAATACGCTTCCGCTGGCTGGTTCCCGCCGCGGTTTTTCCGCACTCGAGATCATCCGTCGCCGTGACGAAGGCGGTGCCGAAAGCATGATCCTGCCGCTCCTAGCCCTAGAAGGCTGGGTTCAAAACAGCGGGCGTGTGGATGAAATCAACAATGTTCTTGATCGGCTGATGGCCAAACGTCCGGAATATGCCGGGCTTGATATGGCATCCTGCCATGTGATGGGCATCATCAATGTGACACCTGACAGCTTTTCGGATGGTGGCGACTACAACACCACTTCTGATGCGGTTGCACGCGGGCGCAAGATGATTGAAATGGGCGCTTCCATTCTTGATATCGGGGGCGAATCGACCCGTCCCGGTGCAGCCGAAGTTTCCGAGCAGGAAGAAATTGATCGGGTTGTGCCGGTGATCCGCGAACTGGCGGCCGATGGTCATGTGATTTCAATCGACACCCGTCATGCTTCGGTCATGGAAGCCGCACTTGAAGCCGGTGCAGCCATAATCAATGACGTCACCGGCCTTGAAGGTGACGAACGGTCGATGGAAGTTGCTGCTGCGTCGGGCAAGCCGGTGATGCTGATGCATATGCAGGGCGAACCGGGCACCATGCAGGCCGATCCGCAATATGATTGCGCGGTTCTGGATGTCTATGACTACTTGCTTGATCGTATCGAAAGCTGCGAACGTGCCGGGATTTCACGGGATCGCATTTGCATCGATCCGGGTATCGGATTTGGCAAAACGCTGTCTCATAATCTGGAACTTCTGTCGCGTCTGGCGATGTTCCATGGTTTGGGCTGTCCGATCCTGCTTGGAACGTCACGCAAATCCTTTATCGGCAAGATTGATCCCAAAGCCGATCCCAAGCAACGGTTGGGCGGATCAATCGCCTCGGCCGTCAATGGTTGGCGACATGGCGTTCAGATGATCCGTGTCCACGATGTTCAGGAAACGGTTCAGGCACTGGCGGTTTCAAGTTCTACTTCCATAGTATAGCGCGATAGGGAATTACACTCACTAGCTGTATAGCTTGAGATTCTGAGTGTTTCCATTAAAAGGCAAGTACTTCTGTTCTTCGGGAAAATGCGTTCCTGACTGAATGGAATTCTTGCCTTTTTTATATCGGGATTCTGGCATTTTCTGACCTTTGAAGGTTCAGACTTGCGAAAAGGTTAATATCGTCACATACCAGATGATGAACGAGTACAAGTGGCGCAAAGTCACATCTCTTGGTTGGCGTAAATGCAAACGCGAAGGTCTTTGTATGAACCGAATTGGCGGCCTGACGCGGCCTGATGAAAGCAGCGTCACATCCGACCGGGATGCCATGACACAATGTGTTTTTGTCGTTGAAGACAACACGGACCTGAACAAGGACCTGTGTGAGTATCTGGAAATGTGCGGTTTTGACGTCGTTGGATGTGAAACCGGCGCGGCCTTTTATCGTGCTCTTCAAACCAAACAACCAGATGCCGTAATCCTTGATATCATGCTGCCCGATGCTGATGGCTATGAACTGGCAAAGCATGTACGCAAGAATATCGACTGCGGCATCATGATGCTGACGTCGCTTTCCGGCATGGATAACCATTTGACCGGTTATAAGTCCGGTGCGGACGTTTATCTGACCAAAGACAGTCCGCTGTCCGTTATCGAAGCCGCGCTTAAGCCGCTTATGCGTCGTACAGCGCGTACTGATGTTGAAAGTGATCAGGAACAAATTGCCACCGAAGATGGCTGGGTTCTTGATATGCTGAACTGGACGCTGCGCAATCCGCAAGGCGACGAAGCAAGCCTGACCGCAACAGAACGAACAATCGTCAAGTTGCTGATTGAAGCAAATGGTGCCTGGCTGACCCGGCCCGAAATCATTGTGGAACTTGGCAAGGCAGATACTGCGGAAAATTGCCGCAACCTTGATACGGCAATCCGGCGGGTACGCCAAAAGATCCTTAAGGAAATTGGTGAAGAACTGCCTGTCAAAACCGCCTATGGCCGCGGCTATGCCTTTACGTCGCCTGCTGTTGTTCTGGGCACTGCCGACGCATCCTAATTAGGTTACGAACGGATCTTGTCCCGAATGCTTTCGCGACAAACTGGCGCGGATTTACCTGTCAGATTTTCAGTCCTTCTCTACGGTGCTTTCTTCGCAGGGCAGAAGAAGGCAAAGCTCGATACCCGTCATCCCGTGGTCGCGCAATTTAATCGATCCGCCATGGGCATCAACAATGCGTTGTGAGATATGCAGGCCAAGGGCACTGCGCATTGACTGGGTTTCGACATCATGCCGGAACAGGGCATTGCCAATCAGCCGGATTTCCTCGTCATCAAGTTCGGGGCCCGAACAGGGAATAGCGATCTCGGCAAGCCACTGGCTCTGATGGTGCAGTTTGATCTGAATGGGTTCTCCGTGGGCGAACCGTCGTGCCGTTTCTATCAGGTTGGTAATGGCAAGCCCGATCAGTGTCGGGTCGATATAGGATTCAAGCGTTTCCGGAACATTGCCGGTTACAAGGATTTCAGCATCGTCGCGTGATGTGTGGGCGACAAACTCGTCCATGAACGGTTTAAGCTGAACCACTTCACGGGCCAGAGAAAAAGCCTGATCGTCCATGCCATCCTTGCTTAGGAATATATCGACCAGACGGGCAAGTTTCTGTGCCTGAAGCTGAATACGTTGCAGGCGGTCCTGCACATCACCGTTACTTTCACGTAATCTGAGCATCAACATCTCTGCCGATCTTTGAATAACCGCAAGCGGTGTGCGGAATTCATGCGACAACATCGAAATCAGGTTGCGTTGTTCCTCGACCAGGGTGGTCGTTTCCTTGGCCTTAAGCGATATCGAGATGCGTTCACGGTCCATGCGCGCCAACCGGAATCCCATCAGAACGCCCATGCCGACGATATGGAATAGGGTCGTAAACTGATGAAGCCCAAGACGAAGCGGAGTTATGTCAATCAAACCCGTATGGGAAAGTTGCAGCAGTATGGCGGGACCTGTCGGGATAACCAGAAAAGTCAGATATGCCCAAAGCTGTAGGTTGCGCAGGTCATCAATCAACAGTCTGAGTAGATAGGCACACATCAGGGCCATGAAAAGAGAATGGCTCGGAACAAGGTAGGTTCCGAAAATCGTATAAAGATTGTTGGTCGCACCACCCATGAACACCAAAATCAGTGCGACATAGCCACAGCATATCTTGAACATCAATGGATGACGTTTACGAACATCAGCAATGTGAAGCCACAAATATGCAGTGGTTGCGTGGGATATGATATTGATGTTGCCAAGTAAAAAGTCATTAAGCCAAGGCGTCTCGGGCTTGATGTCACTCAGGACGACCCCGTTCACAATTGCAATAACGCTACCTACGCTGATCACCCAGACGCCATACAGAACGACGATCCTGTCATGTGCGATGGAACCAAGTGTCAGATAGGCAAGGCCAAGCGTTATAATCAGCCCGAAGAACACGTTGGTCGCGACATTCCGGAAAGTAAGGGACGTGATCAAATCGGTTGGTGGCCAGAATTTCACCTGTATAAAGCTGGTGCTATTGCTTTGTACCCGGATATACATCCGGTAATTCCCGGCTTCCAGGGATGGCAAATCCGTCACATGGGTTGTGCCGGCAAACGGCCGCTGGCTGGCCGGGACGTGATCCCCAAGATGGGATTGCCAGATGGGTTTTCTGGTCCCGTCGGCGAAAATCGCAACATCAATGAAGTTCAGATAAGTCGGATTAAACTCGACAAGCGGATGCGTGGTCAGCTTGTCAAAAACAGTCATGTCCAGCCGATACCAGATCACATCGCGGCTATAGCCAAAGGACGGGATCGCCTTGTCTTTGATAAACGCATCACCCGGAAGGTTGGCGATATCATCAAAGGTCAAACCATGTGATCTGTCTACAAACCATCTCAGGTGCTGTGTGACATCAATCGGGGCAGGAAGAAAACTTGAAAGTTCCAGTATTTTGGGAACCTGCGTTGTCTCTTCATCGGCCTGTGCAGGCGGGCACAGCACACTTGCAATGAATGCGATTAGCAACGCTGTGATCATCGCAACCTGTGTGCGGAATGATGACATTCTCGGGAATGAAACAGATTGCCCAATCATGGTTCATTCCTTTTGCCCGGGGTTGGACGCACGTGTCCCGGAATGCTCATTTTCTGTTGGCTGTTTCCAAGAATGGTTGCTTCCTGATTGTAAGGCAGTTTAAGCAGGATCGTCGTACCGCCATGTTCGCCGACACTGACGGACATGGTGCCGTTATGGGCTTCAATGATCCGGCTCGTGATATGCAGGCCCAGTCCGACGCCCTGCGTTACCGACGAATCCTTACCGCGATAAAAGGCGTTCTGAACCTTGCCAAGTTCGTCTGCGGGAATGCCTGGCCCTTCGTCAACCACGCGAATATAGACATATCCGTTTGCCGATCGTGTCGAAGCGATCCAAACCGGCGCACCCCGGGCATATTTGCGGGCATTTTCGATCAGGTTAATGATCGCGCGTTCCAAAAGAATACGGTCAATATCGACAATCGCGAAATCCGCACCGATCAGGCTGACATTCTGTTCCTGGACTTCATGGGAACGCCGGGCCACCAAATCTGTCAGGAACTGATCAATGGCGACATGTTCGCGTGATGTCGAAAAGGTCGCGCTATCGAGCGTATCTTTGGTCAAAAAGGCATCGACAAGGGCTGAAAGCTGCCCGGCATTGCGCCGTATCGTCACCAGCCGACTTTTGATGGTTTCGTCTTCCTTGCGCATATGCAATCCCAGAATTTCAGCAGATCGCTGGATAATGGCAAGCGGAGTGCGAAATTCATGGGAAAGCATGGTGATGAAGGTGCGCTGTTCACCTGCAAGCTGGGTGGCGCGCTGACTGCTTTGATAGGCATCGGCCCGTTTGTGCGCCAGTCGATACAAACGAACCGCCATCGCAATAGCCACCATGCCAAGATGGATGGTCGAGCTTGCCTTATAGATATTTGCGGTAAAGGCATTGATGGGGGCGACGCCGATCAAGGTCAAAAGATGGATCGATGCCGCGATGGTCGGAACGCCCAGTGCCACCAGATAAAAGACGTACATCAGGATGCCGTTATCCCGGTATCCTTGGACAATCAGATATCCCAGCAGCACAAAGAACAGGCACACCTGGGGGATAAAGAAGATCCGGGCAAAGTAGATGTAATAGTCCGTTACCGATGTCAGCATCCCCATGATCAGAAGGGCCGCAATACCGATCATAATTCGGAACAGGATCGGATTATGCTTATCAAGACGGACGATATAGGCCCACATGATGCAAGATGAACCGATCAGCAGTGCGGTTCCGGTACCGGTAATGAAATCCGATGCCAGCAGCCACACGCCCTTAAGCAACAATTGGGCATATCCGGTGGTGCTGAAATTCAGCAGGAACAACGCAAAGATATAAACCGAATACCAGATGACAGGCGGGTCACGCGACAACAGGCCAAAAGTCAGATAAAGCCCGAAAGCAACAATCAAAATACCCAGATAACTGCCATTGCGATAACTTTCGCTGCCGGTCTCGGCGATGAATGTTTTCTCGGTTTGCAGTTCGGCTTCGAATACGTGGGAACTTGTGGTAACCACCCGAATGATCAGCCAGTAATGACCAAAATCCAGGTCCGGCCACAGGCTGACATGTTTCAGATTGGCCATCCGTCCGGGAAGTTGCGGGATGCGATCACCCACCCGGTCTTCCCATACGACATTCCCGGTTTCCTGTGAAATGATGGTCAGGGCAATATCATTCAGATATGCCGCCCCCATTTCGATAAAGGCGGAGCTGCCCGGATTGTCAAAGCGGCTTTCGACCGTAAAGGGCGCGCGCAACCAAACAGCACGGGAAGTATATCCGGGGCCGGGGCGGCCATAAACCGGTTCGAATTCGCCAGAAGGAATATTGACAAGATCAGCAGGGATCGTGATTTCCCGGTCGGTCGTCAGACGTTCAAGAAACTGATTAAGGGCGATATCGTTGATCGGGCCATCACGGCCGACGACAAAATGTTGCTGACCCTCATGGGCATGGGAGGGCTGCGAAAAAACAGCAAAAAGACCGCTGGCAATGATTGCCCACAATGCAATCAACATCATGTTCAAGCGGAAAACGCGCAAAATGCCCCCGGCTCCAAGCCTTTAAAATTAATAGGTTCTGTCACCTGCTTTTTGATAGCCGGTTTTTCAAAGCAGGTCATTGCTTTTATCAGAAGCCGGGCATGTATTCCCGTTAACGGATTGGTGGGGGAAATTGGCTAAAATGTTGCACTTGTCTGTGGCATTGAACGGCCACTTTGATATAACCGGCAATCAGAATTTATAGAACAGGCATGACTGCCCGTTGCATAAGCAGAGAAAAGAAGCATGAGCCGCAAATATTTTGGTACCGATGGAATTCGTGGAACCGCCAATACCGCCCCGATGACGGCCGATGTGGCGCTTAAGGTCGGGATGGCAGCGGGACATTATTTCACGCGCGGCAACCATCGCCACAAGGTCGTCATTGGCAAGGATACCCGTTTGTCGGGCTATATGCTTGAACCGGCACTGGTGGCCGGTTTTACCTCGATGGGGATGGATGTGATGCTGGTCGGTCCGATGCCGACGCCTGCCGTTGCCATGCTGACCAAATCCATGCGTGCCGATATTGGCGTGATGATCTCTGCGTCGCACAATCCGTTTCAGGATAACGGGATCAAACTGTTTGGTCCGGACGGTTTCAAACTGTCGGACGAGGTCGAACTTGAAATCGAAGAACTGATGGAAAGCGACCTTTCAAGCAAACTGGTTCCGGCCAATTCGCTTGGTCGGGCCAAGCGCATCGATGATGCCCCGGGCCGCTATATCGAAGCCGTGAAATCTTCGTTGCCGGGCACAGTTTCGCTTGAAGGTATGCGCATCGTCCTTGATTGCGCCAATGGTGCCGGTTACTCGGTCGCGCCCAAGGTTCTGCGCGAACTGGGGGCCGAGGTCATTGAAATCGGCACAAGCCCGAATGGCCTGAACATCAACGACAAATGCGGATCGACCTATACCAAGACCATGTGTGACCGTGTTCTGGCCGAAAAGGCCGATGTCGGGATTGCGCTTGATGGCGATGCTGACCGCGTTCAGATGTGCGATGAAAAAGGCCAGTTGATTGATGGTGATCAGTTGATGGGCCTTGTCACTACCCATTGGAAACGTACCGGTCAGTTGCGTGGCAATGCGCTGGTGGCAACCGTGATGTCGAACCTTGGTCTTGAACGTTATCTCGAAAGCAACGATGTCCGCCTGATCCGCACCAAGGTCGGTGACCGTTATGTTGTCGAACAGATGCGGGCCCTTGATTGCAATGTTGGTGGCGAACAGTCCGGCCATATTGTCCTGTCTGACTTCGCATCGACCGGGGACGGCCTGCTTGCCGGTCTTCAGGTTCTTGCTGTTCTTGCC
Source organism: Thalassospira profundimaris (assembly GCF_003326675.1). Lineage (GTDB taxonomy): Bacteria > Pseudomonadota > Alphaproteobacteria > Rhodospirillales > Thalassospiraceae > Thalassospira > Thalassospira aquimaris. The sequence goes on from NZ_JPWF01000006.1 coordinate 215,271, forward strand.
AGCCGCGAAGGCCGTGTCTCGGAAATGAGCCGCGTGTTCGAACCGCTGCCGCAGATTCTTAAAAATGTGCGCTATCCGGCTGGGTCCGACCCGCTGTCCGACAGCAGTGTGATCGAAGCCATTTCGTCGGCGGAAAAGGCCTTTGATGGCGATGGCCGTGTCCTGATCCGTAAATCCGGGACCGAACCGCTGATCCGTGTCATGGCCGAGGGCGACGATGCGCTTAAGGTCGAACAGATCGTTGACGGGATCGTTGCGCAAATCACTGCGGTGGCGGGTTAATTCCCGCTATCTGGTCATTTCGTCGCCATAACAACATCTTGCACGCATAAAGGAAGTCGATCATGAAAGGTCGTGTCTTGATCATTGCCGGGTCCGATTGTTCGGGCGGGGCGGGTATTCAGGCCGATATCAAGTCGGTAACCGCTCTTGGCGGCTATGCCGCAACGGCAATTACCGCGCTTACGGTGCAAAATACGACCGGAGTCTTCGACGTTCTGGGCATTGCACCGGAAATGATCGTCCATCAGGCCACTGTCACGATTGACGATATCGGGGCCGATGCGATCAAAACCGGTATGCTTCATTCCGTGCCGGTGATCGAAGCGGTGGCGGGATTTATCAAAGAAAAGGCAGCCGGAATTCCGGTGGTTGTTGACCCTGTGATGGTTTCGCAAAGCGGTTCGCCATTGCTTCAGGAAGATGCCGTTTCGGCCCTGATCGAAAAGATGATCCCGCTTGCAACGGTTCTGACACCAAATATTCCCGAAGCCGAAGTACTGTCAGGCATGAAAATCACCAGCGAAAGTGATATGATTGCTGCGGCGCACAAAATTGGCGAGCTCGGAGCCGAAGCTGTCCTGATCAAAGGTGGTCACGCCGAAGGGGACAAGATCGTCGATATTCTGTGGCGCCGGGACGGTGATGTAGAAGGTTTCGAAGGAACGCGCATTCCGTCTGAAAATAATCATGGTACGGGCTGCTCGCTTGCAAGTTCGATTGCAACCGGGCTGGCACAGGGCATGGGACTGAGTGATGCTGTTGCCCGCGCGCGGGCTTATGTCCGCGAAGCCATCCGAACCGCACCAAATTACGGCAAAGGAAACGGTCCGCTAAACCATGCGCATCCGGTGACCGGTTAAGCCACTTAACGGAATGTCACGGAGCGCCAAAAAGTTGGGACACTTGCGGTATGCCGGGAACTTCGTTTTTTCATCAGGCACGTAACAATGCCTGGTCCAATCATCGTTTGTATGGTGTCTGCCAAAATCTGACACCACACGAACTGACGTCCAAGCGAACAAGTTTTACACCCTCGATCCTCGAAGCCCTTAATCACACTCTGATCGTTGACTGGTACTATTTTGATGCCTTGACCGATGGCGGGCGGGGGCTGGATTGTTTGCGCAATGACATGCCGTTTGCCGATATCGTCAGGCTGGCCGCCGCCCAGCGCGATACAGACCACAAACTGATGACATTCTGTGATCAGCATGGTGAAAAGGATGCGATGCGCGAAGTTGAACTTGAACGTCAAAACAACGTCGTTACACGCGAAACCGTGGCCGATATCTTGTCGCACCTTTTCGTCTATCAAACCCATCACCGCGGGCAGGTACATGTGTTGTTGGGCAATACCACGCAATCGCCGCCGCCACTTGATGACTACCACCTTGAATATGATGCGCCTTTCCCCGGCTTTGATTTGATCGTGACCGGTGGCAAGGGGGCCTGAAGGATACAAATGAATAAACGAATGCTGCGCCGTGCCCTGTTGGCGACCGGAATTGCTGTTCTTGCGGCGGTAAGCCTCGGTAACCCGGAACGCTCTATCGCCGATCTGATCTGGGCTGATGATGCCGCCCCATGGGAACAAGTAACTGCCGTTTACACGCCAGACATTACAAAACCCGGCAAGATCGAAATTTCCGAACCGGTCTTTGCCAATGTTGCGGCCTGCCGTGATCATGTACTGAAACTGGCGGCAGAGCGCGGCGATCCTGACCTGCAAAAGGGCCGGTTTGAATGCGCGGTTGGCTTCTATCCGGAAAAGTCAGGCGATAAAGGTCCGATTACCGGGGATTACCGGCTGGTTACAAATTAAAGCACGTACCAAAGAAGGGCCGGAAGCGATACCGCAGCGATAAAGCTTGAGCTGATGACAACGCCTGCGACTTCTTCCGGCTCGCGGTTGTAAAGCTGCGCAAACAGGTAGCAGAACACCGCAACCGGCATCGAACATTGCAAGATCACAACGCCGCGTTCGATGCCTGTAAGGCCCATAACTTCTGACAGGCCCAGACCAACCCCGAACCCCATACCAAGACGCAGGACACTAAGCGCAGTGCTGCGTGCAAGGCTGACCGGGCGCAGCTTGGCAAGAGATACGCCAAGGGTAAACAGCATCAACGGAATGGTCAGCTGTCCGATCAGATTGGTGGTGTTGTAAAGCCATTCCGGAACGGCGGTGTCGGTCGCAAGAAAGATCGTGGCAACAAGGGTTGCGGGAATGATCGGCATCTTTGCCAATGATCTGATCGAGAAGCTGCCAGATACAAAGGCAACCCCGATGGTCAGCTGAATAACGACATAGGCGGCAAAAAACGCGACCGAAAGCGCAAGACCTTCCTTGCCATAGGCCAGCATACAAAGCGGCAAGCCGACATTGCCGACATTGGGCCATGTCAGGGACTGCAAATAGGTTTGCGGTGCCAGTTTAAAGACCTTAAGGATCGGCCAACCGATCAGCACAAACAGAATATTGGCCACAAGTGCCGCTGTTCCCATCAAAATCAGGGTATCACCACCCAGCTCAACAGTCGCCAATGCCGCAAAGGTAAGACACGGCGTTGCGAAATAGGTGACGATTGATGTCACAAGATTGGTGTCAAAATGCTTGCCGGCGCGGGCCCAGAAATAGCCAAGTCCTGCGGTGATAAAAACCGGGGCCAAAATAGCAAAGATATCGGCAAACATGGATTGTGCGTTCCCTGATAAGGTTCTTTTGGGGCGGATATGCGGGGTATGCCCTTGCTGAACCTGTCATGGTAGGCAGCGTTTCTGCAAGTAAATAATGGTAATACCACTTGGGTTTTTTGCCCTGCGGAATACGGGGTGTCTTTTTCCCGATAACTTGCCATATTGGACCGCATTCCGGCATTCTTGCCAAAACGTGATTGCAGACAAGGCCCCCGATGAATAGCCAATCCCACGACACCGTCAAACGTCATCTGATTGATCCGGCTCCGCGTTTTCGGGATCGGCGTAATCCGTTGCCGGCAGTATTTCTGGATCGTGATGGCGTGATCAACGAAGAAGTCCATTACCTGTCACGGGTCGAGGACTTTCATCTGATCAAAGGTGTGGCAACGGCAATCCGCCGTTTGAACGAGGCGGGCATTCCGGTGATTGTTGTTACCAACCAATCGGCCGTGGCGCGCGGTTACATCACCGAAGACCAGCTTATGGATATTCATAAGGCAATGGTCGCCTTGCTGGCCCGGGAACAGGCATCGGTGCAGGGCGTTTTCTATTCGCCGTATCATGAAAAGGGCGAGGGCGAATATCGCCGCCAATCCACATGCCGCAAACCCGAACCGGGCATGTTACTCGCCGCGGCAGAAGAATTCGCAATTTCACTGCCAAAAAGTGTTTTGGTCGGGGATCGGGTCAATGATGTGCGCGCAGGCCACGCGGCGGGAACCCGCGCCATCATGGTCAGAACCGGACACGGGGCCAAGGAAACCACCTTTGCCGAGGCATCAGAGGCCGATTTGATCACAGATGATCTTGCCGCGGCGGTCGATGAAATTCTTGCATCCATGATCACGCGATAAAACGTGATCAGGGGGCAAAATCCCTAACCCTTTTGAAGACAGAAATTCTGCCACATCTCGCGACAGGCTTCTTCAAACTCGCGGGCAACGGCGGGGGCGTGGAATGCTTTGCTGTTGCGGATGCGATCACGCATGTTTTCGCGGATGCTGGCAAGTGCGCTTAAATCCGAACTCAGCATGATCGCTTTGTCGACATAGCCCTTTTCGGTTTGCGCACAAAGGGCCTCAAGCCCGATATCGGTAAGCAACCCAAGGCCAAGCCGCGACCCCGGCAGATCATTGGCAAGGGATATGAACGGCACCCCGTGCCAAAGCATCTCGTAATAGTTTTCAAGCGATATGGACGGGAAGGGGGCAAGCCCGATATCGATCTGCGCGAAAAGCGATGCGCGGTCGTCCGTGGCAATGCCACCTGCAAGATCAAGTCTGTCCCGATTGATCCCGGCTTGCCGGATGCGATCAAGGAATGTCTTGGCAGCATACGAATCTTCAAGAACATCATCCTGAATGACGATCCGGCTGTTTTTGACTTTGTTAAGCATCCGCGCAAAGCAATTCAGTGTCTGATCACTGATATTGGCAACCCGATCGATACAGCCAAACCGGATGGTGCCATCCCCGAACGCAGCGGGAAGGGGGCTTACGGGGCGTGCATCTTCAAGCTGATCTGGCACAAACGGGCCAAGATCAAGTTTCTGCCCCCGTTCGGAAAACAGTTTGTTGCTGGCAAGCTCGCCTGCAAACACCTGCTTATGCCCGATCAGGTAATCGATCTGTGCAATGCCGGTGGTGATTGTTGAAAGGCTGGCCTGAACCGGGGCCGCATAAAGGGCAAAGACCTCAATCGGTTGTGTCGGATGTACGCCGCACAGATCAATCAGGATATCGACCTTGTCCTTGCGGATGCGATCGGCAATCTGCATTGGGTCCTGGCCAAATACCTCGCGCCAGCCATCGGCCATCACTTGCCATGAACGGGTGACGTCATCGGGGCGCGGTGTCGCTGAATAAAGGAACAGTTCGACCTCGTGGCGGTTCAAATGACGCGCCAAAGGACGAAGAAGCTGATGGGCCGGGTGTTCACAGAAAAACGGTGACAGCCACCCGATCCGAAGCCGCTTGTCTGCCTGCCTTGTGTTGGCAAATTTCGGACGGGCGGCAATCGGCATATGATGCTTTGCCCAGTTCTTGGCGTCCTTGGCATGATCGGTGGCATCGGCCGATGCCAGCTTGGCCTTTGCCCGCAAAAGCAACGCATCGGCCGTGGCGTGATCCGGATGTTTTTTCAGAACGCTTTCAAGATTGTCGATGGTTTCGACCAGATCGCCGCATTTAAGGGTGATGTCGGCCAGAACCAGATCAATTTCGACCGTATCCTTGGTAAGCTGGCGGGCGGTTTTCAAAAGCGCAACCGCCTTGGCGTAATATCCCTGATGGGCAAGTGCCTGACCAAGGCCGCGCAAGCCCGGGACAAATTTCGCATTGATGCTAAGTGCACGCTGATAAAGGTTCTGCGCCTGCGTCGGATAACCAAGTCGCAAATATGTTCCGGCAACCCGGCAAATCAGATCGGGCGAAATGCCCGCTGCCTGTGCGGCATGTTCCAGCGATGTCAGGGCGGCTTCTTCCTGCCCAAGCGCATGAAGCGCATCGCCAAACAACAACAATCCTTCATAATGATCGGGCTTCAGGCCCAGCAACCGGCCCAAAAGATCAACAGTCTGCCCCAGATGCCCGCGTGGCATTTCAAGCCGGGCAAGATGATAAAGCGCGGTGGGGAAATCCCCGTGATAACTGATCGCCTGTTTGAACTGATCAATCGCCTTCTCAATCTGACCTGATGTTTCAAGGGCGATGGCATAGTTGCATCGTGCGGCCGGATTGGCCCCAAAGCTTGAAAGGCAGCTTTCAAAAAGGTCAATTGCCTCGCCATGGCGGCCAAGACCGGTCAGAAGGGTGGCCAGTAAATGTTCGGCTTCCGCATTGTTCGGGGCGATATCAAGAACCTGGCGATAGATTTTCTCGGCTTCCTCGGGGCGGTTGCCCTCGTGCGCCGTCAGTCCGCGTCGCAACAATGTCTTGAGTTGGTCGGACATGGGGGGCCGTTTCTCCACCGGGTGATCACGTTCTAGGCTTCATCATTGATCTCAGACATTAAAGGGTTCCGCTAAACCTTTAAAGTAGGCAGTTGAAATAGATAGGGCTTGGATAGGAAAGCCGGAAAAAAAAGAACCCCGAACCGTTTCGGGTCCGGGGTGAGAATGGGAGTGGGAGAATCGCCTGGCGGCGATAATCATCCATTAAGATATGAATTGTTTAGATGAAGGTCGCCTATCCAAGGGGATAGTGCCTTTGGTATTTGGGGTAGGTATTTCAGGGCGATGGTCTGAAAAGTGTGAAGTTGTTCACAATTGTCTGCCTGCGTGACGACCGACACGCTTTTTGCAGCCGTTCTTAACCCAAATGGGTAGTTATCGTATCAAATGAACACGCCAGATGAAATTTTCACGCAAAAAACTGTCAAAATGCGCGAATACTGTGCTAGAACGCGATAATATAAAGAAACGTACCCCGCGAAGATTTAGAGAGGTTCCTCCATGCCGGAATATCGGTCCCGTACAACAACCCATGGCCGCAATATGGCCGGTGCGCGCGGCCTTTGGCGCGCCACTGGTATGACTGACGAAGATTTCGACAAGCCGATCATCGCGGTCGTCAACAGCTTTACCCAGTTCGTGCCCGGTCACGTCCATCTCAAGGATCTCGGCCAGATGGTCGCCCGCGAGATCGAGGCCGCCGGTGGTGTTGCCAAGGAATTCAACACGATTGCTGTTGATGATGGCATCGCGATGGGTCATGACGGCATGCTTTATAGCTTGCCGTCCCGTGAAATCATTGCCGATTCCGTCGAATACATGGTCAATGCCCATTGCGCCGATGCGATGGTTTGCATTTCCAACTGTGACAAGATCACCCCGGGCATGTTGATGGCTGCGATGCGCCTTAACATCCCGGCTGTGTTTGTGTCCGGTGGCCCGATGGAGGCAGGCAAGGTAATCCTGAACGGCGACGAACATCACCTCGATCTGGTCGATGCGATGGTTCAGGCTGCCGATCCGAAAATTTCGGACGAACAGGTCAAAACCGTTGAACGTTCTGCGTGCCCGACATGTGGTTCTTGCTCTGGCATGTTCACCGCCAACTCGATGAACTGTCTGGCCGAGGCCCTTGGTCTTGCGCTTCCGGGTAATGGTTCGGTGCTGGCAACCCATGCTGCGCGTAAGGAACTCTTCCTTGAAGCTGCACGCACATCGGTCAAGCTGGCACGTCGCTATTACGAAGAAGAAGATATCACCGCGACCCCGCGTGGTATTGCCACCTTCGAGGCATTTGAAAATGCCATGGCGCTTGATATCGCAATGGGCGGTTCGACCAACACGGTTCTGCATCTTCTGGCAATAGCCAAGGAAGCCGAGGTTGAATTCACCATGGCCGACATGGATCGTTTGTCGCGCAAGATCCCGTATCTTTCCAAGGTCGCGCCGAACCATCCGAAATTCCACATGGAAGATGTCCATCGTGCCGGTGGGATCATGCGTATTCTGGGTGAACTGGATCGTGCCGGTTTGCTGCACACCGATGTTTCGACCGTGCATACCAAAACCATGGCAGATGCCCTTGCAAAATGGGACATCAAACGCACCACCAACGAAGCTGTTCACAAGTTCTTCCGTGCAATGCCGGGCGGTGTTCCGACCCAGACCGCATTCTCGCAGGAACGTTATTGGGATGATCTTGATCTTGACGAAAAAGAAGGCTGCGTACGTGACGTTGCACATGCCTATAGTCAGGATGGTGGTCTTGCGGTTCTGTTTGGCAACCTTGCGGTCAATGGCTGCATCGTTAAAACCGGTGGTGTGGATGAAAGCATCCTGAAATTCACCGGCCCGGCTGTGATCTGCGAAAGCCAGGACGAAGCCGTTGCCAAGGTTCTTGGTGGTGAAGTCAAGGAAGGTGACGTTGTCATCGTTCGTTACGAAGGACCAAAGGGCGGGCCGGGCATGCAGGAAATGCTCTATCCGACCAGCTATCTGAAATCGATGGGGCTGGGCAAGGCTTGTGCGCTGATCACCGATGGTCGTTTCTCGGGCGGGTCTTCGGGCCTGTCGATCGGTCACGTGTCACCGGAAGCTGCGGCTGGTGGTGATATCGGCCTGATCGAACCGGGCGATATGATCGAAATCGATATCCCGAACCGGACGATCAAGATTGCCGTTGATGACGCGACGCTTGCTGCCCGCCGTCAGGCGATGGAGGCCAAGGGCCCCGAAGCATGGCGCCCGGCCAAGCCGCGCAAACGTAAAGTCACAACCGCCCTTCGTGCCTATGCCGCCATGGCAACCAGTGCCGATCAGGGTGCTGTACGTGATGTGACCCAGGTCGAATTCTGATCGATCCGGCATACGCCAAAGACATGAAAAAGGGCACCTTTCGGTGCCCTTTTTTTGTTTTGGTGCTTTGAGTGCTTTGGGCGCTGTTGATCAGGCCAGCGCCTTTTCCAGCGACAAACTGTCATAGCCAAGGGCATCTGCGACCGCCTGATAGGTGATCCGTCCGTTATGGACGTTCAGGCCCGCGGCCAGATGTGCGTCATCCGTGCACGCCTGTTTCCAACCCTTGTTGGCCAGTGCCAGGGCAAAGGGCAGGGTGGCATTGTTCAACGCAAAGGTCGATGTGCGTGCGACCGCACCGGGCATATTGGCAACACAGTAATGCACGACATCGTCCACGATATAGGTCGGGTCTGCATGGGTGGTGGCTTTGGATGTTTCAAAACATCCGCCCTGATCAATCGCCACATCGACAATGACCGAACCCGGTTTCATCTTTGATAATTGGTCCTTGCGGATCAGTTTCGGGGCGGCGGCACCGGGGATCAGAACTGCGCCAACAACCATGTCGGCTTCAAATACCACCGCCTCGGTATCATCAATCGTCGCATACTGGGTTTTGATCCGCGGGCCAAATACATCATCAATATAGGTCAGCCGTTTGACGTTCTTATCAAGGATCGTGACATCCGCGCCCATCCCGGCAGCAATACGGGCGGCATTGGTGCCAACAACGCCACCGCCGATCACAACGACCTTGGCCGGGGCAACACCCGGAACACCGCCCAGCAACATGCCGCGCCCGCCATTGGCTTTTTGCAAGGCTGTTGCGCCGACTTGCGGGGCCATGCGTCCGGCAACTTCGGACATCGGCGCCAAAAGCGGCAGGCCGCCATTGCGATCTGTCACGGTTTCATAGGCAATCGCCGTTACACCGGATTTGATCAGGCCTTTGGTCTGTTCCGGGTCTGGTGCCAGATGAAGATAGGTAAACAGCAACTGTCCTTCACGCAGCTGTTCATATTCGACTTTTTGCGGCTCCTTGACCTTGATCACCATTTCGGCGGTGGCAAAGATCTCGGCCGCGGTGCCGACAATTTCTGCACCGGCTGCGACATAGTCCGCGTCGCTAAAGCCGATGCCGGCACCGGCCATGGTTTCAATTTTGACAGCATGGCCGTGGGTAGTGATTTCGCGGACTGAACTGGGTGTCAGCCCGACACGGTACTCGTTGTTTTTGATTTCCTTTGGAACACCGATAAGCATTTCGTTTTCTCCCGACGAAATAAGGTGGCAATTGCGGTGTTTCATGGCTTTTGCCATGGCACCCGGGCGGTTTGCGCCCATTTTCTTATGGTTTCTGCATGATACCCTAAAAATGGGGCAATTAATCTTCAATTCCAGATGCGATTGGTGGTATCATTGCTAGATAATTTAAAAGAATGATCGATATCACGGAGGATTATTCAAAATGCAGATGGACGAACGGGATCGTATGATCCTGCGCTTGTTGCAGAAAGACGGTCGTATCAGTAACGCCGACCTTGCCGAAAAGGTGAACCTGTCGGCATCGGCGTGCTTGCGGCGTGTGCGCCTGCTGGAAGAGGCTGGGTTCATTGACCATTACACCATGCTTCTCAATCCGGCCCGGATCGGCAAGCCCGGCAATGCCTTCGTCAATATCGCCATCACCCGGCAGACTCGCGAAGCACTCGAAACCTTTGAAAAAGAAGTCCAAAAAGTTCCGGAGGTTGTCGAATGCTATCTTCTGGCCGGGCAAAGCGACTATCTGGTGCATGTCGTTTATAGTGACACCGCCGATTACGAGCGCATCCACAGCGAAGTCCTGACCCAGTTGCCCGGTGTTGAACGCGTCCAGACCGTCATCACGCTTCGCGAAGTCAAACGGACAACCGAACTTCCGGTTTGATCAATCCGCCCAAGCCCGTGAAATGAACACAAGGTCACTTCGATTGTGGCGTGCGGAAACGTGTTCGTTGATGGGCAGGGGGCGGTAATTGGTAGTCTGTGCGCATTTTTACAAATCGCGACTCGGTTTGAAAATGTACTGATTCGCGAAATTTGTTCAGATTTTGGTGTTGCGCTGGGTTTATGTGACCATAATTCATCTAATACGTAGGGGTTTTTGCAGATGAAACCCCTGATTTTTCAAGGCGTCATGAGTTTTGTCGATTTATTCTCGTTCCACGGTTTGACTTTTAGGTGAATTACAATGCAATAATATGCACGGGGAAAAACGCTGGGGGAAGTTAACTAAATGGAACAAGAGAATCTTGTTCGGGCACGTAGCCATGAACAAAAGTTAAAGCGTCGTGCAGATATTCTTGAAGCTGCACGTGAACTCTATCTCGAAGGCGATGGAACGTTGCCATCGGCCGCTGAAGTTGCCCGCAAGGCCAATCTGGCCAAAGGGACACTTTATCTCTATTTCTCAAGCAAGGAGGCTTTGTTCCTCGAAGTGCTGCGTCACTTCCAGAAAAGCTGGTTTGAGAACAATCTTGATATCATCGATCAGGAAGCACTGCGTCGGCCCGAAGAGCGGGATTCAACCCGCGTGGCCCGTGAATTTGTGCAATATCTTGTAAAGAATGAGAAATTCCTGTGTCTTGCGTCTTTGTCGCAGGGCGTGCTGGAATCTGGCTCGGACGACGAAATGGTCGTCGGACAGCGCCGTTTCCTGGCATCGATGGTCAAACGTACTGCGGATGCCCTGGCCGAGCTTTATGCCATCACACCTGATGCGGCCAGTAAACTGATGCGGTCTTCCTATGCGCTGGTGATTGGCCTGTGGCAGATGTCACAGCTGCCTGATCGCGTTAAAAAGCTGATGGAACAGAACGCGTTGACCAACCTGATCATTGATTTCGAAGAGGCCGCTGAAGAAGCCGTCGTGTCCTATTGGCGCGTAGCCGCACCTGGCATGAAATGCCGGGAAATGATGCGTCGCGCCGCTGAGGCCGATTGCGGATAACAGGGGTTCGATCTTCTGAATAGAAAACAGCGCCGGAACTGATGTTCCGGCGCTGTTTTTTTAGGTCTTTGGTTTGAGCGGTGCGGATTACGCGTCGCTGCCATTGGCTGCGCGATTGCGCATCCGTTCTGATCGCAGGATCAGGAAGCTGGCAATCACGATCATGATCGACACAGTCAGGATGATCAGGGTCGCAAGCGCGTTGATTTCCGGCGATACGCCGAGGCGTACCGAAGAAAATACCTTCATCGGCAGGGTGGTGGAGCCCGGACCCGCGACAAAGCTTGCAATCACCAGATCATCAAGCGACAGGGTGAAAGACAAAAGCCACCCGGCCAAAAGGGCCGGCAGGATCATCGGAAGCGTGATGACAAAGAAAATCTTGGCCGGCTTCGCGCCAAGGTCCATTGCCGCTTCCTCGACCGAGATATCCATGCCCGACAGGCGCGATTGCACAACAACCGCGACATAGGCCGCACAGAATGTCGTATGGGCAATCGTGATGGTCGAAAGACCACGTCCTGCTGGCCAGCCAACAAGTTGTTCAAGTGTCACAAACAACAGCAAAAGCGACAGGCCGGTAATGACTTCGGGCATCACAAGCGGGGCGGCAATCATCCCAGAAAACATGGTCCGGCCCTTAAACCGCCCGAAACGGGACATGACAAGCCCGGCGGGCGTGCCAAGTGCCAGGGCAAGCGTTGCCGACATCACGCCAATGCGCAGGCTGTTCCAGGCGGCATCAATCATGCCGTCATTGTTAAACAGCGACACATACCATTTGGTCGAAAAGCCTGCCCAAACCGTAACGAGTTTGCCTTCGTTGAACGAGTAAATGATCACAAGCAGGATCGGCACGTACAGAAACGCAAAGCCGAACACCAATGCCGAAATCAGGAAGGTTGAACGTTTGCCATTCATTGTTCACGTTCCTCCTGCTTGGTCTGGATATGCTGGAACCACATGATCGGAACCACAAGGAACAGCAGCATCGCAATCGCCACGGCCGATGCAATCGGCCAGTCACGGTTGGCAAAGAATTCGTTCCAAAGGGTTCGACCGATCATAAGCGTGTTCGGACCACCCAGAAGTTCCGGAATAACAAATTCACCAACAGCAGGAATAAACACCAGAAGCGACCCGGCCAGAATGCCCGGCATCGACAATGGCAGCGTCACTTTGACAAAGGCCTGCCAGGGCTTGCAGCCCAGATCAAGTGCGGCCTCGATCAGGCTGACATCCATTTTCTCAAGCGTCGAATAAAGCGGCAGGATCATGAAAGGCAAATAGGTGTAAACAATGCCGACATAGACCGCGAATTCGGTCTGGCGCATGATCAGTGGTTCGGAAATGATCCCGGTCCAAAGAAGAAACGCGTTGATCAGGCCTTCTCGGTCAAGAATGCCGATCCAGGCATAAACACGGATCAGGAAACTGGTCCAGAATGGCAGGATCACAAGCATCAAAAGAACGCTGCGCATCGATCCGCGGGCGCGCGCAATGCCATAGGCCATCGGATAACCGATCAAAAGGGTGATGATCGTTGAAATGGCTGCAATACGGATCGAGTTAAGATAGGCGGTGGCATAAAGGCTGTCTGATAACAGGAACAGATAGTTCCCGAAATTAAGTGTTATCGTGATGCCTTCATCAATCCATTCAAACAGCGGCGTATAGGGCGGCTGTGCATATTCCGCCACCGAGAAACTGATCTTCAGAACGATCAGAAACGGCACCAGGAAGAACAGGAAAAGCCAGAAATACGGGATGCCAATGACCAGTACCCGGCCATGTTTGATCATCCAGCGATCAAAACGTTGTTTCAGGGTTAGCTTGTCACTGCTCATTTGTTCAGAACCGACGCAGCCCCGGCCTCCCACGATACCCAAACGCGATCTTCCCACGTATAGGTCGGCTCGTTATGGCGGCCGGTATTCGGTTCGGTAACCTTGATCCGTTTGCCGCTTTCAAGGCGCACGTGATAGGTCGAAATACCGCCAAGATACCCGATCTCTTCGATCTTGCCCGAAACACAATTGTATTTGGTTTCCTCGGGTTCGGTCTTGGTCAGGCGCAGGCGTTCCGGGCGGATTGCCGCCCAGAATGTCATGCCTTCATGGCCCTGAACGGCGTGATCGATATAGATATCGCAATTGGCTTCGTCCGATTTGATGACGGCATATTTCTCGTCATCATCAACCAGCACCCCTTCAAGCAGGTTGACCTGGCCAAGGAAGTTCGCGGTATAGCGGCTGTTGGGATATTCATACAGCTCGAACGGCGTTCCGGTCTGACTGATCACCCCTTCATTCATCACCGCAATGCGCGATGCCATGGTCATGGCTTCTTCCTGGTCATGGGTGACCATGACAAAGGTGGTGCCAACCTTTTCCTGAATATTGACCAGTTCGAACTGGGTCTGTTCGCGAAGCTTCTTGTCCAGTGCGCCAAGCGGTTCATCAAGCAGAAGTACCTTGGGGCGCTTGATCAGTGACCGGGCAAGGGCAACGCGCTGGCGCTGACCGCCTGAAAGCTGATGGGGTTTGCGTTTGGCAAATTTGCTCATCTGCACCAGACCCAGCATCTCGGCGACGAGTTCCTTGATCTCGGAGCGCGAAACACCATCCTGCACAAGCCCGAACGCCACATTCTGTTCAACCGTCATATGCGGGAACAGGGCATAGGACTGGAACATCATGTTGGTCGGGCGTTCATAGGCCGGAACACCTGCCATATCGACGCCGTCGATGTAAATCTTTCCCGATGTGGGTTCTTCAAATCCGGCCAGCATTCGCAAAAGCGTCGTTTTCCCGCAGCCCGAACCACCCAGAAGGGCAAAAAGTTCGTGGCGATAAATATCAAGGGAAACATCGTCGACGGCATAGAAGTCGCCGAATTTCTTGGTCACATTCTCGAAGCGGATATAGGGAACCGCATCTGGATTGTTCCAAGGTTGCGTCTTATGCACATCTTCGTGCGCGCGCTCCAAAACCGCCTCAGGCACCAGCATTCTCCCCTGTTTCAATATCAAGATGAACCGATTAGACCAGACGACAGTCCCTGATGATCTGCTGCGCAATCTATGAGTGTTGCGTCGGCGCCGGTATGTCGGTTCGCTCTGATAACAGGATGAAGCAATTCTACAATCTGTAAAGAGGGGTGTGCGATATTTCGAACAACATCCAGTCTGTGCCATGATAAATGGCAGTAAATTGGCCATGGGTGTTCAGAAAATGTGCATTATTCGACTGTGCGCGCCGTCCGTGAAACAGATCGATGCGCTGTGAAGTTTGTCACAAGGTTGCGAGTCACATCCGCAGATGACCAACAGCATCCCGAAGGGCTGGGATTGCGGATAAAGAAAAGGGCGCGATCGAAATCGCGCCCTGTTCATTTCTGATGTCTGATCATCAAATGATGATCCAAATCCCTGTCTTACTGACCGGTTTTAAGTTTGGTCCACAGACGGGTGCGGGTACGCAATTCGCGCGAGCCCGGCTCGACTTTCGAACGCAGACGTTCTTTGACTTCCTGCGGCGGATAGATGCCCGGATCAGCCAGAAGGGATTCGTCGACCAGCTCCATGGCGGCAAGGTTCGGCGTTGCATAGGCGACATAGTTGGCAATGTCGGCTTCAACGTCGGCACGCAGGACATAGTCGATGAATTTATGTGCCAGTTCCGGGTTCGGTGCATCTTCCGGGATCATCATGGCATCAAACCAGATCAGGGTGCCTTCCTTCGGAATGACATACTTGATCTCGTTGCCGTTGCCGGCTTCTTCTGCACGAAGGGCAGCCATGCCAACGTCACCCGACCAGCCAACAGAAACGCAGGTGTTCCCGTTTGCAAGGTCGTTGATGTATTGCGAGCTGTGGAAATAGGTCACGAACGGACGGATTTTCTCAAGCTGGGCAATACCCGACTCAATGGTTGCCGCCGACGGTGCGCCGTCTTCCATGTTACCAAGATAGAAGTTCACAAGCGGAACAACTTCGCCCGGATCATCCAGAAGGCTGAGACCGCATTTCGAAAGCGGTTCGGCATATTTCGGATCAAAGATCATCGCCCAGCTATCGACCGGTGCGTCATCGCCAAGGACTTCCTTGACCTTTTCGACGTTATAGCCAAAGCCGTTGGTGCCCCAGAAATACGGAACCGCATAGGTGTTGTCCGGGTCGTATTTGGCCTGCTGTTTCAGGATGACCGGATCAAGATTGCCATAGTTCGACAGTTTGGATTTGTCGATCGGCTGGAAGATCTTTGCCTTGATCAGGCGTTCCGCGTCGGCCAGGGTCGGCACAACGATGTCATAGCCGGAATTGCCGGCCAGAAGCTTGGCTTCAACAACCTGGTTGCTGTCATATACGTCGTAGTTAACCTTGATGCCGGTTTCTTTCTCGAAATTGGCAATGGTTTCTTCGCCGATATAGTCAGACCAGTTGTAGATGTTCAGAACATCTTCGGCATGCGCCGCACCGGCAAAGCCGACAGACGCAAGCACGACAAGGCTTGAAGATTTAAGAAGTGATTTCATTTCGCTGAGCCTCCCATGTGGCAGCGTTTGAAAAGTTTGTGATCCTGTTGTTGCATTCCTCCAGGATCCGAGGACACGTTCAATATCCTTCGAATGCATCAGGATATTGTCAAACACAAGATGGAAAATTGTGCATTTTTCGCATCAAGTGAAAAATTAGGCATAAGTGATGCAAGAATCTTGCGCCGGGCTTCGTTTCCCGGCGCAAAATTCGATAAGCGAAATTAAACGTTCAGCAACAGGTGCTCACGCTCCCAGGCGCTGATCACGGTCTGATAAGCATCCCATTCCGCTTCCTTGACTGCAAGAACCGCGGCCGAGAATTCCTCGCCCAGAAGTTCCTTGAGCGGCTTGCAACGCTGGAATTTCGCCAGCGCTTCGTGGATGTGACGGGGCAGGGAATGTGCCCGGTCATAACCCGAACCCTCAATCGGGGATGTCGGGTCGATTTCCTCGATAATGCCCAGCAGGCCACAGGCAAGCGATGCGGCAACCGCAAGATACGGGTTGGCATCCGCACCCGGAATGCGGTTCTCGATACGACGTGCCGAAGCCGGGCCATTTGGCTGGCGCAGGCCTACGGTGCGGTTATCAAGCGACCAGTGCATGTTGATCGGGGCATCCGACCAGGGCTGCAAACGACGATAACTGTTCAGATTCGGTGCCAGAAGCGGCATGGCAGCGGGCAGGTAACGCTGCAAGCCACCAATATAGTTCAGGAACATCTTCGAGTTTTCGCCATCATCATCGGCAAACAGGTTCTTGCCGCTATCGATATCGACAAGGCTCTGGTGGATATGCATGGCACTTCCCGGATGGTTGCCCATCGGTTTTGCCATGAATGTCCCATAGACTCCGTGCTTGAGTGCTGTCTCGCGCAGCGTGCGCTTGAACAGGAACGACTGGTCGGCCAGTTCAAGCGGCTCGCCATGGTTAAAGTTCATTTCAAGCTGGGCCGGGCCGGATTCGTGGCTCATGGTATCGGCATCGATATCCATGGCTTCGCAATAATCATAAAGATCTTCGATCAGCGGATCGAACTCGTTGATCGCGTCGATGCCAAAGGCATTCGATGCACGTTCCGGGCGGCCCGAACGGCCAATTGGCGGCTCAAGCGGGTTATCGGGGTCGGTATTCTTTGCCACCAGATAAAATTCAAGTTCCGGGGCGATAACGGGTTTCATGCCGCGTTCTTCAAAAGCCTTGAGAACGCGTTTAAGAACCCCGCGCGGCGAGGTCGAAACTTCCTCGCCAGAGAAGTGATAGCAATCGCAGATGATCTGGGCAGTCGGCTCCTCGTACCACGGCACAACGCGGATGGTTTCGGGATCGGGAACCATCACGACGTCTTTTTCGGCCGGGTCAAGGAATGCATCGGTTTCTTCCGGGTATCCGCCGGTCACAGTCAGGCAGAAAATTGCTTCCGGGATGGCAAGGCTTTTGGCTTCGAGGCCGCGCAGGAACTTCTGCGTCGGCAAGACCTTGCCGCGGGCAACCCCTGACATATCCGGGACAATGCATTCGACTTCTTCGATTTTTCGCTCAGATAGCCACTTCTTGAGATCGGTGCTCATATGTAGTCGGGCGCTTTCACGCCAGTCCTTCAAAATTGCATTTTCTTGCGTTTTTCGGGCCATTCCCGACAAATTTCACAAGAAAGAATGTTGGTATTCGAAGAGTTTTGTATTTAATTTTCTTATTGGTCTTATTTTTAGAATTATAGTCGAAATATTGGTGATATCGTCGCATATATCAATTCATATGACTGGAACGGCTCCACCATATTGCGCTATAGTCTCCCCAGATTATAAGGGCAGCGTTTGGACGCTGGTCAAGGAGGTATTATGAAAATCGAACATCCCTATCTTATGTTTCTTGGTGACGCGCCGGACGAACTGGCGGCAAAAACCGCAATTGGCATCAAACAGTGGCGTCCGGAATGGTGCGTCGGTCAGCTCAGCCTTCCGGGCTGCAAGGCTGATCTTGGCCTGCCGGAAATGACCATTGCCGACGCCAAGGCCGCTGGCGTCAAGACGCTGGTTCTTGGTGTTGCTAACCGCGGCGGGATCATCGGCCCGGCCTGGATGGAAACCATTCTTGCCGCGATTGAAGCCGGCATGGATGTTGCCAACGGCCTTCATACCCGTCTTACCACGAATCCTGAACTTGCCAAAGCAGCCGCTGCCAAAGGTGTCAGCCTGTTTGACGTTCGCCATTTCGATGGCCAGGTTCCGGTTGGTAACGGTGAAAAACGTTCCGGCAAGCGCGTTCTTGCTGTTGGTACCGATTGCTCGGTCGGTAAAATGTATACCGCGCTTGCAATCGATGCTGAGATGAAAAAACGCGGCATGAAGTCCGACTTCCGTGCCACCGGCCAGACCGGTATCTTCATCGCGGGCGAAGGCATTTCTGTTGATGCCGTGATTTCCGACTTCATTTCCGGCGCTGTTGAAACCATCGCACCGGCCAATGATGAAGATCACTGGGATGTTGTCGAAGGGCAGGGCAGCCTGTTCCACGCTTCCTATTCCGGTGTGACCATGGGCCTGATCCACGGTTCCCAGCCCGACGCGCTTGTTGTTTGTCACGAGCCGACCCGTGCGCACATGCGCGGCCTTCCGGGCTACAAACTTGTTGATCTCAAGACCTGCATGGATGTCAATCTGATGCATGCCAAACTGACCAACCCGAATTGCGTGGTTGTCGGTTTTGCAATCAACACCAAGGCACTCGACGAAGCAGCAGCAACCAAGTTGCTGGCTGATATCGAAGCCGAGTTCGGTCTTCCGGCTGTTGACCCGGTTCGTACCGGTGTCGCTTCGATCGTCGACAAGCTTCAGGAGATTTAAGTTGCCCCAACTCACTGTGATTTCCGAAGTCTTTCCCCTTGCACAGGTTTTCAAAATCTCGCGCGGGGCACGGACCGAGGCATATGTGGTCAAGGTGACCCTGACGGACGGCACGCATACGGGCTATGGGGAATGCGTTCCCTATGCCCGTTACGGCGAAACTGTCGACGGTGTCATGGCTGACATCACTGCACAGGCCGATGCGCTGTCACGCGGCATGACCCGTCTTGAACTTCAGGACGCCATGAAGGCCGGTGCAGCACGCAATGCTGTTGATTGTGCCTATTGGGATCTTGAAGCCAAGCGTACCGGACGTCGCGTCTGGGAAATGATTGGTCATAAGGCACCTGAAGGTCTGGTCACGGCCGAAACGCTTAGCATCGATACACCTGACAATATGCGCGAGGCGGCACGTAAAATTGCCCATGCACCGTTGTTGAAGGTCAAGCTGAACGGCGAAAACGTTCTCGAATCCGTTCGTGCGGTTCGTGAAGGTTCGCCCAAGGCCCGTATCATTGTTGATGCCAACGAAGCCTGGTCGCTTGATCTGCTGTCCGATATCGGGGCCGAGCTTGATGCGCTGGGTGTTGAAATGATCGAACAGCCACTGCCTGCCGGGCAGGATGACGGCCTGATCGACATTGATTGCCCGGTTCTGCTTTGTGCAGATGAATCGGTTCATACGGTTGCTGACATTCCGCGTCTGGCCAACCTGTATGACATGATCAATATCAAGCTCGACAAAACCGGCGGTCTTACCGGCGCGCTGGAGCTGGCAGAAGCCGCCTCCAAGGCCGGGATGCAGTTGATGACCGGTTGCATGGTCGGAACGTCGCTTGCGATGGCGCCGGCCATGATCACCGGTGCGATGTCGCGCATTGTTGATCTTGATGGCCCGATCTGGATGGCCAAGGATCGCGAAAATGCCCTGACCTTTGATAAAGGGGTTATGGGTCTTCCTGATCGGGCTCTCTGGGGCTGATCACGGTTCGGGTTTCATCGCTTTGGTGATGTGATCTCAGGGCAAAAAATCAAAGGCCGCGTCGGTTTATCCGGTGCGGCCTTTTTTGATTTTTGCGATACCGTGGATTGGAGTGATACTTCCTGAAACTCGAAAAGGTTAAGTTTTTTCCAATTCGTTCCAAAATTTTGCGTTGAAAATTTACGTATATTTTTCAATTGTTTGCGCGATAATTTTTCCCGAAATTGTGATGTTGTTCTCTTTTTTGGGTGCTTCCACCTCTAACGGATAGTTGTATCTTTGGTTAAATAAGTGAACCATGATGATTGTAAGCAGGGACAGGTACGTCCTTGAAAATAATAATGCTGGAGCTGTTCTGCGTGCTATCCGACTCCCACAGAGATGGTAGGCGCACTGCCGGGGCTTTGCGGTGTTGCTATCGTGACTTCTTCTATACGCCTAGGCATGCCGAGCTCATGCATCTCCGGCGTAAGGAATCGATTCAGCTCTCCGCCCGTTTTGCAGCTCTTTTCGTTCTTGTGTTATTGATTGCCGCCCCGTTCTGGGATGGTGCTTTTTCCCTTGATATCTGGTCTTCGCAAACTGTCTTGATGCGCATGCTGGTTTCGGCTGTTGCGGTTGCGGTGATTACCAATCGTGCGGTCAATGCGCGGTTGCGCCGTCGTTTTCCGTATTTGCCGATGCTGATGCTTATTCTTGCGGGCTGCTTGCTTGCGGTTTTTGCGGGCAACGATGCCGGTGCAACGTCACGGATGCATTCCACGCACAGTTTCCTGATGCTGGGGCTTGTCTTGATGATTGCCATCATGCCAGTGACCCTGGTCGAGGCGGTGGCACTTTCCTTGCCGATCCTTGGTCTTTTGTTTGTCGGGGCACATGTGTCCTTGGCGACCGGGGCTGTTCCGCTTGAAATGTTGCTGGCGGTCTTGCTGCCGCTTGCGGTGTTCTCGGCGCTGGTACAGCTTTATCGGACTATCGTGGCGGCACAGGAAATTGCGATTGATCCGTTGACGGGCTGCTATACCCGCGCCTTTGGCATGGAAATGATCAAGGTCAGTTTCGACGGGGCGTTGCGCAAAAAGGCCCCCTATACGGTGGCTTTCATCGATCTTGATGACTTCAAACAGATCAATGACCGTTATGGTCATGATTACGGCGACCGTATTCTGGGCGAGGTCGGCGAAAACCTTGTGACCCGTTTCCGTCGTTCAGACCTTGTTGTGCGCTGGGGCGGGGAGGAATTCCTTGTTCTTCTGCCGGAACTGGACCGCACGCGCGCGGCCGAGGTTCTTGATCGTGTTATGGCGCCGGGATTGGCGGCCCTTGAAAACGGGCAGGTTCAAAAGGCCAGTGTCGGTTTGTCCGAGCGGATCGAAGATGCGATTGCCTTGCCGCAAAACCTGATCGAGCTTGCGGATCGTCGGATGTACGAGGCCAAGAAGCGTCGCGATCATGATGAACTGATCTCTAATGGTCTGTCTGGTCGTCGAAGCGCTGCGCGCAAGCTTTCAAGTCCTTGTGCAGCGCAAGTGCCTGTTGATCGCACAATTAACTGACGGACCTGCTTTCGGCCCCTGGCTGTGTCAGGATTTGAGCCGATCTTGGTCGTGCTGCTTTTCCCCTGTATCTTATCTCTGATTCGCGTACGTCTTCCTGTGGGGCGTGCGCTGTTTGTCTTGGTGTGTCTTGGCGGTGTGATCTGTCCGGCCATAGGGCAGGGTAGAAGGTGCCGGGGCGTTCGCCCTGTGTCCTGATGTGGAAACTGGCACGTGTTTCAGGAATCGCGGCTGTGATGTCGGGAAACTTTGGTCGGGATTCGGGATGGATTCGCGACGATTCGTGTGTTGCGGATGTCGGGGTTCTTTTCTTCGGTGATCAAAAAATAACCTCGATCTGAGGATTTCCCGAGCGATTGGCGTGCATTGTCATAAAAATGTGATGAAAAAATATGCATCTAAATTTTTGACGAAAAAATAGTCAAAAAGCTATTGCGTCCTCCCCGGCAAATGAGTAATCTCCATTTGTGCGCTGCGGTAGGACGCAGTGCATTCCGGCGAGCGACTTGTCGCTCGTTTCTTGGACGTTTCCTCCCTAGACTTGGGCCGCTGTCACAGGCGGCCTTCTTTTTTGCCTGAATTCAGCCATTTCGCGCGAATTTCCGGGCGGTAATTAACCATCACGTTAAAAATGAAAATCCGGATGTGGGTTATTGTGCGCTGCAAATCAACCCGCGGGCGTTGCGTGCATTTCCAATAGGTGTGCGCTGGGGGCGGCCGTTCTGTCTTGACATAAAAAAGGCGCTGCCGCCGGTTTCCCGGGGAAGCGCCGTTTTAAGGGCTGGGCTGTTGACGGCTTACTGTCCGCAGTCGGTCTGGCTGATCCTGAAGGTGTTCAGGTGCTCGTGATCGGTGACATAGTTTTCAACAAACACCGCACCGGCCTTCACCAGTATTTCGATTTTCGGGTCATTGCACAGATAAGCCGCGATCTGCTCGTGGGCATCGGATGTAAATTCAAAGCCCGGCTCGTAAACGATATAGGTCCGCTGCAATTCGTTCTGGGCGGCCTTGACCATCACCAGATCCACTGTTTCGCCGGTCGTAATCGGCAGCATGGGCTGAAGCTCGTCCGCGATCCGGCCAAGCTGGGCGCTTAACTGTTTCTGGTAATTCTCGGTGATCAGGGTCGTTTTGATATTAACCGACGTATAAATACCAAGCGCAAAGATCATCAGGCCAACTGCGACGCCCTTTCCACCGGATAAAAACGGGGTGGTGCCGGGGCGCAAAAATCCTGGTCGGTTACGTCCGCCTTTCAAAAGAAGATAAAGATTGGCAAGCGGGATAAATCCCAGAATTGCCAATTGCTTTTGTCCACCGATATCGATCGCCCGTGCGACTGAAACACGACCAAGGATAAATCCGGTCAGTGTGATGACAATCAGGGGATATCCCGTCGCCAGCCAATAAAGATTATGTTCGATTGCGGGCAGGGTAAAAAGCGTTCCGATCCCGGAAACTGCATTGGCAAAGGCCAAAAGCGAAAGGCTGACGAAATACTGCGCCCTGGTGATCGAAAGTTTGCTGTTACGTGATATCGCCCCCAATAAACCTGCCAGGGCAAATATCCCGAAATGGAGGACCCGGACGGTTTCATCCGGCAAGCTGGCATAGCTGGTCGCGAGATCGTTCAGCATAAAATCGTTCTTCTCCCCGTATGGTCTTCAGGCGACGGAGAATAAGAACGTTTCGGGCGTTGCGAAACTAGCTGGAAGAGTAGGTTTTGCTAATGAATGCGCGGATTTGAATGGCTCATATCCGGTATGAGCCATTCCAGGATCTGGTTTGGTCTATTTTTCGCGCTTTGGATTGCTTTCCGGGGTGGTGCCGTCACCATCGCCCAAGCCGCGCTGCATGATCACGCTATCGACCCAGCGGCCCAGTTTAAAGCCCGCCGACTGCAATGTTCCGGCAACCCGGAAGCCAAGCCGTGCATGAAGGCCGATGGATGCGACATTGGCGCTGTCGCCAATCACCGCCACCATCTGGCGATAACCAAGCGCTGTGCACCGTTTGATCAGTTCTGAAAGCAATGCGCGCCCGGCACCCTTGCCGACAACATCGGGCGCGATATAGATCGTGTCCTCGACCGTAAAACGATAGGCCGGGCGCGTCCGGTAGGATCCGGCATAGGCAAATCCTTCGACCCGTCCGTCAAGCTCCGCCACAAGATAGGGCAGGCCGCGTTCGCGCACATGTTGCCAGCGCGATGTCAGTTCGGCAATTTCAGGGGCGCGTTCCTCGAACGAGGCAAGGCCATGCAATACATGATGGCCATAGATTTCCGTGATGCGCTCGAAATCATCGGGTTCGGCATCGCGAATCACCAGATCGTGCAAAACATCGCTGGTCGCAGTATCGGTCGGGGTGGTCATTAAAACGGGTTCCCGTCGAGATCGTGGAAGGACGCGATCAAGGCAGTCATCTGATCGCGCAAAATGTCAAATCCGCGATGCGGGGTGATTGTGGCTTCATCCATATAAAGGGCACGCGACAGCTCGATCTGAAGGCTGTGCACATGCTCCTCGGGGCGGCCATAATGGCGGGTGCAATAGCCCCCGGCATAAGGATCATTATGGGCCGGGCCAAAGCCCATATCGCGAAGACAATCATCCACAAACCGCGTCAATGACGGGTGGCAGGAACTTCCATAGCAATCGCCAAGCACCAGATCAACGCGGTTTTTCATGCTGTCTGCGGAATCGCCGGGCATCGAATGGCAATCAATCAGGATGCAATAACCAAACGTATCACGCGTTTGATCAATCAGTTTCTGCAAGGCCCGGTGATAGGGATGGTAATAGGTATCAATACGTTCAAGCGCCTCTTCGACAGGCAGGCGGGATTTGTAAATCTCGACCCCGCCACTGACCACACGCGGAATCGACCCAAGCCCCGAAAGGGCCCGCATCGAATTGATTTCCGCATCATGGGGCAATTGTCCGTCAAACATGCGCGGATCAAGTTCCATCGCAGCCCGGTTCACATCGACATAGGCCCGTGGAAATGTCGCGCACAGCAACGGCGCGCCCAGCTTGGGCGCGGCCAGAAAAAGCTGATCGACAAAGGCATCTTCCGATGCGCGCAGTTCAAACGATCCGATCCGCGCATTTTCAATCAGGTCCCTGGGATAGTGGCGACCCGAATGCGGGGATGCAAACACCACCGGCAATGTTTGCTCTGGTGGCAGGATAACAGTAGCAGGCCCGCTAGAGGCAATTTCCGAAGGCAACTGGTTCATTGTCGTTCGTAATGTCCATCCCTGTATGGGTTGTTGAATATCCCGCGATCCTTCCCCTAGCATATGGTAATTGGAGCAGAATTGATGAAGATTTTTTGTCAAAATTCCATTTCTGGGGTTGCGCCTTTGTCTGCCTTGGGCTAAATACCGCCTCGCCGACGCAAACGGCACGGACCGAACCTTTCACCCTGATCGGGGCGGTCTTTTAAAAGATGGATTTGCGGGCCTATAGCTCAGTTGGTTAGAGCGTTCGCTTGACATGCGAGAGGTCACAAGTTCGAGTCTTGTTAGGCCCACCATCTTTTACACCCATAGGGGCCTATAGCTCAGTTGGTTAGAGCGTTCGCTTGACATGCGAGAGGTCACAAGTTCGAGTCTTGTTAGGCCCACCATTCCCACCCCGCCGGGTTGCCGCGCGGGGTTTTGTGTTTTAGCTCTTCCTGTACCTATCTCAATCAGATTTGAGTGAGTTTCGGTGTGGGGGCCATATACTGGATGATATTCATCATATTGGTTTGGTCGGAGGGCCGATGGCGGGAATAAAGCAGCATTACATTCCTCAGCTTCTACTCAAAGGATTCGGGCGTCCACGTGGACGAAAAGTTGTTCAAGTCGTTGTTTTCAGCCGTGAGAATGTTTTCTCCACAGCTACCGACGGAGTAGCCGCCCAAAGGTATTTCTATTCGAGGCCTGATGGAACAGGGGAAACCCTTGATGATCGTATTACGAGTTATGAGAACGGTTTGAACTCAATGCTCGTACAATTAAGAGCTACGCAGCGAATTGATGCAGGATTGAAGCTGAAGTTAGGTGAACTTGTTGTGCATCTCTGTGTGAGGGCTGCCGTAGTTCGTGAAAGCTTTGGGTTCGCTGCAAAGCGTATTGTCGGTCGTTTCGAAAGCGAATTCTCAAGCCCTGCGTTGGCCCGAAAAGCACTTGGAATAGACGCCCTTGTGCTACCGAAATTAGTTCGAGACGAATTCGACAGCATTTACGAGCGTTACTCAGTGGAGTTCTCACTAAAAGGTATTAGTAAGCTTGGGTTTCGCGAACTAGCATCACAATGGACCCGCAAAAACTTTAATGAGAACTTCCAGAGAAACTTGGGTCGTATTACCGAGGAGTTGGAAGGTATTCAGCGAGGTATCAATGAGGTCGTTGAAAACTCTCATCGTAACGTGTTGAAGCAAGGTTTGGCTCCCAGTCAGCGCGTGCGTGGTCTTGAGCGTCTGGAATGGCGGGTAGTGCCCTGTCAAAATTCTGACTTGGTACTACCTGATTGTGTCGCTATTGCCTCAGATAATGATGGGAATTGGGGGCCGTACGTATTTTTCAAACTAGATGCAATCTCGCGCGTAATCATGCCGATTTCTAATCAGTTTGCACTTTGTGGGGCTGTTAATCCATCTGATCGATGTTTACCTGAAAACTACAACAAGCTGCTTGCTAGCTGTTCGTGGCAGTTCTTTGTTTCAAGAGATCAAAACTCATTTTTAGATCAGTTCAGACCGATCATCGGAGCTGCTGTAGTTGAACAAATGCGTCACGCACTTGTTAAGCCAATTGCCTTGACATCGTAGTGCTCACCGCATCTGCGCGATGCTCTTTCTGAACCGCATGGCGCTGAATGCAAAGAACGCGCTGGCGATGATGAAGACCAAAAGAAATTCCGGCCACACCACATCAATGCCCGCCCCGCGAAACAGGATGGCTTGCGCGTATTTCACGAAATGCGTTGATGGCGCGATCTGCATGATGTTCTGAAGCGTTTCGGGCATGCTTTCAATCGGTGTGGTGCCGCCCGAAAGCATCCGAAGCGGCAGGACCACAAGGATAAACAGCAACCCGAATTGCGGCATGGATCGCGTCATGGTCGCCAGGAAAATGCCAAGCGCGGTGGCAAAGAACAGATACAGGATCGTACCCGCCATGAATAAAAGCTTCGATCCGATCACCGGCACCCCAAGGATCAGCTGAACCACGAATATCAGTGACAGCGTGCTGGCAATCAGGATGACAAGCCCGTTGGCCCAGACCTTTGCCATCATGATTTCAAACGGATCAAGCGGCATCACCAGAAGATGCTCGATCGTGCCATGTTCGCGTTCACGAATTAATGCGGCACCCGAAAGAATGATCGACAGCATGGTAATGCCATTGATGATTTCCATGGTCGCAGTAAACCACGAACTTGTGGCGTTCTGGTTATAGGCATAGCGCGTGACGATCTGGGCTGCCTGTTCGCTATTGCGTCCGGCATAAGCCGATTTGCCACCAAGCCAGGCGGTAATTTCCTGTGCGATGATGTTGCTGACATAGCCTTGACCGATCCCGGCCTGCATCATTGCCGTGGCATCGATATTAAGCTGCATTTCCGGGTTGCGTCCGCCAATCAGATCGCGCTCGAACCGGGGCGGAATGACAAGGACAAAGGTAAACTCGCCGCTATCCATCACCGCATCAATATCGCGTTCGTCAATCTGGACTGGCGTCTGGAAAAACGGGGGCAGGAACGAATCCCGGATGCGCAGTGAAATGGCCGATCCGTCCTGATCTGAAATCGCAATCGATGCGTTATGCAAATCGTGCGAAAAGCCGGTCGCTGCATTATAGATTGCAAAGGAAAACGCCCAGCAGATCAGGATCATCAAAACAATGTCACGCTTAAGGCTGTATAGCTCCTTGATGCCAAGGCGATAGATATTGCCAATCCGTCTTGCAAACATCTCTTACGCCTCCTGCTTTTTCAAAAGCAGCATCGATATGATGCTCAGTGCCGGGAAGAAAATCGCAAGCTTGATCAATTCGGGATAAAGCTCGGCAAAGCCCAGCGCCTTGGTGAATGTCCCCACACTGATCGACATGAAATGCGATGTCGGAATGATGGTCGAAAGGACGGCGGGTGCGCCGCTCAGCGTCGAGACCGGCTGCATCATCCCCGAAAACATCACCGATGGCACCATGGTAATGATTGCGGTGCCAAAAAGCGCTGCGATCTGTGTGCTGGTAAAGGACGAGATCAAAAGCCCAAGTCCGGTGGTCGCAATCACAAACAGGATCGCACCAACCAGAAGCGTCAATCCATTGCCGCGCAACGGCACCTCAAACCAGAAAAGCGCCATCGCCGTCATCAGGACAAAGTTGATCAGGCCCAGCCCGATATAGGGCAATTGTTTGCCCAACAGGAATTCAAGCTTGGAAACCGGCGTCACATAAAGATTGGTGATCGATCCCAGTTCCTTTTCACGCACCACGCCAACTGCCATCAGGACGGCCGGAATAAACATCAAAAGCAGGGCAATGACCGACGGCACCATGGCATAGATGCTTTTGAAATCCTGATTATAGAGATACCGGGTTTCGATTTGGGCGGGCAGGGTGCTGGTGGTGCTGCCGCTTTTGCGAAGCGCGCTCTCGCTCAGATAGCGCTGATGGATACCTTCGACATAGCCATGAATGGTTTCGGCGCGAAACGGCATGGTGCCGTCAATAAACGCCCCGATCTCCGGGCTGGCACCCCGGCCAACATCGCGCCCGAAGCCGGGCGGTATTTCAATGGCAAGGGATATGTCCCCCGAAAGCAATCGTGCCTCAAGATCGGCATTGCTGATCAGTGGTTCCTGTTCGCGGAAATACCGCGATCCCGAAAGGTTTTCGATATAGGTCCGGCTTTCGGGTGTCTGGTCACGATCCAGCACCGCATAGGTCAGGTTTTCGACGTCAAATGTAATCCCGTAACCAAAGACCGGCATCAGGATCGCCGTCCCGATCAGGGCAAACATCAAACGGATCGGATCACGGATCAGTTCCATGGTCTCGCGCAGTGAATAGGCCCATAACCGCCGCGGGCTGAAGATCGATGCCTTTGCCGGTTTCCAGTGATCGGGCTGAATGTCATCCCCCGCAATCTGATCTGGCTCCGGTTCGGGGGCGTTTTCCTGTTCGCCGCTGGCTTCGACCAGATAACTGATAAAGGCTTCTTCAAGGGTTTCTGATCCGCGTCCCTTGGTGATTGCGTCGGGCGTGTCGCTGATCAAAACCTTGCCGGCATGCATAAGCGAAATGCGATCACACCGTTCCGCCTCGTTCATGAAATGGGTGGAAATAAAGATCGTCACACCCTGCTTGCGCGAAAGTTCGACCAGCAATTCCCAAAAACCGTCACGCGCCACCGGATCAACACCCGATGTCGGTTCATCAAGGATCAGGATTTCCGGGTCATGAATGATCGCAACCGCAAGAGACAAGCGTTGCCGCACACCAAGGGGCAGGCGCTCGGCCAGATCATGGTGATATTCACCAAGCCCGAACCGTTCGGAAAGCTCGGCAATGCGCGGCTTGATCTGGTCATTTGGCAGGTGAAACAGCCTTGCATGCAGTTCAAGGTTCTGAAGAACCGTCAGCTCGGAATAAAGTGAAAAGGCCTGGCTCATATACCCGACCCGACGGCGAAGCTCGATATCCTGTCCGTCAACCGGCTTGCCAAAAAGCTCTGCCGTGCCTTCGGTTGCCGCCAAAAGCCCGGTCAGCATCTTCATGGTCGTGGTCTTGCCACAGCCATTTGATCCGAGAAACCCGAAAATCTCGCCTTTCTCGATGCGGAAACTGACATTGTCGACGGCGGTAAAGCTGCCAAATCGCTGGGTCAGATTTTCGGCAACAATGGCCGGTGTATCACCATGTTCGGTGCGCGGCGGAATGATCAGTTCATGATGCCCGCTGCGTTCTTCTTCGGGCAAAAGGGCGATAAAGGCGGCTTCAAGGCTGTCAGTGCCGGTACGGCCCAGAATGTCGTCGGCACTGCCGGTCGCAAGAACCTTGCCGTCATTCATCGCGATCAAATGATCAAACCGGGCGGCTTCATCCATATAGGCGGTGGCGACAAGAACCGTCATTTCACGCCGTGTCTGGCGGATCGCATCAATCAGTTGCCAGAATTGCCGGCGCGACAGGGGATCAACCCCGGTGGTCGGCTCATCCAAAATCAGGATATCGGGATCATGAATAAGCGCACAGCAAAGACCAAGTTTCTGCTTCATCCCGCCCGAAAGCTTTCCGGCGGGGCGTTCGGTAAACGGCGCCAGTCCGGTCGCCCTGGTAAGGGATGCGATCCGCTCGTTGCGTTCGCGCTTGCCCTGACCAAATAACCGGCCAAAGAAATCAAGGTTCTCGCGGATCGTCAAATCCATATAAAGGTTCTTGCCAAGTCCCTGCGGCATATAGGCAATCCGGGGCAGGGCCGCATTGCGGTGCGTGCGGTCCCCCATTGATCCACCAAGCGTTTCAACCAAGCCATCCTGAACCTTGCGCGCCCCCGATATCAGGGCAAGGGCGGTGGATTTGCCCACACCATCCGGGCCGATAAAGCCCACGGTCTGTCCTGTCGGGATTTCCAGATTGATGTGATCAAGGGCCGTGACCTTGCCATAGTGATGGCAAACATCCTGCAGCCGCACGGCATGGGGGCTGTTTCCGCTCTGTCCGGTGCCGTGATCGGGGTGCGCTTCCACGCCCGCCATTATTGCATGCTCTGACGAAGGGTGGCGTCATCGGGCACATTCGGGGTGAATTGCGGTGGCCAGTCATTGTGATCGGCCAGCATGATATAGGCCTCGCCGGGAAGGCCGGTTTTGACCCGCTTGATATGTTCGGCAAGCAATTCCCGATCAATGCGCACCTTGACCCGGAACATCAGCTTGTCACGCTCGGACCGCGTTTCGACCTCGCGCGGGGTGAATTGCGCATCATCGGCAACAAACGATACCTTGGCCGGGATTACAAAGCCCTGTGCAGCATCAAGAAGAATGCGGGCTTCGTTGCCGACAAAGGCCAGGCCTGCCTGACGGGTGGGCAGGAACACATTCATGTAAACATCACTCAGATCAATCATCGTGATCACCGGCCCGCCGCCCGACAAAACCTCGCCCGGTTCGGCAAGACGATATTGCACGCGGCCATCA
Organism: Thalassospira profundimaris; assembly: GCF_003326675.1. Taxonomy (GTDB): domain Bacteria; phylum Pseudomonadota; class Alphaproteobacteria; order Rhodospirillales; family Thalassospiraceae; genus Thalassospira; species Thalassospira aquimaris. The sequence goes on from NZ_JPWF01000006.1 coordinate 245,617, forward strand.
CGCGGCGCTTTCAGGACCGCGTCATCAATCTGAACCTGAATACGTTTCAGTTCGGCCTCGGTCGCCTCGACATTGCGCTTGGCACTGACAAGCTTTGCCTCCGATGCGCTAAGAGCTGCCTGCGCCACATCGCGGTCCGCCCGGCGCTGATCAACCTGTTCACGTGAAATATTGTTGTTTTTTACCAATTCATTGGCGCGTATCAATTGCTGCTGGGCAAAGGAAAGCTCGCTTTTGCGCTGAACAATCAATGCCTCTGCCTCGGCAATGCCCTGTTCTGCCCCGGCAACCTCGGCGCGCGCACGCGCCTGACTGGCCATCAGTTCGGCAGTATCCATACGTGCCAGAACCTGACCGGCGCTGACCATATCGCCCTCGTCAACAAGGACTTCATCAACCCGTCCGGCATATTTGGTTGCAATGCGGATTTCTTCGGATTCAATCCGGCCATTGCCCGACGCGATATAGGATGGAAGTTCGGATTGCTGCGATTTCCAATAGGCAAAGCCGCCACCGGCCGCCACAACAATCACCACAAGAACAATCAGCACAGAACGCAGGTTCTTCATTCCATTCTCCGAGAAACGGGGCCAGGGCAATTTGGCAAGGGATCTACAATCTCTGATCGTAATATCTGACCAGAGTTCGCTTACGCTTGCAATGTCCGATTTTCTGGAATGATCCTAAAGGGTTGTCCGCAGGTGTTCTTTGATGTTGCGCAAAGTATTTTATTACACTTTCGGCTGGTTGCGATCTTCCATGAAATCGAGACTGACCGATGGGCTATCAAAGAATGTATCCCACAAATGATCGACCGAGATAATTTGACCGTTTGAGGCATTCGTAGCTATCTCGACGTTTTTTGTGTCGTTTGGTAAATCGATTTCTTCCGGTGGTCGAGTAGCCGGATCGTTTTTATTTATGATTAAGGAGGTCTCTTTCATCGGAATCCTTTCGGAAGAAAGCCAAGCCTGTAATCCAAAATCTCAAAGTAATTTGTCTTGTCTGATGCTTTCTGTCGTTTTGATTGGATGAAATCCGGAAAACAATTTATGCGTTTTGTTGCCAATCTACTGCTAAATTAGGTTGTAATCCGGGATGGTTTGGAGAAGATTTGCAAAATGATTACGAGGTCGAATGAAGTTACGCCATTGGTTTTTGGCGGAGCATTGCTTGGTGTTGTTTGTTTTGGCTTGCTCGTTGAAATCTCGTCAAGAACGAACTTGATGAAATGGGTTTACGATCATGAAACACTAGCAGCCGGTGTGTTGGGCGTGTTGGCTGCTGCTGTCACTGCTTTGCTGATATTATGGCAAATTCGACAGCAATATAAAGTAGTGAATGATGAGCGAGAAAGGCAACTTGTCGCAACTAAAAGCGCAATGCCTTTGGTGATTGCTGGGCTACATGATATTTCCATAAAGTCATTTGTGACGTCTTTGGATATGTGTAAGGGGCGAAACATAAGCCCGGAGTTGCCTGAGCTGGATCCAACCTATGTTGAAGCCCTGAAAGTGTGCATAGAACACTCTGATCAAGCTCTACAGAAGTCCTTGTCTAAGTTTATTCGGGAGGTGCAAGTGCAACGATCTCGCCTAAGTCGGGCGATTTCGGAATACAAGCCTTGGCCTGTATATAAGGTTGCACAAAACCAATCTCAACAGAATGCGATAGCAGACAAAGCCGCAAGAACGAAAGGAGGTTATCTATACAGTTCTGCTTTGGTTGTGATGATGGTAGACGAACTTTGGCCGCAGGTTGGGCCGTTAGAGGGTGGCAAGGAAATCGGCAGTAGAGCTAGCAGAATTGAAAATCTATTCATTTTTCAAGGTAAAGAGCCCCCGGAAAATTGGCCTTTGTTCATTGGGCACTTTCAGCGCACAGCCGACCAGTTTCATTAGTCTAGTAGTTCCTTGATTTTTATACTTCAAGATCAAACACCACCAACCCCGCCAAACCACCGTCAAGCATCCCGACCAGTTGCCCGCCAAGTTTCTGATGTTCGGGATGTTCAAGATAGGCGTCGCGTGATGCGGCATCATCAAAGTCGATGCAGAACCCGTGGCGGAAACCCTGTTCAAGGTTTTCCGGGCTGACCGATATGCCGCCGTCAAAGCCCCGCATGCCGGGAATAAGGGTGCCAAGATTGGCAAGGGCATCAAACAGGGACGTGATGTCATCCTGTTTGATGCCCGATTGGAATTTGACCAGAACGATATGGCGGATCATGACAAGACCTTTGTGAAGGTTGGCTTTGCCTGATTTCACCTTTGTTTCGTCCGGTCTGTCAACTGATGTGAAGGTGATCAGCGACCAGTAAGGCTTGCGGCAATGCTGTCCCCGATGATCGAAATGCCAAGATCAAGTTCTTCTTCGGTAATGGTCAGGGGCGGGGCAATGCGGAACACACCGCCCATGCCCGGAAGCTTGACGATATTCATGCTAAGCCCGCGTTTAAACGCCTCGCTCGCAATCGCGGCCCCCAGATCATGATCGGGCGCACCGCCATCCTTGACGATCTCCATGCCAAGCATAAGCCCGCGTCCGCGCACATCACCCACGCATGAATACTGGTCTTTCAGTGCGGCCAACCCGTCAAACAGCCGTTTGCCCATGTGACCTGCCCGGGCCACAAGATTTTCCTCGGCCACCACATCCAGCACCGTCACGCCAACTGCGGCGGGCAGAGGGTCGGACACATGGGTTGTATAGAACAAATAGCCCTTTTCATGGGCGGTATCTTCGATTTCCGGCGTCGTCATCACAGCCGAAAGCGGCAATCCGGCCCCGATGGTTTTTGAAAGGGTGAGGATATCGGGCATCACGCCATCCCGTTCAAAGGCAAACATGGTTCCGGTGCGGCCAATGCCGGTTTGCGCCTCATCCAGGATCAAAAGCATCCCGCGTTCAACGCATTTCTGCTTGAGTGCGGCAAGGTAACCTTTGGGAAGTTCCAGCATCCCGCCGCTTGATAAGATCGGTTCGGCGACGAAAGCTGCAAGATTGCCGGTTGATTGCGCATCAATCAGGTTAAAGGCGTCATCAAGTTCGGTCTGCCAGTCAAGCGACCCGTCGGCATTTTTAAACCGCGGACGAAATGCATTGGGGGCCGGAATGGCAAGCGATCCGACCGCCGCCGGGCCATAACCCTTGCGTCCCGCACTATAGGTCGCCGATGCCGCAACCCCGGTCATCCCGTGCCAGCTTTTGGAAAACGCCACAATTTCATGCTTGCCGGTCACAAGCTTTGCCATGCGAATGGCGGCTTCGTTGCTTTCGGCCCCTGTGGACAGCAACAGCACGCGATCAAGCCCCGGCGCAAGCGCGGCCAGTCGTTCGGCCAAGGTCACCACCGGGCGGGTCAACATGCCGCTAAACAGATGGGCGACCGTTTCGACCTGGCGCTGCACGGTCTCGACAATTTTCGGATGGCCATGGCCCAGAACCGCGCTCATTTGCCCGGATGTGAAATCAAGGATTGCGCGATTATCGGCATCATACACAAACGATCCCTTGGCACGTTCAATGATGGCTGGTTCGAACGTTCCGCCATAGCGGATCAGGTGCTTTTTGGCGGCATCCCAGAATTTCGGATCGGCATTGTTTGACATGGTTGGCTCCCTGCAGGCGTGTGTCTTTGATGGATACAGGGTATCGGCTGTTGATATCTTCGTAAAATTGATAATGATGGCATTCCGGTATTGGAAAAATTGATATGCGGTGGCAAAGCCATGCAAACCTTGCTTGATCTCAAACTGCTGACGACCTTTGTGCGCGCCGCCCATTCCGGGACGCTCAGTGCCACCGCCCTTCAGGTCGGGCGCACGCAATCAACTGTCAGCATGCAGATACAGCGTCTTGAAGATGCGCTGGGCCAGACGCTTTTTCATCGCAGCGGCAGTGGCGTTACCCTGACCGGAAGTGGTGAACGGTTTCTTGGCTATGCCGAACGGATTTTGAAATTGCATGACGAGGCGGTTTTTGCCTTTTCCGACCGGGGTCTGCGCGGTTCCATGGTGTTTGGCTGTCCCGAGGATTACCTGATCGCCTTTTTCCCGGCCCTGCTTAAAAGCTTCGGGACGATCTACCCGGATGTCGAAATCAAGGTGGTTTCGGCCCCGACGCCGGAACTTCACAAAATGCTGCGGGCCCGCCAGATTGATCTGGCACTGGTCTCGGTCGCCAACCCGGACGGGGAACCCGATATCGCAAGGACCGAACAACTTGCCTGGGTCGGTGCCAAGCCGACCCTTGATCTGCATGATTTCGGTACAGGAATTGGAACCGGGATCGGAAACACTATCAGCGATGGATCAGGGGCAGGCGACAGCCCGACAACCGCCCGAACCATCCCGCTGGCCTTGCCCGCATCAAACGCCCTTGATCACAAGGCCGCGTGTGATGCCATCGAGGCCGTTCAAATTCCCTACAAGATTTCCTATGCCAGCAGCAGCCTGACCGGACTGATCGCCGTGGCCCGTTCGGGTCTTGCCATCAGTGTGATGATGCAAAAGGCGGTGCCCAATGACCTGTATATCCTCAAGGCCCCGCTGCCTGCCTTGCCCAAACTTGGCCTGAAAGTCATCGCAGGCGAGGGCACCCAAAACCCGGCCACAACCGCCTTTGCCGATCACGTCAAAAACATGCTGCCGTTTTTATAAGGGAACAGGTGTTGGGGGCTGATCAGGCCTGCAAACCAGCACAGCGTGCGGTGTTGCGGACATGGGTTTGCATTTCCTTGCGGGCGCGTTCCGGGTCATTGTCGCGCAGGGCCGCCATGATTTTGCGGTGTTCGCCAATGGATTCGCGCATGCGTTCCGGGTCGGTGATCGGAATCGGCTGGCGCTGGGTTTCGGTGATCTGGTCGCGCACGGTCTTGTAAAGATCGCGCAACATGCTGTTGCTGCATGCCGCAACGATGGTGCCGTGGAATTCAAGATCGGCCTCGACATTGGCAATAAGGTCCTGATCAGCCCAGCATTTTTCCATGCGGTTGGTGGCGTCTTCCATTGCGTCAAACTGGGTTGCGGCCAATCGCCCGCAGGCAAGGGCGGCAATTTCGCTTTCAAGGATCATGCGGGTCTGGAAAACGTCAAAAACGCTATGGGTTTCCGAATAGCGCCAGGGGGCCATATCGCCTTCTGATTTACCGCCGCCTGCGGTGACAAAGGTGCCTCGACCGGCTTCGGTCTTGATCAGGCCAAGGGTTTCAAGCGTTAAAAGGGCTTCGCGGAGCGACGCGCGACTTACCCCGAATTTCTGCGCAAATTCGCGCTGCGAGGGGATCTTTTCGCCGGGCTTCAGGGTGCCATCCTGAATCATTCCCTGAATTTCCCGCGCCACAGATTGCGGCAATAGGGTCCTGTTGAACATTGCTCTTCCCTCGTTCCTTGTTCTTAAAGCGAATACCGCGCTGGTTGTGTGCTTGTCACGATTTTTCTCCAACCCACTTGCAACGGTTTCGGATTTATGTTTCCTTGTGGTCTAACTGGTCAGACCAGTTAGACCAGTAGTTATCAGGGATAGCAAAAAACACAAGGGTAATAAGATGAAGTTCTTTTCATATGTTGCGGCGTCTGTTGTTGGTGGGGTGTTCGCGATGGGTGTCGCAAGTTCCGCCAATGCCGCCGATCTGACCGTTGGCGCCAATATCGGCAACGTTCCGTGGGAGTTCGAGCAGGCAGACGGCACCGTCGTCGGCTTTGAAGTCGATCTGGTCAACGAAATCGCCAAGCGTCTGGGTAAAAGCGTCGAATTCGTCAATATTCCGTTCAACGGTCTGTTCCCGGCAGTGCAGTCGGGCCGCATCGACATGGCGGTTTCGTCGATCACCATCACCGACAAGCGTCTTGAGTCCGTGACCTTCGCACAGCCCTATTACGACAGTGACCAGTCCCTGACCGCGACGGCCGCAGGCGGCATCACCGGCCTTGATGCCATGAAGGGTAAAGTCGTTGGCGTTGATACAGGCTCCACCGGGGATATGTGGGTGACCAAAAGTGGTGGCGAATACGGCATCGAGGATGTCCGTCGCTACGAAGGTCTTTCGCCTGCGATGCTTGATCTGACCGCGGGCCGTATTGATGGCTATATCAGCGACATTCCGGCACTGCTGTACTACGTCAAGGACAAGCCGAGCCTGAAGGTTGTTGAACGCATCACCACGGGCGAAAAATACTCGATCATGTTCAACAAGGACGCCCCGCTTGCGACCGAAGTCAATGACGTGATCACCGAACTGAAAAAAGAAGGCTTCATCGCCGGTCTGCATGAAACCTGGTTCGGCGCAACGCCGGAAGACACCACCTCGACGGTCAAAGTGCTTGATATGCCGACCCTGAAATAATCGCGCATATCGCACATCAACCCTGCCGATGATGCCCCCGATATTGGCATGCGGCTCCCGGCATTGTCGGCAGGGTGAATTTGAACTGGTGGTGAAATGGATTTATTTTCGACTTTCTTTAACATCCCCGTCCTGGTTGCCAGCCTGCCGCAATTGTTAAACGGCCTGCTTGTGACCATCGGGATTGGCGTCACAAGTATTATTGCCGGTCTGATTGGCGGGCTTTTCCTGGCTGTTTTGCGGCTTTATGCCGGGCCGGTTACCAATGCGCTGGTGCGCGGATATATCGATATCTTCCGCTCGATCCCGCTTCTGGTGCTTTTGATCATTGTTTATTACGCGCTGCCTTTTGTCGGTATTCGCCTGTCGCCGTTCTTTTCGGCGGTAACGGCGCTGACGCTGGTATCGGCGGCCTATACCGCCGAAATTTTCCGCGCCGGGATCGAAGCCATCCCCAAAGGCCAGTTCGAGGCATCCGCCGCCCTTGGTCTTTCCAGCCGCTATACCATGACCGATGTGATCCTGCCCCAGGCGATCCGCATCGTCATCCCGCCACTGACCAATAACTGTATCAACGTTCTCAAGGATACCGCGCTGGCATCGGTTGTTGCCATGCCCGACCTGCTCAAACAGGCGACCCAGGCACAGGCACTTTCTGCCAACCCGACGCCGCTGATCGGGGCGGCCGTGATCTATCTGTTGTTGCTGTTGCCGATGGTGCGGTTCGTCGCCCGCCTTGAAAAACGTTTTAGCCGCGGGAGATCATGATGAAAGCGCCCCTGATCAAAATCAAAAACCTCCGCAAGGCCTATGGCAATTTCACCGTTTTGCACGGCATTGATCTTGAAATCGCACAGGGCGAGGTCGTCTGTGTTGTCGGTCCGTCCGGTTCGGGGAAATCAACGCTGATCCGTTGCATCAACCATCTCGAACCGTTCGAAAATGACGGCGAGATCATCGTTGATGGCATTCCGGTGCGTCCCGGTCGCGATCTTGCCGATGTCAGGGCCGAAGTCGGCATGGTGTTTCAGTCCTTCAACCTGTTCCCGCACATGACCGTTTTGCGCAATGTCATGCTGGCCCCGATCCGGGTGCGCGGCATGAGCGAGGCCGACGCCGAAAAACGTGCCCGTGATTTGCTTGATCGTGTCGGCATCTCGGTTCAGGCCGAAAAATACCCCGGTCAGCTTTCCGGCGGGCAGCAACAGCGCGTGGCGATTGCCCGGGCGCTGGCCATGGAACCCAAGGTGCTGTTGTTTGATGAACCGACATCGGCCCTTGATCCCGAAATGGTCGGCGAGGTGCTTGATGTGATGAAAAAGCTCGCCGGGACCGGGGTGACCATGGTCGTCGTGACCCATGAAATGGGCTTTGCCCGTCAGGTCGCCGACCGGGTGCTGTTCATGGATGGTGGCAACATCATCGAGGCCGGCACACCCACCGAAATATTCGACGCCCCCAAAGAAGAACGCACGCGGAATTTCCTCCACGCCGTTCTCGATCATTAAAAATAGAAACCATACACCCGGAGGATGCCTTTCATGGCAAACACACGCACCCTTGATATGGAATATGTCCATAGCCAGTTTCCAGCACTTTCAAATGGCTGGGCCTTTTTTGACAATGCCGGCGGGTCGCAAATCCTGACCAAGGCGCTTGACCGTATCAACAGCTTCCTGATCAATCGCAATGTGCAGATCGGCGGTTCTTACGAGGTTTCCAAACGCGCGGCCGAGGCCCTGCTTGATGCGCGCAAAAGTGCCGCACAACTGGTCAATGCGTCCCGTCCCGAGGAAATCATTTTCGGCGCGTCGACCACCGTTCTTGTGCAAAACCTTGCACGCGCCATGCGCAGCCAGTTTGCCGCAGGCGATGAAATCGTTGTCACCATCGGCGATCATGAATCCAATATCGGCCCTTGGGTGGCACTCGAAGAATTCGGCGTAAAAGTTCGCTTCTGGGAACCCGATGCCAAGACCGGGCGTCTGCATCTGGACGGGCTTAAGGCTGTCATGACCGATCAGACTAAACTTGTCTGTGTGACCCATGTGTCAAACATCGTGGGCGAGGTCAATCCGGTCCGCCAGTTCGCCGATTACACCCATGCGATGGGGGCCAAAATCTGCATTGATGCGGTGGCCTATGCGCCGCACCGTGCCGTTGATGTGCAGGCCTTTGATGCCGATTATTATGTCTTCAGCCTCTATAAAACCTATGGTCCGCACGGGGCGATGATGTATGGGAAGTATGACCTGCTTCTCGAACTTGATACGCTTTATCATTATTTCTATGGCAAGGATAAAGTCCCCGGCAAGCTGGAGCCGGGCAATCCCAGCTATGAAATGGCCTATTCGGTTTGCGGTATTGTTGATTACCTGTGCGAACTGGGCGAACGGGCCGGGGAAACCGGATCGGTGCGCGATAAAATCGTTGCCGCCTATGATGCCATCACCATTCAGGAAAATGCCCTGACCGAACGGTTGTTGTCATATCTGCGCGGGCGCAATGATTGCGTGGTGATCGGGCAGGCCGACAATCGCGACGGCACGCGCATTCCGACCATCAGTTTCCGGTTTGATAACCGCAATGCCGAGGAAGTCTGCAAGATTATTGACCGTGAAAAAATCGCCATCCGTTTCGGGGATTTCCATTCCCGCCGTCTGGTCGAATATCTGGGTCTGTCTGATAATGGCGGCGCACTGCGTGTTTCGATGGTGCATTATAACACCATCGAACAGGTCGACCGCCTGACTGCGGCCTTTGATCGATTGCTTGATGCATCGGATCAATAAGGACCATCACGGGAAATCAGGCAGCCAGCAGGGGATGTATCATGCAGTTTGACCGCATTATCAAAAACGGCACCATCGTGACCGCCAGTGATACCTATCGCGCCGATATCGGGATTACGGATGGCAGGATTTCTGCCATCGCTGCATCCCTTGACGGGGCTGATGATATTGTTGATGCCACCGGGCTTTATGTCATGCCCGGCGGCATCGACAGCCACGTCCATATTGATCAGCCATCGGGCGATGGCATCGTCATGGCCGATAATTTCGAAACGGGTACACGCTCGGCCGCCATTGGCGGCAATACCTCGATCCTTGCATTCTGCATGCAGGAAAAGGGCGACAGCCTGCGCCATTCCTTGGATGTCTATCACGCCAAGGCCGACGGTAATTGCCATATTGATGTGGCGTTTCATATGATCGTCACCGATCCGACGCCCTCGGTCCTGGGGCAGGAACTCCCGGCCCTGGTCGAGGACGGCTATACCTCGTTCAAGGTTTTCATGACCTATGAAAACCTGCGTCTGCGCGATGATGAAATCCTTGATACGCTTGATGCCGCCCGGCGTACCGGCGCGCTTGTGCTGGTTCATTGCGAAAACGAAGACGCCATTCGCTTCCTGATCGGACAGCACGAAGAGGCCGGCGAATTTTCCGCCAAATCACACGCCACCACGCGCCCGATTGCCGCCGAACGCGAAGCCACCCATCGCGCGCTGTCACTGGCCGAAATCGTTGATACGCCGATTGTCATCGTCCATGTCTCCAACCGGCAGGCGATGGAAGAAATCGAACGCGCACGCGTTCGTGGCAGTAAGGTCGTGGGCGAAACCTGCCCGCAATATCTGATGCTGACTGCCGATGATCTGGATCAGGATGAACTTGAAGGGGCGAAATTCGTCTGCTCCCCGCCGCCGCGCGACAAGGAAAGTCAGGATGCCTGCTGGGATGGTCTTGAACGCGGGGTGTTTGACCTGTTCTCGTCCGATCATTGCCCGTTCCGCTTTAACGACCCGGAAGGCAAGCTGAATGAAAAGGGCAAGAAAAGCTTCCGCTGGATCCCCAATGGCATTCCCGGTGTTGCCACCCGCCTGCCGATCCTGTTTTCCGAAGGCGTGCAAAAGGGCCGCATCGACCTCAACCGCTTTGTTGCCCTGACATCGACCAACCACGCCAAACTTTATGGCATGTACCCGCAAAAGGGCACAATCGCGATTGGCTCGGACGCAGACCTGGCCCTTTGGGACCCCAACAAAAACGTCACCATCACCAACGACATCCTGCAACAGGGCTGCGACTACAGCCCCTATGAAGGCCTTGAAGTCAAAGGCTGGCCGGTCCACACCATCGTGCGCGGCAAAACCGTGGTGATGGATGGAGAGGTGACAGGACAGAAGGGCGATGGCAAATATTTGCCACGGCAGAAATCGAATTTGGTGACCTCGACGCCGGTCTGAGCAAGCAGAGTTAATCAGTTACACTTCAAATGATCGCACTACGCTTGGGAGATCGAAAGTTGTATCCAAGCAGACGGGCGCTGACGGGACGCTCCCCATTAAATCGATACCGCTTGCTGTTAGCTTATTTAGTTGATCTCTTTGTTTGCTAGCTAGGCGAAAGAACCAGTTGGGATTGAAAAAAATGTTCTCAGCATGTTTGGCGACCATTTGTAAGCAAGCCGAAGCTTGCGTGTCGGCTGACAGCGCTTTGATTTGATCTGCAATGACCTTTCCAGCAGAGCTGTCAATGTCTAGCCACGAGATGCAAACCATAGTGTTGGATGTGCCAGAAAATGATGAAAAGAAGATCTGTTTGAGCCGTTCATCTGCATAACCCTTCTGGATCTCATTGCCATAGAGATCAGTAAAGGGTGACCAAGCCCCAGCGAACATGAATGGTAGAGGAGCTGATAGCTCAAGAACAAGTGAACTGATGGCATCTCGTCGGTTCTCCACTAGGGAGACGGTTAGCAAATCAAAGGTAGCTTGAAGATCTCTTCGCGCAGCCTCATTCCCCAAGTTGATCTCGTCTAGTATTTGTTGAACCGCCAACTGCTCAAAAAGTTGCATGCCTTTGTCGGCGTTTCGCAATGTTTCTCGCAAATGAGCTAGAGCATCTTTTCCATAGAGCTCTCGACTCAATGTGCGGTAAGCAACTGCAAGACACTGGTCTTGTCGACCACTGAACGCTTCATTCTCTATGCAGGAAAACAGTTCCCGGTCGTGCTTGCTGCAAAAGCCATAGAAAGTTGATGCGTCTTTGATTCCAATTTTCTTTGCCGACAGAGACCTGCCGTTTTTCTTTAGATCTACGATGTCGGCCCTATACTGAATTACATGGCCGTTCTCAGCTATTTTAGTCAAGTTTGGCCCGCAGGAAATTGTATGAGCTTTAATTACTCCCCCTTCACAAGGGCCCAAACCTACTCCGTGAGCACAACATTTCTTCTGTTTGAATGCCTTCCGGTTCATCTCAATTGTAGACCAAGGGTTTTCCTTCGGCTGAGTATCTCTGTTTAGGTGACATTTCTTATACTTTTTGCCAGAACCACACCAGCAGGGGGCATTCCGGTCCCTACCTTTCATTTTTAAGCACCGTTTTCATACGTTTCTCCTGTGCTGCCGGTTTCATGATATTGTATCTACCACACCTTTTAGTGGTGGGAATACATGCTCACCGGACTCTTCACAGGCTTGTCCCTCCCGCTTTCTTTTCCAGATACGCACATACCGCTCACTTGAAGTTGCTTGATGGCGAGTTGTATAGCTACAGTCTCTGCTAAACTCAAAAGCCGCTTCCACCTAACGCCCGCGATGGCGCAGGGCGTCGACGATCACCCTGAACACCGGCAGGTTTTGGCGGCGGGTCGGGTAATACAGGAAATAGCCGTCAAAGAACGGGGACCAGTCATCAAGCACAAGCTGCAAGGTTCCCGCCGCGATGTGATGGTCGGCAAGGCTGTTGGGGACAAAGGCGATGCCGATGCTGCTTAGGGCGGCATCCATCATGGCGTATGAATTGTTAAAGGTGATCTGGCCATCAACACGGACGTTGATTTCATTTCCGTCCTTTTCAAACTCCCACGGGTAAAGACCGCCAAGCCGTTCCTGACGCATATTGACGCAGTTATGTGTCAGCAGGTCCTGGGGATGTTCAGGCACACCATGTTCGGTCAAATAGGCGGGGGAGGCGACGGCGATCATGCGCCAGTCGGGGCCGATACGAACCGCAATCATGTCCTTTTCAACACTTTCGCCAAGCCGCACCCCGGCATCAAACCCGTCTTCGACGATATTGCGAAATCCGTTATCGATGCTGAATTCGATGTTGATATCGGGATAAGCCATCAGGATCGGTTTAAGCTTTGGCCACACGACTGTTTCAAGCGCGTGATCGGATAATGTCAACCGGATGGAACCCGATGGCTTGTCGCGGAACGCCATAAGGGCGTCGATCTCGCCTTCGATTTCCTTAAGGCGGGGCGAGACGGTTGATAGTAACTGAGTACCCGCAGGCGTCAGGGCAACGTTGCGCGTTGTCCGGGTCAGAAGACGGATGCCAATATTTTCTTCCAGACGTTTGATCGCGTGGCTCAGGGTTGATTGCGCAACACCAATCCGTGCTGCCGCCCGGGTGAAATTGCGTTCCTCGGCAACGATGCCGAACCATTTCAGGTCATTGAAATCAGTATTTGCCATGGATCTATAATTAATCGATGAGATCGATTAGTCCATGCTATTTTTCCCGTCTAATCAGATTGACGAGAAGCCACTATCTTCTGGTGACGATATGTTGAACCGGAAGATATTCATGACTGACACCACCCGAACCGATCCAGCAAACAGACAAACCGCCGCATGGGGCGCTGTTTTGTCGATGTCGCTGTGCGTTGCCCTGTTGCTGGCATCCGAATTCATGCCGGTCAGCTTGTTAACCCCAATGGCAGATGGGCTGGGCGCAAGCGAAGGGGCCACAGGTCAGGCCATTTCAATCAGCGGCCTGTTCGCACTGGTTGCCAGTTTGCTGATCACAACGGTGGCCGGGCAGATCAACCGCAAATCGGTCCTGATCGCGCTGACCATGTTGATGTTGGCGTCGCTGGTGATTGTTGCGATGGCACCGAGCTTTGCGGCCTTGATCACCGGGCGCGCCATCCTTGGAATTTGCATTGGCGGGTTCTGGGCACTGGCAACCGCGATCATGATGCGGCTGGTGCCGCCCCAAGACGTGCCACGCGCCTTATCGATCATGTATGGCGGGCAGGCCATTGCATCGGCCTTTGCGGCACCGCTTGGGGCGTGGCTTGGCGATGTATTTGGCTGGCGGGCGGTTTTCTGGGCGTTAACGCCGCTGGTTGCGGTCAACCTTGTCTGGCAACTGAGCGTCCTGCCGTCCTTGCCCGCACGCCGTCGGCAAAATTTCGGAACGCTGATCGATGTTCTGGCGCGCCCCTATTTCAGGCGCGGCCTGATCGCGGCGATGCTCAGTTGGGGATCGGCCTTTACCATGTTCACCTATCTGCGTCCGTTTCTCGAACAGTTTAACGGCGCGGATGCAACGACATTGTCGCTTTTGCTGCTGGTGCTGGGACTTGCCGGTTTTATCGGAACCTGGGCTGCCGGGCGCTTTGTCGGGCAGCAGATTGCTCCGCTTTTGAAACTGCCGGCCCTGATCATGGGGGCCATCACGCTGGCACTTTTGTTCACGGGCAGCTCGACCGTTATGACGGCTGCTTTGCTGGCGGGGTGGGGCGGTATGAATACCGCACTTTCGGTGATTTTCATGACCTGGATGTCCCGGAATGTGGGGGATGCCCCCGAAGCAGGCGGCAGCCTGATGGTTGCCGCTATTCAGGGCTCAATCCTGCTGGGGGCCCTGATTGGGGGCCTGCTTCTTGACAGTTTTTCAATCACCGCAACTTTCGTTGGCAGCGTCGCGCTTGCGGCCCTTGCCGTGATCCTGATCGGTAACGGGCAGCGCCTGTTGAAGCCGGTTAAACTGACCCAAACACTCAGGAGATGGAATTGACCAAAAACATTCAAACCCATGACGCAGTGACGAAGAAGGATGCTGTTAATCTTGATCGCCGTGGCGTGTTACAGATGGCAGGTGCCGGTGTGGCTGCATTGGGCCTTGCTGCCATCGCAAATACGGCAACTGCAACTGCAAATGCAAAGGCACTTAACATGACCAGGGAATGGGACAAGGTTTTCCCGCAAAGCGATAAAGTCGACCACGAAAAAGTCAGCTTTACCAACCGTTACGGCATTACACTGGTGGGCGATCTTTACCTGCCCAAGGATCGTGCGCAGGGTGCCTTGCCGGCAATCGCGGTTTGTGGCCCGTTTGGTGCGGTCAAGGAACAGTCATCGGGTCTTTATGCCCAAACCATGGCCGAGCGTGGCTTTGTTACCCTGGCATTTGATCCGTCCTATACCGGCGAAAGCGGTGGTGAACCGCGTAACGTTGCATCGCCTGATATCAATACCGAGGACTTCATGGCAGCGGTCGATTATCTTGGCCTGCATGGTTCGGTTGATCGGGAACGCATCGGTGTGATCGGTATTTGCGGCTGGGGCGGTATGGCGCTGAATGCTGTTGCCGCGGACAAGCGCGTCAAAGCCGTGGTTGCCAGCACCATGTATGACATGACCCGCGTGATGTCGAAGGGTTATAATGACAGCGTTACACTTGAACAACGCACCCAGGCGCTTGAACAAATGAGCCGCCAGCGTTGGGAAGATGCCGCAAATGGCGCACCGGACTATGGCCCACCTTCGCTTGATCTTCAGGGTGGCGAACCGCAGTTTGTTCTTGAATATCATGACTATTACCGCACCCCGCGTGGCTATCATGCACGGGCGGTAAATTCCGGCAATGCCTGGACCCAGACCACGCCGCTGAGTTTCATGAATATGCCGATCCTGAGCTATATCTCGGAAATTTCACCGCGCCCGGTTTTGCTGATCCACGGCGAAAATGCCCATTCGCGCTATTTCAGTGAAACCGCCTATGAAGCTGCTGCCGAGCCGAAAGAACTTTTGATCGTTCCGGGGGCCAATCACACCGATCTGTATGACAAGCTTGATGTGATCCCGTTTGACCGGATGGTCGCATTCTTTGGCGATGCACTTGTCTGATAAAGCAAAACGGCCGGGGCAATATACCCCGGCCGTTTTCGTTATGATCGGATGTTGATGTGCCAGATCAGTTGGTGATCCGCTTTGCCAGATACTGCACCGGATGCTGCGGTTTCACGCCCTCGTATCGGTTGACCTGACAGCGGCACGAATAGCCGGTGACCAGCATGTTTTCGGCCCCTGTCGCATCGACCTTCTTTTTCCAGCTCAGGTCATACAACGCGCGCGAGGTTTCCTGATGGCGGGTTTCATGGCCGTAAACGCCAGCCATACCACAACATCCGGTTTTCTCGGCTGTCAGTTTAAGACCGAACGCCTCAAAGATTTTCTGCCATTTCACGCCAACATCGGGGATCGATGTTTTTTCCGTGCAATGGGGGAACAGGCTTGCCGGAACATCCATGTTAACGGCGTTATCAATTTTCGGTGCGTTCAGGCGACCGTCATTGATTTCGGACGCCAGCCATTCATGGAACAGATGCACGCGGTAATCCGGCCGATCCGAAAGGCGCTGGGCATATTCCTGGCGGTAGGTCAGGGTGACGCTGGCCTCGATGCCGACCATGGCGACACCGGATTTGGCGATGCGGCCATAAACGATATCGTTCTGTTTGGCCTGATAATCGAATTTCTTCAGGAACCCTTTGACATGCATGGCCTTGCCGTTCGGGCGATAGGGTGGGACAAACACCCGGTATCCAAGGCGTTGCAACAAATCGACATGGGCAAGGAACACGTCGGTGTCATAATGCGTGGTAAAGCAATCCTGCAAGACAATCACTGACCTGGCCTTTTCATCGGCACTCAGGCCATCAAGATCAGCCTGCCGGAATTTGCCGATGCCACGCGCACGCAAGCCCGATTTAAGGCCCCGGCTATCAAGCTTTGGCAGATCGGTCAGGCCGATGAAGCGCTTGAAAATCCAGGGCATTGGCGGGATTGATTGCAGGGCATTGAACAGGCCCGGCGCGCTTGCCAGAAGCGGGGCCATATATTCAAGTTTCGCAATGACATAATCCTTCACCGGGCGTTTGTAACGGGTGTGATAGGTCTCAAGGAACCGGGATTTCATTTCCGGGATATCGACCTTGACCGGGCATTGCCCTGCGCAGGCCTTGCATGACAGGCAACCGGCCATCGATTCATAAACATCGTGCGAGAAATCCCGCCCGTTGATCACCGCCAAATCCTGGTTCATCGGGTCGGTGCCTACCGAAAGCTGTCTGATCCATTCGCGCAGCATTCCGGCGCGGCCCTTGGGCGAATGCACACGCGACCGGGTGACCTTATAGGACGGGCACATGGCATCCATCAGATCCCAGTTAAAGCACGCCCCGTTGCCGTTACAGCGCGTGGCATTAAGGTATTCATCACGAAGGGCATCTTCGATCTGGCGATCAAGCTGCCCGCGCATCGGGGCTTCGTCGATTGCCGTGATCGGGATGTCTTTGTTGTATGGGGACGCGATCTTGCCGGGGTTTAATTGTCCTTCCGGGTCAAAGGCTTCCTTGATGCGCCTAAGAACATCATAAAGCTCCGGCCCGAAATAGATCGGGCTGTATTCGCCGCGGAAACCCTTGCCATGTTCGCCCCAGATCAGGCCGTTATAACGTTTGGTCAATTCGGCAACGCCATCCGATACCCGGCGCAGGCGCGCTTCGTCTTCTTCATCGCACATATCAAGAAGCGGGCGCACATGCAGGCACCCCACATCCACATGGCCAAACATGCCGTAATCAAGGCCCTCGGCATCAAGAAGTGCGCGGAATTCGGCGATAAAATCGGCAAGGTTTTCCGGCGGTACGGCGGTATCTTCCACGAATGGCGTGGCGCGGCGTTTGCCTTCAAGATTGCCCAGCAATCCCACCGATTTCGCCCGGATTGACCAGATTGCGGCGATCTGGCCGGGATCGGTTGCCTGCACAAAGCCGATCGGGGCATAAGCTGTATCGGGATTGCCATCAAGATAAGCGCGCAATTCGTCCTGTTTGGCAGCAACTTCTTCAGGCGTTTCGCCAACAAATTCAACGACGTTAAAGCCGCGCGTGGCGATGTCACTGTTTTCCGTACCCAAAAGCTTGCCCAGCATGTGCCAGCTTTCATCCTGCTCGGCCAGTTTCATGACCTTGTCATCGATGCTTTCAATCGCAACAGGATCAAACTTTACAAGGGCTTGCACGTGACGAAGTGCGCTATCAAAGCTGTCATAACGGACAACGGTGATGGCCTTGTGCTTGGGCAGCGGAATAACACGGAAGGTGATTTCCTTGACCATGCCAAGGCTGCCCTCGGCCCCGGCAATCAGGAAGGAAAGGTTCATATCCCCTTGATCGGAAACGGCTTCCTTAAGGTTATAGCCGGTCAATCCCCGGTTCATTTCCGGGAAAGTGGCATTGATCTGATCGCGACGCGGGGCGATTTCATCATGGACCTTGCGATAAAGCGCGCCAACCCGGTCGTCGCGGGTCATGATTTCCTTTGCTTTATCGGCACTTAGGGCCGATGTGCGGAAATCGGTGCCGTCAATCAGAACTGTGGTCATGTCATGGATATAGTGGCTGGTTTTGCCGTAAATCCGCGATCCCTTGCCCGAACTGTCCGATCCGATCATGCCGCCAACGGTCGCACGGCTTGCGGTCGAAACGGCGGGCGGGAAGAAATAACCATGGGGTTTGAGCCATGCATTAAGCTGATCGAGCACCACACCCGGTTCAACATGAACCAGTGCCTTTTCCTTATCAAAGGCCAGTATGTTATTGAGATACTTGGAAGTATCGAGAATGACGGTGTTGTTCAGCGACTGGCCGTTGGTGCCCGTACCGCCGCCGCGCGGGGTGATTTTGACCTCGCCGAATTTTTCGCGACCGGCCATTTCCATGACGATATTGATGTCATCGCGGCTGCGGGGCTGCAACACCGCACGCGGCATCACCTGATAAACGCTGTTATCGGTGGCATGGATCAGACGGGTGGGGAAATCTGCATGGATCTCGCCGCTAAATTTTCCTTCGGATTCAAGGGTTTTAAGGAAACTTAGCGTCAAACTGTCCAGCGACCGGTCCGGGGTCAGGCGGGGCAATTTGGCAATAACGCTTTTGGCGGCGGGCATGGTGATCTCTCTGTTTGCGATCCACCGGATTACGCTTCCGGTTTCGGATCAAATTCCGGGGTCAATTTACCCCATTTGACCCTATCAGGATTAATTGGACAAATTGAAAATTCCGAATGATTATTAGTTTTTGCCTAATAATCGAAGGCAGACACATGGACTGCATAAAGCCGGGATACTGACAGCTCCTGACAGAAATTCCGGGTTTTCGGCGTTAGATGCCAAAATTGGTCGTCATTTCGGGTGATTTCCGGTTTTAATTGTATGAGGATTATCTTTTCGATGAGGTGCCGTTGGCATCAGGCATGGCCGCCGGATCGTCAAAACGGGGTCGGGTGTAAAGAAAAGTTTACAGCCTGCGTCGCCCACGGATCGGGGCGTGCAGGTGCCGTCCTTTTTTTGAGGTGAGGGTGCCTGATCTGATCTCGCTTCAGTCTACCCGGATCGGCCTGATCTACTTTGATCGGGCCAGGTCGGATCGGGTCGCGTCGAACCAGTTCTGGCCGGGTCAGGTCGGGCCGGGGCGGATCGAGGCAAGTCAGGTCGGGCCAGGTCGTGGCGGGTCAGGCTAGGCCCGGTCGTGTCGGTGCTGCTTAGGTTAGGGTAGGTCGGGGTAGGTTAGGGCAGGCTAGGTCAGGTCGGGCCGGGTCGGGGTAGGTTAGGGTAGGTTAGGGTAGGCTAGGTCGGGCCGGGTCGGGGTAGGTTAGGTCCGGTTCGATTTGGTTTGGTCGGGGCAAGGCAGGGCAAGGCAAGTTCGGTCTGGGCGATCCGTCATGTTGCGGGTGCGGAAAGATCAGGGTTGCCAGCATGGGCATGGCTTCGGGTTCGGGGCGTTCCGGGCGATGTGACTGTGCATGAGGTTGGGTGTGGCAAGGTGTTGATGCCGTGCTGACGGTTTTGGTGATTATGGTGGTTCGAGGTGGCTGCGTCAGTACGGCAACGATGCAGCAATCAAACGGTCAATCTTGGCTGATATAAAGGAGTTTCGATGTTTTCATCGCTGAATATGCGCCATATGCGGTCCTTTGTGGCGGTGGCCGATCACGGGTCCTTTACGGCGGCGGCAGCCGTGCTTGGCGTTACGCCCCCCAGCCTGACCACCACCATTCGCCAGTTCGAGGATGTGACGGGGGCTGCGCTTTTTGATCGCACGACCCGGCAAGTCACCCTGACCGATACGGGGGAGCGGTTTTTGCCGGTGGCAAAACGCCTGATCGGTGATTTTGAAGAAGCACTTGGCGATCTTGATGCGCTGTCCAAGGGGATTGGCGGGAAAATCACCATTGCCGCGGCCCCGTCGGTCCTGACCCGCATTTTACCCGCCGTGATTTCGCGCTTTGTGGTCGATCATCCCGATGCGCGATTACGGCTTGATGAAATGAATGCCGGGGAGGTCCATGCAGCCGTTGCCGCCAACGAGGCCGATTTCGGCATCGCCGGGGAGTGGGAGGCACTGCCCGATATCGCGTTCCGGCCGCTGTTTTCCGACAGGTTCGGGGTGCTGTGCCGGGCCGATCATGCCTTTGCCTGCCAGTCCTTTGTGACCTGGGCAGAGCTCTCCGATCAGCCCTTTGTCGGGCTTGGCCCGGAATCCGGAACATCGGCAATGATGGCCGGGGTCGCCGGGGCGGGTAGCGGTAATCAGGCCAAACACCCCAAACAACGCGGATCGGACTTCACAAGCCCAGCCATCGAAGCGGCCGCTGCCCTTGGCATTGCCGAGGCCAAAGGCGTTATGAAGCAGGCCGAAAAGCTTGCGTCTGCACAGAACAAACTGGGTGATCATCGCACGGGAAAAGCTGAGAAATCCACAGCACAAGCAGGTGCGGGCGACGGAACTGCGGCCCTGCCGATCACTCTGCCACGCCCGACGGTGGAAACATCAAACACCCTCACACTGGCGGCCATGGTCGCGCAAGGGGTGGGGATCACGGTCCTGCCGGAACTGGCGGCAAGGGTGTCGGACATGACGCGTGACAAGGGCCTTGTCTTCGTGCCGCTGTCCGCCCCGGTCCGGCAGCGCCATATCGGCATCATCACGCGCAAAAGCAAAAGCCTGTCGCCGATTGCCAGCCTGTTTCTAAGCAAGGTGCAGGATCAGGCCGCAAGCCTTGATCTTCCGGCGGCGCTGGAGTGGTATTGACCGGTCGATTGGTGGTTCAGCACATATTGAGATCGACGGGGTTTGAGCGGGGTGATTGCTGATGTGTGCAATGCCCATGGACCGTGCCCTTGAGCTAAAGTCATGGGCAGAGACCTGCGCTGTGTTAAGGGTAGACCATGCGGCTATGTTGCGGGCGGTTTAGCTTGTGGGGGCAGAATAGATCATGCAACCCAATGCCGGGTGCATGATGGCGGTGTTGCGTAACGGACTGATATCTCAGCGCGTCGTCGCACCGAAGCGCAGGCCGTCAATCATCAGTTCGAGCATGCGGTGGGTGTGTTCGGCCCCTTCGGTGCCGCCGACCGAGGCGAGGTTGCCGATGGCGCGCAGCAGGTCATAGGCATCAATATCACCACGGATTTCACCGGCCTTGGCCGCCGATTGCAGAAGTGATTGCAGGGTCGGTTCGAAATTGGCGCGGAAATAGGCGGGCAGGGCGTCAAAGGCCGGGTCGCCGGAATACAGGGCGGCGGCCAGCCCCTTTTTGGTGACGATGAACTGGCAATAGCGTTTCAGCCAGTGGGTCAGGGCCTCGCCCGGGGAAAATCGGGTGCGGAATTCCGTCGCGGCCGTAACGCAGGCATCGACTTCGCGTTTGTAAACACCAACGACAAGATCGCTTCGTTTGGGAAAACGACGATAGAGCGTGCCGACGCCAACACCTGCCTTGGCGGCGATTTCGCGCACCGGCGCGTCAACACCTGATGCCGCAAAAATCTCTTTGGCGGCTTCGAGCAGGGCATCCTCATTACGCAGGGCATCGGCGCGGATGCTTTTTTTTTCGACGGCAGTATCGTCTGTCATCTTGTTGTTTTCCAAAGGCAAAACCGATTTTTGACGCATGGGCGGAATCCCTGCGTCAAAATTTGCGCTTGATAAACGGAACGATGTTCCATATCTGCTTTTCCATAAGCGGAACATTGATCCATTTAATGCCCATGGCGTATCGGATCAATGTTCCGTTTGGCGATATATAGGCGCAACACACGGTTTCGCCAATCGGAAAAGGATTTTGGCATGAATAATCTGATCGATAAGGCCCGGCATATTCCGGTCAATGATGCTGTTTCGACCATTTCTGTCTGTCCGGTGATTTTGGACGCACCCGGGCGGCCCAAACCGATTGAAATGCGGATCACCGCGCCGGCACAGGGGCGGAATTTGCCGATTATCCTGTTGTCGCACGGGCATGGGCCGTCGCTTTATATCCCGTCAAAGGACGGGTACGGGCCACTCGCCAATTTCTATGCGGAACACGGCTTTGTCGTGATCCAGCCGACCCATGGCAATTCCAAGGTTGCCGGATTTGGTTCCGATGCGCCCGGTGCGCCGTTCTTTTGGCGATCCCGGGTCGAGGATTTCAAAACCATTCTTGATCATCTGGGCGCAATCGAACGCGCAAGTCCGGTGATCGACGGGCGACTGGACCATGACCGGGTGGCGGCAGTCGGTCATTCACTGGGCGGGCAGACGGTTGGCATGTTGCTGGGCGCACGCCTGAGCGACAGTGCCGACCCGGATGCGCAGGATGTCAATATGATCGAGCCACGAATCAAGGCCGGGGTTCTTTTGGCGGCACCGGGCCTGGGTGGCGACAGCCTGAGCGATCATGCGCGCCGGAACTATACCGCGCTTAACCCCGATTTCGCGCATATGACCACCCGAACGCTTGTTGTGGCGGGGGATCAGGATATCAATCCGCACCTGACCACACGCGGGGCGGCATGGCACACCGACCCGTTCCATCATGCACCGGGCGGGGAGTTTTTACTGACCCTGATCGGTGGCAAGCACGGGCTGGGCGGGATTGCCGGTTATGACGCCAAGGAAACCGATGACGAAGACCCGGACCGCCTTGCGATTACCCAGCGCATGACATGGGCCTATCTGCGATCTGCCCTTTATGGTGATGATCCGGCCTGGACGGATGCCTGTGCGGTGCTTGCGACCCATGCTGGTCATTTGGCCTTTGTCGAGCAACGGGCGCAGAAGCAAGAAACTGACGCTGATTTCCCCCTTATTCATTGAGCGGACAGTTGACTTAGGAGCGGCAACATTTCCTGCAAATTTGACGTTATACGAAGAATAAGCCTGACATCTTGAAACGCACCCATAAATAGAACCAATGACAAGAAATTCCTCCCGATGTATGAGTAATGTCTTGTTTATTGAATTTTTCTCGGGGCGAGCGTTGGATGGTAAATTCGATAACCAACCTCAAATCAATGACTGATGTTGGTATATTTTCTAATCGAACAGCAAAATCACCATCGTTAGATTTTCGTAGATACAATTTGATCTATGGCTTCAACGGTTCTGGGAAGACTACGCTCTCTAGGCTCTTCGCAAATTTGGAACTAGGAAAGAAGCAAGAAAACTTCCCTGAACCAAGCTCATATGAATTAACGCTTTCTGATAACTCTGTGGTCAAGTTTCCAGATGATCTTGACGTTTTAAAAGGATGCTTGTTGGTCTTCAATGAGGACTATATAGCGAGAAATATGCAATGGTCTGCGGGACATGCCAATCCTGTATTCTTGATTGGTGAAGACCAAGGTGATGCCGCTGCGGAGTTGCGGCTTGTCGAGCAAGAAATTCTTGAAAAGAATACGCTGAAGACCATAGCCGAGACAGCTGAGAAGGCTGCGGATAAGGCATTTTCCCAGTTTAAACGTGATCGCGCAAAAATGACTGCATCGCGCCTCTATCTGGGGAACCGGAAATATGAAGCGCCTACTTTTGCAAAGGATTATGATCGTTGGAAGGCAGAAAGTATTATCGAACTTAGTGATGATCAGCTATTGGCTGCAGAAGAGTCACTTCGAGCTCGTGACCCGCTATTGGAGAAAAGGCCACTAGAGTTTGATGCCAAAAGTGTCGAAGCAGCATATCAGTTTATTTCAAATATGTGCTCGCAGTCCTTATCGAAGGTTGCACTTGATGAAGTAGAGAAATTTCCTGATATGCTGCTTTGGTTAAAGCACGGGCATCAATTCCATGAATTCAACGACATTAAGAGTTGTCTCTTCTGTGGAAACGAAATTTCGACCGAACGAAAAAATCTTTTGGCATCTGCATTTGACAGCAAATTCGATGAGTTCGTTGAAAAACTTGGGAAGACTAGCGGGCGCCTGCAAAACGTTAGTGAACGGCTTAAGAATCTAGAAGAGAACGTTCCAGAAACTGCTTCATTAGCGCCTGAATTAAGAAATGATTTCAAAGGAATTAGAGAATCCCTTTTTCAGGAAATTCATAAGGTTAGAACTTATCTTGACAGTTTGAATAAAGTTCTAATCCAAAAACAAAAAAGCCCGGCAACGCCATCTGATATGTCGGTAGTTGCGGTGCATGCTGATGTTGAGACTGCTGCGAACAAGCTAGCCGAAGCTATTGCTATGGCTAACGCTATCATTGCCAATCACAATGCCATCGCGGGTGATAGTGAGAAGCATAAGGAAAAGTCTGAATTGGCAATTCGCAAACATTTTATTGCGGGTTGCTCCAAAGAGTATGAGTCCCTTTTCAACGAACTTGAAGAATCGAAGTTGAATTCCAAGGCTTTGACAGAAGAACTTGAGAAGCTCACCTCGACAGCGGCGCAAGCTAAACAGAAGATCAAGGAACATGGTCCTGCAGCGAATGTGATTAATAAGCTGATCGCATCATATTTGGGACATGATGAACTCAAGGTGCATCCTGTCGAAGATGGCTATGAATTTCATCGCCATGGTAAATCGATACGAGGTATGCCAAGTGAGGGAGAAAAAACTGCAATCGCTATTTCCTATTTTCTGTCTTCAATCAGTTCAGATGGTAAAAAGATTAAGGACTTAATTATTGTTATTGATGATCCTGTTTCTAGCTTAGATTCCAAAGCTCTGAACTACGCGTGCTCACTGATTCTTGGGCATCTGCAGGATGCAAAACAACTTATTGTTCTTACTCATAACCTACAATGTATGAATGAGTTCCGGAAAGCTTGGAAAAGTAAGGCAAAGAGTGATAGCCCGACAGCCACTTTACTTTTTATAGATGTTACTGTGCCAGATGGAGAAAGCAGACGCTTTTCCAGTATTGGCAAAATGTCGCGACTATTAAGAGATTACGACTCAGAGTATCATTTTCTATTCAGTCACATCTTAAAATTTTCCGAGAATCCCAACGCACACGATGATCACGGTTACATGCTACCAAACGTACTTCGTCGCGTTTTGGACGTGTTTATGGCCTTTAAGGCTCCTGGGGTCTTTGGGTTGAAGCAGCAGATAGATTTTGTTTGCAAGGAGTATCAGGGGCTCGACAGAGACCGGCTTCTGGCATTGGACAGACTTTCTCAAGTAGAGTCCCATTCAGATAACTTAGATGATTTGCTAACGTTCTCCTCAATGACTGTGGAGGAGACAAGAAATGCCGCGAATGCACTCCTTGGTATGATGGAACAGGTCGACGAGAGGCATTTGTCCAGACTGAAAAGATTGTGTCGTGGCGGTTGATAGTGGCTCTTAAATATTCTGAATTAGTTGAATCTTATATTGCTCCCCTGCTTAAGAAAACAGGCTGTGCCATTTTGTGTTATGCCGTTACGGGAATGTCGAAGTTATTGCCGCCTTTCTTGTGTGCGAGGTGGGCAAGCCAGTGTCAAAAGCAATCGACGTCACTGGGGATTTCATCTGCCCGGACCAGTAATAGATCGAACTGAGGCAAGCTGTATTCCGGGGAATGCGGGGATTGAATTTTTGCGCAGCGGGGCGGACGGGTGTCGGTTTTGTTGCGGTTTAATAATAAAATAAATGGCGGAAAACTGACATTGTAAACGTTTCAAATGTTCATAAAACTGAAACGCAGACGTTATCGAACTGTCTTTTTTGTCGGCTATGGTGTTGGCCGTCAGAGGAGAGTGAATGATGACGTCGAAATCAACCATGCGCGAAGTTGCAAGCAAGGCCGGTGTGTCGATTGCAACCGTTTCACGGGTGATCAACAGCCCCGATGAAGTGCCGACGGAGACGGTTGAACGTGTCCGTGCCGCCATGCGTTATCTGAACTATCGTCCGAACATCAATGGCCGTCGCCTGAAGATGGCGCAAACGCGATCCGTCGGGGTTCTGGTGCCGACGATGGCCAACCCGGTTTTTGCGACCTCGGTCCAGGGGATCGAGCAGGCCGCGCATGAAGACGGCCTGACGGTTTTGCTGACATCATCGAATTATGACCCGCAACGCGAGTTGGGGGCTGTGTCGACGTTGCTCAATAACCGGGTGGATGGTCTGATCCTGACCCTTGCCAATGCCGATGACAATCCGGTGATTGATCTGTTGAAGGCGGAAAATATTCCGTTTGTGTTGTTGTTCAATCAGCCCGCCCGCAAGGATGTTGCATCGATCAGTGTCGATAATGCCAGATCGGCCTATGACATGACGCAGGCAATGATTGCACAGGGGCACCGATCCCTTGCGATGGTGGCGGGCCGGTTTGAAAGTTCCGACCGTTCCAAGCAGCGTTTCGAAGGATTTGGCAAGGCATTGTCCGATGCCGGACTGGGTGCTGCGCGCCTGTGTCAGGTCGGATTTGGTGAAACAGAGCTGTTTACACCGCTGAAAAGTTTTCTGACCGGCCCGGATGCGGTGACCGGTCTGGTTTGTTCCACCGACATGCTGGCAATTGCCGCCATGAGTGCATGCCGTGAACACGGCTTGAGTGTTCCGGGCGATGTATCTGTGGGCGGAATTGACGGAATTGCGGTGGGTGGGCTGATTTCACCGAAACTGTGTTCGGCCGTTCAACCCACCCAGGAGATGGGCCAGCAGGCGCTTGCATTCCTGCGTGGCCTGATAAGGGGGCAGACAAACCCGCAAAGTTTGATTCTGCCCCATCAACTTAGCACGGGTGAGTCAATCGGGCCCGCCCGGCATCCGTCATCACCCCGATTATAGGGAGATCAAAAGTGCGTTTCAAACAACTTGTACTGGGCGTTGGTTTGGCTGTTGCCGCGGCACAGCCGGCATTCGCGGAAGATGTGGCCATTTGTTATAACTGCCCGCCGGAATGGGCAGATTGGGGCGGACAGCTTAAGAACTTTTCCAAAGACCTTGGTATTGACGTTCCCCAGGATAACAAAAATTCGGGTCAGACCCTGTCGCAGCTTTTGGCAGAAAAAGAAAACCCGGTTGCCGACGTTGCCTATTACGGGGTTTCGTTCGGGATCAAGGCCAAGGAAGCCGATGTTGTCGGTGCATACAAGCCGGTCAATTTCGATGCCATCCCCGATGGTCTGAAAGACCCGAATGGCAGCTGGTTTGCCATTCATTCAGGCACGATTGGCCTGTTTGTGAATGCCGATGCCCTTGAAGGTGCGGCGGTTCCGCAAAGCTGGTCTGATCTGTTGAAGCCGGAATACAAGGGTATGGTCGGCTATCTTGATCCGTCGAGCGCGTTTGTCGGTTATGCCGGTGCGGTTGCGATCAACCGTGCAATGGGCGGGTCGCTTGATGATTTCACGCCGGGCATCGAGTTCTTCAAGAAGCTGAAGGAAAACGATCCGATTGTGCCAAAACAGACCGCCTATGCGCGTGTTCTGTCGGGGGAAATTCCGATCCTGATCGATTACGATTTCAATGCCTATCGTGCGAAATACAAAGACGGCGCGAATGTTGAATTCGTCATCCCGACCGAAGGAACTGTTGCAGTTCCCTATGTGATGAGCCTGGTTAAAAACAGCCCGCATGCAGAGAATGGCAAAAAGATCCTTGATTATGTGATGTCTGACAAAGGTCAGGCCCATTGGGCGAATGCCTATCTGCGTCCGGTGATTGCAAGTGCAATGTCCGAAGAGGCAGCAACCAAGTTCCTTCCGGCCACGGATTATGCCCGTTCGACACCGGTTGATTATGCGAAAATGGCAACCGCACAGGGCGGTTTCGCCGAGCGTTACCTGTCTGAGGTACGTTAAGGTGGCTTTGCAAAACCTTGGGGAAGGGCGTTCGCGCCCTTCTTTTTCCAGATATTTCGGGGTGTCGCGGTCGGCGATGGCCAGTCCGGCAACCTTTATGGCGTTGATGGCGCCCGGTGTTGCGATTGTTGCGGCGTTCTTTCTGATCCCGCTGGTTCTGGTGGCGATGGAAGTGGCCAACGGCCCGGACGGATGGGCGACATATTTGGTGATCCTGACCAATGCCCGGTATTTTGAAAGTCTGGTCCAGACGCTTTTGATGTCGGCAGGGGTGACGGTTGTTGCCCTGATATTGTGCGGCATTGTCGGCATGTTTCTGGTGCGTAACCGGTTTGCGGGGCGCAGTGTTCTGATCGGGTTGCTGACCCTGCCATTATCCTTTCCCGGAACGGTTGTCGGTTTCATGGTGATCATGCTGGCCGGGCGACAGGGGGCTGTGGGCGGCATCAGCAATGCGTTGATCGGTGAAAAGATCGTTTTTGCCTATGACATTGCCGGGCTGTTTATCGGCTATCTTTATTTTTCCATTCCCCGGGTGATCCTTGCGGTGATGGCATCGGCCGAAAAGCTTGATCCGCAGCTTGAAGAAGCAGCGCGATCGCTTGGTGCGCCAAGATGGCGGGTGGTGCGTGATGTGATCCTTCCGGGATTGATGCCCGGCCTTATTTCATCGGGGGCGATCTGTTTCGCGACCGCGATGGGGGCCTTTGGCACGGCCTTTACGCTGGCAACCGATATCGATGTTCTGCCGATGGTGATCTATACCGAATTTACCCGAAACGCCAATATTGCGGTTGCGGCCGCACTGAGCATCGCGCTTGGTGTGATTACCTGGCTGTGTCTGAGTGCTGTGCGGTTCCTTGTTGGTGAAAAAGCCGATGTAACGACACGGGGGGGCGCATGAGACGCGGCTGGCCGTTTTATGCGCAGCTTGGCCTGACGGTTTTGCTGTGCCTGTTTATCGTTGTGCCGATTGTGATGTCGGCACTGGCCGGAGTGACGGTCAATGTTTTCAAGGGGCTGTCATCGGGACTGACATTGCGCTGGATATTCGAGGTCTGGGACCTTTATGCGCAAAGCATCCTGTTGTCCTTGTGGCTTGCGGTCGCGTGTCTTGTGGTGACGACGCTTGCCGGGGTGCCATTGGCCTATGTTCTGGTCCGGCGTCCGAACAGACTGACACGGATGTTTGAGGAAATCCTGACCCTGCCGGTTGCCATTCCGGGGCTGGCATTGGCGCTTGCCTTGCTGATTACCTATGGCGGGTTTGGCAGTTTCAGAAGCAGCTGGGTCTTTATCCTGATCGGGCATGTTTTGTTTACCATGCCGTTTATGGTGCGCTCGGTCGCGGCTGTTATGTCGGCGATGGATATGAAAACCCTTGAAGAAGGTGCTGCAAGCCTTGGCGCCGGGTTCTGGCACCGGTTTCTGCATGTGATTATGCCAAACGCCATGCCGGGCATTCTTGCCGGCGCATTGATGGTGGTGACACTTTCGATCGGGGAATTCAATCTGACCTGGATGCTGCATACGCCGCTGACCAAGACATTGCCGGTCGGGCTTGCAGATTCCTATGCGTCGATGCGGCTCGAGATTGGCAGCGCCTATACCCTTATTTTCTTTGTATTGATCATGCCGTTGCTGATCGCAATGCAGATGCTTGCCAATCCGGGCAAAAAGCGTCGGGCAGCGTTGCAACCGGCGGAGGACGAATAATGAACGCGACCGCGATGGCGCAACCGGGCAGCCAGACTGTTCAGACTGAAAAAACGGGCGGTACCCGCATCGAGCTTGCCCGATGCACCAAGACCTTTCCCGACGGGACACGCGCGCTTTTGCCA
The DNA here is from genome assembly GCF_003326675.1 of Thalassospira profundimaris. GTDB lineage: Bacteria > Pseudomonadota > Alphaproteobacteria > Rhodospirillales > Thalassospiraceae > Thalassospira > Thalassospira aquimaris. Next base: position 274,958 of record NZ_JPWF01000006.1, read on the forward strand.
TTCGATTTGACGATCAATGGCGGTGAAACCCTTGTTCTGCTTGGCCCGTCGGGTTGTGGCAAGACAACGATCCTGCGACTGATTGCCGGTCTGGAATTTCCTGATGCCGGTGGAAAAATCACCTTTGGCGAGGATGATGTGACCCGTCAGTCGATTGAAAAACGCCGGGTCGGGATGGTGTTTCAGTCCTATGCGCTGTTTCCGAACATGACGGTGGCGGAAAATGTCGCCTATGGGCTTAAGGTGCAGAAAGTCGAACGCCGCGAACGTGATGAACGGGTGCGCGCGATGCTTGAAATGATGCATATCGATATGCTGGCTGACCGCCGGATTGATCAGCTTTCGGGCGGGCAGCGCCAGCGCGTGGCCCTTGCGCGTGCAATTGCGCTGCGCCCGCGGGTTTTGCTTTTGGATGAACCGTTGACGGCACTTGATGCCAAATTGCGGGTCAAGTTGCGCACGGAAATCAACAGCCTGTTGCGCAAGCTTGGCATCACGGCGATCTATGTCACCCATGACCAGGAAGAGGCGATGGCGCTGGGAGACCGGATTGTTGTCATGCAAAAGGGCGCAATTGCCCAGATCGGCACGCCGCGCGAAATCTACCGCGCGCCGCTTTCGCCGTTTGTTGCCGATTTCGTCGGGGCCAGTAACCGGCTTGACGGGCGGATCGAACAGAACAGCCTTGTTCTTGGCGATGTGAAAATCAGCCTGGATCAGATTGGTCATGCCATGACGGGCGACCCGATCAAAAACGGCGACAGCAATAGCAACAGCCGCTCGGGGCAGGGATTGGCCGACATTTATTTCCGCGCCGACGGGCTTGCGATATGTGCGCCGGATCAGGGGCAGATACGCGGTCGGGTCGAGGCTATTTCATATCTTGGTGAAAAGTCGCGCCTGACGGTTTCGGGGATCGGGGAAAGTGTCATCACCCTTGATGTCGATCCCGATTTTCAGATCGCGATTGGGGATGACATTCATTGCCGTTTCAATCCCGAACGTCTGACGGTTTTTGGCCGGTATCCGGATGCCCGAAACGCCGCACAGGCAATGTGACGGCACAGGCAGAAGACAGAAGCCAGACGACAGAAGACAGAACAAGAAAGATCAAAAAGCATGATAATTGCACAATTGACCGACCTGCATATCGGTGCGGGTCGACGCCTTGCCTATCGCAAGGTTGATACGGCAGGTGCGCTTGAAAAGGCAGTAGAGCGCGTCAATAACATGGTGCCGCGTCCTGATATTGTCCTGTTTAGCGGCGATATCGGTGATCTGGGCATTGATGCGGAATATGCGCTTGTTGCGGAAATCCTGACCGGGCTTGAGGTGCCCTATTTCATGGTGCCGGGCAATCATGACCAGCGTATGCCGTTGCGCCGGGCATTTCCGGACGCAACCCCGATTGATACCGACCAGAGTTTTGTCAATTACGCGGTCGAGGGGTATCCGATCCGGTTGATCGGCATTGATACGCTTGATGAAGGACGTCCGGAAGGCAAGCTTGCACCCGAGACGCTGGACTGGCTTGAAAAGACCCTGTCAGGGGACACAGAAAAACCCTGTTTGCTGTTTATGCATCACCCGCCGATCCGGGTTGGCATCACGCATATGGATGTTCAGAATCTTGGTGAAGGTGCGGCACGACTTGGCCGGATCATTGCGGCACACAAGGACCGCATCAAGGCGATTATTTGCGGGCATGTGCATCGCCCGATCCATACGCTTTGGGCCGGTGTGCCGCTTATTATCGGGCCGTCGGTTGCCCATCAGGTTGCACTTGATCTTGATCCGGTCGGGCCATCGGCATTCGTCATGGAACCGCCGGCAATGCATTTGCATGTCTGGGATCAGGAACAGGGCTGTTTGTTGACGCATCTGGCCTATATCGATGGCTATGACGGTCCGTATCCGTTTTTTGATGCGGATGGCAAACTGATTGTCTGAACCTTGCGGCATGTTGTTACTTTTGCCTGTTTCAAACTGGTAATTCGCAAAACCGGCGACATATCATCAAGATAGGTTCGGAAATCGGTCATGTGATGATCAGGGTGCAGGAGCAGGCATGAGTGCGGATGGCGTGACGAAAAAGACAGGCAAGAAGGCAAAACCGCGCAAGCATATCAGTCTGGCGCTTCAGGGGGGCGGATCGCACGGGGCGTTTACCTGGGGTGTTCTGGACCGGTTGCTTGAGGACGAGGAAATCACGGTCGAGGCGATTTCGGGCACCTCGGCCGGCGCGATGAATGCCGCCGTGGTGACATCGGGCTTTGCCAAGGGCGGGTATGAAGGGGCACGGGCCGATCTTGAAACATTCTGGCGTGCGGTTTCCGAAGCCGCACGGTTCAGCCCGCTTCAACGCAGCCCGATTGATATCCTGTTTGGCAACTGGTCGCTTGAAAACTCGCTGGCCTATATGTGGCTTGATATGAGTGCCAAGATGTTTTCGCCCTATGACCTTAATCCGGCGGGCGATAACCCGCTGGCTGCGATCCTTGAGGAGGTCGTGGATTTCAAGGCGCTTAATGAAAGTCCGGCCAAGCTTTTTATCACGGCAACCAATGTTGAAACCGGGCAGGGGCGGGTCTTTCGCAATCCTGATATCACGGTTGATGTGTTGCTGGCATCGGCCTGTTTGCCGACGATCTACAAGGCGGTGGAGATTGATGGTGTGCCCTATTGGGACGGCGGGTATTCCGGCAACCCAAGCCTTGGCCCGCTGGTGCGCGAATGCGGATCGGATGATACGGTTCTGGTGCAGATCAATCCGGTCAAACGCCCCGGTGTCCCGAAATCATCGCGCGATATTGCCAATCGGCTGAACGAGGTTTCGTTCAACAGCAGCCTGATGAAGGAATTGCGGATGATTTCGATCCTGCGCAAGGATGCGCCGGAACATGCGTGCGAGGCCGCGAAATGGGGGGCAATGCGGATGCATTGTATCGCCAGTGAAGACATGCTTGAACTTGATCAATCCTCGAAACTCAATGCGGAATGGAGCTTCATGACCATGTTGCGCGATCTGGGCCGTGATGCGGCAAGCGCGTTTCTGACCCGCCATCGCCGCGATATCGGCGTCCGGCCGTCGCTTGATCTTGATCTGTTTGCACCGGATTATTCGCTGTGACGCGCAAGGCCAAATGCGGCGCGGTTGCGCCGGGCGGTTGAGGGGCGTAGGATTTCGCACGCATTAAAAACAAACAGAAAAGCGCCACCGGAAATGTCCAAAACCGAATTTGAAAAAATGCAGGCCGGTGAATGGTATAGCTGCCTTGACCCGGAATTGACGGTGATGCGCCGTCTTGCGCTTGAAGCCAGCCACGAACACAGTCATTTGTATCCGTCAGAACGCGGCAATATCGGGCCGAGATTGCGTGCGCTGTTTGCGCAATGCGCTGAGGATGTGCGGATCGAAGCGCGGTTTCATTGCGCCTATGGCATCAATATCCATCTGGGCCATGATGTGTTTTTAAATGTCGGTTGTGTGATCCTTGATACCGCGCCGGTTCATATCGGTGATCATTCGATGCTAGGCCCCAATGTGCAGATTTACTGCGCTGATCATCACCGCGATCCCGAGCTTCGCAAACAGCATCTGGAAATCGCCTATCCTGTCACGATCGGATCGAATGTCTGGATCGGTGGCGGGGCGATTATCCTGCCCGGGATTACCATTGGCGACAATGCGATTATTGGGGCCGGTTCGGTGGTGACCAAGGATGTCGCGCCGGGCACCACGGTTGTGGGCAATCCGGCACGACCAATCGGCTAAGCCGTTCGCCAGTATACGGGAAATCAGGCCGGGCAGACCTTGGGCAGGTCATATTCGCCGCGAATTTCAGACAGGCCATCGGCCAGTTCACGGCGGCGTAGTTCGGCCGCAGTTTCATCGGAAATTTTGGGGTCCCTGGCGATGATGTCGCCATACATGGCGCGTGCGCTGCTTTCCTGTCCCTGATCGGAATAGGCAAGTGCTTCGAGCCATAGTCCGGCAAGGGCGAAATCGGCATTGGAGGATTTCTGTGCGAGATCGGCATTGGCACGGGCCGATGCATGATCACATTTGGCAAGGGCGGCAAGACCGTTAAAGGCATCATCGCCGATCTTGGCCCGGATGCGATCACGCTTTTCCTTTTGGGCAGCTTCATAGGCATCGCGTTCGGCGGTATCGGCACTGGCACCGGAAATTGCCCCTGCGGTGGCACCGGCCGCCCCGCCATAAACCGCAGACTTTGCCGCGGCCTCGACCGGGTTGCCGCCAAAGATCGCAGCGGTGACAAAGCCGCCAATCGCACCTGATATCGCGCCAATCCCGGCACCCTGACCGGCATATTCACCGGTTTTACCCGTGCAGCCCGCAAGGGTCGCAACGGAAAGCCCAAGAGCCGTGACGATAACGACAGGACGGACAAGAACAGAGCGCATGACGGTTTCGATCCGGTTTCAATTTGTGATGGCAAATCTTAACCCGAAAGCGCGCGGTCGAGAAAGCGATAAGGCCGAACAGAACAAGGATGTGGTCCGGGCAAAAAAAAGACGGCAGCCGAAAGGGGTTCAATCCGGCTGCCGCAAGGTTACGTTTATGAGGGGGTTCAAAGCGAAAAATTCAGATCTGATCAGGAGGGATCAGGGAAGGTTCCGGCACGGTGAGAAAGTCAAATCAGGCAATTCAGACAATTCAGGCAATTGCGGTCAGGCAACATCATCGGACATCGGGCGGCGTTTGCGGCCGGTGACCATGGCGCGGATCAGGTTTTCGTGGTGGCGCAGGCTTGCCAGCAGCACACCGCCAACATGAAGCAGCACAAGGGCAAGCAGGCCGTTGGCCAGAAATTCGTGGATATGTTCAACCAGGTCGGATCCCCAGAAGGCATCGGTGGTGTAAAGCCAACCGGTAAAGGCACAGCCCGACATGGCAAGCAAGAGCGCCACAATCATCGCAGCCCCGGCCGGGTTATGGCCGACATAGCGTTGTTCGCGGCCGCGCACGATATCGCGCAGATAGCCGATGGTTGCGGACGGGCTTTTGATAAACTGGGTGAAACGGGCATAGCGCGTGCCGATCAGGCCCCAGACAAGGCGGAGCGTAATCAGGCTTCCGGCGGCGTATCCGGCCCAGTGATGAAGGGTGCCCCATTCATCGGCGGTGATCCAGGCAACAAGGAAGCTTGCGGCCAATCCCCAGTGAAACAGACGGACAAACGGGTCCCAAACCTTGACGGACATTTTCATTCTCCTGGATAGTGGAATTCGGTTCTGGCGGGGACGGGGCAGTGTCGCCGCCAGAAACCCCAGGGGTCGGATCAGGCGGGACGATTAATCGTCTTCCTTGTCCTGCTTGACGATTTCAAACGAGGCCGGGTTGAAATAGGCCTCGATTTTCTTGCCATCGGCGGTGATGGCGTAAACTTCAAAGCAGCCTTCGTCTTTTTTGATCTTGCGCACGTCCCAGCCTTCGCCGGTCAGCTTTGCCTTAAGCTCGTCCGTGGTTTTCCAGTCGGCCTTGGGCACGTTGCAATAATCATCGTCGGCCATCGCCTTGGTCGAATAAAGGGCAACGGACGATCCGGCGAGCAGGGCCATGGCAACAGCACCGGCAATCGCGACAGGGAAAACAGTTCTTTTCATGGTCATATTCCTTCATAACGGACATCAGGGTGTCATGGCTGTTGGCCGATGACGTGAAGCGGGATGCGTCGAACGAGACCGAGATTGCCGCTGTTTCCTGACAGTTAACTGAAAAGGCTGTTGTTCATTGTTCAGGTGATTGTCAGGATTGAGACATAATTGGTCAGGTTTGATCCAACCTGGTGTGAGGGGACGCTTGTGCGCATTCTTTTGGTAGAAGATGAACTGATGCTGGCCGATGCGGTGCGGGATCATTTGCTGGCCGCGGGGGAAGCGGTCGACCATAGCGACAGCGTGGTTGATGCCGAGATCATGCTGCGCGGGACCAATTATGATGTGCTGTTGCTTGATCTGAATTTGCCGGACGGCAAGGGCATTGATCTTTTGCGCGACCTTCGTCGCAGTGGATCGGCAACGCCATGCATTATTCTGACCGCACAGGATCAGATTTCCGACCGGATCGAGGGGCTTAATGCCGGGGCGGATGATTATCTGGTCAAGCCGTTTGATCTGAACGAGCTTTCGGCGCGTCTGTCGGCTGTGGCGCGACGTTATAGCGGCAATCCAAATCCGTTTATCAGTCTGGATGGCGGGGTCGAGGTTGACCTTGCCGGCCGGGCCATCCTGATTGACGGGGTGCAGACCGATCTGACATCGCGGGAATGGGCGCTGTTTGATCAGATGGTGCGCAGGCCCGGCCAGACTTTATCGAAGCGTCAGCTTGAAGAAGCATTGTATGAATTCGGGGCCGAGATCGAAAGCAACACGGTCGAGGTTTATGTCAGCCGCCTGCGCCGCAAGCTTGGCAAGGAAGTGATCAAGACTGTGCGTGGTGTCGGCTATCGGGTTTAGGGTTCAGGATTTCGGACTTTATGAAAATCAAACAGCAAAACAGTCTTCAATTTGTTCTGATCAAGCGGCTGACGGTGATTGTCGCGCTGTGCTGGGTCGCGGGATCGATCCTTGCGGCATACAGCATGTATCACGAACTTGAAGAGGCGTCTGATACCGGGCTTGTTGAAACGGCGCGAAGGGGATCAACCCTGATCGAGACGTATCTTGACGCGCATTCGGACGGATCATCGGTGGTGGTGATGCCAACGCCTGCGGGCCGCATTGTTGGCAGTGACAATGACGACGATGATGACAGCGAAGACGATTATCTGATGTATCAGCTGCGTGCGGCGAACGGCGATGTTTTGTTGCGGTCCCATAACGCGGTTGCCGAACCGTTTGAAGCCCCGATTGAAGTCGGTTTTTATCAGGATGATGATTTCCGGATCTATACCGCGCAAAGCCCGGATGGCGAATTGTTCATGCAGGTGGCCGAGCCGATGGACCATCGCCATGAGGCAATCCTTGAAAGTGTCGCGGCCCAGTTCCTGCCCATCGGGCTTTTGATCCCGGCGGTGATTATCGGGATTATCCTTGGTGTACGGCAGGGATTGGTCCCGGTGCAGCGCGTACGTGACGAGATCGAGGCGCGCGGCGAAGGCAACCTGACCCCGATCGAGCAGGAAGAAGCCCCCGAGGAAATCACGACGATTGTTTCGGCGGTCAACAGCCTGATGGGCAAGCTTGAAGCCGCCCTTAATGTCGAGCGCAGCTTTACCGCCAACAGTGCCCATGAATTGCGCACCCCGATTGCCGTGGCACTGGCGCAGACCCAGCGGCTTGTTCTTGAATTGCCCGAGGGCCATGAAGCCCGCAAGCGTGCCCTTCAGACCGAGGCATCCCTGAAGCGCCTGTCGCGTCTGTCAGAAAAGCTTTTGCAGCTGGCTCGGGCCGAAGCCGGTGGCGGGTTCAGCCCGACCGGCTATAACCAGAAACTGGGATCGACGCTGGCGCTGGTGGTTGATGATTTGACCCGGGCCGGGGCGGATGGCGGTGCAATCAGGTTTGACCCGGACAATATTGAGACACTTGAAGCCAATATTGACCTTGATGCCTTTGCGATTTGCCTGCGCAACCTGATTGAAAATGCCCTGAAATATGGCAGCAAGAACGAACCGGTCGAGATCACGGTGGTGGATCGCAATATTGTACGGGTCAGCAACGGCGGACCGGCTCTTGAAACCGCGAACCTTGATGATCTGAAAACCCGGTTCAAGCGATCCCATAAAGGCGGGGATGGTTCGGGACTTGGATTGGCGATTGTCGATGCGATTGTGCGCAATACGCGGGCAGAGTTGAACCTGTATTCCCCGCGGCCGGGCAAGGCCGACGGCTTTATGGCCGAGCTTAAGCTGCATCAAAGCTGAGCATTGGCTTTTAACAACAAAGGCCGCCTTGAACGGGCGGCCTTTTGCGTTTCTGAAATGTTGCTGGCGTTATTTGCCAACCCCAACCTTGATTGCCAGTTTGCGAAGCGGGCCGATGCGGTTGATTGCCGACAGTCCGGCATAGCGCAGGTCGCGCAGCGGTTTGGGTTCAAGCATGGAGGCGCGGTTCAGCAGATCAATGCCGCCGACACGGGCCAGCGTTTTGGGAAGCTGGCGGCGTTCATAGGATTTCAAAAGCGGGGTTTCGCCGATATCCTTGCCGTGCAGCTTGGCCTTTGCCATCAGTTCGGCCAGGGTTTCGATGTCATGCAGGCTCATATTAAGGCCTTGCGCGCCGATTGGCGGCACGACATGGGCGGCCTCGGCGATCAGGGCGAGGCGGGCGGCAATCAGGCGATTGGGCACCTGTGCAATCATTGGCCAGACCGCACGCGGCGATGCAACGGTCAGCGGGCCGAACAGGTTCATGGTATCGTGGGTGATCTCGGCCGAAAGGGCATCGTTGCTCATGGCGTTAAGCTCATCGGCACGGGCGGCAGGCGTCATCCAGACTACGGACGAGCAGGGCTTGCCATCAAGATCAGGCATCGGCACAAGGGTCAGCGGACCGCCGGTACGATGAATTTCGGTCGAGATATTGTCATGCGGTTTATCGTGGGTGACGACAAAGACAATCGCACTTTGATCATAGGCCCAGCGTTTGTGTTTGATCCCGGCCATGTCGCGCAAGCTGGAATTGCGGCCATCAGCGGCAATGACGATTTTGGCGCGTACGGTTTCACCGCTTGAAAGCGTGACTTCGCCAAAGCGCGAGGTGTTTTTAAAACCCGTCACCGTGGTCGAGAACCGGAAATCAACATTGTCCAGTTCCGCGATCTTGGCCATCAGGGATACGCGGGCAGCTTTGTTCGAGACGTTCCAGCCAAAGAACCCTTGTGTGGTTTCGGCCCCGTCAAAATCGGCGGTTTCGCGCGGACGCCATTCGTCGCCGCCCGCATCGACAATGCGCATGACGCGCAATTCGGCACCGGTCGGCTTGATGGCATCCCATACGCCAGCCTTTTTTAGAGTTTCGATGCCCGGTTCGAGAAAGGCGGTGGTGCGAAGATCGGTTCCTTCGCCAATGTCGGCCGGGGCCGGGTCAATAATCATGATCTGATGACCGTCAGCAGCAAAACGTGCCGCCGCACTCATTCCGGCGATACCGCCACCAGCAATCAGAATATCGGTTTCGATCATGATCGTATTTTCCTGTCTTCGAACTCAGCGCAGGGCAGGCCCGCAATCGTTTCGGCAATGTGCCCTGTTGCGGGACTATACGCAATCTCTTTGGCGATTGGATTGATGCAGGTCGGGTGCCACTAAAACAGGTTTGAGCGCAATGAAATAATCATGTTTCGGTATGCATGGCGCTATGCGGATCGCGGGGATTGTGTCCGGGGGATTGATCGGTCATCTTGGTCCCGGCTTTGTTTGGTCATTATGTATCACCACCAAATTCACAGGATTTTTGGGATGATTGCCTGGGGTTATCTGCTTGTCGCGATCTGTCTTGAGGTCGTGGGCACGGTTTCGCTTAAATTTTCAAACGGATTTAGCGACTGGCGGTTCACGGTTCTTAGTCTGACCGTCTATGGGCTTAGTTTCTGGTCACTTTCGCTGTGTCTGCGGGTGATTCCGATCAGTGTGGCCTATGCGGTGTGGTCGGGCCTTGGTACGGCGGCCGTGGCGATCATCGGCATCATGTTCTTCAAGGAACCGATGACCGCACTTAAGGGTGTTTTCCTGTTGATGATCATTGGCGGTGTTGCGGGGCTTAAGACAATCAGCAATAACGGCTAGGCGTCGGCCAACACGCCGGCAAGGTTTCGAATATCCGCCTCGAAATCAAGATGGCGGGGATGCCAGCCCAGTTCATCCACAGCCCTTTGATTGCAAAGATGCTGATGACGGCCAAGCCCGCGGGCCCAGCCGCCCAATTGTTGCATGGCGGCGGGCAGGGACATTGGACGGATGGTGCAATCCACCCCACCGAAAGAATGCGCGACCAGTTCGGCGGTGGTCCGGTTTGAAATGCCGTTAAGGGCGACCCCGTTAAAGCAGGCACCGCGATCTGCCTTTTCCAGTGCCAGCCGATAAAGATCGGCAAGGTCATCGGCATGTACCATCGGCAGGCAGACGGTATTTCTGCTAACAGCGTTAACATAATTATGGCTGCGTGCGGTTTCGATCAGCGGGGCCAGCAGGCCGGTATAGCCGAAGGGCTCGGTGGCATAGACACAGGCCGGGTGAATGACCATGCCGTGCAGTCCCTGATCAGAAAGAACCCGTTTGATCCCCGGCACCATCCAGCGAAATTCAGGTAATGGATCAAACGCGGTTGTTTCAGTGATGGGGGCATCAGCCGTGCAAGCCGGGAACAGCCAGCTTCCGCCGGTATAGATGAATTTGACCGGGTTTGGCATCCGGTGCAGGGCCGGGATCAGATGATCGAGCAGGTTTTGATCAATCCCGGGCATGGCATCGGAAAAATCACATGCGGTGTGAATGACGCCGTTTAATCCCAGGGCCAGTTCCGATAGTTGGCTGGTCCAGGTTTCGGGCTGTGTGATGTCCCCGTAAATCGGAGTGGCGCCAAGGGATTGCAATTTCCGGGCGCTTGAAGCTTTGCGGGCCAGGGCAAAGACATCGTATTGATGGGCAACCAGATTGCGGATGATGGCCGCGCCAATCAACCCGGTACCGCCCGTGATAAAGATACGCATGATGATCCTTTGAAATCAGATGATGCGCAGATTTATCGGACCTGAAGTGCGGTTCAGGTCAAGCGGCATTGTGATGAGATTGCCATGAAAAAAGCCGGGCATTTGCCCGGCTTTGATGTGTGCGATCACAGGATCGATCAGGCAAATTCGAAAATGCCGTCAATTTCGACCGCAACACCCAGCGGCAGGGATGCGACGCCAACCGCAGAACGCGCGTGTTTGCCGACATCGCCGAAAACTTCGACCATGGTGTCGGATGCGCCATTGACGACTTTGGGCTGATCGGTGAATTCCGGGGCGGAATTGACAAAGGCGTTCAGTTTGACCACGCGGGTGACTTTATCAAGATCGCCGATGGCGGCCTTGAGCTGTGCAACCAGATTAAGCGCGCAGAGGCGGGCGGCCTTTTGGCCGGTTTCGACATCAAAATCCTTGCCGAGTTTGCCGACGAATTTCAGTTCGCCATTTTCCATGGTGATCTGACCGGAAATATGGACAAGGTTGTTGGACTCGACATAGGGCACGTAATTGGCAACCGGGGCGGTGGCCTGCGGCAGAGTGATGCCAAGCTCGGCAAGGCGTGCGTCGATTTTTCCAGCCATGATATTTCATCCCTTTTGAATTTGGTGGCGATGCTTTGTGCCCAAACTTAGCGGGCCTTCGAGAAGAACAAAACCATTTCTTTTGTGTGAAATAGAGGTCGACCGGATCGGGTTGATTGTTGAGAAAATTCGATTTGTCTTCGGCGGCAATCCATCGCACAAGAAAGCCAACGAAAATAACGTTTAAAAAGATTGGCAGGGAAACAGGAACAATGGGTGCGGCACGGTCAATGATTGCTGATTTGCATGGGGCGTGGCTTGTTCTGATCGGGGTGATGATCATCAGCCCGGATGCGCTTTTGGTGCGCATGATCAAGACCGATGACATTACGACGGCGTTCTGGCGGCTGTTTCTTTTGGGGGCGACCCTGATGCTGATTGCGCTTTGGCGCGGGATGCAGCGACGCCAGTCAATCCGGGATGCCCTTATGCCGACCCGTGATGAAATGCTGGCCGGGTTGTTTTATGGCGGGACGAGTGCGTGCTTTATCCTGTCGATCCGCAATACCGATGCGGCCAATACATTGGTGATCATTGCCGCAACGCCGTTGCTGGCAGCCCTGATTGCGGTGTTTGTGTTCAAGCGGGTCTTGCCTGCGCGCACATGGCTGGCCTCGGTCGTGGTGTTTGTGGCGCTGGCAACCATCGTTGGTGCGGGATTTGGCGGGGCCAATATGCTGGGCGATCTTCTGGCACTGGCGACCGCGATTTGCATGGCGTGCTATTTCAATGTGGTGGGGGCACGCAACCATATTGATGCGGTGCGCGCGATGATGATCGGGGCATTTTTAAGCACTCTTGTCATGGTGCCCGGTGCCAGCCCCATGATGCTTGAACCGCTTGATCCGATATGGCTGATCTTGCTGGGCTGTGTGGTTTTGCCTGGTGCGTTCCTGTTTATCACGGCGGGCGCCAAGAAAATCCCGGCGGCCGAAGCCGGTTTGATCATGCTGAATGAAGCGATTTTTGGATCGTTTCTGGTGTGGTTGATCATTGATGAGGTGCCCGGCAAAACCACGCTGATTTGCGGCACAATCGTCATCGCGACCCTGGTTGCGCACAGTTATCTTGGTATGCGCGAGGCCCGCCGCAAACGGGTGAAAGTCGCGGCATAGTCAAGATTTTTCCATAGATTTTCAAGCAGGTGATTACTGCTTTCAGGTTCCTGTCAGGTTCGCGCGTTAGGTGTGAGGGCATTGGCCGAACGGCCAGTTGCCCCGCAGGAACGATGCGCTTCCGTTGATTGATGATCAGGCGGAGAAGGTTTTTCCGGTGCGGGGTAGATGTGCCCACATGACAGGTAGCCTTCATGCCCCGTTTCCGTTTGTTGCCGCAGGTTACACGGCTTGCACCCATTGATTATCGCATTGTTCTTGTGGCGCTGGCGGCGTATTTCGCGCTGATTCTCAATACCAGGCTGCTGGGGCATTTTTACGACATTCTGGGCGGGCTTGGGGATTATGACCTTGGCTTTGCGATCAGTGCGCCGTTCGTTCTGGTCTTTGCATCGCTTGTTGTCTTTACGCCTTTTTCGTTCAAATACCTTTTTAAGCCGTTTTTCATTGTCCTGATCCTGATCAGTGCGCTTGCCCATTATGGCATGGCCAAATACGGCATCGTTTTTGATCGTGGCATGATCGAAAACGTGGTTGAGACCAACCAGACCGAGGCCTTTTCCTATTTCAGTCTGTCTGCGACCTTGTGGTTTGTTGTGACCGGGATTGTGCCGGCAATTGTGCTTTTGCTGGTGCCGGTCAGTTATCCGAAAACCGTGTTGCACGGGATCGCACAGCGCTTTGTGATGATTGCGGTGCCGTTGGTGATGCTTGGCGGATTGGCGGGGCTGTATTTCAAGGATTACGCATCGGTCGGGCGCAACAACAAGGTACTGGGCAAGGAAGTCATCCCGTCCAATTACATCACCGGCACCATTCAATATGTGAAGCGCCGCTATCTTTATGCCGATATGCCGTTTCACAAGATTGGCGAGGATGCGCGCCTTGTGAAACAGTCCGGTGATGAAAAGCCGACCCTGATGTTCCTTGTGATCGGGGAAACCGCGCGGGCGCAAAGTGTGGCGGCCAATGGCTATGACCGGCCGACATCACCGTTCACCAGCAAAATCGACGGGCTTCTGGCGTTTCAGAATGTGCAGTCATGTGGCACGGCAACGGCGGTTTCGGTGCCTTGCATGTTTTCGCCGATGGATCATGCCAATTATGATGGCGAAGCCGCACGGCATAGCGAAAGCCTGATGGATGTTCTGAACCGGGCCGGGGTCAAGGTTCTTTGGAAGGATAATGACGAAGGATGCAAAGGGGTGTGTGACCGCATTCCGACCATCGAAATCGCCGCCAAGGATTTCCCGGAAGACTGCGCACTTGGCACCTGTTTTGACGAGGTGATGTTGCGCAATCTTGATCAGGAAGTGAGCGACAAGGCGCAGAACCAGTTGATCGCCTTTCACCTGATGGGCAGCCACGGGCCAACCTATTACAAGCGTTATCCTGACGCGCAACGCGCCTTTGGCCCGGATTGCCCGCGCAGTGATATTGAAAATTGCACGGCCGAGGAACTGGTCAATACCTATGACAACACCATTCGATATACCGATTATGTTGTTGCCCAGCTGGTCGAGAAACTGAAAACCTATCAGGACCGGTTTAATACCGTGCTGCTGTATGTTTCCGATCATGGGGAATCACTGGGCGAGGGGGGCTTGTATCTTCATGGGGCGCCCTATGTCTTTGCACCCGATGAACAAACCCATGTGCCGATGATGATGTGGATGTCGCAAGGCTATCAAACCGCACAGGAGATCGAGGCCGATTGCCTTGGCGCTGCGGCCCAGAATGCGGCGTTTTCGCACGACAATCTGTTCTCGACCGTGCTGGGTGCGATGAATGTTTCAACGGCGCTTTATCAGCAGCAAAAAGACATCCTGGCAACATGCAGCCGACCGGTGATCGAAACGGCACTTGAGACCGGTTCGACCACGCAGGACGCTCTTCAGCGCAATTGACAATGCGGGGCCTTCGTATTAGTTGAGTTTACTCAGTGAGTGCACTTGACCAATAGGAGGCCCCGATGAGCATTCGGGCAAACCAACGCCAAGAAACCCGCCAAAAGATCCTTGAGGCGGCACGCAGTTGTCTGGAAAGCGGTGATTTGCAAAGCGCATCAACGCGCGAGATCGCCAAGCGGGCCGGGGTTGCCGAGGGCACGATTTTCCATCATTTCGCGACCAAGGAAGAACTGGTTCTGTGCTGCATCGGTGCGCAGATGGCCGAGGCGATTGAAAAGGGTCTTTATACGATGGATCCGGAATGGTGCTTTGTCGACAAGCTGATGCATGTAGCATCCTATCGCTTTGCCCAGATCGGCCTGCATCCTGGGGTCTGGACCGTTATCATGCAACAGATGGCCTTTACCCCGCGCAAAGGGGCGGTCAATGACGTGATGAAAAGCAGCGGCCTGATCAGGGCGATTGATGATCTGATCGAGGAAGCCCAGTTTTGTGGCGAGCTAAATCCCAATCTTGCGCCTACCATGATCCGCAAAAGCCTGATGGCGCTGTTCCTGTTTACGGTCCACGAACATATGAGCACGCAGAATTTCGACTGCGAGGACATGTGCGCGACCCTGCGCGAATTGATTGAAGTGCAGACTGTGGGGCTGTGGGCCAGCAAGCCGGAACTTGCGGCCTAGGCACGGTGCAAAGCAGGCCGGTTATTCCCCGATCAGATGCAGGATGACTTGGCGGCGGTGCGGGGCGTGGCGGTGTTCGAACAGATAGATGCCCTGCCAGGTGCCAAGCATGGCAAAACCGTCAGCGACCGGGATGGTAAGTGACACATCGGTCAGGGCCGATTTGATGTGGGCGGGCATATCGTCCGGGCCTTCGCAGGTATGGCGATAGAGGCTTGGATTTTCCTGAACCAGCCGGGCAAAGAATGTTTCCAGATCAAGACGGACATCGGGGTCAGCATTTTCCTGAATGGTCAGGCTTGCCGATGTGTGGCGGACAAAGACCGTCAGTTGCCCGCAAGTGATGCCGGTTCGGGCAACCCATGACTGTATCTGATCGGTGATTTCAGTCAGTCCCTGATCATTTGTTTTGACGTCCAGCGTGAATTGATCCTGACGCAGCATGATGGTTCATCCGGTGGTGTTGTTGATGGCAATGTAATCGTAAAAGTCCGGACGGGATGTGACAAGTGTGCCGCCGTGAATATTGGCGATCTAACGAAAAATACAATCGAAACAAATGCGTAGGACGTGCCACAATATTGCCACTTGACCACGGCTGGTTGCGGGCTTAACGATTTGGCGTTTAATTTCGATGGAAAAATCCGTTGCGTTTTATTGCCTGTATCCTTGTGCTGATGATGAGCCTGACAGTGTTGCTGTCGGGGCATGGCACCGTGCAGGCGCATGACGGCGGATCAGGCCAGGCACATCACACGATGATAAGTGATATCGCACAGCCGGTTTCCCACGATCCATTTTCATCCCATGCCGATATTTGCGGCATGACGGTATGTGGACCGTTTATCGAAGATCACAGCGCAACCGCGATGTTCATGCCGGTTGTTACGACTGTGACCTATTGGGTCAAGGATTTGCCCCTTGTTTCCGCGGATGCGGATGGCAGCTATAAGCCGCCGCGCGCCTGAAAATAATCCCGTTTTAAAGAAAACGCCGTCGTTTGTTTGATCCCCAATGGGCAAACAGCAAAGCATGCGCACGTGTTTGTGCAACGGCGGCAATCATTCTGATGATTATTTTCAGGAGCATGATATGCCCAATTTCAAAACGTCTTTCGTTGCCCGTCTTGTCCTTTCAACCGCGATTATCGGCACCTTGATGACCGCCCCGGTGGCAAGTTTTGCCAGCCCCGGTCACGGGATGGAAAACATCAATATCGGCGCGCCGGGCAAGGCCGCCGATGTCACCCGCACCATCAAAATCACGATGGAAGACAATTTCTTTGATATGGAAACCATCGAAGTGCGGGCCGATGAAACCGTGAAGTTCCAGATCGAGAACAAGGGTGAATTCGTCCATGAATTCAATCTTGGAACGGCGGCCATGCATGCCAATCATCAGAAAGAAATGATGATGATGATGGAACATGGCGCGCTTGATGCCGACAAAATCCATATGGACAAGATGAAGATGGATATGGGCAACGGCATGACCATGGAACATGACGATCCCAACAGTGTTCTTCTTGAACCCGGAAAAACCGCCGAGATCATCTGGACATTCCCGGCTGATACCGAGCTTGAATTCGCCTGCAACGTGCCCGGCCACTATGAAAGCGGCATGATGGGCAAGGTCCGTTTGCAGTCATAAACCAGCCGGTTTGCGGTGCCAGAGGCCGGGGTTTTCCCCCGTGCCTCTGGCATTTCCGAGTGTTTTGGGAATTTATCAGATGAAATATCAAACTGTGAAAAGCACCCTTTTGGGGGCGCTGGCGGTGCTTGCGTTGTCTTCGGCAAGTCAGGCGGCGAAATATGACCTTTCGGTCGATTACGTGACCATTGATACCGGCGAGATGAAAACGCGCGGTATCGGTTATAACGGGTCATCGCCCGGGCCGACCTTGCGGTTCAGGGAAGGCGAGGAAGCGGTGATCAATGTCACCAATAATCTGGATGAAGCGACATCGATCCACTGGCATGGCTTGATCCTGCCCTATCAGATGGACGGGGTGCCGGGCATCAGTTTCCCCGGTATCGAGCCGGGCGAGACTTTTACCTATCGCATTCCGGTTTCGCAAAGCGGGACCTACTGGTTCCACAGCCATTCCGGTTTTCAGGAGCCGGACGGGGCTTATGGATCAATCATTATCGAACCGCAAAAGCGAGAGCCGTTCAAATTTGACCGCGAATATGTCGTGGTTCTGAAGGACAAGCATCCGCATTCCGGGGAGCGCATTTTGCGCAATCTGAAAATGATGCCGGACTATTACAACCGCAAACAGCGCACCCTTGGCGACTTCTTTGAGGATGTGTCGAAAAACGGTCTTGGTGCGACCCTGTCGGAACGCGGTGACTGGGGATCGATGCGGATGATGCCAACCGATATCGAGGATGTGCAGGGCTTTGTCGGCCTGATCAATGGCATGTCGCCCGATCAGAACTGGACCGGGTTGTTCAAGCCCGATGAACGAGTACGACTGCGTTTCATCAATGCATCGGCGATGACCTATTTCGATGTGCGGATACCCGGTCTTGAAATGACGGTGGTGCAGGCGGACGGCAATAATGTGCAACCGGTCAAAGTCGATGAGTTTCGCATTTCGGTTGCGGAAACCTATGACGTGATTGTCCAGCCCAAGGAAGACAAGGCCTATCCGATTTTGGCGGAATCGATGGGGCGGTCGGGCTTTGCCCTTGCCACCCTTGCACCGCGACAAGGAATGCGGGCCGAGATGCCGGAACTGCGCACCGAGGCACCGTTGCTGACCATGGCCGATATGGGCATGAGCCACGGCGATATGGCCGGAATGGATCATGGGGCGATGACAAGCGTTGATCCGTCCGGCGATGACAAGGATGCGATGGCCGGTATGGACCATTCGAACATGGCGGGCATGGATCATTCAAATATGGATATGGGCGAAAAGGCCGATCCGTTTTATGCCGCGGGCAGCGGTTTGATCCCCAAGGCGGCAAATGGCGGCAAGTTCCTGTCCTATGCCGATCTTAAGGCTCAAAAGCCGCTTTATGCCGAACGTCCGGCCACCCGCGAGATCGAGTTGCGCCTTACCGGGAATATGGAACGCTATAGCTGGTCGATCAATGGCGTGAAATACGAGGATGCCGAACCGATCCGTCTGAAATACGGCGAACGGGTGCGGTTCAAGTTTGTGAATGAAACCATGATGACCCACCCGATGCATCTGCATGGCATGTGGTCGATCCTTGATACCGGCAAGGGGAAATGGAACCCGGTCAAGCACACGATCAGCATCAATCCCGGCACCACGGTCTATTCGGAAACCGAAGTCGATGAACCCGGCGAATGGGCATTCCATTGTCATCTGAGCTACCACATGGCGACGGGAATGTTCCGCAAAGTCATTGTCGAAGGCGGGCCGACGGTCGCCGAACTTGAGAACGGGAAATAATCCATCATGAAAACACACAATCAGATGAAAAAGGGTGCGGTTACGGCCCTTGTGATGGCGTTTGTTCCGGTGGTCGGGCAGGCGGCAGAAGGCAAAATCTATTACGGGTTCCAGGCCGAGCAGTTTGAATATCGCATTGGCGATGAAAACGAAAAACGCGTGGTCTGGGATGCGGATGCCTTTGTCGGCACGGACGAGCTTAAGCTGCGCTGGCAAGGTGAAGGCGAACGCGACCTTGATGCCGATATCAATGAAAAACTTGAAAACCGGCTGGTGCTGCAAACCCCGATTAGCGATTTTTTCGATGCCAAGGCCGGGGTCCGGCTTGATACCCCGACAGGGACGGATCGCTGGTATGGATCGGTCGGGGTCATGGGGCTTGCGCCGCAATGGTTTGAAATTGATGCCGATCTGTTCGTGAGCGAAACCGGTGATGGTTCGGCGCGGCTTGATGTCGAATATGAGGGGCTGATTACCAACCGGCTGGTCCTGACACCATCGTTCGAGATCAATGCGGCCTTTTCCGAGGATCGGGAAATCGAGGTTGGCAAGGGGATTTCAAGTGCCGAGATTGGGTTGCGGCTTAGTTACGATCTGATTGACCGGGCTGTGTCGCCCTATATCGGTGTGTCCTATGAACGGAAGTTCGGGGATACGGCCGACTTTGCCAAACATGACGGCGAAGATTACGAGGCGACCTATTTCGTGACCGGACTTCGTTTGATGTTCTAGGGGCGTCATAGCGCATAAGGAAAGGCCGGAAGAGACCTCTTCCGGCCTTTTCGCTGGGGACGCGATGGCAGGTCAGGCAGCCTGGCGGTTGCCGTCGGGATCGTTAAAGCGCAATGCCGTCATGGCGAGGCTTCCGAATTCGTAGCTGTTGTGAAGCAGGGCGGCGCTGAAACCTTCGGGGGCGGCACCAAGTGCGACATAAAGCGGCATCAGGTGATCATCCTCGGGATGGGACATTTTTGCGCCGGGGGCCGTGCCGCGATAATCAAGCAGGGCATCGATATCGCCATCATTGATTTTACCCAGCATCCAGTCGGTGAAATCGGTTGCCCAGTTTTCCGGCGGGCCTTCGTTGAAATCAATGGCGCGCAGATTGTGGGTCATCGCACCACTGGCGACAACCAGAACACCAAGATCACGCAGACTGCGCAGTTTTTTGCCCAGTTCATAATGTTCTTTGGGGCCGCCACGACCCAGCATGGAAAGCTGAAACACCGGAATGTCGGCATTCGGGCGGGCCAGATACATTGGCATCCATGCCCCGTGATCAAGACCACGGGTGCTGTCGGTGGCGATGCCGATCTGATCGGCGATCTGCTGTGCCAGGGCCGGGTCGCCGGCAACGTTATATTGCAATTCGTAGAGCGGTTTCGGGAAACCATAGAAATCATGAATGGTTTCCTGGCGCGGTGCGGTCGAGATGGTCGGTTCACCGGTTTGCCAGTGGGCAGAGACGATCAGGATTGCGCGCACGCCATCGGTCAGACGCGACAACTCGCCGATAAAGAAATCATAGGCAGGTGTGCTTTGACGCGCGACCACCATCGGAGAGCCGTGGGAAATAAAAATCGGCGCAAGGCTTTGGGCGGTGCTGCCGGAATTGGGGGATGAATGGGTCATAAGCGTATCCCGGTTATGAAACTGTTGTCCTTAATATGGACCTGTCATGTGCCCGAGACCAGATGCGGTTTGGCAACAGTCTGTTGCCATCTGTGCGATGGGGGATGCGTCAGGTTTTCAGAGTGTAAAAGATGAATGACCTTGAAAATAGCCTGAAATTATAGTAGGTTAACAGGTGTGATTGTTCTTTTCGCAGGACGCATTTTGGATGGGCCAGCAACCGGCACCCAGAAGCAAGATACTTGAAAAATCGGTTTTCTCGCTTGATGAGCTTCCGACCGGGCAACAGTTTGAAGTCTGGAAAGACAGTATCAATTGCGTCTATGCCGTCGATACCAGCAGCCAGAACCGCAAGGACGGATTTAAGGCCAACCTGAATTCATGGTGCCACAAGGACATGGTGATGGTGCAGGCGCAAAGCCAGTCCCAGCAATTTGTCCGATCCGCCCAGATGGCAGGCCGTGATGGCCTTGATCATTACAATGTGCAGCTTTTTACCAGCGGACATGTCGCCGCCGAAAAAGGGCTGGGCGGTGATACCATTCGACATGGCGGGTTGCTTTTACTTGATCTGGCGCAGCCGACAGAGGCGCAAACCAGTTCCTTTAATTCCTTGCATCTGTTCTTGCCGCGCCGGCTTATGGAAGATCAGCTGACCAATCCTGATGACCATAATTTGCGCTTTATGTCAGAGCGTGATCCGCTGGTGCGGATGGTTCATGACCAGATTTTATCCCTGCATCATCATATTGATTTGCTTAATGATGAACAGATTGCGGTTGTGCAGCAGTCGATTGTCATGATGCTGGTGGCCTGCATGAACGGGGTGTCGGGCGAGAATGGCGAAAGCAATGCCATCCGCATGGACCTTGATAAGCTGGTCAGGGCGCGGCGCTATTTCCGGCAAAACATGTTATCGGCCGATTTGACGCCGCAACTGGCAGCATCCGATCTTGGCATGTCGCGCAGCCATCTTTATCAGCTGTTTGCGCAATATGGCGGGGTGAACCAGTATCTGCGCGATATGCGGTTGCGCCACGGGCTTAAATTGTTAAGTGATCCGGCCAAACGCAGCAGTTCGATCTATGACATTGCCCTTGAATGCGGCTATGCGACCGATGCCGGGTTTATTCGGGCCTTTCGCAATCGCTATGAGGTTACGCCGGGTGATGTGCGGGCAGGCGTCGCCCCGCGAACGAGCGGACCGGAAAGCGGGCCAATTGATCATCGTTATGAAAACTGGATCCATGGCCTGAGTTGATGCCAAATTGCCCGGCCCGGCCCGGACTGGTTCTGTCAGGCCAGGGCGGACAGGACGGCGGTGCTGTCTGTCAGTTGGCAATATTCCGACGCCAGAACCGCGGCGTAGAGATCAAAAACATCCTGTGCCGGGAAAGTCCGGCCGTTGGCATCGGTGACATCAATTGCCGTGGTCGCATCAAGCGGCAACCAGTTTTCAAATCCCAGACAATGGGCCATGCGGATGGTGACATCCAGCGAGTTATGGATCACAACCCCGGTAAAGATCAGGCGTTTGATGCCGTGGTCACGCAGATGTTGTTCAAGGGGCGTTCCGACAAAGGCGCAGTTTTGCTGCTTGGCAATCACGGTTTCGCCATCACGCGGTGTGACCTCGTCCTTGAACGGTTGTCCGGGGCCATTGACATAGAAGCTTGAGGCCGGATTGGCGTCTTCGTGGCGGATATGAATGACCGGAAGATTTTCCGACCGAAAGGCCGCCAGCAGTTTGGCAATCACATCGGCATAACCGGGATTGTTTTTGGCATTCCAGCGCGGATGATCCATCGCCTTTTGCACATCAAGAACGATCAATGCCGAAGAAGTGTCAAGCAGGGACATGACAGCAGTACCTTATGGTCACGGTTTCATCATTCCGTAGCCTGCAATTTCCAGCTTTGTTTTTCAAGAAAAGCCTGTATCGCACGGATTATACCGAAAATTGCCAACTTGTTGATTTGGAGGAGTTTTTATTGAGATTGAGACTTAGTATCGATTCTTGACCAAAATCAAGGATGCCCCCGATGGGGCCCTATATCTCCTGTTTATGAAAATGATTCGCAAAACCAGTTGCATTTGATTGGGCGTATTTGTGCCAGTCAATTTGGTCACTGATCACGGGAATGGGAATTTGATATGAGGCTCATGAAACGTTTGTCCGGGGGGACTGCCCTTGTTCTGGGGTGTGTATTCTGGATGACGCTGTCCGAGGGCGTTGTTGCACAGGAATTATTTGTTGATCCGCAGGAGGTGCAACGCCATGCCAAAGGTGGGCCGCCGAAACTGGTAACACCGGAAACATTGTTGAAGTCGGACCCGATGCATCAGTTCCGCCATGGTGTACTGGAAAAATCCGAAGGGGTTGAAGACAGTGTGCTGGACGCAAAGCGCCCGGTGAAGATAACGACCCGTTTTGACGGGGCCGGGGATACAAAAACCTATGCCGGGCAAGCTGCCATCAAAGGGGCCCAGGGATTTGCCATGGGAGGGTATCGATTGGAAGATTCCGGCACTTATGCAAGTGGTGATGGTGAACAGGTTAATGCCGGGTATCGCCGTGAGGTGCGTCAGTTTGTCACCGGGTGGACACCTTCGCCGTTGGCATCGCTGAAACTTGTCGGGATCCAGGATGATATTACCGATGAGAAACAACCCCATCATGGTCTGGATTTGCTTGAAACAGATCGCAAGGTTGGTCGGGGTATCCTTGAAACACACGATATTTTTGGCACAGGCGTTGATTTTAAAGCCGGTTTAAAAGTGATTGATCTGGATCGTCGTGCGGACAATTACAGCCTGCGCAGCAACAGCGGCCAGAAAATGCGGGTTGCGATTGATCGCCGGATTTGGGAAGGGCAGGGCAAGGCATCGTTTGAGAAGGAGGGCTGGGAAAATGTCCTGACATTTACCGGAACGCACGATAACCATGTCGCAAGGCGCTATAACGTCACAAATGGCGACAAAGTCAATTCCGTCCGAATCCCGGATGTTGATCGCGACACGCTGGCGCTTAATCTTGATACGGGAAAAAGTTTTGGCTCGGAGCAGGATCAGACCCTGAAGGCCGGCATTCGGTTTGAACGGGTCACTACAGCACCGGGGGCCGCTGACGAGGTGCCCGATGGCGGGCCAAACCCAGCATTGTTCAATATCAGCCCGAGAACCCTTTATAGCAGCTATTACGGAACCACCGACCTTGAGGCCACGGATCATAATCTGAGCGGGCGTTTGCGTTACGAGCAACTTGTTCATCCCGCCGGTCTTACGGTTTATGGAGACGCATCACGAATTGTACGATCAGCGGATAATATCGAGAAATACCATGCCGTAACCGGTGCTACGACATCGCGCTGGATCGGGAACCCACAGCTTTCAGCGGAAAAACATCACAAGTTCGAACTTGGCGCGGTCTTTGAAGACGATGCCTATCTTGACTATCAACGCAAGAAGCCGGGGGCCGGGCTGTTCCAATCCCTACGCCTGAGTGGATCGGTCTATTACGACCAGATTAATGACTTTATTACCCTTGATCGGGCGCGTGGACAAAGCGGGGTCCTGTTAAGCGACGGGGCCTATGTTTTTCGCAATGTTGATGCGAACTGGATGGCGGCAACCGCCGACCTGCAATGGAATGCGACACGTAATCTGTCGGGCCAGATGAATATGGTCTGGCAGCGGGCCGAAAACACAACGGACAATCGGGCTGTCTATCAGGTGGCCCCGCTTGAAGCCAATTTTCTCGTCGACTATCACGAAAATCTCAGCAGCCTTGGAACGTGGAATGTCGGTTCCCGGTTGCGTCTGGTGGCTGATCAGAACCGTCTTGATGATGACAGCAATAGGGGGAGTGGCTTTGACGAGCATACCGGTGGGTTTGGTGTGCTGGATCTTTACGCCGGAATGCAGGTTTACGACCGGGTGTCCCTGAGCGCGGGGATCGACAACCTGTTTGACCGTGATTACCGCGAATACATTAAAGGCAATCACGTCGAAAACCCAGGAAAATCAACGATCTATGCGCCGGGGCGGGCCATCTGGATACGCCTGTCGGGTAATTTCTAGTGCGGCACGAATGTTTGATGCTGTTTTAAGGAGATAAAAATGTTCAATGCCAAAAATCTTGATCGACGGAATTTCTTGGCTGGCGTAGCTGCCAGCGGTGCGATTGCATTGTCTTCGCGTTCTGTTCTTGCCGGGGCACTGAAAACGGGGGATGCGGTTGGCATTTGGGGGCCGCCGGTCGGCCCGTCGATTGCACTGGCACATTTGACGGAAAGCAGTGCGATACAAGACGCGGCACCGGGGTCGGTTTTTCGGGTCTGGCGGACACCCGATCAAATGCGGGCCGGGGTTGTTTCAGGTGAAATGGAAATCACGATTGTGCCGACCTATACCGGGGCGAACCTGTTTAATCGCGGATTGCCGGTCAAGATGGCGAATGTGATGACCTGGGGCCTGCTTTATATGATGAGCACGGATCGAGCCGTAACATCACTTTCCGATATTGGCGGAAAAACGATTGTCATGCCGTTTCGCAATGATATGCCCGATCTTGTGTTTCGCCATATTCTCAGCGCCAACGGGATATCGGCAGATAAGGATATTGAGATTGTTTACACGGCAACCCCGCTTGAAGCAGTGCAATATTTGTTATCGGGGCGGGTTGATACCGCGATTTTGCCGGAACCGCTTGCCACAGCATCTATTCTTAAGGGGCTTGGCGCATCTGTCAGTGTAGATCGGGTTTTGAGCCTTCAGGACGAATGGGGACGGGCGACCGGGCGGGCACCGTTTATTCCGCAGGCCGGTGCCGTGGTCAGTGACGGCCTTTTGGCGCGCAAGCCTGATTTTGTGACGGCATTCAACATACAGGCAGCACAGTCGACCGACTGGGTGAACAACAATCCGGCAAGTGCCGGGCGACTGGCACAGGATTATCTGGAGATTGGTGGGCCAGTAATCGAGAAATCCATTCCCTACTCCAATTTGCGGATGGTTTCGGCCGGAGATGCGCGCGCAGATCTTGAATTTTTCTTTGAAACGCTGGCGCAGCAATCACCCGATATCATCGGCGGTAAATTACCCGCAGATGAATTTTACCTTTCGCTTTGACCAGAGGCAGGAAAAGGCGTGATGGGCGTTGTAAAAGACATTGCTGTTTATTTCTGGAGTGTCTGGGGGGCGCTGGTTGGTCTTTTCCTGTTTGTTGCGCTTTGGGAAGCCGGGCATGCTGTGTATGGCGATTTTATCCTGCCAGCCCCGGCTGATGCTCTGGCGCGGTTTGGGGATTTTGTGCACGACGGATCGGCGGTATCGGCGGCATCCGATACGGCCATTCGCGCAATTGGCGGATTTGCGGTTTCCGGGCTGATTGGCAGTCTGGTCGGGGTCATGGCCGGGTTGTCGATAACAGCCGCCCGGGCAGTGCGCCCGGTGGTGACGGTATTGCTTGGTATTCCGCCAATTGCATGGATTGTGCTGGCGTTGCTGTGGTTCGGGCCGACCGGCATGACACCGATGTTTACGGTTATTGTCACCAGCATTCCGATTACCTTTGCCGGGGCGGTGGAGGGCACACGTACCCTAGACCGCGACCTTGAGGATATGGCGCGTATTTTTCGTGCTACCCGGTTACGCATTTTTGTTGATGTGCATCTTCCTCATATCCTGTCCTATCTGTTTCCTGCCTGGATTACGGCACTTGGCATGGCTTGGAAGGTTGCGGTGATGGCCGAACTTCTGGCGACCTCGGACGGGATTGGCGCCAGAATGGCAACCGCGCGGGTCAATCTTGACATGGCTGCGACGATGGCGTGGATTGTTGCGACTGTCGGATTGTTGCTGATGGTCGAATATCTTGTCCTGGAGCCACTTAAACGGCGTACGGAAACATGGCGTCAGCGTCCTGCCGGACACGGGAATTCCAGTCAGATGCGGAGGATGTGAT
This sequence comes from Thalassospira profundimaris, assembly GCF_003326675.1. Lineage (GTDB taxonomy): Bacteria > Pseudomonadota > Alphaproteobacteria > Rhodospirillales > Thalassospiraceae > Thalassospira > Thalassospira aquimaris. The sequence continues at coordinate 300,973 of NZ_JPWF01000006.1, forward strand.
GCTGGCGTGGAAATCCGTTTCGATCAGTCGAATGGGGCAGGAAATATTTTCTGATATCTCGCTGGAGATCGGGCAGGGCAAGATTGTTTCTCTGGTTGGGCCGTCGGGCTGTGGCAAGACGACATTGTTGATGATTGCGGCGGGATTGATGGATGCGGATAGCGGCAGTCTTGAATGTGGCTTTCGTAATCCGGGAATGGTGTTTCAGGAACCGCGTTTGTTGCCGTGGAAGCGTGCGGGGGACAACATGGCATTTGGTCTTGTTGCCCGGGGGCAGAAAAGCATCGATTTTCGCTGCCGGATTGAGGCATTGGCCGCCACGCTTGGCCTTGATCGGCGTGATCTGGACAAGTATCCACATGAACTGAGTGGCGGGATGCGTCAGCGTGTTGCCCTTGGTCGCGCCCTGGTGATTGAGCCGGATTTGCTGTTGCTTGACGAGCCGTTCAGCGCGCTTGATATCGGCTTGCGCCAGGAATTGCAGGATTTACTGGTGCGCCAGATTTCAGAGCGTGGATTGACGGCGGTGTTTATTACCCATGATTTGGTCGAAGCAGCCCGGATCAGTGACGTCATTGTTGTTATGGACCGGCATCCGCGCGGGATTGTTTATCAACACGCGATGCCCGGTATACCTGGTTGCCGTCCAGAACGAGACATTTTTAGCGCGGTTGGTGATTTGCTGGCTGTGCCGGTGGTGGCGCGGGCATTCCGGGCACAGGATATAGAGAAACTTTGATGGATCGCTTTTATCAGCATCCCGTTTGGGCTTATGCATTCAGGCCCTTCTTTCTTCTGGCAGCAGGTTACGCCATTGCGATCATTCCGGTCTGGGTCTTTGTTTTGTTTAGTGGTGCGGATCCGTTGCCCTTGACGTCACCGGGGCTTTGGCATGGGCATGAATTGATTTACGGTTTTATGGTGGCAGCCCTTGCCGGATTTATCCTGACAGCATTGCCAAGCTGGACGTCATCGGCGCCGCTTTGCGGACGGGGACTGGTTTGGCTTGTTGCGTTGTGGCTGGCCGGGCGTGGTGTGATGATGTTTGCCGCCATACTGCCAATTACCTTGGTGGCACTTGTTAATCTTGCGTTTTTACCGGTGCTTTTGTGGCTTGTGGCGCGGGCGATGATTGCTGCACGGATTTACCGCCATGCCGGATTTGTTTGGGTTATTGCGGGATTGTTTCTGGCGCAGGTTCTGTTTTTTGCCGGTGTTTCTTTCGAGGGGGAGTTTCATGGTGGTGCCGCATGGGACGGAATTGGCCTGAGATCAGCTGTTTTGTTGATGGTGGTGTTGATTGTGTTGTCAACGACGCGCATTGCGATGGTTGTGGTTAATTTCGCCTTGGAAGAAGACGGATGTGATCCGATCTTTCGCCCGACACCGCCGCGCCGGAATTTGGCAAACTTTGTGGTGTTGCTTTATCTGTTGGTTGATGGAGTTTCCCCCGGCCACGCGGTTGGGGGATGGATCGCCCTTGCCGCCGCAGCAGCCCAGCTCGACGTCATGAGCGATTTTCACATCGGGCGCGTTTTGCGCCGTCCCTATGTTTTGGGGCTTTATCTGGGACATGGCTGGATTGCGGCTGGTTTTGCCGGGATCGGGATATCGTCAATTTGGGGAATAGGTCTTGGGAGCGATTTTCTGCATGGATTGGGGATTGGTGCCGCGGGAATCGCGATCCTGACCGTTATGGGAATTGCCGGTCTGCGCCATAGCGGACGTGCATTGCAGTTTTCGACAGGACTTTATGGCGCGCTTATCCTGATCAATCTTTCGGCGGTGCTGCGGGTAGGGGGAAGCTATGTCGACGTGATCCCCTATGACGTAATGATCGGTACGGCATCGGTTTTGTGGGTTCTGAGTTTTGTTCTTTATCTTGTGGTGTTTGTGCCGAAGCTTTTGTCTGTGCGTGCGGATGGCAAACCGGGATAAGCGCAGTAGCCAAAGCGTGATGCAATGATAGCCTGAAAACAAAAACGGCCGGGGAAATCCCCGGCCGTTTTGCTGATCAGATCAGAAGTCGTTCGGGCCGTAACCCTTAGGAGCAACCGGTGGTCGCGCCGCAAGAGTCGCATTTCAGGCAGGTGCCGTTACGCACCAGGGTGAAGTTGCCGCAATCCGGGCAACCGTCGCCTTCGTAACCCTTCATGCGGGCTTCGCGAATTTTGTCCATCTTGTCATCGGTTTTGGCGATGACTTCTTCGCTGGTGGTCAGGATCGCATTGTTCTGCGGTGCTGACGGGGCAGCGGTGGTTGCGGCACTTGCGGTGGTTTCATGGCTGTGATTGTGGCCATGACCGTCGGTGCCGGTGGACTTGACTTCGATAACGCGTTCTTCGGTCTGTGCGCCGCCGTCAACAACATAGAGGTTGCGACGTACGAAGCCCGAAGAGGCAACCTTGCGGATGGTTTCGATCGCCTGATCGCCGGATTTCTTGGCTGCTTCGCCAAGGTCACCTTCGGCGACACCTTCGCCAACCGCATCCGGAAGGATGTCGGACGGCTGAACGTGGGCAAGATCGTTACGACCAAGGTAAGAGATCGCCAGTTCGCGGAACATGTAATCAAGAATGGAGGTTGCCATCTTGATCGCATCGTTGCCCGAAACCATACCCGACGGTTCAAAGCGGGTGAAGGTGAAGGCTTCGACATATTCTTCCAGCGGAACGCCATATTGCAGGCCGATGGAAACCGCGATTGCGAAGTTGTTCATCAGCGAGCGGAAAGCAGCGCCTTCCTTGTGCATGTCGATGAAGATTTCGCCAAGCTTGCCGTCTTCATATTCACCGGTGCGCAGGTAAACCTTGTGACCGCCAACGGTGGCCTTCTGGGTGTAGCCTTTGCGGCGACCCGGAAGCGAGCGACGATCACCACGGATGACGCGTTCGATGATTTTTTCGACGATCTGCTCGGATGCGGCGGCTGCCTTGGCGGCGGACGGCTGATCCGAGTAATCCTCTTCCTCGACGAGGGCAGAGTTCAGCGGCTGGCTGAGTTTCGAGCCATCACGATACAGGGCGTTTGCCTTCAGACCCAGACGCCAGGACAGCATATAGGCGTCCTTGCAATCCTGAATGTTGGCGCTGCTCGGCATGTTGATGGTTTTCGAAATCGCACCCGAGATGAACGGCTGAGCCGCGGCCATCATGCGGATGTGGCTTTCAGCCGACAGGTAACGTTTGCCGATACGGCCACACGGGTTTGCACAATCAAAGACCGACAGGTCTTCGTCACGCAGGTGCGGGGCCTGTTCGAGGGTCATCGAACCACAAACATAGGTGTTGGCAGCTTCGATCTGTTTCTTGTCAAACCCGAGGGCGGCAAGCATGTCAAAGTCCATCGAATTGATGGCTTTGGCATCCAGGCCAAGGGTGTTGATGCAGAAATCATCGCCAAAGGTGTATTTGTTGAAGACGAATTTGATGTCGAATGCGTTTTTAAGGGCGCCTTCGACCTTGGCAATTGCGTCGTCATCGAAACCTTTGGCGCGCAGATCGTCATGGGAGACGGCCGGCGAACCAACCAGCGTACCGTGACCAACCGCGTATTTTTCAATGTCGCGGATCTGGTTTTCGGTATAGCCGAGCGTTGCAAGCGCAACCGGAACGGTGCGGTTGATGATTTTGAAGTAACCGCCGCCAGCAAGCTTTTTGAACTTCACGAGTGCGAAGTCAGGCTCGATGCCGGTGGTGTCGCAATCCATGACCAGACCGATGGTGCCGGTCGGCGCAATAACGGTGGTCTGGGCGTTGCGGTAACCGTGTTTTTCACCCAGTTCCAGTGCCTTGTCCCAAGCAGCGCGGGCAGCAACCGGAAGATCGGCATAGGGGCTGTCGGCAGCAACCAGCGGAACCGGATTGATCGACAGGCCTTCGTAGCCTTCCTGTTCGCCATAAGCCGCGCGGCGATGGTTACGCATGACGCGCAGCATTTCAGAGGCGTTATCGCCATAGCCCGGGAACGGACCCTGTTCGCCAGCCATTTCGGCCGAGGTCGCATAGGAAATACCGCACATGATCGCGGTCAGGGACGCGCCAATCGCACGGCCTTCGTCGCTGTCATAGGAGATACCCATGCTCATCAGCAGGCCGCCAATGTTGGCATAGCCAAGGCCGAGCGTACGGTAACGATAGGAAAGTTCCGCAATACGATCCGACGGGAACTGTGCCATCAGAACCGAGATTTCAAGAACCACAGTCCACAGACGAACGGCATGTTCATAGGCTGCGATGTCCACACCGCCATCATCAGAACGGAAGTTCATCAGGTTAAGCGATGCAAGGTTACATGCGGTGTCATCAAGGAACATATATTCCGAGCACGGGTTGGACGCATTGATGCGACCCGAATTCGGGCAGGTGTGCCATTCGTTAATCGTGGTGTCGTACTGGATGCCCGGATCAGCACAAGCCCAAGCAGCTTCGCCAACCTTGTCCCAAAGATCACGTGCATTGACGGTTTTGGAGACTTTGCCGTCGGTGCGTCGGGTCAGGTTCCAGTCGGAATTATCCAGAACAGCCTGAAGGAAGTCGTTCGACACACGAACAGAGTTGTTCGAGTTCTGGCCGGAAACGGTCAGATATGCTTCGGAATCCCAGTCAGTGTCATAGGTTTTGAAGCTGATCTCGGTGAAGCCCTGACGAGCGAATTCGATGATCTTGTTGATATAGGAATCCGGGATCATGACAGCGCGGGCAGCCAGCACAGCTTCTTTGAGCTGCGGGTTGTTGCGCGGAATGAAGCGGTATTCCGAATCAGCGGCACCGTCCCAGTTGGTGCAGGCCGCAAGAACAGCGGTCAGGTGCTTTTCAGCCAGTTTGGAACCGGCGACGAGGGCAGCAACTTTCTGCTCTTCGACGACTTTCCAATCAATATATTCTTCGATGTCCGGGTGATCAATATCGACCACAACCATTTTGGCTGCGCGGCGGGTGGTGCCACCCGATTTGATCGCGCCAGCAGCACGGTCACCGATTTTCAGGAAGCTCATCAGGCCCGAAGAACGACCGCCACCCGACAGGGTCTCGCCGCCGCCACGAACGTTGGAGAAGTTCGAACCGGTACCGGAGCCGAATTTGAACAGGCGGGCTTCACGGGTCCAGAGATCCATGATGCCGCCTTCATTGACCAGATCGTCGGCAACAGACTGAATGAAGCAGGCATGCGGCTGCGGATGTTCATACGCGCTTGCCGATTTGGTCAGTTCGCCTGTTTTGAAATCAACATAGGAGTGACCCTGTGCCGGGCCATCAATGCCATAGGCCCAATGCAGACCGGTGTTGAACCACTGCGGAGAGTTCGGTGCACCCATCTGGTGGGAGAGCTGATAGCGCATTTCATCAAAGAAAGCCTGCGCATCGGATTCGGCATCAAAATAGCCGCCTTTCCAGCCCCAGTAGGTCCAGGTGCCAGCAAGACGATCAAAGACCTGGGTTGCGCTGGTTTCGCTGGTATAGCGTTTTTCAGCCGGCATTTTGTCAAGCTTGGCGGTGTCGGCAGTCTGACGCCACAGCCAGGACGGGACGTCCTTTTCCTTGACCGGTTTGAGCGCGACCGGAACGCCCGCCTTGCGGAAATATTTCTGAGCCAGAACGTCACTCGCCACCTGTGAGAAGGAAGCGGGCATGTCAATGTCATTCATCGCAAAAACGACGGAACCATCCGGGTTTTTGATGACGGAAGATGACTTACGAAATTCGATGTCGGCATATGGGCTGACACCGTCCTGAGTGAACTTTCTGGTAATCCGCATGGTCTGCTCCGGTTTTGATCAGCCGTAAGGAGGCGCTATCTGGTAATGCGCCAACATCGCCTGATTTTATATAGTTTGCTCATTGCTATTGCGCTGCCCCAATTACCGATATTTTCCGGCGTTTCTGGTGCGTCGCAGATGTCTGTATTCGGTGGTGTGGTCCCCCCTTGGAACCATCCGGTCCGTGGGGGAATATATAATGGCAAAAATTCGCCACAGTCCACTAATCTTTGTGGTTGACAGCAATTTTTACCACAACATGTAGTGGGTTGGTTGCTGTCTTGCTGATTCGATGCTGAGGGGATTCTCGTTAACAATCTCTGAATCAGGGCGGGAAGCCCGGAAAACTGCGGTTTCAAATCCCGCAAGATTGTGTGCCGGTCACAAGACTCGGACTAGATGTTGTGTCGGCACGAGTGATCCGCCACAACGTAGAGACAAGCTAACGCCGTTTGCCGCCGATTTCCAGTCCGAACCTGAAAATGTGGCTGTTCATACGTATAGTTAACATGCGAACCGGCGATAACAGTTTGATATTTATATTAAAGTCTCGATTTATGCGCAGGCATGAAACGACGCGGATCAAGAAGGGCGACATACCATATATATGGGCACGATTGTGGATAACCGGGTGGACAGATGCCCCAGATATATGCGGATCAATGAGTCGTCGCACTACAAGCAGTTGTGGGTTGTTTTGAACCGGTAAATATCAGTGTTTCCGCACCCCGGTTCCGGTTTGGGTTGAGCTTGCCGATGCCCATAGACGGGGCAGGGACCAAATATGGTGATATCGTCGTTGGCAATGTCCTTGAAACATTGACTTTCAAACAACATCGCGACATATAAGTCTCTTGTTCGACAGGGGACACACCGCATGTGCCCTGTTCCGCCTGAAACATTCCTTGTGATGCCGGGCGGACAAACCAGATCTGGAGAGAGACCCAACATGGCCACCGTCGGCACCCGTATCTTTACTGCGCTGTTTGGCAAGCGCGTTGGCGAAGACCGTTTCGGCAATGTCTATTACACCGAAAAGACTCCGGCCAAGGGCCGCCGCACCAAGCGCTGGGTGGTTTACAAAGGTGTTGTTGAAGGGTCGAAAGTTCCGGCTGAATGGCATGCTTGGCTGCATTACACCGTTGATGCGCCGCTGTCTGAAAAGGCCGAGGATCGTTACGACTGGCAGAAAGAGCATCTGCCGAACCTGACCGGGACCAAACATGCATACCGCCCGCAGGGCCACGAATATAATGGTGGCAAGCGCGCGAAAGCGACCGGTGACTATCAGGCATGGTCGCCGGAAGGCTGATCGGCCAAAAGAACTGAAAAATACGGCGGGCGCGGGGTAACTCGCGCCCGTTTTTGTTTTGGGCGGTTGTGTTTTGACGCTGTGCAATACAATATGCCCGTCAAAGAGATACAGATCGGATAAGGTCCATGAGCAACAGACTGATCGAAACCCTTGCCGGTGCTGCGGTAATTGCCGTCGCGGTTGGATTTGCAGCCTATTCATATAGCCGTGCCGGTATCAATACGGTTGACGGATATGAAATTAAAGCCAGCTTTAACCGTATTGACGGTCTGGCTGTTGGCAATGATGTCCGTATTTCCGGTGTGAAAGTCGGTAGCGTCACCGCACAGGAACTTGATCCGAATACCTATATGGCCGTTGTCAAAATGTCGCTGCGATCCGATCTGGCCCTGCCGATGGACAGTTCGGCCAAGATTGCGTCTGACGGTTTGCTGGGCGGCAAGTTTGTTGCGTTGGAGCCGGGTGGCGATATCGATATGATCGAAGCTGGCGGCGAGATCGAATACACCCAGGGATCGGTGAATCTTGAAGACCTGATCGGTCAGGTGATCTATTCGAGCACCAATAGCAAAGAATAGAAAAGTTTCGTAGAATATGGACCTGTCCCCTGTCGCAAGGCATTTGAAACAGGGTAAGCAGCAAGCGTCATGATTTTGCCGGTTTTACCGGTAAAGGTGCACAGCAGGGCAATCAGAAAGATTGCCGCGCAGAAATGTCGGAGCGGTTGATGAAAAAAACCGAACAGATGGACCATTTTCCAACCTGGCAGGCGACCGATGGCTCGCCGCTTTCCTGCGTGGAAAAGATCAAGGTTTTGAACGACAATTTCGGCGAGTTGCGCGACATCATGCAGGATGCGCTTGAAGATGCGCTTTTGATGGGCTGTGACGAAGAACAGTTCCGCAAGGTGATGCGCGATCTGGTCGCCGAGCTGCACAATCCGTATGACACCAGCGATACACAGGACTGAATAACAAGATGAAACGATCCTTTGCGATTGCCGCGATCTGTTCGACATGTGCAATGATCGGTACGGCCTATGCCGCCCTTGATTATCGTCCGGCACCGGTAGCCCAGCTTCAGGGGCTTGATAAAATCACGGCACGCATTTCGACGTTCGAGGTGCCGGTCGGGCAGGTGGCAAGTTTCGGCACATTGTCGATCCGTGTTGATGCCTGCTATAACACGCCGCCGGAAGAGCGCCCGGAAAGTGCCAGTTTCCTTGAAATTGCCGATGTTCGTGATGACGGACAATCGACCCGTGAACAGCTGTTTTCCGGCTGGATGTTTGCATCGAGCCCCGGCCTGTCGGCACTTGAACATCCGGTTTATGACGTCTGGCTTAAGGAATGTTTGAACCCCGCCGATCAGAGCGATGCGGTCCCAGAAGCCCCGCAGGGCAAACCGGCCCCGGAAGATCCGTGATATTGTCGCCGAAACGGGCATCATGATCGTTTTCGGTTTGGGCCAAGTCGCGTTCAAAGCATGAAATAACAGATACCGACCGGGGCAGGTGCAGATCGCAACTGCCCCGGTTTTCTGTATGTTTTCGGCGATTATGCAGGCCGGGACCCTATATTCAATTGTTTGGAACTAGGCGTAAATAGGGCAAAGTTGCCAATTATTGTTTCCGCATGGGAAAATATATGTTGCCGCAGCACTGGCTTGAGAGCCGCGCGCGCGACTGGCATCCTCGGTTCACAAATTTTGCGACGCAGCATGGCTGCATGTACGTCGAACATGAGGGATTAGACAATGTTTAAAGTGATGAAAAAAGCCGGTTTGGCATTTGTTGTTGCAGCGGGTATTTCCGGTGCTGCTTTTTCGGCGCAGGCAGCCGAGAGCTACAAACTTGATCCGGCGCATACCAGCGTGATCTTTATCGTAAACCACCTTGGTTTCTCGAACTATCAGGGCCGTTTTGGCGGTGTTTCGGGCGAGTTGACCCTTGATCGTGAAAATCCGGCTGCATCGGCAGCGGTGATTTCGATTGATCTCAACCAGGTTGACAGCGGTCTTGAAGCGCTTGATAACCACATGAAAACCGCAGACTTCCTGAATGTCGAAAAATTCCCGACCGCGACCTTCAAAAGCACCTCGGTTGAGCTGGTTGGTGACAAAGCTGCGAAAATCACCGGCGATCTGACCCTTCTGGGTGAAACCAAGCCGCTGGTTCTGGAAGTTGTCCTGACCGGCGAAGGTGATCATCCGATGACCGGCGACCATGTTCTGGGCTTTGGTGCAACCGGCACCGTAACCCGTTCGGAATATGGCATGAACTTCTTGGTTCCGGGTGTGAGCGACGAAGTCGAATTGCAGATTTCTTCGGAATTCCTCAAGCAGAAGTAAGCTTGTAAATTCCTGAATGTGGCGGGTTGTGCCGGGCTGAAAAGCGGCAAACCCGCCATTTTCGTCTTTTGCGTGGAAGGGATTGGGTTATGGCGTTGCGCAGTAACAAGACCGGGTTCGGCAGCATTACCAAAAGCCTGCACTGGGTGATGGCGGCACTGTTTATCAGTGTGTTTGCCATGGGATGGTATATGGATTTCCTGCCGCTTGGCATGGCGAAACTTGAATGGATGTCCCGTCACAAATCGTTCGGTGTGACGATCCTGACGCTGGCGGTTTTGCGCATTGTGTGGCGGCTGAGTGAACCGACCCCGGATGCACTTGGCAAACATGCGATTGAACGGCTTGCGGCAAAGGTTGGTCATCTTGGGCTTTATGCCGTGATGTTGGCGATGCCTTTGACCGGTTGGATGATGTCATCGGCGGCAAACTTCCCGGTCAGTGTTTTTGGCCTGTTTACCCTGCCAAATCTGGTGGCACCGGATCAGGGTTTGTTCGAGGCTTTCAAAACCGCGCATTTTCTTTTGTCATGGGTGATTGTCGCCCTTGTGCTTGGCCATGTGGCCGCCGCCCTTAAACATCATTTCATTGATCGCGATGCGACGTTGCGCCGTATGTTGCCGGTATCTGGCAACAATGACGCGGATATTGACGCAACCGGTACGGCCAAGGAGAGTTCCTGATGGATATGAATTTCAAATCGAGTTTGATGCGTCCGCTTGCGGTTGGCGTTGTGGCTGCACTGATGGCTTTTGGCACATCGGCACAGGCCGCGGATCTGTGGAACGTGAATGCCGATGACAGTACGATTGCCTTTACCGGCAAGCAGTTGGGGGCAGATTTCAACGGGGCGTTCGAATCGTTTAACGCCACCATTGCCTTTTCACCAGATGACCTTGCCGCATCGTCGGTCGAGGTGCTGATTGATATTGCATCGGTCAATACCCAGAACGGTGATCGCGACAGCCAGATTGTTTCGGCAGACTGGTTCAATGCCGGTGAATGGCCGACCGCGAAATTCGCCACCAAATCATTTAGCGAAGTCGCACCGGGTTCCTATCAGGCGGTTGCCGATCTGACGATCCGCGATGTTACCAAGGAAGTAACCTTGCCGTTCGATCTTGTGATCAATGGCAATGAGGCCGAGGCCAAGGGTTCGGTCACCATCAAGCGCACCGACTTTGGCGTCGGGCAGGGCCAGTGGGCCGATGTCAGCCAGGTTGGTGACGATGTGACGATCAATATCACCATCAAGGCATCGAAATAACACCGGTCAAGGGTGTTGGACGCCAAATGATATAAGGTGATGTAAAGCTGTGCAGGGGGCGGAAAGGAAACTTTCCGCCCTTTGTCTTTGCGCGGGAACCGGATTTATCGGGCAGGAATTAGGATTTCGCCCAGCCGTTTGGAATCGCCATTGAAATAGGTGCCATCGACACTGGTCGGGACACCCGGCACTGTGAGTTCTTCGGTATATTGCCAGAAGCTCCATTGTGCCCATTCGACCGGAATGGTCGGTTGATCGACGCCATATTCGGCAATCCACAGGCGGTTGCCCGGGAAATGTTCCTTCATGGCATGTTCCCAGAATTTGCGGCCGGTATAGATGATCGGGCGGCGGTGATAATGCTGTTCGAGTTTGGACAGGAAGGTTTCAAACTCTTGATGTAACTGGCCTTTGACCGGGGCCTTGATCCGTTCGATATCGACCACAGGTGGCAAGTCACCCGGTTCAAGTTTGACATTCTTGATGAACCAGTCGGCCTGGGCGGCACCATCATCATTGGTTTCATAGAAATGATAGGCGCCGCGCAACAGCCCGGCTTTTCGGGCAGCAGCGAAATGTTCGACAAAGGTTGGGTCAAGATAATCCAGCCCGTCGGTTGCCTTGACGAAGGTAAAGGCGATGCCGCTATTCTGGACCTGTTGCCAGTTGATATCGCCGTTATGGTGCGATGTATCGATGCCATTCAAGGTCAGCTTGCCTGCGCCATCATCGGCCATTGCAACATCTGTTGCCATTGTGACCCCAAAGCAGCCAAGGGCAAGGCACAGGAAAACGGTGCTTCGTTGCAGACGGGATATCGAACGCGAAACAGACATCATTTCAAATCACCAGACAATGAACGGGCAGGGCGGGATCGAGACATCTGGGCGCTAGGCCATACCAGCACCCCAAGCGGGCACTATGTCACATCACCATGTTTTCTGATTTGAAGTGTAAATCCGGCGTTGCCGTGATGCCAGAGCCATATGCGCGGGATTGGGCGTTGGCGTAGGCATTTGCCCGAAACGACAAAAGGCAGCCCCGAAGGACTGCCTTTTGCACAAGACGGATTACGTCGAAGATCAGGCGGCACTTTTGCGCAGATCGTGCAGGAAGTTATCAGGCACGTCGCTGAGCGAACGGGCTTCCTGCACCAGCGTATCGGCGGACTGGGCCAACTGGCTGGTGCCGGACGATAGCTGAACCGCGTTTTTGGTGGTCTTCTGCCAATTTGTCTTTGCGGTCTTCAAGCAAGGTTTACCGAAGGTTCATCAGTTCGAGCACACGTGTGTCCGTATGTCTTCGATTGATCGATCCCCAAGACAAAATCAATATATTGTTAGGTGCTTATTGGTGGTTTTGCCGGCATTTAACTTGTTGAATAAGCTGACATGGCAGCCATTTTGTGCGCCGAAACAGCGACCTGAAACGTCCATGAAAAATCCCCCGACACGCGAAGTCTCGGGGGATTGTTTGTTTCGAGGGCCGGACGTGCAAATTTCCCGGCCAAATCGATTGAATGCGATTACTTCAGGGCACTTTGGCGAAGGTCATTGAGGAAGTTTTCAACGGCTTCGTCCAATGAGCGGGCTTCGTCGACCAGCTTTTCCGCAGAGTGGGCAAGCTGGCTTGTGCCCGATGAGACGCGCCCGGCGTTCTCGTTTACGGTTTCAATACGCTGCGACACTTCGGCGGTGCCGTCAGCGGCCTGTTGAACGTTGCGCGAAATTTCACCGATTGCGGCATGCTGTTCCTCGACCGCCGCGGCAATGGCGGTTGAGCTGTCGGCAACGCGGGCGATGGTTTCGGAAATCAGGCGAATGGCATCGACGGCTTCGCCGGTTTCATTCTGGACCGACAGGATTTGCTGATTGATTTCCTCGGTCGCCTTGGCGGTCTGGTTGGCAAGGTTTTTGACCTCGCTTGCGACCACGGCGAAACCTTTGCCCGCGTCACCGGCACGGGCGGCTTCGATGGTTGCGTTCAGGGCCAGCAAGTTGGTCTGTTCGGCGATATCACCGATCAGTTTGGCAACATCGCCGATTTTCTGTGCCGCATCAGCAAGGCCTGTGACGGTTTGGTTGGTACGGGCAGCCTGTTCGTTGGCCTGATTGGCGATGTCGGCCGACTGGGCGATCTGATGGGCGATTTCGTCAGAAGAAGCCGTCAGTTCCTCGGTCGCGGCAGAAACGGTTTGCACGTTGGTGGATGTCTGGGTGGTTGCAGAGGCCACAGCGGCGGAAAGCTGGCTGTTGGTGTTGCTGGCATCCTGCATGGTCGAGGTGGCCTGTTTCATCTCGGTGATGGAACCCGAAATCGCATTGATCAGGTTTTTCACACGCTTTTCCAGGCTGTCGGCCATATCGGTGATGTCCTGACGGCGCTGTTTGTCAGCCTGTGCTTCGAGCTGTTTTTGCCGGTCTTGCAATTCGCGGTTTTCGACGGCCTGTTGGCGGAAGGAAACAACGGTACGTGCCATATCGCCGACCTCGTCGCCACGGTCCTGACCTTCGATCTCGCCGGTAAGATCACCTTTGGAGATTTTGGTCATGCGTGAGGAGAGTTCGCTTAGACCGACCGTAATATTGCGTCCGATTGCCACGGAAATCACGATCATCAGCACAAGAGTTGCTGCAATCAGTACGAGGACAAGGACAGCCTGTTCCCAAAATGCGGCATCGACATCGTCAATGTAAATGCCCGTACCCATCACATGGCCCCACGGCAAGGAGAAGGCGTATGACAGCTTCTCGAACAATTGTTCTTTGGGCTGGTTGGGTTTTGGCCACCAGTAAGAGAAGAACGCACCACCGGGTGTTTTGCCCGCTTTGATGATGTCCTGAACGATATAGGCGCCAGTAGGGTCCTGAAGCTGAAGCAGATCTTTGCCAACCAGTGCGGGATTGGCGGCATGCATCTGTCCGATACCTTTGTCATTGTAGGCAAAGAAATAACCGGTACCGTCATCAAACTTGGTTGTTGCCGAGACACGGTAAAATTCAGCGATAGCTTCTTCCTGAGTCATCTCGCCACTGGTGACGCGGGCTTGATAGGCGTTGGCCGCAGTCACGAGCATTGATGATGTCGCGCGGACTTTGTCTTTGCGGTCTTCAAGCAGCGCATCGCGCAGCGTGAAGAGTTCAAAAACTGATATCGCCAGCAAAGCAATTAAAGATAGCAGCGTCAGGCTGGCTACCTTTTTACCGATCCGGATATTTTGAAGCATGGTCTGTTCCCTATTTTTGCCTGTTTTCGCTCAAGCTTGGCCGGAAGCTATACCGATGTTTTGTTGTTATTCTTATTGGATAGTGCGAATACTCAAAAAGTATAGGCTTTGGGGCGAAAATCCGCATCACTTATTTTGGGGCGCCTGTTGCTCTATGGTTTTGATCCTAAAGGTATTTAACCCTCAGATTTGCGTCGGCCTGCATGTTCGAGGAGTGTTTCAGTCGCGTTACAGCTGATATGTTGGCGTTGATTCCAATAAAAAAAGCACCTGCCAGCAATGACAGGTGCTTTTTACGTCCTGTTAGGACGCAGTAAGGTTTATCCTAGGTGTTTGCGCAGGAATTCAAGCGCCAGCCCCAGGCCTTCTTCGTCGATACCATGTTGCAGGCCCGGGCGTTCATGCAGGGCGACTTCGATATTGTTGGCTGCAAGGGTGTCCCTGGCGATGCGGGATGCCTCGATCGGGACAACCGGATCGGCGGTGCCATGCACCAGAAGAACGGGCGGGCGGGACTGCAATTCCGCACCAAAGGCCGCATCACCCAAAAGCGCGCCCGAGAAACCGACAACGCCGGCAATCTGGTCGGCGCGGCGCGGTGCGGTCTGAAGCGACATCATCGTACCCTGCGAGAAACCGACCAGTGCGATCTTGTCGGCACCCAGTCCATGGGTTTCCATCAGGTGGTCAATGAAGCTGTCGACATAGGATGCGCTTTTATTGGCACCTTCGGCCATTGCGGCAAGGGCACCGGACATGGTTTCAGGCGCACGGCGCAGGAATTCCGGATCATATTCGGCCAGGCTGAACCATTGACGGCCAAATGGCGACATTTCACAGGGAAACGGTGCATTCGGGGAATAGAAGCTGGTGTCGGGCAGGGCGCGGGCCAGATGCGGGGCCAGCCCGATCAGGTCATTGCCATCCGCGCCATAGCCATGCAGCAGGATGACAACGCTTTTTGTGGTGCCCGATGAAGCCACAAGGGTCGGGCCGGACAATAAATTATCGATGCTCATAATGACTTTCCTGAAAAATCCTTTCCCCCTGATTAGCAACGCAGCGATCCGGCGACCAGCAAATTTTGTTACATGAACAGTTGGTCAGTTTCTTGCGGTGGCACCGAGAGGGGGGATTTTACATCCGTCCTGTGGATAACTTTGTGGATGGAACCGGAGGTATAGATAAAATTCTGAAATCCAAGACTGTTTCTATCATCTCATTGTCTAAGCTGTTATCCGTTGGTATCGGTTTTCGCAAAGCGTCCTTTCGGAGCGCCATGGAACTGTGAATTTAAATTTTTCTTATAAAAACAGCCATTTGTAGCGACGTCCGGTCACTTGCGAAATTTTGTTTTTCCGAAAATTCGCTCTGTCGGCGGATAAATGAAAAACATCATATTCAAAATGATAGGGGCAAGTTCCGGAGAAATTCAACGATGTGGATTTTTTGAGTGCGGTTGCATCAATAACCCGTCTTTTGTCTTGGTGTGATCTGTGCGACAAGAAATCTTCCGGTGATCCGGAAGTCCCGCATAACGCCCCGCACCAAGCCCAAGTTAGAGGCCGTAAATGAACCGTACCCGCCGCTGGTTCGGCAAGGGGGATCGACGTGTATTGGCGTTGACCCTGCCGATTATTTTGTCCAATGCGACTGTGCCGTTGCTCGGCGCGGTGGACACGGCTGTGGTCGGGCATCTTGATAGTCCGCATTATATCGGGGCGGTGGCGGTTGGCGCGCTGATCTTTTCCTATGTGTTCTGGAGTTTCGGCTTTTTGCGCATGGCCACCACCGGCCTTGCGGCACAGGCCTATGGACGGCGTGATCCCAACGGGGTTCGGGCGGTGTTTGCACGTGCGGCCCTGATTGCGGTGACGGCGGGGCTTGCGGTGATGGTGTTGCAATGGCCGATCATTGAGCTTGCCATGGCGCTGATTTCGCCGTCATCGGCGGTCGAAGCTGCTGCGCGGGACTATTTCCATGTCCGTATCTGGGCTTCGCCGGCGACATTGATGCAATATTGCATGCTGGGCTGGTTGCTTGCGATGCGCGACAGCCGGGCGGTGTTCATTTTCCAGGTGGTGCTGAATTCGCTGAACATCATTCTTGATATCCTGTTCGTGCAAGGGTTCGGCTGGGACGTCAAGGGCGTGGCCGGGGCGACGGTGATTGCCGATTATTCCGGCGTGGTTCTGGGCTGGTTCTTGATGCAGCCGCATCTGAAACGTTTGGGCGGGACCTGGCGCGGGATCGGGGTGCTTGACCGGGCGCAGCTTGCCAAGCTGATGAAGATCAATGGCGATATCTTTGTGCGCACCATGGCGCTGACATCGGCCTTTGCGCTGTTTACCAGTTTTTCGGCCCGGTTTGGCGAGGTGACGCTTGCGGCCAATGCGGTTTTGCAAAACTTCCTGATGTTCGGATCCTTTGCGCTTGATGGTTTTGCCCATGCCGCCGAAACCCTTGTCGGGCAGGCCTATGGCGCTGAAAAACGCAAACAGTTCCTGTGGGCGGTGCGCAAGACAACCATCTGGGGTCTTGTTTCGGCCGTGGTGATGGTGGTGATCTTTGCCGCCATCGGGCCGTGGGTCATTGATGCCCTGACCAGCATCCCCGAGGTGCGCGAAGCATCTTATGAATATCTGTTATGGGCGGTTTTGTTGCCGCTTACCGGTGTATTGGGTTTCCAGTTTGACGGTGTGTTTCTGGGCGCGATGCAGACCAAGCATTGGCGCAATATGATGCTGGTGTCGGTCGGGATTTATGCGCTGATGGCGTGGGGGGCGGTTGTGATGGACAGCAATCATTTGCTGTGGGGCGCGTTTAACGCCTTCTTCCTGCTGCGTGGTGTGACGCTTGCCATCCTGTTTCCGACGATCATTCCGGACCGACGCGTGTCAATGGCGTGATTTTGCGGGGGATAGTTCCGCAGCCGTGATAGCTTGACAGCGCGTGCTGTTGTATTGCCGGGGAATTGAACTGGGCATGATGCTGCGAACCGGGGCCGGGTAACAGGTCGCGGATTTCGAGCAGATTTTGGCAGTGATGGATTGTTGGCGTGCCTGTGACGGCGGTCGGCCGGATCAGTCGGTCTCGGAAACCGGCAGCGTGGTGCTGTTTTTGACTTCGTGCAGGGTGAAGCTTGATTTCATATTGGCAACGCCGGGAAGCTTCATCATCACTTCGGACAGGAAACGCTGATAGGATGCGGGATCGGGAACGACAATACGCATCATATAATCCTGGTTGCCGACCATGGCATAGCAATCAACGATTTCCGGATGGGCCTGAACCGCGGTTTCAAAGCGGCGCAGCGACGGTTCGTCATGCTGGGTCAGGGAGACCGTGACAAAGACATTCACGCCAAGATGCAGATGTGCCGGATCAAGCAGGGCAACATATTTGCGGATGACGCCGCTTTCTTCGAGCTTGCGCAGACGCCGCAGGCAGGGTGATACAGACAGGCCAACCTTGTCAGCCAATTCGACCATCGAAATACGCCCGTCTTCCTGAATTTCACGAAGAATTTTGCGATCAATTGCGTCGAATCCGTTGCGCGCCATGGCGTGCCACACTCCTTTGGGTCATAGATAGCCAGATTGCTTTCGTTCCGGAAAGGATCGAAATGCCGTTGGCGGATTTTGCCAAATTTCGGACAATCTGTAAGTATTTTCTGCTGCGCGATAAGCCATGACTTCGGTGTTCTGTCAATCTTTGCTTGGTTGAAGGCCGCATTTTTTACGGGCTTTGACTGTATATGATTGATGTCAAACAGCTATCGCTGGGCGGGCCTTTGGTCTTGCAAGAACAGATGAATGCAAGTATGTCCTTCAGCGGCTTGAAATGCTTGGCTTAGTGCAGCATTGGCCCTCGCACCTGCAGCGGAACTTATCATTGCCGCGTGCCACCTGTGCAGTGTAGTATAATCGTACCAATTTACTTATTTTGATTGTGGTTATTCTCCTGATCAGAAGCCGGGAGAGGTTGGCAGGGCCAACCGCGTTACTGAAAGGCACATAAGGTGGACGCTGCGCAAAATGCACCGGGATATAACCTGGTTACGATTGGCGAGCATAAAATCAATATCCGTCCAGCGGTTCTGGAAGACCTTCCCAATGTTGTCGGTCTGGATGATCGAACCACCGGTTTGCGTAAACCGGAATATTGGGACGATCTGTTTACCCGTTACGGCAATCGCAAGGATTCCCGGTTTTTCCTGGTTGCGGAAGAAGGCGACAAGCTGCTTGGCTGTATTTTCGGCGAAGTACGGTCGTGGGAGTTCAATTCCGTGCCGTGTGGCTGGGTCGGGACTGTCAGTGTCGAGCCGGACCTGCGCATGGGCGGGATCGGGACCATTCTTTACACTGAAATCTGTCGCTGTTTCCGCAAGGCCGGTGTGACCAAGATCCGCACCATGATCCCGCGCGATGCAACCGATCTGATGTCGTTCTTCCGTTCACAGGGCATGATGGCCGGACCGTTCATCCAGCTTGAAACCGATATGGAAGAGGGGATCTAAGCCATGATGTCCTTGCAAAAGGCAACCCTGTTTGCCCTCTATGCCGTGCTTGAACTGGCCGAAGATACCGAGCGTCAGCTTTCGGCATCGGAAATTGCCGAACGGTATAATATCTCGACCAACCATCTGGCAAAGGTCCTGCGTGATCTTGGCCGGGCGGGATTGGTTGAATCGGTTCGTGGTGCCGGTGGCGGGTATCGTTTCTGTGGCAATGCCAAGCGTACGACGCTTTTGGATGTGGTGCAGCTGTTTGAAGAGGTCGGCACAGGCCCGTCCAACAGTATCGTGCAGAACACCAATGCGGGCAGTGCGCTGTCGCTGGTGATGGATGAAATCGAAGAGATTACCCACGCGACGCTGTTGTCGATCACGCTTGAGACCATGCTTAAACTGATGCGCAAACGTCGCCCGGAAAAGCAAAAGCCGACATCGACTGGATTGTTCCGCGCCGTTTAACAGCGCAAAACATCGATCAGCAAAAAGGCCGTCAGATTTTTCTGACGGCCTTTTGTTTTTGGTGTGCAGTCGGTGTGCCTAGCCTTCGCTTGGTGCGGGGGCCGGGGCTGCTTCGACAGGTGCTGCGGCCTCGGCCGGTTCAGCGCTTGCAGCAGCTTTGGGGGCTGCTTTTTTGCGCGGACGGCGTGGTGCACGCTTTTTCTCTTCCTTGGCCGGTGCTGCCGGAGTTTCCGTTGCCGGTGCGGCGTCGGCTGCTTTGACCTCGGTCACGGCGATGGCGGGTGCCTCGGTTGCCGTTGCGACCGGGGTGGCATCATCGGAAGCCGGTTTTTCCGCACTGGCCTTTTTGGTCGTGCGGCGCGGCTTTCTGGTCGCCGTGCTTTTCGCAGCACTTTTCGCTTTGTCAGCGGGTTTGCGCTTGGTGACCTTTTTCGGCGCTTCTTCTTCTTCGTCAGAAGGTTTCTTGCCGAGGCTGGACGCCGGAACCGCCGTCAACAGGAAGGACGGGGTATGATCGCCAAAGCCAAGAACCGGCTTGTCATCATGATCATCGCGATCACGACGGTTGTTGCGGTGATTGCCCCGATCATGACGGTCATGACGTTCGATGCGATCATTGCGGTCATTACGATCTGGGCGTTCAGGACGCTCAAAGCGCTCGTTGCTGCCTTTGGTGTCGCGGGCAGCCGGGGCCTTGTTCTGATCGGGCTTGGCCGGTGCTTCGGGCTGTGCCTTTGCCGCGGTGTCGGCATTGCCGCGATCATTTGACTTGTCCGAACGGGCGGATTTGTCATTACGATCATTGGACTTGCGGCTTTTCTTGTTACGCCGTTTCTTGCCGGTAAAGTCCAGCTCAAGCGTTTCAATGCCTTCAAGTTCGGTCAGCGGAATGTCGATATTGATCGTCTTCTGGATCGCTGCAACCAGCTTTCCGTCTTCGGGCACGGCCAGAGTAAAGGCCTTGCCATCACGGCCCGCACGACCGGTACGACCGGTGCGGTGGACGTAATCTTCGGAGTTGAACGGAACGTCGAAGTTAAAGACGTGCGAGACATCGGCAACGTCAATACCGCGCGCGGCAACATCCGAACAAACCAGCAAGGTGGTCTCGCCCGATTTGAATTTCGCAAGCGTTTCGGTACGTTCGCTTTGTGCCAGATCGCCATGCATGCGGCCGGCATTAAAGCCGTGCTTGGTCAGCGATTTGAAAAGGATGTCGACATCCTTTTTGCGGTTGCAGAAAACGAATGCGTTTTTAACGTCTTCGGTACGGATCAAACGGCGAAGTGCTTCGCGTTTGTCCATGTCATCCATCACCAGAAGTTTGTGTTCAACCGTTGATGCCATGCTGGACGGCCGGGCAACGGTGATTTCCTTGGGATTGGACAGGAACTTGTCGGCAAGACGACGGATTTCTGCAGGCATGGTTGCCGAGAAGAAAAGCGTCTGACGCTGCTTGGGCAGCATGTTGACGATCTTTTCGATGTCGGGGATGAAGCCCATGTCGAGCATACGGTCGGCTTCGTCGATCACCAGCAGTTTGCAATCAGACAGAAGCAGCTTGCCACGTTCAAAGGTATCAATCAGGCGACCCGGGGTCGCGATGATGACATCCGCGCCCTTTTCCAGGATTTTGCCCTGTTCGACAGCAGATTCGCCACCGATGATCAATGCCTTCGACAGGGACATGTATTTGCCATAGGTGTCGAAGTTTGCAGCAACCTGGGTCGCGAGTTCGCGGGTCGGTTCCAGAATGATGGAACGCGGCATGCGCATACGTGCGCGACCATGATGCAGGATATCAAGCATCGGCAGGGTGAAGCTGGCCGTTTTACCCGTGCCCGTTTGTGCACAGCCCAAAATGTCGCGTGCCATCAGCACCGACGGGATTGCTTGAGCCTGGATCGGGGTTGGGGTGTCGTAGCCGGCGTCTGCGACGGCTTTGAGGATATCTTCGCTCAGACCGAGATCGGCGAAATTCATATGGTTCGTTTTCCCGCAATGGAATGCGTTAAGTGAAGCGGATATGCAAAAATCTGTTTGCGTCGTAAAGCCAACCCTTAATTAAGTCAAGAAAAACGCCTCAAATTTACATTGGAAAACCGATAAACACCCTGTTGAGAGGCTTGTTTGCAACAATTTGGCGGCGTAACCTGTCTAAACAGATAATACACAGGGGAGAAATGTCGTGCTGATGGATGCGACACGCGCAAGTTTGCTGATTATCGATGTTCAGGAAAAGCTTTACCCGGCATGCCAGGAACCCGAACAGATCATTGCCAATTGCTGTTTTCTGGTCAAATGCGCCAATCGGCTTGGTGTGCCGGTGGTTGTGACCGAACAATATCCGAAGGGGCTTGGGCATACGGCAAAAGCCATTCTTGATCTGGTCGAAAAGCCAAGCGACGCGTCCGAAGGCGGCAATGTTGTGTCCAAGGTGGCGTTTTCAGCCATCCCCGCCGATGGCTTTATCGAAAAAATGGAAGAAAATCCGGGCCGTGATCAGGTGGTGGTTGCGGGCATGGAAACCCATGTCTGTGTGCTTCAGACCGTGATGGAGCTTCTGGAGCGCGGGCGCGAGGTTTATGTGGTTGCCGATGCGGTAACGTCACGCAGCACACAGGACAAGATTTTCGGGCTTGAGCGGATGCGCGATGCCGGGGCAAAGATCGTCACCCGTGAAAGCGTGATGTTCGAATGGCTGCGCGTTGCGGGCACCCCGGAATTCAAGGAATTGAGTGCCCTGATCAAATGACATTGGTCGACAATCAGAAAAGCGGGCGCGTCGCCAAACGTGACGTGCCCGTTGTGTTTTTATCCGGGATGCTGGCCGATCAACGTATGTGGGATCGGGCGATTGATGCCTATAACCGGCTTCATTGCGAAGGCCGACCCGATATCACGCCGGTTCACCAAAACCTGTTTGATCAGGATCGGGTCGCGGATATGGCGCGGACCATCCTTGATATCGCGCCAGATCACTTTGCCCTGGTCGGGATGTCGATGGGGGGCTATATCGCGTTTGAAATTTTGCGTCAGGCCCCGGAGCGGCTTAGCCACCTGATGCTGGTCAATACCCGTGCCACAGCCGATAGCGAGGCGGTTAAACGCCGCCGCATATTGTTGGCACGGATTGCCGGGCGCAGTCAGCCGTTTATCGGGATCAATGACACATTGCTTGATGACATGATCCACCCGGATCATCGCGGGGATGATGAATTGATCAGGCTGTTGGCCGATATGGCCGAGGACGCGGGGGCGGGTGTTTTCCTTCGGCAAAGCATGGCGGCGGCCCATCGCCCGGATAACATTGACGTGTTGGGCGATATCAGCATTCCGACCTGTGTGATATCGGGCGAGGCCGACCGGGTCATCAGCCCGGCCAGCCACGCAGATATGGCCAGCCGGATCAGAAATGCCGAGTATCTGGACGTCGCCGGGGCAGGGCATTATGTGCCGCTCGAGCAACCCGCGATATTTGCAGAGGCGCTTGCGCGGTTGTTGGAGCGTTGAGGGCCAAGTGCCTAGCAGTTCACCTGGAAACGACCACAAGAACGATCGTCATCGTTGCTTTGGATGCGCCGGGGGAACAGCTGGTAGCTTAGCACGGCGGCATTGTTAAACAGCTGTTCTTCGAAGTTTTCCTTCACAAAGCGGGCCCGGGTTTCCGAGATCAGGTTATCGCCGTTACAAAAGCCGAAGCGAACGATCAGGCGTTCTGAAATGCCCTCCATCCCGCCGGTTTGCGGGGATGTGCATATTGCATCGCCAAAGGTATTCTGGGATGGATTGACCACAGCGACCAGACGGTTTTCCGGTTTGATGGTTTCATTGGCCGCAATATCGGCGGGATTGGTGACAAAGCGTAGGCGCGGTGCAAATCCGTGATTGGACAGGGCATCGGTCCATGTTTTGGCGGGCAATGTCTTTGCCGGATCAGCGATTTCGAGCATCATGACATTGCTTGGCGCGCCCGCGGTCTTGAAGCTTAGGACTTCGGTTGTCTTGTAGGTGGGCGCTTCGATCAGGGCGGCACTGCATCCGCCAAGCAGCAACATGGTTGTAGCGGCGGCTACAAGCGGAAGTCTGGAAATGGTGCGCGCGATCATTGGACAAGTCCTTTGGCAGCGTTTGAGGCATCCCTTTGTCATACGGCCAGATCGGGTCGGGTTGGGCCGGGTCAGGCCGATCATATCAGGACTGATTATGAAAGGTGCGGGGATGCTTTGTGATCATCGGTTTCAATCATATCATTGTCTTGTGGATTTACGGCGATGTCATGGCGCGTTGGCATAAAAAAAACCCGGCACAATGGCCGGGTTTTTGTGGATCAGTTTGCCGATCAGACGTCGATATCTTCGACAAAGCGGGCATGTTCCTGAATGAACTGGAAACGCAGTTCCGGTTTCTTGCCCATCAGGCGATTGACCAGATCCTTGGTTTGACCGCGTTCATCGGGTTCGGCCGCATCGGGCAGGGTGACGCGCAGCAATGTCCGCTTTTTATGCGCCATTGTGGTTTCACGAAGCTGCTGCGGGGGCATTTCACCCAGACCCTTAAATCGGGAAATTTCGACCTTGGAGCGGTTTTTGAACTCGCGCTCAAGGATGACTTCTTTTTCGGCGTCATCCATCGCATAGATCGATTTGCCACCCTGGGTCAGACGATAAAGCGGCGGCATTGCCAGATAAAGATGGCCACTTTCGATCAGACCGGGCATTTCCTGATAGAAGAAGGTCATCAGAAGTGATGCGATATGCGCGCCGTCAACGTCAGCATCGGTCATGATGATGATGCGTTCGTAGCGCAGGTCATTAAGGCGGAAATCATTGCCAGAACCGCAGCCAAAGGCCTCGATCATGTCCTTGATTTCCTGGTTGGCCATCATCTTTTCATAGGTCGCAGACGCAACGTTCAGGATTTTACCGCGCAGTGGCAGAACAGCCTGTGTTTCGCGATCACGGGCCTGCTTGGCAGAACCACCTGCCGAGTCACCCTCGACCAGGAAGATTTCAGTGCCAGCCGCAATTGAGCGCGAACAGTCGGCAAGTTTACCCGGAAGGCGCAGACGGCGGGTCGCCGACTGACGCTTGGTTTCCTTTTTCTCCTTGCGGCGCTGACGTTCCTCGGCGCGCAGGATGATGCGTTCAAGCAGACGTTTGGCGTTTTCGGTGTCGCCGGTCAGCCAGTGATCAAAATGGTCACGAACCGCGGTTTCAACCAGCTTGGTTGCGCCCTGTGTGCCGAGCTTTTCCTTGGTCTGGCCCTGGAACTGCGGGTCCGGGATAAAGACCGACAGCATGACACAGCCGCCGCCAAAGACGTCTTCGGCGGTGATGGCTGCGGCCTTTTTCTGGCCTGTCATGTCGCCATAAGCCTTGATCGCCTTGGTCAGGGCATAGCGGAAACCGGCCTCGTGCGTGCCGCCAAGCGGGGTCGGGACGGTGTTACAGTAAGAATGGAAATAGCCTTCGCCGCTTTCGGGCCAGCCGATTGCCCATTCAACGCGACCGGGACTGTCGGAGAACTTGGCTTCGCCGGCAAACGGGCGTTCGGTGACAAGGTCGCGACCCTCAAGGGTCATTTCCAGATAGTCGAGAATACCGTTCGGGAATTTCAGGACTTCCTGCTGCGGGGTCGGGTCATCACTTGTCAAAAGCGACGGATCAACCGACCAGCGGATTTCAACGCCCTTGTAGAGATACGCCTTGGAGCGCGCCATGCGGAAGATGGTCGCAGCTTTCAGCTTGGCGCGGGCGCCAAAAATCTCGGGATCGGGTTTGAAAATGACCGTGGTGCCGCGGCGGTTATTGATCGCACCGCCATCCTGAAGCGGCATCTGCGGCACGCCACGGGAATATTCCTGGAACACCATCTTGCGGTCACGGCAGACCTCGACACGGAATTTTTCGGTCAGGGCGTTCACCACCGACATACCCACACCGTGCAAACCGCCCGACGTTTCATAGGCCTTGCCCGAAAACTTACCACCCGAGTGCAGGGTGGTCAGAATGACTTCAAGCGCCGATTTGTCCGGGAATTTCGGATGAGGATCGGTCGGAATACCACGACCGTTATCGCGGACAAGGACCGTGTTATCGGGTTTCAGCTCCAGTTCGATCCAGTCTGCATGGCCTGCGACCGCTTCGTCCATGGAGTTATCAAGAATTTCCGCGACCAGGTGATGCAGTGCGGCATCATCGGTGCCGCCGATATACATACCGGGACGCCGGCGCACAGGCTCCAGGCCTTCGAGAACCTCGATATCCTTGGCGGAATAGGCTTTATCTGTGGATTGGTTTGAATCTTCAAAAAGGTCGGTCATGCCCCGGAACGCAACTTCTTTTAATTGTGTTAAAACAAGGTCCAACAACGCATATCTGTTGATCGATATTCAGCATTGGATGCCTCGGCGCTAAACGAGTAACATAGATGTATTGGTCAGTGCCACATGTCGGTGCGCACGGACCATAAAAATGTGTTTTCAAGTCCAATGCAAGTGGTGGTCTTTGCCAGAGATCACATTTTTGGGGCTGCGGCGCAGAAAACCGTGACCGGGAGGTCCAATAAAAAGATTGGCGTGTCATGAATGACAGGCCCGAAACAGGAGTGAGCCTGATGGCGACTGATATTGAGCAGACCATGATGAGTGAAAACACCATGCCGCGCGGGGACCTTTGCACCCGTACCTTGGCGATGCCTGCCGACACCAACCCGAGCGGGGATATCTTTGGCGGCTGGCTGATGTCGCAGATGGATATTGCCGGTGGTGTTCTGGCAAGCCAGATCGCCGAGGGCCGAATTGCGACCGTCGCCGTCGATGGCATGACCTTCCTGCGTCCGGTCTATGTTGGCGATACGGTTTGTGTGTATGGCGATATCGAACGGATCGGTAATACATCGATCGTGCTGCATCTTGAAGCATGGGTGCTTCGCCGCAACCAGCCGCCACGCATCAAGGTCACCGAGGCAACCTTTACCTTTGTCGCCATCGACGCCGAGGGCCGCCCGCGTCCGGTGCGGAAGGACGAAGCTGACGTCTAGGCAAACAAACCTTTAAAGTTACAGGAGCCCTGTCATGCATATCCGGTTTGGAGCACGTCACGTGATCTATCTGGTGGTTGCAGGCGGGGCTTTTTTGTTTTCAAACGCCCTTCTGGCGGGCGAGGCGGATGTGGTTGCGGCCACTGTCACCAAATTACCGGATGGTTCTTATCACTTCGATGTGACTGTGGCGCATGCAGATACCGGTTGGGATCACTATGCGAATGTCTGGCAGGTTGTCGGGCCTGATGGTGTCGTTCTTGGCGAACGGGAACTTATGCATCCGCATGTCGAAGAACAGCCGTTTACGCGTTCGTTGTCGGGGGTAAATATCCCGGCGGATATCAAGTCCATTATCATTCGAGCAGGAGACTTGGTACACGGGTACGGCGGGCAAGAAGTGACGCTTGGGCTGCCAAGCGAAGCTGGGAAGTCGGTTTCGTCAATAAAGTAAGTTCGGGGAACCAAGTTCTGGCAGGGCAGGGATCATCAAAAGATGACCCCTGCAGTTCTTTTTACCAGCTTGCCTTGGCAACCCGGATGAAGTTTTCACCCATGATTTTATCGACATCATCGGTCGAATAGCCGATGGCGATCAGTGCATCGGCGAGGGCAGGGAGCTTTTTGGCGTCAAACACCGCAGCACCACCCGCACCGGGGCCATAGCCGCTGCTGACCGGCCAGTAGTAGGAACGGTCGACACCATCGGGGAAGTCGCTGCATCCGGCGACTTCGGGCATGGTATCAAGACCGATGCCGACATGATCGACCCCGACCAGATCAACCGCATATTTGATATGGCGGACCATATCGGGGACTTCGGGGGCGTTGGGGGACTTGATGAAACGCTGGAAGCCGCAAATGCCGATCACGCCGCCGGTATCGGCGCACGCCTTGATCTGTTCATCATCAACGCAGCGTTCATGACCGCCAAGGGCCTTTGGGTTGGCGTGGCTGAAGACCACCGGCTTGGAAGATACCCGCATGATATCAAGCGAGCTTTGCCGTCCGGTATGGGAGCAATCCATGATCATGCCATTGGCATTGACCGATTTGACCATCTCCGCCCCAAGATCGGTCAGCGGGATGTCGACATCGTGACAGCCACCGGCGACCGAGTTGTTGCGGTTATAGGCAAAGTGGATTTGCTTGACGCCAAGCTTGGCAAAGACCGGGATCATTTCGGGCAGGTCTTGCAACATCACCGAACCTTCAAGATCAAACCCGACGCCCAGCAACCCCTTGGATTTGGCAATGGCGAGATCATCGAACTTTTCGATCTGCATATATTTGTCGGGGTGGGCGGCGATCTTGGCCCGGAAGGCGGCAATGACGCGCAGGATGTGGGGGATGCTGTTCATATCCATGCCGACATTGACACAGACATAATCGATATTTCCCGCCACATAATCGTCAAGCAGGCTTATGGGGGTTTTTTCATCCAAAGGAAGGCATGCATGTGCATCCCAGGTGAAGCTGGGGCGATAGGTTCCGGTCCGCGACGGATTGGTGGCAATCGTCATTTATCAGGGTTCCCGTTTCAGGATGTCAGCAGATCAGTCCCAGTCCACAAAGCTGTCAACGACGGCGCGGTCATAACCGCCCGCGGCCTTGTAAAGCTGTTGCGAATAGGGATGTTCAAGTTTGCCCTCGGCAAGTTGCCCGGCGGTGGCGCGTTCAACGATGCGGCCATGGTTCATGATGGCAATATCGTCACACATATGGGCAACAACCGCGAGATCGTGACTGACCATGATATAGGTCAGGCCAAGTTCGCGACGCAGACGAGCCAGAAGATTAAGGACCTCGGCCTGAATGGAGACATCAAGGGCCGATGTCGGTTCATCAAGCAACAGGATCTTCGGTTCAAGGATCAGGGCACGGGCAATTGCCACGCGCTGACGCTGGCCACCCGAAAGCTGGTGCGGATAGCGGAAGCGGAAGGAGTTATCCAGACCAACCTGTTTAAGGGCCTGTACCACGCGGGCATCGGAATTGCCAAGCCCGTGAATATCGACCGGTTCGGACAGGATGCGGTCAATGGTGTGGCGCGGATGAAGCGATCCGAACGGGTCCTGAAAGACCATCTGTGCCAGACGGTAAAAGACCTTGTCGCGTTTGGCGCCAAGTTCCTTGCCATTGACCTTGATGCTGCCTTCCCAGTCTTCAACCAGACCGGTGATGGTGCGCAAGACAGTCGACTTGCCCGAACCCGATTCACCGACCAGACCGAACGAGCCGTTTGCAGGCACCGTGATATCAACGTCCTTGAGAACGTGATGATCATCGAACCATGCATTGAGTTTTGAAATCTCGATCATTTTGGTGCTTAACCTTCTGCCCAGCTTGCTTCGCGTTCAAGGATCGGCAGATCACCGTGATCGCCATCCATCTTTGGCAAGCAGTTCAAAAGGCCCTTGGTATAGGGGTGTTTGGCTTCGTGCAGGGCGGATGCTTCGAGTTCTTCGACCACCAGCCCCTGATACATCACCAGTACCCGGTCGCAGAAGCTTGAAACCAGATGCAGGTCATGGCTGATAAAGACCAGAGCCATGCCGCGATCACGCACCAGATCGTCAAGAATTGCCATCACCTGAAGCTGCACCGTGACATCAAGGGCCGATGTCGGTTCATCGGCAATGATCAGTTCGGGTTCGGGGATCAGCATCATGGCGATCATGACGCGCTGACCCATGCCGCCCGATACTTCGTGCGGGTAGGAATTGAACACGCGTTCGGGATCGCGGATTTTGACCGCTTCAAGCATATCAATGGCGCGATGACGGGCTTCCTTGGCGTTCACCTTGTGGTGTTCGCGATAGGCCTCGATGATCTGGTCGCCAATGGTCATGACCGGGTTCAGCGAGTATTTCGGATCCTGCATGATCATGGAAATACGCGCACCGCGCACCTTGCGCCATTGTTTGGGCGTCAGGTTGGCCAGATCAACATCGTGGAATTGCAACTGATCAGCGGTGATATAGCCGTTGGCCGCCGTCAGGCCAAGGATGGCGCGCCCGGTCTGGGATTTGCCCGAACCGGATTCGCCAACAATGCCAAGACGTTCACGGCCAAGCGTAAAGGACACGCCGCGAACGGCATTCACAGCCCCCTTGGGGGTGTTGAAAGTGACCTTGAGGTTTTTGACCGACAGAAGGGGTTCGTTACTCATGATCAATCCCCTCCACGCGGATCAAGAACATCGCGCAGGCCATCACCCAGAAGGTTGAAGCCGAGGCTGACGACGAAGATGGCAATACCGGGAACCGTGGCAACCCACCATTGTTCAAGCAGGAACTGGCGACCGTCCGAGACCATCGCACCCCATTCCGGCATTGGCGGCTGTGCGCCAAGACCAAGGAAGCCAAGACCGGCAGCAATCAGGATCATGCCCGCCATATCAAGGGTAACGCGCACGACCAGCGAACTCATGCACATCGGCATGATGTGACCGACAATCAGACCCATATTCGACGCACCCTGAAGGCGGGCGGCCTCGATGAAGTCGGATTTGCGCACGGTGATGGTTTCAGCACGTGCGATACGGGCATAGGGCGGCCAGGCGGTAATCGCAATTGCCAGAATGGCGTTTTCAAGTCCCGGACCGAGTGCAGACACAAAGGCCAGTGCCAGGATCAGTTTCGGGAAGGCCAGGAAGATATCGGTGACGCGCATCAAGGTCGCATCGACCCAGCCACCAAAGAAACCGGCAGCTGTTCCGACCAGAAGGCCAATCGGTGCGGCGGTGATGGCAACAAGCCCAACGATCAGAAGGGTATATTGCGCGCCATAAATCAGACGCGACAGAATATCACGGCCAAGCTGATCGGTTCCGAACAGATGGTCGGCACTTGGCGGCTGAATACGGTTGGTCAGATCAGCAGCCAGCGGATCATAAGGAGCCAGAAGTGGCGCAAAAATCGTGACAAGGATCAGGCCAACCACAATCGACAGGCCAATCATTGCCAGCTTGTTTTCGGTGAACTTGATCCAGCCAAGCCAGGCACGGCCGCATTTGGCCTGCCAACGCGAATGTGGCGTGTCGGATGTCAGCCATTGTTTCAGGCCCGGTTTGGAGATGTTGGTTTGTGTTGTCATGATTATCTCCGCGCTCTGGGATCGAGCAGGCGGTAAAGCACATCAGAAAGCATGTTCACGCCAATAAAGACCGCGCCCACCACAACCGTGCCGCCGAGAACAGCGTTCATATCGGCATTCAGCAGCGAGTTGGTGATGTAAAGACCCAGTCCCGGCCATGCAAAGATGATCTCGGTCAGAACCGATCCTTCGAGCAGGTTGGCATAAGACAGGGCAATCACGGTCACAAGCGGCACCAGAACGTTGCCAAGGGCATGACGCCAAATGATGCGATGTTCGGAAATGCCTTTGACGCGGGCGGTCAGGATGTATTCCTGGCTTAGTTGCTCGAGCATGAAGGAACGGGTCATGCGGGCGATATAGGCCAGCGAGAAATAGGCAAGGATCGAAGCGGGCAGGATGATATGCGATACCGCATTCCAGAACAGCTCCATGTCGCCTTCGATCAGGGTGTCGATCAGCATCAGGCCGGTGGTCGGCTCGATATAATCGATATAGAAGGCATCCAGACGGCCGGGACCGGCAACCCAGTCCAGTTTCATATAGAAGACCAGAAGACCCATCAGGCCGAGCCAGAAGATCGGCATCGAGTATCCGGCAAGGCCGATGACACGCACAAGGTGGTCAGGCCATTTGCCTTTGTTGATCGCGGCGAATACGCCAGCGGGGATACCCAGAACAACGCCGATAATTGTTGCAATCGTTGCCAGTTCGAGTGTCGCCGGGAAAACGCGCTTGATGTCATCAAGGACCGCGTTCGACGTCAGCACCGAGCGGCCGAAATCGCCCTGAAGGATATTGGAAATATAGATAAAGAATTGCTGCCATAGCGGAAGGTTCAGACCCATTTCCTCGCGGACGCGGTCATAGACTTCTTGCGGGGCGCGGTCACCAACAGCAGCCAGAACCGGATCAATCGGCAAGACACGACCGATCAGGAAGGTGACAAGCAACAGGCCGAAAAATGTGATAGCGAGCGAAAAGGCAATACGCAGGAGGCTTCCTGCCTTGCCCGAAAGGAGACGGGCGCGTTTGCGCCCGTCCCGGTTTTTGCGTGTAACAGCGGACATTACGACCGTTGTCTCCTTAGTCTTTGGTGACAAAGCGATAGTAGTTGGTGTCGAACGACGGACCGAGAACGAAGTTGTTCACATTGCCACGCATGGACGCGATTTCAGTTTCCTGGAACATGATCACGAACGGGCCATCTGCCAGAACTTTTTTCTGAAGTTCAATATACATGGCTTCGCGTTTTGCGTTGTCACGTTCCAGAATGGCGGCATCGGTTTCTTCGGTCATGCTGCCCGGGTTCCAGGAGTTACGCCATGCAAGCGGCTTGGCCGATGCATCGTCGGAATTGTCCGGGTTCCAAGCGAAGGTCGATGCGTTGGTGTGCGGATCCTGATAGTCCGGACCCCAGCGACCGATATAAATGTCGTGCTGACGGGCACGGTATTTGGTCAGGGTCTGTTTGTTATCACCCGGAATGATTTCCAGATTGATACCAGCCTGCGACCAGGTTGCCTGGATCGACTGTGCCATTGCCATAACAGCGGTGGTGTTACGGGTATCCATGGTCACGGAGAAACCGTCAGCAAAGCCTGCTTCTGCAAGAAGCGCCTTGGCTTTTGCAACATCAAGGCTGTACGGGTTTTCATTGTACGCACCAAGGAAGCCTTCCGGCAGGAATGCCTGATGGGTCTGGGCACGGCCCGCCATGATGGTTTCAGAAATACCTTTGTAATCGACGAGGTATTTCAGAGCTTCACGAACTTTCGGGTTCGAGAGATATTCGTTTTTCTGCGACAGACCAAGATACCACAGAGCACCTTTGCCCTTCGGCATGACTTGCAGATCGGCGTTGCCGGAAATGGCCGCAATCTGGTCAGCTTCGAGGTTACGGGCGATATCGATGTCGCCTTTTTCCAGCAACAGCTGCTGGGAAGCGGCTTCTTTGACGTTACGAATGATCACGCGCTTCATTGCCGGCGCGCCATCCCAGTAATCTTCGTTGGCGGTCAGGCTCAGCGTTTCGCCCGGGGTCCATTTGTTCAGTTTGAACGGACCGGAACCGGCATAGTTGGTTTTCATCCATTCTGCGCCAAGGTCGCCATTTACTTCGTTTTCAAGGACAACCTTTTTGTCGACAACAGCACCGACGCCAGCGGTCAGGCAATACAGCACGAAGCTCGGTGCGTATGGCTGATCAACTTCCATCGAGAAGGTGTAATCGTCGATAACGCGGATTTTTTCTTTGACGTTGTCCGGGGTCAGACCGAACTGGCCAAGGATAAAGGCAGGGGAACCGTCAATCAGGATCACGCGCTGCAGGGAGAAGGCAGCGTCTTCGGCGGTCAGGTCATTGCCCGACGCGAATTTGATGCCTTTGCGGATGTGGAAGGTAAAGGTCTTGCCATCTTCGGAGATGTCCCAGCTCTCGGCGGCCTGGCCAGAGATTTTGGAGACATCGTCATTGTCGAAGGTAATCAGGCGGTCATAGGTGTTGCCTTCATACTCAAGTGCTGAGAATTCGAACATGCCAGCAGGATCAAGGGTGATCATGTCGTCAATGGCGTTTGCCATGACAAGCGCGTTCTTCGGCGTTTCAGCCTGTGCCGCCAGCGGCATGGTAGCGAGCGCGGTCCCCATGACCAGCCCTGCGATTAATTTGCGCATGATGCGCCTCCCGTTATGTTTGTTGTGGGACATGCAGGCCAAGGCGAAGACCGATAGACAATCCAACAACAATCCGGCGGCCAAGACCCGGAGGAGCGGCCCGACAGATCGCGGTCAATGCCTACAAGCCCGGAAGTGGGGCGGCCTGCAAGTATTTCGCTAAATGCCTGGGAAGCTGAGCATAATTTATACGATTAATCAATGACCAGACGGTCAGGATTGCCACAAAACTGCCCAAAAGACAGATTTCACCAGAATTGGGCGTATAAATGGTTGATTAGTCGAACGGGTGTTTTGCGTCAGCATTGTTGTCCTAGTTGAAACCACTGCTGAACGACAGGCATATGGATGATTCCAGAGCCGAAAAACAAAAAAGCACCATCGGATAAACCGT
>NZ_JPWF01000007.1 GCF_003326675.1 Thalassospira profundimaris
AAAACCGTCAACCTATTTTAGGACGGCACACTGTCACCAAAACATCAGGCGCCTTCGGCAATCAGTTTTGACTTGATATCAGCCAGTGCCTTTTCAGGATCGATGCCCTTTTCGCGCAGACTGTCAGCCGCCTCGCTCTCGATCTTGCGGAGCTCCGCCAGAGTGGTTTGCACGTCTTCAAGCTGCTGTTCCAGCTCGTCAATGCGGCGGCGTCCGACCAGCATCAGATGGGCAAGTTGCTCTGTCCTGGTGCGATCGGCATCGTAAAGATCGATATATTCCTTGATGTCTTCCAGTGAAAAGCCAAGACGCTTGCCACGCAACACAAGCATCAGGCGCGCCCGGTCACGATAGTTATAAACACGGGTTGCCCCTGCACGCTGCGGCGCCAGCAAGTTCTTGGTTTCATAAAACCGGATTGCGCGCGGCGTAATATCGAATTCTTCAGCCAGCTCGGTGATACTGTAAAGCTTGTCGTTCATGTTTTTTCTTGTTTGATGACTGCAATAGGTCAACATCGCAACAATCCGACACCCCAGTCAACCTATTTACGCAAACGTAAACACAAAACACATCATCACACAGATTACGATGACGTAGCCACGATCAGGGTATTGGCAACGAGCGCACGTAATCAAGATCAACCGGCACATATTCCGGTCCGGATATCACAGTGCCATCGGTAATCGCGCCCGGCCAATGATCCTTGGTGGTCGACCAGATACTCCCGTCGGGCAGCAACACATCAAGGGACGTGTCATAGGGGACTTGATAGGTTTCACGCAAATCGAAATCCCCTGCCAGCCCATCGACAAATAGCGGCCCGGTTGCCGGCCGCGGATCGCTTAGCACACCCTTGTATGGGGCAAAAACGTCGGGATAGGTCGGATGATTGGCAAGATCACCCGTAAAGGACACCGGCAACGGCGATGCCGATGACAGGTGCAGCTTTGCAGCATCCCCGAAAAAGGTCTGATCAACCGGCATCAGTTCTGGCGGCAATACTGTTGGATCCGCATGTTCGATGGCGTTGCGGGCATTGGTCAGGCCGCGTGTTGTGCCTTTTTTGATGTATTTCTGTCTCAGATAAAAACTGTTGTGGAAACAGGCTGACACATAATCCGGCTGCGGAATATCCCCGCCATTGCCAAGCTTGAAGACCGCCCCGCCATTGTTCTCATCACCATCCGGACCCGGACGACTGTCGAACCGGCAGATATTGGCAAAATAATACCAGAACCCGCCACGAACCCCGTCCTGCGAGAACAGCTTGTGACAATTGTAGAACCGGTTCCGTCCGATCCACCAGCCAAGTGCAGTCGCCTCCGGCTCGACGGGATTGTCCCGGATATAGCTGAAGCGGTTATCAAATATGCTAACGTCACGGTTATATGTTCCGATCGGTGCCGAAAGATTATCGTTCGATACATCCATCCGAATGCCATTGTAGCAATCGCGAATATCGTTGTGCGTAATCTCGACATCGCCGGCAATATCATCAGAACCGAAAAACGCCCCGTTCAAATAGCGGAACGCAACTTCGATCACATTGCCTTCGTCATCCTTGCCGTCATGGATTTCATCCCATCGGATGGATCGCCACATCGATGTATCCTGAACCCAGCGACATTCCATGACTTTGATGCCCTCAGTACGCACTCCGTTGGCGTAGAAGGCATAGGTTCCCTCAAAGATATCAATATCCTTGAAACACAGGTCCCGACTGTTCTCGATATAAACGGCACTTGGCCAGGCGCGCATGATCCGCAGATGTTCGACCCTGATATGTTCGATATCAATCAATTGAAACACAGCAAATCGATCACGTCCCGGATTGCTTGCAGAAACACTTGGATCGGGTTGTTTGCCTGCGTTGATGATAACCCCGGTTTCGCCACGCAAAATGATTGGCTGGCACGGTGTGCCACTTCTTGGGAATACAAGGGGCTGATCAATTTCATAGGTACCGGCAATCAGGCGAATAAGCTGTCCGGGCCTGCTTGCGCAAATGGCTTCGCCCAGTGTTTTGGTTGACCGCAATTTTGCATCAATCCAGTGATCCTGACCGTCATTCGAAACATAGACAACTTCCACCTTAAGCCCCCTTTTTTACTTATGGTGATCAATCAAAACCTAGACCATTTCGCCGGTTTCAACAGGCCACCTTGTATGATGGCTATCAATCACAAACCGATGTTTGTGTGTCATCGGTGGATGATAATGCCGATGGCGGTGTGATTCACTTTCGTGTGAATGTTCATGAGGGTGGCTGCCATGATCATCCATGGCCCGTTCCCCAACAACTTCCGACGCTTGTACATGACCATGCCCATGATGCGGATCGTTATGATTGTGGGGATGTTCATGCCAGAACCCCGGATGGCTGTGATGGATTTCAAGCGGATCCTGCCTCGGCCAAAGTACCAAGGCGGTAATCGCCCCGGCCAAGGCCAAGCCACCGGATGCATAAAACGCCGTAGTCAGATCAACAAGACTGCCAAGCCAACCCACCACACCATAGGCAATCAACCATCCGCCATGGGACAGCGCAAAGTTGGCAGCAAAGAACGCGGATCGGTCCCCTGCACTTGCGGAACGTTGTATCAACCGGCCACCCGGCGTTTGCGCAAATGTCATTCCAGCGCCTGCAACTATCCAAAGCGCAGCATAAATCCAAACAACTGTCACCGATGCACCCGCCGCGAAAGCCCCGACAATCATCGCCATAGCTGCCAAGAAGATGCCAGACATCATCAGGCGGCGCTCGCCGATAACATCAATCATGCGGGGAATGACAAAGGCCGCGATCATTGACCCGCCACCTGCACAACCAAGAAAGACGGTTGTCAGAATTTCACTGCCGCCCAGCACTGCACGGGTCAAAACCACTGTATTGACGATGATCATCGCCCCGACGCAGGATACCGCAAAATGAACAGCTAAAAGGCCCCGTAAACGCGGTGTTTTAAGATATGCAACAATGCCAAAACGGGTATTGGCATAGATACCGCCTTCCCGATCGGTTGGCGCGGCTTTGGGGACAGTTGCCGTGACAATCAGGACTGCTGACACTGCAAATGTCAGACTGTTTGCCAAAAACAGACTGTCAAACGACCAGATAAACAACAAAGCAGCGGCAAGTGCCGGACTGATCAGGTTTTCAAGATCATAGGCCAACCGGGCATAGGAAAGCCCCTTGGTGTAGGTTTTCTCGTCCTCGAGTATTTCGGGGATGATGGCCTGAAACACCGGCGTAAAAGCGGCCGATGCGGCATTCACAACAAACACCAGAACGAAAATCTGCCATATCTGATCAACGAAAGTCAGACACAAAACCACCAGTGCCCGCAAGACATCAAGGCCAACCAGCCAGACGCGCCGCGGCAACAAATGCGCCATCCCCCCGGCAATTGGCGCAATGACCAGATATGCCACCATTTTCAAAACAAGGATGGAACCAAGAACCCGTCCGGCATCGGCCCCGGCCAGATCAAAAGCCAGAAGTGACAGCGCAACAGTCGTCAATCCCGTTCCGACAAGGGATGTAATCTGGGCGGAAAACAGATGGCGAAAAGCAGCAATGGAAAACGGTGACATGGTTGGCGTTATCCCGGCTACGTTCAAGTAATAGGGTTACCCGATCAAACGGTTTCGGCTGATTGATCAGAAACTTCGTCCTGCTGGCGTGCACGATCAGATGCCGTGCACTTTTTGGGTGCCAATTGCTTTGCCGGCGTCAGATTTCCGGCCCGCAACTCTAATGTCCGGGTTGCAAGTTTCCGTCGGAAATGCGGATCGTGGGACACAAGGATCATTGCTTGTGGCAATTCCATCAGGATTTCTTCGAGCCGATGCAGGTTTTCTTCATCAAGCGCATTGGTCGGTTCATCGAGCAACAACACATCCGGCTTCATGGCCAAAACCGCGGCAACTGAAACCAGCCGTTTCTCCCCACCCGACAGTTCGTGGGTGATGCGTTCGCGCAGGTGTTTAAGATGAAGCTGATCAAGAACTTCATCCACAATGGCCAGGGCCTCGTCCCGGCTAGCGCCAAGATTGAGCGGTCCGAATGCAATATCTTCGACCACCGTTGGGCAAAACAGCTGATCATCGGGGTCCTGAACAATAAACCCGACCCGGCACCGCAAATCGTGAAAATCAGCCTCGGATATGCGGCGTTGACCAAAGGCGCTGATTTCGCCCCCGAATGGCTTGATCAGGCCAACAAGGATGCGCAACAACGTGCTTTTGCCAGCGCCATTTGGACCAGTGATAAACAGGCGCTCGTTTTCGGAAAGCGACAGTTTCACACGGTCCAGAACATTCTGCCCAGCCCGATAGCCATAGGAAATATCGGTTAGTTCAATAAGTGAAGACATAAACACGATCCATCAGGACAAGCAGAACAATCAGAACAACGAAGCCCGCGCCAAGAGCGGCATCGCGCCGACGGAAAACCAGATGATCAATCATCGGAAAATGGCCGCTAAAGCCGCGCAATTTCATCGCTTCAAGAACACGTTCTGCACGTTCAAGCGACCGGACGAGCAACATGCCAAATAGATAGCCAAATGATCGATAGGTATGAATGGTGTTCCGGGCCTTGAAGCCGCGCAATTTCATGGCCATCCGCAGTCGGTGATATTCATCATGAAGCACTGAAATATAGCGCACCGTAAACATCATAAGATGCACCAATGCCGCCGGACAACGCAGCCGATAAAGCGTATGACCCAGTGTCACCGGCGTCAGGCCCGAAAGCAGGCTCAGCATCATCAGGACAACCGCATTTGCACGGATGCCGATCAGGACCGCATGCAAAAGCCCCTCTTTGCTGGCGTCGGCCCCGAACATGGAAAACATCGGTGTACCCGGCGTGGTGAACGGCAACATCACCAGCATGACAATAATAAAGCCATCCATGGCCGCCATACGCTTTAAGGTCAAACGCAACGGCAAGTCGGTCAGGAACATCGTCCCCAATGCAATGGCGAACGCAATAAGGGCAAATTCGATCTGCTGTAACGCGACCACCATGACGGCAAACAAACCGGCAGCAACTACCCGCACGCGCGGATCAAACGACCCGACAAAGGATCGCGGGTTAAACCCGTTATCCTTCACGCTAAGCGGTTGGTCATGCCCGAACAAATGGCTCATGGTTTGGTTGCTTTGGCTCTCAAACGTCTTGCTGCAAGGTAATAGGCAATTCCGAAGAACCCGAATATATAGCCGATACCGCCCAGAATCGATTGAAGATCGTTCTTTTCCTTATAGGCCGTGATTTCGCGGCGCAGAGGGCGCAATTCATCACGAATGATGGCCGCAATGACCGCTTCTTGCTCAGCCGTGATTTCAGATCTATTGCCCTTTGCCGGATCGGAATTCGCCTCAGTCTTCTGCTGAGCATTTCCGGTTACGCCCGACTGTACTGCAATGTCGGCGATATCGCTTAGATCAGCGATCGCAAAACGTGCTTCGGCAATGTGTCCAGCCCCAAGATCGGCGCGGAACAGCAAATCGACTTTTTGGGAAGGTGTATAAACAAAGAAGCCATCACTGTCGGTTTTGACTTCGTCGATCTTGTTTCCCGCTGGGCCGAAAACCTCGACCAGGGTATCGGCCGCCATATCACCGTTGGAAAAACCGATTTCGCCTTCGACATTTGAACCACTTGGAAAAACCGAGGCGATAACCTTGTGGGCATGCGCGGCGCCGGATGAAACAACAAGCCCGGCCAACAAGAACGCTGTTGCGAGTTTAGCCATTATTTGCCTCATTGGCTTGTCTCGTCGTTACCATCGCACTGTTTTGCGATACGTATTCACCCGCCTGCCCGTTTGCATTCAACAAGGCCGGTTTGACTTTCGAGATCAGGAAAACCGCCGCCGCAGATACAAGTCCTTCGACCACCATAATTGGAATATGGGCAAAGAACACAAGCTTGGCTGCTGGTACAAAGGCCTGTCCGCTCAGGGTCAGGGAGATGGCAACAAACAAGGTCGTCAGGGCAATTGATAGTGCCCCGGCGCACCCGCCCCAGATCGCAGCGACTTTGGGATTAGTGTTTGAAACCAGTCCCCTGAACAGGAAGCCGGCGATCACTGCGGGTAATGCAATATTGACGGTATTGACGCCAAGAACGGTCAATCCGCCAAACCCAAAGAATATCGCCTGCAACAACAATCCGACGAAAAGTGCCGGAAAAGCGGTCCACCCCAAGACAAGCCCGGCAAGGCCGCTCATGATCAGGTGAACACTCGAAGGACCGACCGGAACATGGATAAGCGATGCGACAAAGAACGTCGCTGACAGAACACCGGTTGCCGGAATTTTGTCGATCGGCAGCTTGCGCAAACCCAGGCCAAGGCCCGCCACGGCAAGCACCCCGCCGCCGATCAGAACTTCAGGAGCCAGTGCCCCGTCAACAATATGCATGTGTCTATGTCCCCAAGCCTATTTCACATCATAGGCGCGAACCCACAGAACTGCATCCTGTGAAAGCTCTTTTCCCTGAAATTCGGTGTCCGGACCGCTGCCAAGTGCTGCAAATCCCCAAAAACCAGCTTTTGGCACGCCGAAGGTGAAATACCCGTTATTGTCCGATATTGCGACAATAGCGCCTCCCGGCATTGGTGATGCGGTTGGTTCCTTTGGCTTGTTCGCTGTCATATCCGGTTCGGCAGCCATATACTCAATTTCGATTTCGACACCGGCTGCTGGCTTGCCTTCGCTCAGAACCCGACCGGTAAAGGTCGAACCGGCGACGATATTGGTCGGACGATTAAGCGGAAGAATTTCGGTTTTAAGTCCCTGTGCTTCCATCCAGTCTGTCGGAATTTCGTTGCGATTGACGTATGACTTGGTGATTTGCTGGATATAGATGTCCTCGCTTTCCTCGTAATACGGCTCTGGCACGATCACCATAACGTAATCACCGCTGCGCTTTAGGGGCAGCTTTGCGTCATAGGCCTTGGCTTCGTTTTCACTTCCGTGGAAAGTAATCGGGTTCAGCGATGGTTTCAGGTCAATTTTTTCGCCTCGATTGACGACGTAAAATTCCTGCGGCTCGCCCATATCCATGACATGTCCGTTTTCGAACGGATGCCAGAAGATCAGCTTCACATCCTGATCGCCAGCCTTGCCTGTATTCACATCCGGCGTGTAAACGAGTTGAAAGTGGGCCTGCGCACCGACTGACACCAGCATCGAGCAGGCGGTAAGCGCGAAAGCAATACGTGACTTAAACATAATATCGTCCATTCCTTGAACACGCGCGCAGGCGCCCTGCCCAACGCGCAAAGTTAGGTTCAAGAACGATAGGATGGCTGGAAGCAAGATACCGGTTTCATGACGACACCGCCTTTTCCCTGCAACCTGACGCTCACCCCGGCGTCCAACAGTTCAGCACCAGACAATTCGCGTCTGGCAGTCAAAGGCAGGTCTCCTGGCTCGCGGTTTTAAAAACATTACGCCTTCCCGGTTTTCACCAGTGGCATGTGTAATGCTCTGACCGCTTACAGTTGCGGGGGCAGCCGTGGCATTGCGTTAACGCACCACGTTCCCTTTTAAGCTGATCCAAACGGATCAACACCAAAGACGACGCCATATTCCATGGGCGACCTGCCTCTGTCAACTCTTAGCCCAATTGATCAAGGATTATCTTTTCACTGGCATGACTTGACCAGATCGATACCTGTCGCGAAGATTGGCAATTGCATTTTCATACTGCGCGACCTGTTTAATTCATCTTGGATGGACGTCATGAAACCTGAAACAGTATTGGTTTTCTGGTTCAAGGAACTCGAACAAAAACAGTGGTTTGTCAAAGACACCTCGCTTGACAACCACATCACAGAACGGTTTTCAGATTTCCATGCTGCCGCGCATGCCGGCGAACTTTTCCATTGGCGTAAAACCGCCCACGGTCGTTTGGCCGAGATCATCGTGCTGGATCAGTTTTCACGAAACATGTTCCGTGACGCCCCCCGTGCCTTCGGGTCTGATCCCGTCGCACTGGTTCTGGCACAAGAAGCCGTCGCCCTTGGTGCTGACAAAAAGCTGACCAATCCGGCTGAACGGGCGTTTCTATACATGCCCTATATGCACTCGGAATCAGAACAGATTCACGAAGTCGCCATGGGACTGTTTGATCAGCCCGGCCTTGAAAACAATTACGATTTTGAAATCAAACACAAAAAAATCATTGATCGGTTTGGCCGCTACCCGCACCGCAATGAAATTCTCGGGCGAACATCAACCCCGGACGAACTGGCGTTCCTTAAGGAACCGAATTCATCGTTCTAAAACGGAAAAAAGGGACGAAATCTCGTCCCTTTTTTCTTATCTTTTCAAAACTATATCCGAGGCAAAAGGATAACTAACCGACTTTACGATTACGGTTATCCCACCATTGCTGGATCAAAGTTTCTGCCTCGTCGATAAAGTCGGCTTTCCCGGCAAGGAATACCCCCATCGCCGCACTTCCCTTGATCCGGGCCTCGGCTGCGGCATCTTCGACATCACCGCGCCATACGGCAAGAAAATGCTTCAAGGTCACGGGGCTTTGTTCGTCTACTTCCTTTTCGGTTTTAGACAACAAGGCAGGCCAGCGGACGTCACAGAGTTCACCGTTATCAAGCATCCGAAGATCAACATGCTTGAACGGTGTGCGTTCTGCTTCGCCACCACCGCCCTTGATTACACCGATCCGGGGCAGTTCAAGCAGCTTGCCGGTTTCCCGATGCACATCCAGAAATGCCGGATGAAACACACCCAGGAACGCCGCACGCGCGTGCAGCGGATTAAGAAGACGCAACAACGTATTAACAGGGCTTCTTAACCCCAACAGTGAGCGTAATCCGATCAGTTCCTGCAACTTCGGATGCATGTGACGCAGCGGAAGATATGCAAAACCTTTCGACGCGATGTCTGAGCGCGCTTCTTCGGCCGACATGGCAATTGGCAGTTTGAGTGCCTTGATCGCCGCCTCGGTCCCAAAGCCGTTCACAAGATGCGAGTTATAACCATGCATCAGAACCGGCACGCCATTTTGCGACAGCAAAAGAGCCGAAAGCACGAACCAGGGCAATCCGCGGGTGCGCCCGGCGGCATAGGACGGCCAGTCAAGCATCGGCTGCCCCGCCGGATCGGCATCCTGCCCATCGTCAGGATCAAGGCGTGCGGCCTTGCGAACGGCTTCAATCATGCCAGCCAACTCTTCCGGGGTTTCCGCCCGATAGCGCAGCATCAACAAGAATGCCCCAAGCTGGATCGGCTCGACCTCGTCACGCAGGATCATCGAGAACGCTTCAAAAGCTTCCTCGCGGGTCAGACTGCGTGAACGCCCCGGCCCCCTGAAGAAAGTCCTCAGATAGCCTGAAAACGGATGGGATTCAGGTAGAGGATTATCTTCCTCGAGCTGTTCAAGATGCTCGTCGGTCATCAGTTATCACCGCAAAAGTTGTCGTTATTGATCATGAACGCGGGTAAAGACCCACTCGGTCTCATTTGACTGGTCATCCTGGTAGCAGTAACCATCAACGCTGAATTTTTTAAGGTCTTGCGGATTTTCCAGTCGATTGTCGATCATGTAACGCGCCATCATGCCACGCGCCCGTTTCGCTGAGAAGCCGACAACCTTTGCCGCGCCACCTTTAACTTCCTTAAAGACCGGCGTAATGACCGGGCCATCAAGCAGCTTGGTCTTGACCGATTTGAAATATTCGGTCGATGCAAGGTTAATCAGGCTGCGATCCTTGTGTCCTTCGGTCAGCTTGTTGATCTCGGTCGCGATCTTGTCACCCCAAAAGGCATACAGATCCTTACCACGCGGGTTTGCAAGACGCGTTCCCATTTCAAGACGATACGGCTGCATCAAATCGCGCGGCTTCAACAGGCCATAAAGACCCGAAAGCATCCGAAAGTGATTTTCCGCCCAATCGATGTCCGCGGCCTTCATGGTGTCGGCATCAAGTCCGACATAGGTGTCTCCGCGAAAGGCATAAATCGCCGGTTTTGCGTTGGTACGATCAAACGGCCGTGAAAAATGCTGGAAGCGCTGATAGTTCAAATCTGCAAGGTTTTCGCTGATGCCCATCAGCTTCATCAAATCGCTGCGGCTTTTTTCCAGCGCAACTTCAATCAGTTCCTCGGTATCGTCCAGAAATGCGGGGTGGGAAACGGTCATTTCCGGCACGTCCGTTTCGAAATCCAGCTTCTTGGCCGGGGACACAACAGCAAGCATCAATCTGCCTCTTCTCTTTCATCTCGGATCAATTTGTCGTAACAAGCCACAAGGCATGGACAATGTCTAGGGTCCAAGCTCATGTACGGGAGTATACAGCCATGCATGAATTTGGACCCTTGGCGTTGCCATAAACTTCCAATCTTGCAGAAAATCCGTCTGGTGCAAGCCCTGACGGAAGAAAGGACCAGTTATGAGTGAACAAGTTCGCGCGTCGCACATTCTTCTGATGTATGCCGGTTCGGCACGTTCGTCGGCCACCCGCACCAAAGATGAAGCATTGAAAGAAATCAATGCTCTTAAAGACCAGATCGCAAACGGTTCCGATTTCGCAGAACTGGCAAAAGCCAACTCTGATTGCCCGTCCGGTCAGCAGGGTGGCGACCTTGGCTTCTTTGGCCGTGGTATGATGGTTCCGGAATTCGACGCTGCTGCATTCAGCATGGAAGTCG
Source organism: Thalassospira profundimaris (assembly GCF_003326675.1). Lineage (GTDB taxonomy): Bacteria > Pseudomonadota > Alphaproteobacteria > Rhodospirillales > Thalassospiraceae > Thalassospira > Thalassospira aquimaris. The sequence continues at coordinate 10,699 of NZ_JPWF01000007.1, forward strand.
GTTCGACTTCCGACGTGGTTGAGACCGATTTCGGTTACCACCTGTTGCAGCGTACCGCCTGATTACAAGGCGCATCGCGAAAGCACTTAAAGGCTGGCAGATGTTGCCAGCCTTTTCGTTTTATCGTCAGCAATCAGAAATCAACAATCGGCGCATCAAGTTCATACTGCCCCTTGTGATCTTCGATCTCCAGCACCCAGACATCCCGATCAAAGCTGATCTGTTTGCGCCAATATTCGTCGCAATTAAATTCGGTCTCTCGCCCACCATCCGGCCCACCTGCGACCAGCATCCAGCCCAAATCGCCATCAAGTGTCGTCACACGCGAATAGACAAAACATCCGGACTCAAAACGGTTCAGCTTTAACAATACCGCACCGGCTTCCTCGTTGCCCTTGTGTGCAACCATTGCCGTGATCAGGTTTGACTGACAAATGGCGATTTGCCCGCGCACCCAAAGACCGGCCTTCAATCGGGGCTGCATCAAACACCTTCCCGCGTGGCAACAACGTTTTCCGGCATCTGTAGGATAAGGTTGGGATCAGGGCATATGCTTGTCCAGATATCCCATTCCGACGGCTTGGCAGCACCGAAGTAGTCCCCTTCCCGTCCAAGCATATCGATAATGATCTGGAAATGCAGATGCGGGATCCAGTCGCCATTAATCGGGAAATCCCCGAACCGGCACAAAAGATCACCCGCAGCAAACTCCTTGCCCTTGTATAGACCATCCAGCGAATCACGGCTCAGATGACCGTAAAGCGTATAGAACAGGATACCGTCGGCCGGTTCATGCTGCAAAATGATGGTTGGACCGTAATCGAGATGCAGGTTGTTATCGGCAAAGCTGTGGACCACACCGTCAAGCGGCGCAAAGACTGATGTATATGCCGGTGCAAACAGATCAATACCAAGATGCTGGCTGCGTGCCTCGCCATCATTCTTGAACTGTTCTGACTGATAACAGATGCGATCTTCACGATATCTGCCGACACCTACCGGTGCGCTGGCATCGGCGAGTTGCTGCCACATGATTTCGGTCTGACGGGCCGGATCGCTGGTGCCCCCCAGAACAACGTCACCGTCCCTGGAAAACTCATAGACGACCTTTGCGCTGGTCTTCAGGTCCCATTCAAGAACCGAGTGGAATTTTTCCCCGTTCCGGCGCAACCAGTCCCGAAGCATTTCAGCTTTGGCAACAGGTTCCTGTCCATTGGCAAGGCGATCCTGATAAGTCTGGAAACGTTTGGCGGCACGAATTGGCATACAGGCGGTCACGGTGGCAGCTCCGAAACGAAAAAAGGCAGGGAACAAAGCCCTGCCTTTTGCCTACATGATAAATCGCCTGATCGGCAAGTCTTACCAGTTGGTGACTTCGTACTCGCACGATACGTCGTCATCGTCAGTATCAGTCAACGCCACCGTCAAACGGCGCATTTGCGGGTTAAAGCGTTTGATGAAATTCAACAGCAGCAGCGATTCTTCGGAAAGCTCGCCTGCGTCTTCGTCATCTTCGTCAAGTTCGCAAAGCTCAACCAGTTCAAGGAACAATGCACCCAAGGCACGTTTGACGTCTTCGCCACCTTTAAGGCCGCCCGTAAGCTCGCCCAACGGTCCGAGATCGATTTCCAGCTTGCGGAGGTTCTTGCTCATCTGGTCGATGGCATCTTCATCAAGAACCATCTCGGCCGCGATCATGTGCGTACCGACTTCGTTGATGTTCATAAAGCCAACGAATTCGAACAGATCGTCTTTGGTACGACCCTCGTCCAGCAGCTTTTCGGTATGCGCCTCAAATTCTTCGAAATCGATATCTTCGCCAAGATCGTTTTCAAGATCGCTCATGTCGGTCTCCAATGAAAATTTGCGCTGCTGATACTCTGGATTACAGGAAAACTCAACCCGCGCTGCTCGCAAGAAGGTCAGCTATGCAGGTTTTACATCTCGCCCATATAGGCCCTTGCAAAGAGGATTGCGAAGAATAACGCAATGTCAGTAGGATATAAAATAATTACAATCTATCGGGATTACATTCCGGAACACGTATGGACGACGCGATGCCTGCTTTTACCGTTCTTGATATCGTTGCTATATGCTGGGCATTGTCCTGGTGGGTTGGTTACACTGTTTTTGCCGATACCGGACCGAAACGACGCAGTTCTATTTCGGCCCACATGGCCCGCAATCGCCATCGCTGGATGGAGCAGATGCTTAAACGCAATCTGCGCATGGTCGATACCTCAATCGCGGGCAACCTGATTACCGGCATCAGTTTCTTTTCTTCGACAACCATTCTGGTGCTGATCGGTCTGGTCGCCCTGCTTGGCTACACGGAAAAGGCCATTGCAACGGTCGCTGCCCTGCCCTTTGCTGTTGAAACAACCGCGGGCGTGTGGGAGTGCAAAGTCGTTCTTTTGATCGTGATCTTTATCTATGCATTTTTCAAATTCACTTGGGCGTTCCGGCTATCAAACTATTGTTCGATCCTGATTGGTGCTGCACCTGAACCAAGTGAACCGGATGCGGCCCGTGCGGCTGCGCGTGCGTCGCGGATGAGCATGATGTCCGCCCATAATTTCAACCGCGGTATTCGTGCCTACTTCTTTGCGCTGTCGGCATTGGCCTGGTTCTATCATCCGGTTGCCTTCATTATATGTGCGACCTGGGTGACGCTGGTGCTTTATAATCGTGAATTCCGATCCCACGCGTTGGAGATTCTGACCGGGCATCATTGATCCAGACAAATGGCAAAGATGAAACGCAAAAGGGCCGCACACGCGGCCCTTTGTTATTTTAAGATTACCAAGCGCCAATTTCAGGCGGTTTGCACTTTCTTGCGACGAATGGCATAGCCGGAAACGATCACAAGAACCAAACCAACAGGCAGCGCCGCGCTATAAAGCAGTGTCGCCCAACCTGACCAGGAATAGATTGACCCGGCGGACAAGGACGCAACCGCCACAGTCCCGAATACACAAAATTCATTGATCGCCTGAACACGGGCCTGTTCAGAAGAACGATAGTTTTCTGTCAGGAACGTGGTCGCACCTACGAACATGAAGTTCCAGGCAACACCAAGGATCACCAGCGCGATCCAGAAGTTCCCCATCAAATCCTGCCCAGACAAGCCAACTGCCAGACAGATGAAATTAAGCAGTGCCCCAAACTGAATGATTTTAAGGGCCCCGAACCGCTTGATCAGATTACCGGTAAAGAATCCGGGTGCATACATACCCACGACATGCCACTGAATGATAAATGCGGCATCCCCGAACGCATAATCACAATCAAGGATCGCAAGGGGTGTTGCAGTCATCACAAAGCTCATCACGGCGTAACCAAGAGCGCCCGCAACAATGGCAACCATCACCGCAGGCTGTCCCAGAACCGTCTTGATCGGTCTTGCCGGTTCTTCATGCTTGTGACCACGCATATCCGGCAGACGGAGCTGGCCGATCACGATGATCAGCAACACCTGCAAACCGATCAGGGCAACGAACGTTCCCAAAAACGGAACCGTCTCAAACCAATTGCGCGCAAAGCTTGCCAAGTTCGGTCCAATAAAGGCCGAGGCCAAGCCACCCAGCATGGTATAGGAAATCGCCCGCGCCCGGAATTCCGACGGCGCTGCTTCAGCTGCTGCAAACCGGTACTGCATGGCAATGGCATTCCCGGCACCGATACAGGCGCACGCAATGCACAACAGCCAGAAATTACCGTAATAAACAGCCCCCATTCCCGAAAACGCACCACACATCGCAATACCGGCCCCCATCCAGAAACCGAACTTGCGTCCGAACTTGGCCATTACCATGGCCGATGGTGCCGTCATCGCCATCATGGCAATCATCATGCAGGCCACAGGCAGCGTGGAAAGCGATTTGTCTTCTGCCAGCGAATAGCCAATCACCGCAGCAACGGTGAAAATCAGTGACATCGCACTGGCAGACAATGCGACGCATAAACTTAGGAATATAATATTCCGACGAACTTCCGGGCTGGACATTTGGGGCTCCCTAATATGGCATTGGTGGCGCCATTATTTTGAAAACTGTTGCAGAACAACCGCACACAAACACCAACCGACCATTAAATGGCAAATGTCATGTGCTTGTGCCTTGCTCTGAAAGTATCACCTGTTATATTGGCTCATCACTTATCGGGATAGTATCAATGCACGGCTTTGCCGACAAAAACTTGATCAGCAATACAATCACTGCGCGCCACGTCGGCTGCTCGGTGTCTTGTGCTGCCCCGAAAGTCGCTTTTTTCAAAGAGCGAACTTGACCTCATCCTGAAATTCCTTTTCTTGTGCCTTTACCCCGCGTAAACATGCGGGTTGTATATGTGCATTACTGAATTATGCCCGCAGCTAAAGCAGAGTTGAGCCAACCATGATTGCCCTGACCCTTCCCGATGGTGCCGTACGCGAGTTTGACGGCCCGGTATCGGGTTTTGATGTCGCAAAAAGCATCAGTTCTTCGCTGGCAAAGAAATCCTTTGCCATCATCGTCAACGGTAAAGTACGCGACCTTTCGCGCGAGATTGACACTGACGCGACTATCGAAATCGTGACCAAGGGCCATGCAGAGGTTCTGCCGCTGATCCGTCACGACTGCGCCCATGTGATGGCCGAAGCTGTCCAGGAACTGTATCCGGACACGCAGGTCACCATTGGCCCGTCCATTGAAAACGGTTTCTATTACGATTTCTCTCGTGAAACGCCGTTCACGCCGGACGATCTGGTCCAGATCGAAAAGCAGATGCACAAGATCATCGAACGGAATGAACCGATTGTCCGTGAAGTCTGGGATCGCAACAAAGCGATCAAATTCTTCCTCGACAAGGGTGAAAAGTACAAAGCCGAGATCATCCGTGATCTTCCGGAAACCGAGACGATCACCTGCTATCGCCAGGGTGATTTCATTGATCTTTGCCGCGGTCCGCATGCGCCGTCGACCGGCAAAATTGGCAAGGCCTTCAAACTGATGAAGGTTGCCGGTGCCTATTGGCGTGGCAACTCGGATAACGAGATGCTTCAGCGTATCTATGGCACCTGCTGGGAAAGCAAGGAAGACCTTGATGCCTACCTGCATATGCTTGCAGAAGCAGAAAAGCGCGACCACCGTCGCCTTGGCCGCGAAATGGACCTCTTCCACATGCAGGAAGAAGCCCAAGGGTCAGTCTTCTGGCATGACAAGGGCCTGAAGCTTTATCGCAAGGTCGAAAACTATATCCGTGATCGTCTGGATCATGCCGGTTATCAGGAAGTGCGTACGCCGCAGCTTGTTGACCGCGTGCTTTGGGAAAAGTCCGGCCACTGGGAAAAGTTCCGCGAGAACATGTTCACCACCACCCCGGATGAAGATGATCCCGAAAAGGTTCTGGCCCTTAAGCCAATGAACTGCCCATGCCATGTTCAGATTTTCCGTCTGGGCAGCAAGTCCTATCGTGACTTGCCGCTGCGTATGGCTGAGTTCGGTTGCTGTCACCGAAATGAACCGTCTGGCGGTCTTCACGGCATCATGCGTGTTCGTCAGTTCATTCAGGATGACGCGCATATCTTCTGCACCGAAGATCAGATTGTCTCGGAAACCAAGATTTTCTGTGACCTTCTGAAGTCCGTTTACAAGGATTTCGGCTTTACCGACATTCTGGTCAAATTCTCGGACCGCCCGGAAGTGCGTGCAGGTTCCGATGAAATTTGGGACAAGGCAGAAGCAGCCCTTCGCGAGGCGGCCGAAGAAGCCGGTCTTGCCCTTGAAATCAACCCGGGTGAAGGCGCGTTCTACGGGCCGAAGCTTGAGTTCGTTTTGCGTGATGCCATCGGCCGTGACTGGCAGTGCGGCACACTTCAGGCCGACTTTGTTCTGCCGGAACGTCTGGACGCATCCTATATGGGTGAAGACGGCGAAAAGCATCGTCCGGTCATGCTGCACCGTGCGATCCTTGGTTCGCTTGAACGCTTTATCGGTATTCTGATTGAAAACTATGCCGGTCGCCTGCCGCTGTGGCTGTCACCAGTTCATGCAGTTATCTGTTCGATCACCAACGAAGCCGATGATTATGCCCACGAAGTCAAAGCTGTGCTTGAGGCAAAAGGCCTGAATGTCGAACTTGACCTTCGTAACGAAAAGATCAACTACAAGGTCCGCGAACACAGCCACGCCAAGGTTCCAATGATCCTTGCCCTTGGCAAACGTGAAGCCGAGGAAAAAACCGCGTCGGTTCGTCGTATCGGTTTCCAGCACCAGAAGACCTTTGGCATTGAAGAACTTGCCGAAGCAATGGCAACCGAAATTCGTGATCGCGTGATCGAAGCCGAATTTTGATCTAAGCCATAATCGGTAAAGACATCAAAAAAGCCCGCAGGCAATTGCTTGCGGGCTTTTTTTTCATATCTCGAATTGCAAACCTATCGTGGCGGTAATTTCGGATCACTTTTCGGAAGTTGCGTGTTTTTACCTGCACCGGAAAGATCAATCTTCCCTAACTGGTTTCCACTTGCTCCCGAATAATGCGCACTTGCCTGCCCGTATGCAGCTGCCGGATGGCGCGCATTGCCAAACACCTCACCGATAAAGCGCCAGATTTTCGGCACCAGCCAAATCAGCAAAAGAACGAAAACTGCAAACAACACAAAGAATATGGCCGGGTGGAACACCACCGTATAAAGCGCCCCGAACACCGCGACGTCCTCGGTAACCGATGCGAGACTGTTGGTCACGGGTTCCGGTGATGTATTGATCGCAGCACGGCTTCCCGCCTTGGTAAAATGGCTACCTGCGGCAATAGTCCCGCCAACCAGCAGGCTGATCATGGTTTGCGCTTCTTCGCCAAGCCCGACATCAAGGCCGCTTACAGCACCTGCGGCAAGCAATGCACCGGCCGGAATACGGATAAAGGTATGCAGCGCATCCCATAGGCTGTCGACCACGGGGATTTTGTCCGCGACGAATTCAATCAGATACAAAAAGATCGCAATCGCAAGCACCCACCAACTGGCAAGAATCTGCAAATCGGATGGCAAATCGATGAAACCGAGATTGTCCATCATGCCAAGAACGACCACCGTCCCGTACAGATTGACGCCACTGGCCCATGCACCGCCCATACTGAGTGCAAGCGTTTCAACAATTCCCAACGACACGCCCTTTCTTTGACATATTCTTCACCAACAAGTGATTACGAGAAACTTACAGTTGTGATACATCACAAATCCAGAGCGTCCCGACACACGTATTGATGCCATAAGATGATCAATGAAAGGTATGACGATGAACCGCAAGGGTAAAACTTCGAAAATCGTCGCGGCTGTTGCGATGTCTGTTTTTATGGCTGGGCCCCTAACATCGACCAGCGCACTTGCCATGGGAAGCTCCAACACCTGGACATCTGATGGGACCGACTTGTCCGCAGTATCCGAGCTTGTTGATACCGGCATGTATGATATGGCGATTGACAAGATCGAGATGATGCTTAAGGACGATCCCGACAATGCGGACCTGTTCAATTATCTTGCCTATAGCCAGCGCAAGACGGGTGACTTTGAAAGTGCCGCGCAGAATTACGAGCGCGCCCTGATGATCAACCCGGAACATGTCGGTGCGCTTGAATACCAAGGTGAATTGTTCCTGCAAACCGGCAAAGCCGAAATGGCCCGCGAAAATCTGGCACGTCTGGAACAGGTTTGCGGAACTGGCTGTGCTGAATATAAGGAATTGGCTGGAAAAATCGGCAGTTAATTCATCGGAAAACCAACTGCCATTGAAAGCATGACTTCCAGCACCAACCTATTCGTTAGGATATCTTTTTAATCATCTTCAAAAACGTCATATATCGCCGCGATACTGACGTTTGAGGACAGGAAAAGACATGTCTGACGCAATAATGCGTAAAAGCTATACCGTGGTGTGTGTCCGCTCAACGGGCCAGCAAATGGACCTTGCGACCCTTTCGGACTACACCTCGGCGCTGAACTCCGCAAAAGAAGCGCTGACCAACAAAAACAATACCGAAGTGCGGATTGTAGAAAGCAAATACGATCAGGCATCCCGCAAAGACAAGAAGCAGGTCATCAAAATCCTGACCGCAGAAAGCTCTGACAGTTCGACCGGCGCGTCACGGGCAACCCGTAATGGTCGCACCAATCAGGGAATTTCCCGTGAAACCGCCAATCGCGCAAGTAAAGGCATCATCAATATCGTCATTGCGATAACTGTGCTTGTTCTCCTTGCCGGTATCATGATCCCGATGATCACCCGTTGATCCGCCCGAATTCAAACGTGAATGCCAAGATCAAATCATCTTGGCAATTTCCATTATCCACCTGATTTTTCACGATGCTTGACAGGAATGGTGCCGCTTGCAACAGTTGCTCCGTGCTGTTTTGCTGGCTATAACCATGGCCGTAAACGAGATCATCAGGTGAAGCGTGAAAACAAAAGCTGCGATAACAAATAAAGACTTCCCGCTCCGCAGGGTATGTTTTACAGCCGCAGCACTCTTGCCGCTTCTGTCAGCTTGTAGCACCGATGATTTCGGCTCGTCTTTGTTCGGAACATCTACCGAACAAACTGCAAGTATGGCCGCCCCAAAGGTGTCCGGCAGCAATAGCACTGTAAAAATGGACGCCGCATTCAATCATGCGGCATGCGGAGTGTTTTTCGGGCAGGCAAACACGACAGAAATTAAACAGGCCACCAATACAGAAATTTCTCTTGATCGCACGCCTCAGGAAAACCTGATGCAGGCCATTGCGTTTGATATTGATGGCCAATATGAAAGTGCCCGGAAGCTCTATGTTTGGCTGACCGCCTCACCGCCCGAGAACAAAATCAATCTCGATTGCGGTCAGGGCGTTAAATTGTCTGGCAACGTTAACGCACTTGCGCAGCGTCGGCTTGTCGCGCTGGATACAACGGCGCCGCAATTTGCCCGTTCCTCTGAAATCGAAACGGTCGTTGCTGCGGCCACGGTTGCCCCCGGCCCTGATCTTCCGGACCCTCCGCATGTTGAACGTGATCGTCGTTTTTATGAAACCGGTGGCGTTGTCGTAGCTGAACCCGAAGACAGCACAAAACCAATCGAACGTATGGAGATGGAGGTCAGTGACAACACGGCCAAACTCACCATGGTTGAACGCCGCAATCCGGTAGAACCGGTTCCCGCTGCGTCGACGGTATCGACTGTTGCAATGCAGCCCGCAACACCACAACAGCAAATGACGCCCGTTGTTATTGCAAGCACTGCTGCGCCTGCAGAACAACCATCCATGACACCTGTTTCTGCACCAGTTGTAAGCGCACCGACAATTTCCGGCGCAAGCGCGACTGTTGAACATGAAGGCGCGGTCGTCGCAAGCAATTCGCGCCCGACAGAACAAGGCCAACTGGAAATCGCAGATCGGGAAGAAGCGCCAGCCGCTTCGATGATAGAGTTGCCAATGGCGTCAAAATCTTCCACACAATCGGTTGCACAGCGTACTCAGCCCCCGACCACGCCAGTAAAATCTGCCAATATTGCACCAAAACAACCCAGTGCTGTGAATGGTCCCTACTATGCGGTGCAGTTGGCGGCATATCGTTCGCGCGAGCGCGCGGAAACAGCATGGACGACATTCCGGGCATCTTCACGCGGGGTTCTGAACAATGCCCCGCACGAAGTCATTAGCATCGCGATTGAAGGCAAAGGATTGTTCTTCCGTCTGCTGACCGGGCAGTATGCCGCAAAGTCCGAGGCAACAACCGCATGTGGGCAGCTGAAGTCGGTTGGTGTCGACTGTTTAATTCGTCGCGTAACACCCTGATTATTATTAATTTTCACGTTTCACGACTTCAACAACCGCGTCTTTGGATAAGGCAGAGTGCTTACGCATTCGAACGAGAACATCCGGCCTCGTCTTATCCCCGTGACGACGCAAGAATCCGGGCAGCCTTTCAAGCAGATACTCCACCTTTTCATTATGTCGATAGTATCGCCATCGAAGATACTGGATCAAACGTCGCGTGCGTTTTGATCCCGCGGCCAACATTGGTAAACCAATAGCAATAAATACCATCCCAAAAAACGGTGGCGGCAAAGGCAGAAATATCAGGCCGACTAGCAAACTTAGCGCCCCAGTCACCATCAAAGCCATTGATTTCAAACGTGGTCTTTTTCCCAAAACAAAACCTTGTGATTTTATCGCCGGTATCCCGCGCGCGCATTATCAACCGGGCATTTGGGCACACAAAAAGAATGTTCAAAGACATTTGATCAACAGGGGAATTGCTATTGTCGTGCGCTGGGTTACATTGCATCACAAACATCCAATTTGATCAGGTGAAAGACATGCTTTCCGCCCTAAAATCCGACAAAGCACAAATGCCCACTGCTGATAACGCCTTGCCCGGGCGCGACGAAGCCATTGCTGTTGCTGAACGCAACGTTATCACCGGAAACCCGATGGTTGGCCCCTTCCCTGACAATCTGGAAGTCGCCGTGTTTGGTATGGGATGTTTCTGGGGTGCTGAACGTCTTTTCTGGAAGGCGCAAGGCGTCTGGAGTACCGCCGTCGGTTACGCGGGCGGATATACACACAATCCGACATACCGCGAAGTTTGCAGCGGCATGACAGGTCACGCCGAAGTCGTTCTGGTGGTATTTGATCCGGCCGTCATTTCCTATCAGCAGCTTTTAAAGCTGTTCTGGGAAAACCACGATCCGACCCAGGGGATGCGTCAGGGAAATGACATCGGTACGCAATATCGCTCGGTTATCTATGTCACCAGCCCTGAGCAGAATTTGGCAGCAACGGCGTTACGTGATGCCTATCACGGCGCGTTGAATTCCGCGGGCCAAGGCAATATTACGACCGATGTGGCTGAAGCACCGACCTTCTATTACGCCGAAGATTTCCATCAGCAGTATTTGCACAAGAACCCTGACGGATATTGCGGGCTGGGCGGCACGGGCGTTTCCTGCCCCGGAATGTAATCAACAGGTTTGACAGGTTGTCAGAAACGGTCCGAATGACATCAAACTGATACAAATCAGATGCTTGTCATATTTTGCCATAGGTATATTCTCTGATCTATACATATGGCAAAGGACATACCAAAAGATATGCCGGGCCCGTTTCTGAATGACCGATATTTTATAGCACTTCACATCTCTTGGCTGTTGCTCGGGATGTGGCTGTGTGGCGGCGTTGAATATGCCCTTGCCTTGACCAACAACGACGTAAACCATCCGTCTCTTTCAACTTCATTTGTTTTCTTTTGCTCCGTTGCCATCGCGTTGGTGTTGCTCCACATCATGGTTCGGCGCAATGCGCGTTCACGCGAACGCTTTTTCGCCCGTCTTCCGGGACTTGTTTTCCGGATTGATGAGGCTGGTAAAATAGGTTTCGCCTCCAAACACGGTCTTGAATGGTTTGGAGCAACAGATTCGGACAATCTGCACAATCAGATTTTTGACCCGGAAACCCTCCTGCCCCTCCGGCACAAGGCCATTGAAGCCAAAGGCGAAATACAGACCATTGAAATGTCTGTGAAAACCAATCACGGAGAGCAACGCGGCGTTCGCATTCAGATGCGTGCTTTGCCGCCATTCACCAGTGATTGCCAAATTGACTGTATCATCTGGGATATCACCGAATTGCTTGAGGAACGCGACCGTCGCCGCGAAAGCGAAGAACGACTGAAAATTCTCGAAGCACTCAGCAATGAAGCTCTGTTCCTGCACGATGGTGGAAAATGCATTGATACAAACAATGCTTCGGAACGGATGTTTGGCTATTCCCGCAATGAACTTCTCGACCTGAGCGCTGTCGATATCATCGCCAGTGAGACCTTGCCAATGGTCATGGCAAATATCCGATCCGGATATGACAAGCCATACGAAGCCATCGCCAAACGCAAGGATGGTAGCGAGTTCCCATGCGAAATAAACGGTCGGAATGTTTCAATTGACGGCAAGGTGCTGCGCCTTACCAGCTTTACCAACATTTCCGACAGAAAGCTGACAGAGGAACAAATACGGTTCCAAGCCAACCACGATGCGCTGACATCCCTGCCTAACCGCTATCTGTTCATGGACCGTCTCAGCTTTGCCATAAAACTGTCTCAGCGCCGGCGGGAATGCTTTGCACTAATGTTCATCGATATTGATGAATTCAAATCCTTGAATGACAGTGGCGGTCATTCGACCGGGGACAAGGTTCTGAGCGAAATAGCCCGGCGTTTGACCGGAACATTACGCACCGTAGATACCGTTGCACGTATTGGGGGCGACGAGTTTACGGTCATTTTGCCAGGCACCGAAACACCAGAAGATGCAGAACAGGTTGCCCGCAAACTTCATTCAGCACTTTCCGACACACCGATCAACCTCGGTGGCGACCTGTCACCATTCTACATCTCGGCATCCATCGGGATTGCACTTTATCCGGATCACGGTGAAACAGAGGATGAACTGCTATCCGCAGCAGATGACGCAATGTACGCTGCAAAAAAAAGCGGAAGGAACACCTTCCGCTTTGCTTCGGCTAACTGCTCGCGAACGCGCTGACGGAGCACCTTCCTCTCCTAGACCGGCATTCCACCATATTCACGGCTGAGATCGGCACAAACGCGCCGGACCTTCAGGCCCAGTTGCTCAATATGATCATTTGGAATGCGCGCTGCCGGACCAGAAAGCGAAAGTGCTGCTATCGGGCTTCCTGTCTCGTCACGCACAACACCGGCAACACACCGCAATCCAACGGCGTGTTCTTCGTCATCAAGGGCGTAGCCGCGCTTGCGGGAACGCTCCAGATCCTTCTCCAGCGCCCCTTCAGACACCAAGGTCCGTTCCGTGATCTTGGGCAAGCCATGTTTGGCAACAACGGACTTCAGCTCTGCTTCCGGAAGGAATGCCAACAGGGCCTTGCCTACACCGGAACAATGCATCAGGGCCCGACGGCCCGGCGTCACGAGGGCGCGCATCATCTTGCGACATTCGACCTGGGACAGGAAAATGACCTCGCCCCCATCCGCCACAGCAAGGTTTACCGTTTCCCCACTGTCTTCCATCAAAGCCCGCATGTAAGGACGCGCAATCTGGCTCAGATTGCGGTTCTTGGTAAATGCATTGCCAACACTGAAGGCCTGCACGCCGACAAACCAAAGTGTCCGCTCGCCATCAAACGAAACATAGCGTTCATGCTGCATTGTGGTCAGCAATCGATGTGCCGTCGATGGCGGCAGTTTTACCTGTTGGGCAATTTCGGTCAGCGTCATGCCATCATCGCTTTCTGCAAGCGCATTGAGAATGCTTAACGCCCTGACCAGTGATTGAACCTGCTGCATGCAGATACGTCTCCCTGAATTGGCCCGTTATGCGGGCCGCAATTTCACTATTACGTGAATATTATGGGATCATTCTGCTGTACGCACGGACTTTTGCTTCATCCAAACGAAAGTGGAATAGACAACCAGATAAACTGTCGCTGCGGCAAACGAAATCAACGTCCCGATATTCAGCCCCAGAACAGGATAGGTAAGTGATACTGCAAGGATGTATGTCCAAAGCGCGCCCATCCCTCGCGGGAAGTTCCGAACAAGCGTATGTACGGGCGCTGCACCATAGCTGAAATGCAATATGATCATTGTTGGATACAACGCGACCGGAAAACCTGACAAAATCCCCGACCATCGCGGCCCGATCAAAGCAGCAAGCCCACTGATGATCAGGACAATAATCGACGCAAGACCAGCACGGAAAAAGACCACCCGTTTGGTCACACGGACACGGTTCAGGATTTTGACGTTCTCGATCTTTCTAAACAGAACCAAAGCGACAAAAATAGCCCCCAGCAGAATAATTGCGGCCTGCGTCAAGGTCATAGATGTCAGTTGGAACAGCCACGAAACTGCAAAATACACAATGAATGCCGAAAGTGAACTCAGCACAATCTGGGGAATAACCGGCAAGCTCACCAAACGTCGCGATGCATGAAAATATCCATACAGAAACGCCAGCGTCGCAATAAGTCCGGGCATCGCATAGACGGCACTTTCACTGGCAAATGTAATACCCTGCTCTACTGCTATGAAATACAGCAGGATTGCGGTTCCCAACGGATAACCCGAAAGGATACCCGCTACACGTGGCCCGGCACGCTCGGCCAAAAATGACAGTCCAAGAACCATTCCGACTGAAACACTTAGCTTGGCCAATATAAGTTCCACGTCCCGTCACCTCGCACGCACAGGTCAATCAATGACAATTTATCAACAAATTGACTTTATCGCTATATGGTTTGTGTCGGACGGGCAAGCCCGAACCACTTTGCAATGGTCCACAATGCAAAAAGGCGGGACCGCCTAGGGTGCCCGCCTTTGATTTACATTTGCTGACTCATCCTGTACCGGCAGGATAAACGCCTGATATCTACACCGCCATTTTCTGACGCTGAACAAGATCCTCTGCCCGTTTTACATTTGAATAAGCAACATACTGGCTTTTCGACGCCGGTTTCTGAACAATCACCCCGCGCCACCCCAGACCGACATAGGTTTCGTATCCGGGCGTCAATGCCTGGGCGACAATCGTCTGATCTTCAATCAGATAAGCTCCCTTGTCTTCCTTGTTATGGCGCAGCGCCATATATTCGCCAAGTCGCATCATCGGATCGGAAGACGCAATAATTTTACAATCACGATCCACGATCATGATTGTTGTCCGTTCGCGTTCTTCATCAGGAAGGTTGATCGAGTTGACCACAGATTCCGCCTGCACCTCCCAGTCGAAAAAGATGCCCATCGCGCCGACAATCTGACCATCCTCTTCACCACCGGCCCGAACTGCGGTTGCATAGGTTGCCACTGATTTTCCACCAAGAACATCAACATTCTCGATATCGGCAACAGCATATTCGCCGCCATTCTGTGTTGCCATTGCCTGGCGGAACCATGCTTTGTCACTGACGTCTGTACCAATAACATTATAGCGATCCGGACGACCGTTTGCGATCACCCGCCCGTTCTTGTCTCCCACCCACAAATCAAGATAGACGGTATAGGAATCAAGGATCACACCAAGGCGCTTGCAGGCAAATTTGCGGGTTGCCTCGTCGGCATTGGCATCACAACCCTGCACGACCGCGCTATCGGTTGCCCACCAGCGGACGTCACAGCTGCGCTCATAAAGGTTGCGGTCAATTAATTCGATAACATAAAGCGCCAAATCAGAAAGCCGCGATCCGCGGACGATCTGGGCGGTTTTACGCAGCTCTGCCGCCTCTTCGACGAACAGTTCCTGCAACTCATTGGCAATGGATGTGATTTTTTGGGAAATTGCGCTGACTTCGTTGGCAACGACGGCAAATCCTCTTCCGGCGTCCCCGGCGCGAGAAGCTTCGATCAAAGCATTCATCGCAAGCATCTTGGCAGTCTTGGTTACATTCTGAATTTCGTTCACTTTGGCAGTCGTTAGTTCCGACATATTCGTCGCGGCGTTCAGAATTCTCTCAGGCATATGGCTTCCCCTTATTTTTGTGGTTTCACCAATCCTGCGGGTCTAACCGCTTTTGATCATCAGGTTTTTCTAAATCACACAAATCGCGTTGTGGATTAAATATCCTTTACTTTCAGACTTCTAGATCAACATTCCTTATCAATGAAGGTTTTGTGACACATAGGAACAAATCAGATACCCAAAACCACCCAATACAACCATATAGTTCACATTAAACTTGATCGGTCGATTTCAGTCTGAAGGCATAAAGGGGCGAACCGGGTTTCTTATATTTTCTCGGGCTATATCGCCGCAAAACAGCATAAAATTCGATTCGGATTATTCAGATGCGCCCTGCGCTCTCGAATATCCTGTTTTCACCCGCCTTTAACGAAGGAAATTTCACAATCCCAGATCTGCACAACCTGATCTCATGCAGACATCAATACAACTGCGTCCCAAAGCAACTTCAGGCCGGTAAAGAAAAGCAGGCAATAGCAAACCCGGTAAAAAAGGATGACATTCACTTTGTCATGAGCCCAAAGACCAAGCCAGGTTCCAAACAAAGCAACCGGCACGAGAACGGCCGACGTACCCAAATTTGCGCTGCTGAACTGTCCCAGAAACCAATACGGGACCAGCTTTACGTAGTTCACGACGATGAAAAACATCACGGTCGTGCCGACGAAAATTGATTTATCCAGTCTTTGAGGAAGCAAGAACACCGAAACCGGCGGGCCACCTGCATGGGCGACGAAACTTGTGAAGCCCGCAAGACTTCCAAGCACCGATCCTTTTCCCCAAGTTGCCGATTTCGGACTGTCCCCCGCCTTCTTGCCACGCAACCAGTGGTCAAGGGTGAAGACGATGGCAATTGTCGCGATAATCAGTTTAACGACTGCCACGCTAAGATAGCTGAATGTCAGTACCCCGATTAAAATCCCGATAAGGGCCGCTGGCACCAGGATAAGCATATTGCGGCGATCCCATCGCTTGCGATAGGCCCACACATTTGCAAGATCCATAAGACACAGGATCGGAAGCATGATAGCAGCCGCGGCTTGTGGCGACACAGCAAGCGCCATCAAAGGAACGGCAATTACCCCAAGCCCGCCCCCAAATCCGCTTTTCGAAACGCCAGCGATCAAAACAGCCGGAATTGCGACCGCAAAAAAGAACGGGTCAGTGATAAATTCCATAAAACTTCCCTTGAATAATCATACCGTGCCTGCCCCGGCACCAGTTCAGCGTTCCAGAAGACGCGGCATCAATTCGACGAAATTACAAGGCCGATGGCGGATATCAAGTTGATATGTCAGGATTTCATCCCACGCATCCTTGCATGCCCCTGTCGATCCGGGCAGTGCAAACATGTAAGTGCCGTTACATACACCTGCCGTTGCTCGCGACTGTACGGTCGAAGTTCCGATTTTCTGGAATGATATCCAGCGGAACAGTTCGCCGAACCCGGGGATTTCCTTTTCATACAAGGCGCGATGGGCTTCAACCGTAACGTCGCGTCCGGTTACACCGGTTCCGCCGGTCGTAATGATCACGTCAATTTCCGGATCGTCGCACCATTTCGCAAGTTGTGAGCGCAACTGCTCTTGATCATCTCGCAGAATCAGTCGGCTATGTACATGATGCCCATTGGCTTCGATACGGCCAACCAGCACATCTCCCGACGTGTCATTCTCTGCTGTACGCGTGTCACTCACCGTCAATACAGCGATATTAATGGACACGAACGGTTTGCTCTCGTCAATTCCGGCCAAGTTGGACCTCCCGCCTTTTCTATTGCCAGATCAAACTAGTACGGCGCATTTCAGGTGCAAGCCTTTTCATTGAATTTGATCCATTCAGGATACCTCCCGAATCATGATCAAATAATTTTGATGCGATTTTTGTCATTTTATTATCAAACGATCGTCTTCAATGACTGCTCTTGAAAGAATTTTACGAATGAACATCTAAGTAAATTTTTCAATTAATTCAATTCACTGACCATCACTATTCTACCATAACGCTAACAAATAACCCATAATTGGTATTACCAATAAGAGACATCTCTGTTACTTTGCTTGCCGACCAACATTTTTCCCCGTAGAAAGCGGTATAGGGATACCAAATTAGCGCCTCCACCACGGCGCTCGGACGCAGAGATACGAACCGGCAGGAAACAGAGGACCCATCATGAGCGACTTGCTTTGGCAACCGGCAAAAGAACGTGTTGAGAATGCAAACGTCACCAGCTTCCGTCGCTGGGTGAACGATAAATACAGTCTGAATCTTTTGGATTTTACAGCGCTGTACGACTGGTCGGTCGCCGAAATCGAGCAATTTTGGCCTGCTATTATCGAGTTCTGCAATCTTAAGGCCGAGACATGGGGCGAACGTGTTCTGATTGACGGCGACAAAATGCCCGGCGCACAGTTCTTCCCCGATGCCCGCCTTAACTTTGCGCAGAACCTTCTGGTTCGCGATGACAATACCGATGCTCTTGTTTTCTGGGGTGAAGACAAGGTGAAATCACGCCTGTCCTGGGCAGAACTGAACATCGCAGTATCACGCTTTTCACAGGCACTTCGTGCTGAGGGCGTGAAAAAAGGTGACCGTGTTTGCGGCTATATGCCCAACATGTCGGAAACGGTCATCGCGATGTTGGCGACGGCTGCAATCGGCGCCACCTGGTCTTCGGCCTCCCCTGACTTTGGCGTTCAGGGTGTTGTCGACCGATTTGGCCAGATTGAGCCAACCGTTATGATCACGGTTGATGGCTATCATTATAATGGTAAACAGCACGACATTCGTGAAAAGGTTCGTGATGTTGTTGAGCGCATCGACAGCCTCAGGAAAGTGGTCATTGTTGCCTATGCCTTTGATGGCTCAGACACCACCGGCATTCGCAATGCAATCGGCTATGAGGCATTTCTCTCACCGTTTGAAGGCGAAAAGATTACGTTCGAGCAGGTGGAGTTTAACCATCCTCTATATGTAATGTTTTCTTCAGGCACGACCGGAAAGCCCAAATGCATTGTCCATGGAACCGGTGGCACGCTGTTAAAGCAGGTGTCAGAACATGTTCTGCATTGCGATGTGGCACCGGGTGACCGCGTATTTTATTTCACGACTTGCGGCTGGATGATGTGGAACTGGTTGATGGCAGGCTTGGCCGCCGGGGCAACCTTGCTGCTTTATGATGGTTCCCCGTTCTATCCGAGTGGCAACATTCTGTTTGATTATGCAGACGCCGAAGGCATGACGCTGTTTGGCACGTCAGCCAAATATATCGATGCCCTGGCAAAGGCCGAGCTTAAACCACGTGAAACCCATGACCTTTCGACAGTCCGCGCGATGACGTCGACCGGGTCACCATTGGCCCCGGAAAGCTTTGATTACGTCTATCGCGACATCAAGGAAGATATCCATCTGGCATCGATTTCAGGCGGCACAGATATTCTTGGCTGTTTCGTCCTTGCCTCTCCGGTACTGCCGGTCAAGCGTGGCGTGATCCAGACACGTGCACTTGGCGTTGCTGTCGACGTTTTTAATGATGATGGAAAGCCGGTCCGAAACGAGAAAGGCGAACTGGTCTGCACCAAGCCCTTCCCGTCCATGCCGGTCGGCTTCTGGAACGACCCGGACGGATCGCGCTACCACGCGGCCTATTTTGACCGGTTCGATAACATCTGGTGCCACGGCGACTATGTCGAACTCGATGACGAGGGCGGCATGGTTATTTATGGCCGCTCGGATGCGACCCTTAATCCCGGCGGCGTGCGTATCGGCACGGCTGAAATCTATCGCCAGGTTGAAAAACTTCCCGAGATTCAGGAATCGATTGTCATAGGACAGGACTGGGACAACGATGTCAGGGTCATCCTGTTTGTTGTGCTGCGCGAAAATTACGAGCTGGATACCGCGCTGATCGACAAGATCAAAAAGCAAATTCGCAACAATTGCACCCCGCGTCACGTCCCGGCAAAAGTGATTGCCGTTGCCGATATTCCGCGGACCAAGTCTGGTAAAATCACCGAACTTGCTGTGCGCGACGTCGTTCACGGAAGGCCTGTCAAAAACCAGGAAGCCCTTGCAAATCCAACAGCCCTGGAGCTTTTTTCAAATTTGAGTGATCTCAAGAAGTAACAACATCACACCCCCTGCAGCTTGCCTCAGGGGGTGTTTTTGTATCTGCGGGCTGACATTTTCCTTCCTGCGCAAGACGGAGTCACCGTGAAGTCGATTCCGCACTGCGAAGTGCGCATATTTTGAACAGGCAAAAATATTGAACTTTTTTTGAACAGTTGTTCACATTGGGCGAAAAAAGTTCGTGCATTCTTCAAAACACGCAGAACACCCAACCATCAGGTCAGTTAAAATACTGATATAACACCAAATTATCTAATCGTTCCGTCACAGAACAAAACGGAACCTCTCCCTGCTCAGCCAAACGAAACCATCGATTTTTCCGCCATTTTCAGCTTGGCCCGACCAGTCGAAAATTTTTCACACTTGACACATAGCGGCCTAAAATTTCTTAATTTGGCTGTCCAATCAAATTGGATAGATGGATATGCTGTATTGCGTATCCAGGGTGGCACAAAAGCTAAAAACAATGCTTTGCTAATAAGGGAGCTAATTTATGAAAATCAAAACGATCCTTGCCGCGGGTGCAATGACTGTTGCAGCCGTTGCCGCGCACAATGCGCAGGCTGGTGCGGTTCTTGACGGCATCAAGGCCAAAGGTTTCGTTCAGTGTGGGGTGAACACTGGTCTTCCGGGCGTTGCTGCTGCAAACGCAGAAGGCAAATGGGAAGGTCAGGACGTTGATTTCTGCCGTGGTCTTGCTGCTGCAATTCTCGGCGATTCAAACAAAGTCCAGTATACCCCTCTGACCGCAGCCGCACGTTTCACCGCGCTGCAGTCGGGTGAAATCGACGTTTTGGCTCGTAATACGACCGCAACTCTGACCCGTGACGCCAAGCTGGGCCTGACGTTCCTTGGTATCAACTACTATGACGGCCAGGGCTTCCTTGTTCCGACCGCACTGGGTGTGTCCAGCGCGACCGAACTTGACGGCGCAACCGTCTGCGTAGAGCCGGGCACGACCACCGAGCTCAACCTTGCTGATTACTTCCGCGCCAAAGGCATGAGCTTCGAGCCGGTTGTTATCGAAAACATCAACGAAACAACTGCTGCATTCTTCGCAGGCCGTTGTGACGTTTACACCACCGATGCTTCGGGTCTTGCTTCGATCCGTAACACCATGGCTCCGAACCCGGACGATTACATGATCCTGCCGGAAATCATCTCCAAAGAACCGCTGGGCCCGCTTGTTGCCCAGGGTGACGATCAGCTTGCTGATATTGGTCGCTGGGTTCTCAACGCGATGATCGAAGCCGAAGAGCTGGGCGTCACCATGGCCAATGTTGACGACATGAAAGCCAACTCCACCAACCCGGGTGTACAGCGTCTTCTGGGCGTATCGCCGGGCATGGGCGAAGCTCTTGGTCTTGATGAAGCATGGGCTTACAACATCATCAAACAGGTTGGTAACTATGGCGAAAGCTATGATGCCACCATCAAGAAGATGCTTGGCCTTGAGCGTGGTCTGAACGCACTGTGGACCGATGGCGGTCTGATGTACGCATGGCCGGTTCGCTAATTCGTTAGCTTTACCGCTCACTAAAACCTAAGAAGCTCCGCCCCACTGCCTGAACGCATGGGCGGAGCTTTTCGTTAGGTTTATCGTCCATTGGATAAAATCTACACCTGAGGGTCATATGAGTAAGCCTCACCATGCCCCGGGAGATGTCCGTTCCAAAAGCCTGACCGACTATCTGAATGACGAGAATGTCCGCGCAGTCCTGTATCAGGTTGTCGCCATCGGCCTCATCATTCTGACCAGCTGGTATCTGGTGTCCAACACCCTGGACAACTTGGAACAACAAAACATCTCTACCGGTTACAGTTTCCTTGATCTTGAAGCATCCTTCGAGATCAGTGAGAGCATGATCGATTACAGCGCCAAAAGCACCTATGCAACGGCTCTGCTTGTCGGTCTCCTCAATACAATCAAGGTTGCCTTTCTGGGCATCATTCTCTGTACCATCATCGGTATCATCTTCGGTGTTGCCCGGCTTTCTTCGAACTGGATCGTTCGCAAACTTGCAACGGTCTATGTCGAAACGTTCCGGAACATCCCGGTACTGCTTCAGCTGTTTTTCTGGTACGCGCTGATTCCAAACTCGTTCCCGCATCCGCGTGACGCGCTTGAACCCCTGCCCGGTGTCTTGTTGACATCGCGCGGGCTGTACTTGCCCGTGCCAATTGCCGATACGGCCTATACGCTGATGGGTATTGCCGCAATTCTTGCGCTGGTTGCCATCTACTTTGTCAAGAAGTGGGCCAAAAAGCGTCAGGATGCGACAGGCGAACCATTCCCGATGACAGCAGCCGGATTTGGCATTTTCTTTGGACTGGTATTCATTGCCTATCTTCTGGGTGGTGCACCAACCGAAATTGATATGCCGACACTCAAAGGCTTCAACATTCGCGGCGGATATAACATCTCGCCAGAATTTCTTGCCCTGCTCATCGGCTTGACCGTTTATACGTCAACCTATGTTGCCGAAGTCGTACGTTCTGGTATCCAGGCGGTTCCGAACGGTCAGTGGGAAGCTGCAGACAGTCTTGGCATCAAACGTTCCGTTGCATTGCGTAAGGTCATTCTGCCGCAATCCATGCGCGTCGCCATTCCGCCGCTCACCAACCAGTATCTCAACCTGACCAAAAACAGCTCGCTTGCTGTTGCGGTCGGATATCCGGATCTGGTGTCAGTTTCCAACACAACCATGAACCAGACCGGTCAGGCGATTGAAGCGATCTCGATCTTCATGCTGATCTATCTCGGTTTGTCCTTGTTGACCTCGCTCTTTATGAACTGGTTCAACAAGAAAATGGCACTGGTGGAGAGGTAATATGTCAGAAAACGCAAAAATGCCTCCTCTGCCAACCGGGACTTTTGGGGAACGTGCGGTTACATGGTCTAGAAAGAACCTGTTTGATGGCTGGTTCAACACCCTGCTTACGCTCGGTGCCATCGCCTTCATCATCTGGTTGATTCCGCCAATCTTCAACTGGGCAGTCGTCAATGCGACACTGACCCCGACTATTGAAGGCTGCGCCGAAGTTACCGGAGCGTGCTGGGGCTTCGTGAATGCAAATTTGCGACTGATCCTGTTTGGCACCTATCCGTATGACGAACAATGGCGACCTGTTCTTGCTATGATCGTCCTTGTCGGGATCATTTGCGGCAGCTTGGCAGCCGTTAAATTCCCGGGCCTGCGCAAATGGATCATCCCGATGTGGGTCATCGGCGTTCCGGTGATTGGCATCCTGATGTGGGGGGGCGTATTCGGTCTCACCTATGTTCAGAACAGCTTCTGGGGTGGCCTGCCACTGACCATGATCCTGTCAGCAATTGGCGTGATCTTCGCCTTTCCTTTGGGCCTGCTGCTTGCACTTGGCCGCCAGTCCAACATGCCAGCAATCAAAACCGTATCAGTCGTCTATATCGAAGTTATTCGCGGTGTTCCGCTGATTACGGTCTTGTTCATGGCATCGGTGATGTTCCCGCTGTTCTTGCCGGCCGGGGTTACCATCGACAAGTTGCTGCGCGCACAGATTGGTATCATTCTGTTCACCGCAGCCTATCTTGCCGAGGTATTCCGTGGTGGTCTTCAGGCTGTACCGCGTGGCCAGTTCGAAGCTGCCGACAGTCTGTCTCTGTCATACTGGCAGTCCATGCGCCTGATCATTTTGCCACAGGCATTGCGTTTGGTGATTCCGCCAACCGTGAACAGCTTTATCTCGATGTTCAAGGACACCACGCTGGTCGTGATTATCGGCCTGTTTGATTTCCTTGGCACGGTGAAGCTTGCCCTGCGCAGCGATCCTGCATGGACCAAATACTATGTCGAAGGCTATGCCTTTGCCGCGGCAATATTCTTCCTGATCTGCTTCTCGATGGCCAAATATTCGGCCTATCTTGAAAAAGAGCTTCGCAAAGGCGAGCGCAGGTAAGGACTGAGGAGAAAACAATGACTGTAGCAACTGAAACCACTACCGGCGCTGTGCCTTCTCCGTCCAAGGAGGATGTCATCACCGTCTCCAAGATGAACAAATGGTATGGCAATTTCCATGTTCTCAAGGACATTGACCTGTCTGTTCGCAAGGGAGAGCGCATCGTTATCTGCGGCCCGTCGGGCTCGGGTAAATCGACGCTGATCCGCACAATGAACCGCCTTGAAACCTATCAAAGCGGTGAAATTCATGTGGACGGCATCCTTCTCGGCGACGATGTCAAAAATATCGAAGCCGTGCGTCGTGAAGTCTGCATGGTGTTCCAGCACTTCAATCTGTTCCCGCACATGACTGTGCTTGAAAACCTGACACTGGCACCGATCTGGGTTCGCAAGATGCCCAAGAAAGAAGCCAACGATCTGGCCATGCACTATCTGCAGCGTGTCCGGATTGCCGAACAGGCCCATAAATATCCGGGCCAGCTTTCGGGCGGTCAGCAACAGCGTGTGGCAATTGCCCGTTCGCTTTGCATGCAGCCGAAAATCATGCTGTTCGATGAACCGACATCGGCACTTGACCCGGAAATGGTCAAGGAAGTTCTAGACGTCATGGTCGAACTGGCCAAAGAAGGCATGACCATGCTCTGCGTAACCCACGAAATGGGCTTCGCCAAGGAAGTCGCCGACCGTGTGATCTTCATGGATGCCGGCCAGATCGTTGAAATGGCGGGACCGCAGGAATTCTTCGACAATCCAAAAAGCGATCGTACCAAGCTGTTCCTCAGCCAGATTCTTTCGCACTAAGCAGATTTCGAAAATTCATTATCTTCTGCAAAACGGCCCCTTCGGGGGCCGTTTTCATTTTTGTGAAATTGGGACTTGCCCCCTGCCCGCCAATTGCCGAAACTCTGCCCGAACCTGACCGATACCGGAACAAAAATGACCCAGCCCGCATCTTCTTCACCTGACGCTTCCGCCTTCGTTGCCATCAACAAACTGACCAAAAAGTTCGGTCAAAAAGTTGCAGTCAACGAGGTTGATCTGATGCTTGCCAAAGGTGAAACCATGGCAATCATCGGTCCGTCTGCGGCCGGGAAAAGCGTTCTGATGAAATGTCTGGTCGGGATTTACGGTGCAGATAAGGGGACCATTCATCTAAATGGCGATGATGTCACCAACAGCAACGCCCCCACACGCCCTGACTGGGCAGAAAAAATCGGGATGCTGTTTCAGCAAAATGCCCTGTTTGACAGCCTTTCGGTTTGGGAAAATATCTGCTTCCGCCAGATTGAGCTCGGCACATTAAATCGTAAGGACGCCAGGGATCGCGCGATTGAGCTGCTTGGTCTTGTTGGACTGGCTCCTGAAAGTGCGGACCTTAAACCCAGTGATCTTTCCGGCGGCATGCAGAAACGCGTTGGCATCGCACGTGCTATTTCAAGTGATCCGGAGATCCTGCTGCTTGATAACCCGACAGCTGGTCTCGACCCGGTATTATCAAACCATATCGAACTGATGATCGCCAAGATTGCCGAAAAGCGCGGAACCACTGTCATTTCGATCACAAATGACATGCATATTGCACGCACCCGTTATCAGAACCTGACGATGATGTATGACGGTAAAGTATATTGGTCCGGCAAAACCAGCGAGATTGACGACGCCCATAACGCACATCTGACCCAGATGCTTGATGGTTCATCGCAAGGGCCTATCACGATGCGCACGGGCAAGCGCGAAGACGGTGTATACGCCTGACCGCCCGCACCCCTGCTATTTTTAGCCCTAGTTTGCCGTATAAACCGAAACGTCCGCCTCGCGGATAACATCTGACCAAACCGGTCCGGGATGACGGTCTGTAAACAGGGCATCAATTTCAGAAAGATGTCCAAGCCTTACCATCGCACGACGTCCGAACTTGGACGCATCGGTACACAGAAAGGTCTGGCGGGCATTTGATATGATTGCACGCGCCACCCGGACTTCACGGTAATCAAAGTCCATCAAACTGCCATCTTCATCAACGCCCGAAATACCGATAATGGCGTAATCAACCTTGAACTGGTTGATGAAATCGATGGTTGCTTCACCAATCACACCAAAGTCCCGCTGACGGACGACACCACCGGCAATGATCACCTCAAACCCCTGATTGGCTGCGCAAATCTCGGCAACATGAAGGTTGTTCGTGATGATCTTAAGGCTTTTATGCCCCAAAAGCGCGTGAGCCACTTCCTCGTTGGTTGTCCCGATATTGATGAATAACGATGCGCCTTCAGGAATATGTTCAGCAACCAGTTTGGCGATTTCGCGCTTGCTGCCAAGGTTAAGGACCTGACGGTCCTGATAAGCGGTGTTTTCGGTAGTTGAAACACTGGCCGCGCCGCCGTGATAGCGGGCAATCAGGCCTTCTTCGGCCATCTCGTTGATATCGCGCCGGATGGTTTGCGGGGTCACAGAGAAATGATCGGCAAGGGAATCAATGGTCATAAAGCTGTTGGACGCCACAAGTTCAAGTATTTCGCGACGACGCCGATCCAGTTTGCCCATGCCGTTCTCTCCTGACTTTTCTAATTTTCATATTCAACGGTAAATTTTCGTTACCGATCAAAATGCGTTTTATTGAACGATTTGGCAAGAGTTGTCCGTAATTTCCGATAATTAGAAGGCAAACGGCACCACAATCACGGCAAAAAGCACAATCATCAAAAGTGCAATTATATTCATGACGGCACCGGCACGCACCATATCGCCGATGGTCAGATAGCCGCTTGCAAACACGATTGCATTTGGCGGGGTTGCCACCGGTGACATAAAGGCGCAGCTTGCGGCCAATGCGACAGGAACAGACAAAAGAACCGGGTCCATCCCTTCGGACAAGGCGTATGTAGCAACCAGTGGAAGGAAGGTTGCAACAGTTGCAGTATTTGACGTCAGGTGGCTGATAAGAATCACAATCAGGGAAATCAGACCAATTTGAACAACAACCGGTAAATGCGGCAACGCCCCGGCCCTACCTGCAACCCAGGCCGCCAGACCGGTATCATTGATCAGGGCACCAAGTGCCAATCCGCCACCGACCAAAAGCAAAACACCCCATGGTAATGCAAGTGCTGCCTTCCAATTCAGGACATATTGATTTTCGCGTGCATTTATCGGGATTGCGAACAATGCAATCGCCGCCAGCACCGCAATAGACGCGTCACTGATCAACAAAGACGGGAACAGTCCCGTGATCACGGGACGTAACAGCCAAAGCATCGCGGTGATCACAAAGACAATGGCAACGTATTTCTCGCCGCGTGACATGGGCCCAAGTGCGTCCATATCCCGTTGAAGCGCCTGACAAACAGGTTCCGGCAAAGTTGCGTTCAACCGATAAACGTACCGGGTCAGCACCAACCAGCACAAAAGCAACATAATCCCTGCGAATGGCACCCCAACCAGCATCCATTGTCCGAACCCGATCGAAACATCAAAATTGCTGCCAAGATAGGCGGCAAGCAATGCGTTTGGTGGCGTCCCAATCAGCGTACCAATTCCGCCAATACTTGCGCCAAATGCAATTCCAAAAAGCATCGAAAGGGCGAAATTACGCACAGATGGCGTCAGTTGAACCGGGTCATCCCCTGTTTCTGACGTTGCCGCGGTTGTACCATCCGGGTTGCCTTCATGTTCACGCAGCAAGTTCACCAGAGACAATGCAATCGGCAACATCATCGTCGCGGTTGCCGTATTGCTAACCCACATTGATAGCAACGCCGTTGCTGCAATAACCCCGCCGACCAGTGATGATGGCTTAAAGCCAACCTGTTTCAGGATCAAAAGCGCCACGCGCCGATGCAAATTCCACCGTTCCATCGCAATTGCGATCACAAACCCGCCCAAAAACAGAAACAGCAACGGGTTCGAGTAATGCACTGTGACGTCATTGATGGTCGTCACCGATAGAATGGGTGCCACTGCAATCGGGATCAATGCGGTTGCGGCGATGGGAATGGCTTCACTAAGCCACCAGATCGCCATCAGGGCTGCAATCGCGGCCGCATGCCATGCTGCATGTGACATGCCGTCAGGCGGGCTGCCCAATATCATCACAGCGGCAAGAATAATCCCGCACCAGAATCCGATTTGACGACGAAGCGCACCGGGACGACGTGGTGATGCCGGATTTGCCCCGGTTGCGGATATAGGCAAACGTTCAAGCAATCGAAAACGGATCATCACTTTATCTCGCTGGCAATAGACGGAGGAGGTAAAAATAATCGAATTCTCACCTTTTAAATAGACGCTATTAAATTGATTTTACTGAAATTATTCCAATCCTTAACTTCATTCTTGCTTTTCCGCATCGCGGAACATCAACACCCTTTGTCGATGTTTGCAGACCGGTAATTCAATGGTAGCGTCACACCATAAAAACCTAAAAAGATTTCAGGACTGCCAATCAGAGAGGAAACATCTGTGAAAACCATTCGCCTCCCGGAAAGTCGGTCCTGTCGCCACCTTGTTCAGGGGAATGCATATGGACCGCTTTGATTACATCATCATCGGCGCAGGATCGGCCGGTTGCACACTGGCAAACCGTCTTTCCGAAATGGAAGATGCCAAAATTCTTCTGCTTGAAGCCGGTGGCAAGGATCGCAATCCCTGGATTCATATCCCGGTCGGATATCTTTACTGCATCGGCAACCCCAATGTTGACTGGTGTTTCAACACGGTTCGCGAACCGGGCTTGAATGGCCGATCACTGGGCTATCCGCGTGGCAAGGTTCTGGGCGGCTGTTCATCGATAAATGGCATGATCTATATGCGGGGCCAGGCCAATGATTATGATCAATGGCGCCAGTCGGGGTGCGTGAATTGGGGATGGGATGATGTCCTGCCCTTTTTCAAGAAGTCCGAAGATTATTATCGCGGCTCCGACGACCTTCATGGTTCGGGCGGTGAATGGCGTGTCG
This sequence comes from Thalassospira profundimaris, assembly GCF_003326675.1. Taxonomy (GTDB): domain Bacteria; phylum Pseudomonadota; class Alphaproteobacteria; order Rhodospirillales; family Thalassospiraceae; genus Thalassospira; species Thalassospira aquimaris. The sequence goes on from NZ_JPWF01000007.1 coordinate 39,224, forward strand.
AACAGGCGCGCGTGCGCTGGGAAATACTTGAAGCATTTCAGGACGCAGCCGAACAGGCAGGCATCCCGAAGGTAGCTGATTTTAACCGCGGCACCAACGAAGGATCATCCTATTTTGATGTGAACCAGAAACGCGGCATTCGCTGGAACACGTCAAAGGCATTCCTTCGCCCTGCCCTTGACCGCAAAAATCTTGAAGTCCGTACCAATGCCCATGTCCGCCGCCTGATCATTTCCGAAGGCCGCGTAACCGGCGTTGAATATGAACGCGCAGGCAATATTGAAACCGTTTATGCCAACCGTGAAACGGTGCTTTCAGCCGGATCGGTTGGATCGCCGCAAATCCTGGAACTTTCCGGGATTGGTCGCGGCGATATTTTGCAGCAATATGGCATCGAACAGACCCTTGATAGCCCGCAAGTCGGTGAAAACCTTCAAGATCACCTGCAACTTCGCTGCGCCTTCAAGGTTCAGGGTATTCGTACCCTCAATGAAAAAGCCAGCAGCCTGTTTGGCAAAGCCAGCATCGCACTTGAATATCTGTTTAACCAATCCGGCCCGATGTCGATGGCACCAAGCCAGTTGGGTATTTTCACCCGTTCAGACGCATCGTTTGAAACGCCCAACCTGCAATATCATGTTCAACCGCTGTCGCTTGAAAAGTTCGGGGAACCTGTCCATCCTTTCCCGGCTTTCACGGCAAGTGTCTGTAACCTTCGCCCACAAAGCCGGGGCAGTATCCATATCACAAGCCCGGATTACAGACAGCAACCGGCCATCGCACCCAATTATCTGTCGGCAGATGCCGATAAAAAGGTTGCAGCCGATTCCATTCGGCTGACCCGCAAAATCGCTAGCCAACCGGCCTTGGCGGCCTATGCACCGACAGAATTCAAACCCGGCCCGTCCTATGACAGCGAAGAGGATTTGGTCCGTGCGGCTGGTGATATCGGAACAACCATTTTCCATCCGGTCGGCACGTGCCGAATGGGGGCAGACCCTGCTTCTGTAGTCGATCCTGAACTGCGTCTGCGCGGGCTTTCAGGATTGCGCATAGCCGATGCGTCGATAATGCCCACCATCGTATCGGGAAACACCAACTCGCCAACAATCATGATTGCCGAAAAGGCTGCGGCCATGATCAAGGCATCTGCCAATGCCTAAGAACAAAGGCCGGGAAATTCCCGGCCTTTGTCATTTCAAACGTTTACGGACTGACTAGCCCTTTACACCGGCAACAATCCGTTCCCGAACGGCTGGTGCACTTCCGGTTTCTGCAATGTCACCATCACCGATTACGATGGCCTCACGCAGAAGTTCGGTCGCCTGGTCAAGCTGGGCCTGATCGCGGGTATGGGCAATACAAAGCGGCGTTTCTGCCGAAACCGCCTGCCCAACCTTGATGAAGTCGGTAAAGCCAACTGCGAAGTCGATCTTTTGATCTGCGCGTGTTCTGCCGCCTTTCAACGCGACAAGCGCCAAGCCGACCTTTCGTGCATCCATCGAAAGAACACGACCGGTTTTGGCCGCCGTGACCGCATTGATCATGGGCGCAGCTTCCAGATAGTTCGCATTCTTTTCAACGAAGTCGGACGGTCCACCAAGGCTTGCCACCATTTTACCGAATACCTCGGCTGCCTTGCCACTTTCAAGCGCATAGGTTGCCTGTCGCAATCCGTCGGCAACGTCGCTTGCGACACCACTTACCGCCAGCATTTCTGCCGCCAGCGCCATGGTCACATCATAAACGCGCTGTTCCTGATGCTTGCCGGTCAGGAAATCAATCGCTTCCTGCATTTCAAGGGCGTTGCCGACCGTATCGCCCAGAACCTGCTCCATATCGGTCAGAAGGGCGACTGTTGGAACGCCGTTGCGGGTTGCGACTTCGGTAATGCTTTGGGCAAGTTCACGGGCACGATCATATTCATTCATGAAGGCACCGGAACCGAACTTGACGTCCATGACCAGTGAATCAAGCCCAGCGGCCAGCTTTTTCGAAAGGATTGATGCCGTGATCAGCGGAATGCTTTCGACCGTAGCGGTCACGTCGCGGATCCCGTAAAACCGCTTGTCCGCCGGTGCCAGATCAGATGTTTGTCCGATAATCGCGCAGCCCACTTCGCGGGTGACCTTGGCAAATTCTTCCAGCGTCGGGGTCGTGCGATACCCCGGAATGGAATCGAATTTATCAAGGGTTCCGCCGGTATGGCCAAGTCCGCGCCCCGAAATCATCGGAACGAATGCACCACATGCACCGACAATCGGCCCCAGCATCAAACTGACTTTGTCCCCGACACCACCGGTCGAATGTTTATCGACCACCGGTCCGTCCAGACCAAGCGCCTTCCAGTCAAGGACCGTACCACTGTCACGCATGTTGCGCGTCAGTGCGGCACGTTCGTCCATGGTCATGCCGTTGAAGAATACGGCCATGGCAAGGGCAGCAACCTGGCCCTCGCTGATGCTGTCATCTGTGATGCCTTTAACAAAAAAGGCGATTTCGGCGTCTGTCAGAACTTCGCCTTCACGTTTGCGGCGAATGATTTCCTGCGGCAGCATTTGCTGTCTCCTGCGCGCTTGTCAGAGTGAATTCACGTCAGATTTCGGTCACGCTCTGCCTTATGCAGAACCTGAAAAATACTGAAGTAAGATTTTGATAAGATTGGATGATCCGGTTTTCGACATCTCAAGGGTCTGCTCGTGGCTAAGCGGTGTTGCGCTCATGCCCGCTGCAAGGTTTGTGATGTTTGAAACTGCTGCGACCTTGAAACCAAGGCGACGGGCCAGAATATTTTCCGGGACGGTTGACATGCCAACGGCATCTGCCCCAAGAACCTTAAGCGCCCGTATTTCCGCCGGTGTTTCAAAGCTTGGCCCGGTACACCAGCAATAGGTGCCCTCAAACAGTTTGATGCCAAGTTTGGCTGCTGCATCATGAAGCCCGGACCCAATTGCCGGGTCATAAGGAATATCCATCCCGACAAAGCGATCATCCCCGTGATAACCGATCAACGGGTTTGGACCAAACAGGCTGATATGATCGGTAATCAGCATCAGACTGCCCGGTACTGCTTCTGGCAGCAACGAACCGGCAGCATTGGTCAGAATAAGGCGATCCGCCCCCAACGCTCGCAAGGTTTCCAGCGGCTCTGCCATTAGATTGGAACGGCCATGCTCATAATAATGCGCCCGCCCCTGCATCACGGCAACAGAAACACCGCCAATACGACCAAGCACCAGCTGCCCGCCATGCCCGACAACGGTCGGACGCGGGAAGCCCGGCAAGTCTTCATAAGATATGGCAATGGCTTCACTTACGGCATCGACAACACCGCCAAGTCCGCTTCCAAGAACAAGGGCAACATCGGCCTTGAAACCGGGGGCCTTCGCCGCAATGACGTCCAAAGCGGATTTTACATTGCTCATTTCAGGTTCTCCGGGCCAAAGGAATGCGGAATAAGCTGTTCACGTGACAGGGTCAAAAGCGTTTCACCTGCATCATTGATGATGAAAATGGTCGCATCCGAGCCGGTGAACTCCCGGATTTTCTGACGACACCCTCCGCACGGCGTGCAGGCGACATCACCAAGGCCAACCACGACGATTTCATCGAATTTGGTTTCGCCCGACAACACCATCGCGGAAATCGCCCCTGCCTCGGCGCAAACGCCTTCGGGATATGCCGCATTCTCGACGTTACAGCCGGCAATCACATTGCCCTGCTCCGTACGCAGTGCCGCACCGACATGGAATTTGGAATATGGCGCATAGGCCTTGTCGCGCGCAGCCAGTGCTGCATCAATCAAATCGCGCGGAGCCTGTCTGATATCGGCCATCTGGGAAATCCTGTTTGATAAAGCACCTGCCCTTTCTCGGGCGGGTTCGTCTTTTGACATGTGGTAATGCGACGGAACTTTGCCGTCATGCATAGCAAGAAAAAACGTCCGGCCAAGGCAAGGCCAATCTGGCCGGACGTGATATGACTTAGCGTTCTTTTACATATGGACGGCCAAGGGCCTTTGGCGGAATGGCACGCCCGATAAATCCGGCCAGCAGAATAACCGTCAGGACATAGGGCAACGCCTGAACCAGTTGGACCGGCACTTCGCCAATACCGGGCAGGATCACACCCTGCAAACGGGTTGCAGCGGCATCAAGGAAGCCAAACAACAGGCATGCGGCCAGAGCCGGGAACGGGCGCCATTTCCCAAACACCATCGCGGCCAAGGCGATATAGCCCTTGCCCGCGGTCATATCCTGCAAGAATGACGCGCCCTGTGCAGTCGAAAGGTATGCCCCGGACATCCCGACAAGCACACCACTGCAAATTACCGCACGATAGCGCATGGCAACCACACCGATACCGGCAGTATCAACCGCCCCCGGGTTTTCACCAACTGCGCGCAAACGCAATCCAAACCGGGTGCGATACATCACCCACCAAGCGGCAGGGACGGCAAGGAACGCGATATAGACAAGGATATTATGGCCGCTCAGAAGCTCGAAATAGATCGGACCGATAATCGGCACATCCTTGACGGCCTCGGCACCGGGCAATGTGATCGGCTGAAAACGGGCAGCCTTATCAAGGGCCGGCGTTTTGCCACCTTGCGCAAACAGGGCAATCCCAACAAGTGCCGTCAGTCCAGACATCAGAATATTGATGGCCATACCCGACACAACCTGATTGCCCTTGTGGGTGATGCAGGCAAAGCCGTGCAACAAAGACAAGGCAATGGTCGTTGCAATTGCCGCCAGAAGTCCAATCCAAGGATCATCCATATAAAAGGCAACGGCAGCCGCCGAAAACGCTCCACCCAGCATCATGCCTTCAAGGGCAAGGTTGATGGTCCCGGATCGTTCGGAAAACATCCCGGCAAGAGCAGCAAGGATCAGTGGTGTTGACGTCCGAAGGGTCGCATCAAGCAACAGAATGACGAGTTCAAAATTTTCCATCACGCTGCCTCCTGCGCATCGCGGCGCAAACGCCATGCCGTATAAATCTTGGTTACACGCGGACGGAACATATGTTCCATTGCACCGGTAAACAGGATCACAAGCCCCTGAATTACCACCACCATGTCATTGGAAATGGTCGGAATTTCAAATGAAAGCTCTGCCCCGCCCTGATAGAGCATCCCGAACAGCAACGCGGCAAGGAAGATGCCGAACGGATGGTTACGCCCCATCAGCGCAACCGCAATCCCGACGAAACCATAACCGGCCGTGAAATCGATCAACAGGCGGTGTTGAACCCCCATGACCTCGTTCAGCGCCATAAAGGATGCAAGTGCGCCCGAAATCATCATTGCGATAATGATATAGCGTCCCGGTTCCAGCCCGGCATAGGTCGCGGCAACTGCGTTCGAACCAACCGTCCTGATCGCATAGCCCCAACGCGTATGCCAGATAAACAGCCACACCATAACACTGGCAACAATCGCATACACAAAGGACAGGTTAAGCGGGCTTGATGCCATCTCGATGCCCAATGCCGCGGCCATATCGTGAATGAACGGCAAACGCAGATTTTCGGCGATCTGTTCACTTTCCGGTGTCATGGAGCCATCTGGCCGCAACACATTCACCAACAGATAAACCATTAGTGATGACGCAATAAAGTTGAACATGATGGTCGTGATAACGACATGCGAACCACGGCGCGCCTGAAGATAAGCCGGGATATAGGCCCAGGCCGCCCCAAAAACCATTGCCGCAAGCATGCCGATTACAAGCATGATCGGGAACGGCAAGAAATCGAGATAAAGGGCGGCAAGTGTTACACCAAGACCGCCAACATATGCCTGCCCCTCGGCCCCGATGTTAAACAAACCGCAATGGAACGCGACGGCAAAGGCCAAACCGGTGAAGACAAAGTTCGTCGTGTAATAAAGGGTATACCCCCAAGCTTCTTCATAACCGAATGCGCCATAAAGAAGGATTTCAACCACTTCGACCGGATTTTCACCAATCGCAAGAACAACAAGCCCCGATACGGCAAGCGCAAGCAACAGATTCAAAAGTGGCAATGCTCCGACGTCAATCCAACGCGGCAACTGGACAGTCGTACTCATGCCTGCCCCTCCACTGCCTTGGCTTCATTCGGATCGACACCGGCCATCATCAGGCCCAGAACGCGCTCATTTGCTTCTGACGCAGCTACTTCACCAATGATCGCACCATCGCACATCACCAGAATTCGGTCGGCAAGCGACATGATTTCGTCAAGCTCCACGGACACCAACAGAACGGCTTTGCCAGCGTCCCGCATGGCGACAATTCGTTTGTGAATAAACTCGATGGCCCCGATATCGACACCACGGGTCGGCTGCCCGACCAAAAGCAATTCCGGGTCACGCATGATCTCGCGTGCCAGTACCAGTTTCTGCTGGTTCCCGCCCGAGAAATTGGCAGCCTTCAAATCGGGATTGTCCGGGCGAACATCAAACTCTGCCATCATATTGGCTGTCGCCTTTGAAATAGCTGGCCAATCAAGGAACACACTCTTTTGATAGGCCGGATCATCCTGATACCCCAGAATGGCTGCTTCCTTGGCAGAAAACGCCGTAACCATCGCCATGCGATGGCGGTCTTCGGGCACATGGGCGACGCCACGACGGCGTAATTCGGCCGCATCAATGCCCTTGCCCGGCGTGATATCCTGACCGTTCAGTTCAACAGAACCCTCGGTCGCGGAACGAATACCGCCAAGAACTTCAAGCAGTTCACTTTGACCATTGCCCGACACGCCGGCAATGCCAACAATCTCGCCTGCACGGACATTGAATGTCGCGTTCTTAACCTTGCGAACACCCTGCGCGTTATCGACACAAAGGTTTTCAACGTTCAATACGGTGGCGGCCGGATTGGCATCACCCTTTTCGAGGCGTAACAACACCTTACGGCCGACCATTAATTCAGAAAGTTCTTCCGGGCTGGTTTCCGCCGTCTTGCGATGGGCGACCATTGCGCCTTGGCGCATCACCGAAACATTGTCGGTAGCAGCCATGATTTCACGCAATTTGTGCGTAATCAGAACCACCGTCTTGCCCTGCTCTTTCAGGGTTTCAAGAATACGGAATAGATGGTCTGCCTCTTGCGGGGTCAGAACACCGGTTGGTTCATCCAGAATCAGGATCTCGGCACCACGGAAAAGTGCCTTAAGAATTTCGACACGTTGCTGAAGACCGACCGACAGATCACCAACGATGGCATCCGGGTCAATGTCGAGCGAATATTCCCGCTCAAGACGTCGAAGTTCTTCGCGTGCCCGGTCAACACCGTCGCGCAGAACTGCACCACCTTCAACTCCGAGAATGACGTTTTCAAGAACCGAAAATGTTTCCACCAGCATGAAATGCTGATGAACCATGCCGATACCGGCTGAAATGGCATCTTCGGAACCTTTGATTTCGCACAGTTTTCCGTCAACATGGATGGTTCCGGCATCGGCTTGATAAAAGCCGTACAGGATGCTCATCAGGGTTGACTTCCCTGCACCATTTTCACCCACGATACCGTGGATAGTTCCCTTATCGACCTTAAGATCGATTTCCTTGTTCGCGTGTACCGCCCCGAACCGCTTGTCAATGCCACGCAGTTCAATAGCGGGTTGCACGGCACCGGTTTCCCCGGTGCCGTGCATTTGATGCATCGTATCCGACACTACAAATCCCCGGTTTGCTTCAAGACTGCCTTACATCGGGCAGGCGCTGTCGCTCATGTAATCATGAACTGCGAGGCTGCCGGAAGTGATTGCTTCCTTGGCCTTTGCAACGGCATCTTTCATTTCAGGGGTGATGAGCTTCTCGTTGTTTTCATCAAGAGCCCAGTCAACACCACCTTCAGCCAGACCCAGAATGGTCAGGCCAGGTTTCCAGCTGTCACCAGCTGCTGCGCCGAATGCTTCGTAAACAGCAACATCAACACGCTTGAGCATCGAGGTCAGGACAGAGCCCGGATGCAGTGCGTTCTGGTTGGAGTCAACACCAATGCCGAGCTTGCCCGCATCGGCAGCTGCCTGCAGAACACCAACGCCAGTACCACCCGCTGCGTGATAGACAACGTCTGCACCACGGTCAAACTGCGACTTGGCAAGTTCACCACCCTTCACCGGGTCGTTCCAGGCAGCACCGGTGGTGCCGGTCATGTTCTGGAATACTTCGGCATTCGGATCGGCGTATTTAACGCCCTGAACGTAGCCACATGCGAATTTGCGGATCAGCGGAATGTCCATACCGCCGACAAAACCGACTTTCTCGGTTTTGGACGCCATTGCGGCAAGAACACCAACCAGGAACGAACCTTCGTGTTCTTTGAAAACAACCGACTGAACGTTCGGAAGATCAACAACCATGTCAACGATGGTAAACTTGGTCTCCGGGAATTCTTTTGCGACTTTTTCAAGTGCAGATGCCTGCGAGAAGCCGATTGCAACGATCGGGTTCATGCCGCGACGGGCAAAGTTACGCATAGCCTGTTCGCGCTGAGAATCGTTCTGGATCTCGAAGTCGCGATACTCGGTACCGGTGTCTGCCTTGTATTTTTCCGCGCCGTTATATGCGCCCTGGTTAAACGAACGGTCAAAACGGCCACCAAGGTCATAGACCACTGCCGGTTTGATTTCTGCGGCCGACGCAACACCTGCATAGCAGGCAACAGCCGCGACCACGGAGGTCAGAAGCTTTTTCATTCCGATGCCCTTCATTGCTTGAATTCTGTTTATTCTTCCCGCCAGTGCCCTTAACCGGGGGAACTCCCTCATCGAAAACATATGATCCACTACCATTCTCGCGGGGCTACGGTCCCTCAACCTTGGCTCTCCGCTTATTCGTGGTGTGAATGCTTATGGTAACTACAAAATATAGTGCCCTGTAAATAGCAGACCATGCAAGGGGAAGACAAAACCTGTCCGTTTGGTCAAAGACCCCCCTTGGCAAAACCGGCGCGACACCCTTTTTCTGCGGGGTTTCCCTTAGTTTTGCGTTCTCCCCGATCCGTTCATTGATGACGATTGGTAAAAAATATTTTCTTGCCGGACTTAATAATCCAGCCGCCATTTTGTTCGCAAATGCGGGGTGAAAAATCTGTCTTCTGCCTGAATCCGATTCTAATCGCAGGTTTCCATCCGGGTTTTGTCATCATACGAAAATCAAATTTTCACAGCCCGGTCATCAACCACGCATACCGTCTGCATAAATTTGATGCTACCATGCCGTGTTGGGGAATACTTAACTCCCGAAATCTTTGACTGGTATAGGCCCTTGACCCTGTGAGGGACAGGCAAGTGCCTTTTTGTTTTTGTTGGAGAATAGTAATGAAACATAAAATTGCAGGGTTGCTGTCAGCTTGTACCATGCTGCCCCTCGGTGCCGGAAGTGCGTTGGCCGATTATGACTTGCGCATCCTTCACACGAACGATGTCCATGATCGCGTTGAATCGGTTACAAAATATAACAACACCTGCAAGGCCGAAGACGATGCCGAAGGCAAATGCTTTGGTGGTTATGCCCGTCTTGCAACTGCAATCCGCGATGCCAAGGCCGAGGGCGGCAACGTTCTGGCACTTGATGGTGGTGACCAGTTCCAGGGCTCTCTGTACTATTCCACCTACAAAGGCAAAATGACTGCCGATCTGATGGCGATGGCCGGTTACGATGCCATGACCATCGGCAACCACGAATTCGATGACGGCCCGGAAGTGCTTGAAGCATTCATCAAGGCAAGCAAAATCCCGGTTCTTTCCGCGAACGTCCATCCGAATGCGGCATCGAACCTTAAGGGCAAAATCAAGCCAGACACGATTGTCGAACTTGGTGGCGAGAAAATCGGTCTGATCGGCATCACCACCGAAGAAACCCCCGATATTTCAAGCCCGGGTGACAAGGTCGCGATTACTGATTCCGAAATGGCACTGCGCTATTCTGTTGCGCGCCTTCGCCTTAAAGGCGTTAACAAAATCATCGTGATGAGCCATTCGGGCTCCTACAAGGATTTTGAATTGGCCCGCACCGTAAGCGGCATCGACGTCATTGTCGGCGGCCATGACAACCAGTTGTTCTCCAACACCAATGAAAAAGCCAATTACCCCTACCCGGTTGTTGAAAAGGCCCCGGATGGCAAGCCGGTTCTTGTCGTTCAGGCATATGCCTATAGCCGCTATCTCGGCGAACTGAACGTTACCTTTGATGATGAAGGCGTTGCCAAGGCATGGTCGGGTGAGCCAATCACGCTTGATGCCAGTGTCAAACCGGCAGAGGACGTCCTTGCATTTATCGCAGAGGCAAGCGGTGCTGTTGACGCGGTCCGCAATATCGAAGTCGGCAGCTTTACCGATGCCGCAGACGGATCACGCGAAACCTGCCGTCATATGGAATGCTCGATGGGATCGCTGATTGCGGATGCCATGCTTTGGAAAGCAGGCGAAGGCTATCAGATTGCTATTCAGAACGGTGGTGGCGTTCGTGCCAGCATCGATGAAGGCACTGTGACCATGGGCGAAGTTCTGACGGTTCTTCCGTTCCAGAACGCACTTGCCACCTTCAAGCTGTCGGGTGCGGATATTGTCGCCTCGCTTGAACATGGCGTATCCAAAGTCGATGAAGACAAAGGCCAGTTCCCGCAGGTTTCCGGCCTGACCTTCGATCTTGATCTGGCAAAAACGGTTGGATCGCGCGTCTCCAACGTCATGGTTGCCGAGGGTGACGGTTTTGCTCCGATTGACATGGGCAAGATGTATGGCGTCGTTTCCAACGACTTCATGCGTAATGGCGGCGATGGATATACCCTGTTCCGCGACAATGCCACCGATGTTTATGACTTCGGCCCGAACCTTGAACAGGCCGTTGCCGACTATATCGGAGCCAACTCGCCGATGACCCCGATGGCCAACGGCCGCATCATCATGAAGTAACCTGTACTTCAGACCACCTATCACAGGATGGCTTGTACAAGCCGTCCTGAAATCCAAGAGGCAGAAGGTGTAATAGCCCCTTCTGCCTTTTTTTGTTTTTCTTGCCTTTGCGCGGCGTCGCGGCTTATGACAGTCGCTAAATGAACATGGCCGGTCCGCGTGACGGCTTTCCACGACAAAGAGCGACATACCGTGATCACTCCTTCTGCCAATATCCTTTGCTTTGGCGCTGCACATTTTGACCGCACCCTGCAATGCACCGGACATTACATTCCCGCTGCATCGAACCCGGTTCGGACACTTCACCGCAAACCCGGTGGCGTTGCCCGCAACATTGCGGTGCATTTGCGTTTGCTGGGCAATAATGTCGCGATGCTGGGTGCGGTTGGCGATGATGGTGACGGGGAACATGTGATCTCGGCTCTTGCCGATATCGGCATCGACACACGTCGCATGATGAAGATCGAAGGCAAGCATACAGCGGGCTATACCGCCATTCTTGATGAAACCGGCGAACTTGCGATGGGAATGATGGATGCGGAGGTTTATGACCTTCTGACCATTGACCGTCTTGAAGATCAGCTCGCCAATCTCAAGGCCTGGCCATGGTGGCTGGTTGATGCCAATTTGCCGGCAACGACCATAGCCTGGCTTGCCGAAAACAAGGGCGAGACCAAGATGTGTGCCGCCACAGTATCGCCAAGTAAGGCTGTTCGGTTCAAAGACGTTCTTGGCAAACTTGATCTTTTGATTACCAACCGCGCCGAAGCCCAGATCCTGACCGGGATAGAGATCAATGACAAAAGTCAGGCAAAAATTGCGATTGAACTGCTGCGTGGCAAAGGAATCCCTGACGTGATCGTCACCCTTGGCGCAACCGGGGTTGTTTCATCTTCGACAAGTACCGGAACCGCATTCTGGCCGCCCTTGCCGACCAAATTGCGCGATGTGAATGGTGCTGGCGATGCGTTCTATTCCGGTTTCCTGTCGGCCTATGCCAAACCCGACAGCAGTTTTGACCAGGCAATCGCGTCCGGTCTTGCCATGGCCAGCCTAACGGCGGAAACCGATGGCACGACCGTCTGGAACCTGACGCAGGATGCCGTCAATAACCGTGCGAAATTGGCTGAAAAGTCGTCTCTTTAACTCTGCCCGCCCGCATAAGATGGCCTGTTGATCGTCTTCCTTGATGATTGCAAGCCGGGGCCAAGCCGGGTAGCTTGTCTGAAATTCAAACTGAAACTGGAGCCGTTCCGATGCATCCGTTCTTCATTTTTGTAAAATGTGAACTTGGCAAAGCCTATGACGTGGCCGCCGACCTGATCGAAGAAGTCGAAGGTGTATCGGAAGTCTATTCGATCTCGGGCCCGTTCGAACTTCTCGTCAAAGTCTATGTCGAAGATGAACAGGATATCGGGCGCTATGTTAACGAACAAATCCACAAGCTGCCCAACATCAAGGACACCCAGACAATCATCACCTTCAATGCCTTTACCTGATTGGCATTTTCAAGGTTCAATGAAAAAACGCGGCGATATCATTCGCCGCGTTTTCTGTTTGTCCTGACTTGGCCGACTTACTGGTTGCGTGCCACGTCACGGATAATATCAAGAATAAGGTTGGTGCCCCGTTCGATCAGAACCACATCATCGCCGATAATCTGGCGAATTGCGCCATCCGTACGGTTCGGCAGCTTTGATTTCAGGTTTGCCGGCAAATCACGCTTTGCAATACCGGGCGGCAACGTGCCACCACGCTCAAGCTTCATTGCAATACCCGGCGGAAGGCCCTTGTTACCCTTCCCTTTGTTGCCCTTATCACCTTTATCGCCCTTGCCGCCTTTTGAACCATGGTCGCGATCACTGTCACCGCTAGTATTTCCGGTCGCAATATCAAGCACATCGCGGATGATTCGGCGTTCTTCATCGGAAAAAATGCCGCCCCCCTGCGCCACTTCGACAAGTTCATGCTGATGCCGAGTATTTGACGGGTGCGCCTGCGCCAGTGAAACCGGCAGGATGATTGCGCTCGCGGCAATCGATGCAGTCATGGCAATTCTGGAAAAGTTCAGCTTTTCGGGCATCTTGTCCTCAATCGTTGTGACGCTTCATCTGTTAAAAGATATGAACTGCGAGCCAAAATGCGAGGCCCGCACAACAAGACAACGATTTTAAAACAGGTTTTCTGCCATCCAGACAAAGAAAAAAGCACCCTTTTGGGGTGCTTTAATCAATGGCGGGCAAAGAGGGATTCGAACCCTCGATAGGGCTTGTCACCCTATACTCCCTTAGCAGGGGAGCGCCTTCAGCCACTCGGCCATTTGCCCTTTATGTCTTTGGTGTTCCCTGCGGAACGACGCCTTTCTTAAACACCGTCATGGCGCATGTCAATGCCCGAAACCGGCCTCAATGACGTTTTCTTTTTAACAGGCTTGGCAAATTAAACCAGCAGCTTTTTGCCCCTGCTCACCATGAAGTTTTCTGGTTGAACGGCAAAACTGTCTTCAAACCATCACAGGACTGTCATCGGTTGGAAAAAAACAGCTGTCATAAAGCCTTGGTCGATTGGTTTATCACTGTCACCCGACATAAAGCTGGTTGGAGAAAGATGCGTACCATCTATCAAAGCACCGACGATTTCGGTCACACCCTTCGCGCCCTGAAACTGACCAAGGAAGGTCATAACGATCCGGTCTATATGGGACTGGTCATTCAGGATCGCGAAGTGCTTTTCCGCACCCGTGAAAACAGCTCTCGCGAATTTGTTCTCGAAAAGATCAAGGCATTCGTTGCAGGCAATGCCGCAACATCCTTTGAAGCCCAACCGGCCTGATGGCCGGTTTTTTATTGCCTGCGATTAACCGCTGGCAGGCAGACCCGAGTTAGATTGAATTTCTCAGTCGCGCCGGGGCGAAACTCCCCGTTTGCCCCGCAACTTCACCGCCGGTCTCCATCATGACCGGCGGTTCCTTTTATCTAGGTGATGTTACTTTGCATTCAGCGCAGCTTGGCGAACGACCATTCCACGCCACATCAGGAACATCGCCACGCCCAGTACCGGAACAACGCCATAATTCACAAGGCTCCAGCCTGCACCGGCAATCAATGCCCCGCTCGTAACCGATGCAAGTGTTCCGGTAATGCTGTTGCCCAATTCCATCAGGCTTTGGGCGTGCCCGCGCTCCGAACTATCATGCCCCTCGCCCAGCAACGTTGTTCCGGCCAGCAACAACATGTTCCACCCGATTCCAAGCAGGAAGGAACTGATCAAAAACGCCGTGACCGAAATATCGGTTACCGCGAACGCAACACTGACCACAAGAATCGCAGCACCGAGCGCCGCAACCCTGCGCGCGCCAAACCGATCAATCATCGGCCCCGCAACGAATGCCGGTAAAAACATGCCGATCAGATGCCAACGGATGACATTGGCAGACACATCAATATCAAACCCGCAAAATTTCATCGCAAGGGGTGTTGCTGTCATGACAAGAATCATGATGCCGTGACCAGCGGCACTGACGGCAATCGCCCCCCGGATTGCCGGGCGCCGAAGCAGTTCCGCCATTACCGTCCAGCTCGACCCGCGGCGTGCCGGAACGCCGCCATCTGGCAATAGTGCCATCAAAATAGCACCAAGGGCCGCCAAACCAGCCAATGCAACATATGCCCCGGCAAACGGCACGGGCAACATATCCCGGCTGGCACCGGCAATTTCGGGGGCAATGAGTGCAGCCAGAACGCCGCCACCGACAACAAGTGCAGCAGCACGACCGCTTTGGGCGCTATCAACCGCTTCCAACGCGGCATAGCGATAATACATTGCGGACGCCTGATAAGCACCGATCAGCATCGGTGCAACAGCAACCAGCCAAAACACGCCGGTATAGATTCCCCATGCAAGCAGCAATCCACCAGCAACGCCGCACACTGCACCAAGGCACAAACCAAACCGACGACCGCGACGCTGCATCACCATGGCAAGTGGATGGACAGAAACCAGGTTACCCAACATCAAAAGCCCCAAGGGCAATGTCGCCAATTCAATGGCCGGTGCCATCGATGCACCAACAAGCGATGTCAGGGTAATCCCGATCAGCGAACAGGACCAATAAAGGGCTTGGGCCATAAAAAGCAGACGCAATGGTCCATTGGTCAGTAACAACATGTTGCCAACTCCAAAACTTGAACTGAAAAGAAATGCTGACTTATGGTGCCCAAAGGGCGGTCAGATTGCCGCCACCGGTGACATTCTGGCGAACCGTTCGGCATATTCCTGCGGACTTACCGACAGATGACGCTGAAACGCCCGGCGCAGCGTTTCGGGATGCTTAAATCCACATAGATCCGCGACACGTGAAATGCTGATGGCTTCGTCTTGAAGAAGTGCACGGGCGGCCTCTACCCTGACCCGTTCAACATAGCGTGCCGGACTCATCCCCAGATCACGGGAAAAGGCCCGCGAAAATGTCCGTGGCGTCATCCCTGCCCGTTCAGCCAAAACGTCAAGTGACAAATCCGCCGTAAGGTTTACCGGCAACCATTCCAAAAGCCCTGCAAGACGCGTTGTTGCCGTTCCGTCCGGGGTTAAATAGGCGCTGAACTGCGCCTGCCCGCCAGGGCGTTTCAGGAACATCACAAGACGCCGCGCAACAGACAGGGCAAGCGCCCGCCCGTGATCGGCTTCGACAATCGCCAATGCCAGATCAATTCCTGCTGTCACACCTGCCGAAGTAAAAACATGCGGGTCACCGTCCAAGCCTGTCGGGTCATAACTGTGCAACCGGTCACCCATCATATGGATGGACGGATAATCACGGGTCATCTGATCACACCGTGACCAGTGGGTCGTTGCCATACGACCATCAAGCAATCCGGCCTCGGCCAGGATCATTGCCCCCGAACACACCGACCCAAGACGCGGAACCGTTTTCTCCGCAGTGCGCAGCCATTTGAGAAATTCGGCATTGTCAAAGAATCTGGCGACACCATCCCCGCCGGGGATCAGCAATGTATCGACCAGTGACAGATCAAGTTCCTGCCAGCCATGATCTGCATAAAGCTGCACACCGCACGATGTTTTGACCGGCCCTGCCTGATCGGCAACGACCATGACGGAGTAGGCAATGCTGCGTCCTGTGCGAACCAGCTCGTCGTTGGCAGAACCGAAAACCTGAAGCGGACCTACGACATCAAGGCTCATCACCCGGTCATAGGCATGACAAACAATCAGTTTTTGCTGGATTTCGGTCTTTGACATTGGGCATCTCCTTGGAACATTCCAAGCATGCCGCAAAAGAAATTTGGCAACAATGACAAACACCCCACGAATCTTGCCAAATGGCTTCGCGGGGTGTTTTGAATATTCCTCAGTTCAGGCAAACAGCGACGATCAGAAACCGCTTCGTTGCAGCAACGCGTAAAAGTCGCGAATTGTGCCTTCCTTGGCTGTCATGTCCTTGATGTCATCGACCAGCTTGTCGGTAAAGTTTGGCTGTTTCAGATACCCGACGACCCTTTTTCGGGCCATCGCAGCAGACTTACCTTCGATCAGCACGCCACTCGAACAGAACTGAACAAGCATGTAAGCGCGTTTGCGCAGATGCAGGGATGGATTATCGATGCGCTCGATCACCTTTTCACGCACAAGATATTCCGCCAGACCATCATCAAGCTTGTCGCCAATCTGGGTTTTATACTCTTCCGGCAACAGACTGGAACTTAGCATATCGTTCATCTGCTTGACGGTTGCCATCTTGTCGCGCGGCTTGGCTTCGGGATCACAGAATGCGCGCAAGGCCCGCATATCTTTCACCGCGTCCTGCATCATTACAAACAGCTCGTCGGCAAAGTCTTCGACGATACCGCTATTGGCAACGGCAATCAGCCAGGTCAGCTTGCGATAGTTGGGAATAAGACGACCACTGATTTCCGCCACACCTTCGATCAAGGCGCGCGGACCACCGACATTGCGCAGGCGCGCACCACGTTCGGCAATCGCCGCAACCATCGGGGTGCCATATACCACACCCCGTTCGGTAATCAGCCGATCCAGAATATCAACCAGTGGATCCGGATCGCTTTCATGGCGGGTCAGATTATTGGCACTGCGCAGTTCGCGTACGATGTAATCAAACATCGCTTCCTGGCTGGTTGTCAGCAGCCCGGAGCCGAACAGCGGGTTCAGAAGCTCAAGAATATCGTCAGCCGCCCCGCGGTTGCCTTTCGCACGACCAAGTGCAAGATCGATATGGAGGATCACGGCTTCGCCAAAGCTGCGCGAACTGCCAAGCAGTTCCTTGAGTGCGACGGGTGATCCGAGAATATCGGCGATCACATCGTCAAGCATCTTGCGCGCGGCTTCGTCCTTTTCATCGCCCTTGACCTTAAGTGCAAGATCAAGCTTCCCGACCCAGTTCCGGGTCGATGACAAAACGCGTGTTAGCGCTACCATCGTAAGGAAATCAGTATCTTCGGCAAGGTTAAGGCGACGAATTTCGTCTCGAACTTCAGAGATGGTGGCATCTTCGAATGCCGGAAGATCAACTTTTTCAACTTCCCGCGCACGCGCAGACAGCTGTTCAATCGCGCCATGAAGATTGTTCATTGCTGCGATATGGTCGCCATCAGTCGCCTTGGCATGCAGCCCCGCGACCTTATCGACGGCGGTTGGCATCAAGGTGTCATGGAACATCAACTTGCGAAGGTTCTGGTAATTATACATTACCTCGCAAGGAGTCAGAATTTCCTGTTCGAAATACTTGCGCAGCAACCGGTTGATGGTCGCGCGGCTTTCTTTCTGCAAAAGGTCGTTATCGGTTTCACACAGAGGTGCTTCATCAATCGAGGAAACGCGAACGTCTTCTTCCTCGCTGTCACCAGCCCCTTCTCTTTCCAGAAGAACCTTTTCTATATGACGACCATCGCCGCGTTCCCAGTTCCGGACAACGCGTACGGCAGACACTTTGGTTTTCAGAACCTTTTCAGCTTCCGAAACCGCTTCTTTTTCGACATCAAATGTCGAATGGATGATCCAGCGATCCCCCCGCTGAACCAATACTTCAAATGTCGTATCCGACATGACGCGCTCTGGCTCCCTAACTTCCTGTTTGGGCGGCATATGCTTGCCGGTGCTACAGTCAGGCGCGTGTCCCAAGTTTTTATATTTATCTCTCCTTTATAAGGCTATTCCGGATATGAAAACAATAGGTTGATCAATAACTTTTGTAATAAAGCCCTATTTCTTTATGCTTCAAGACTTTAACAGCACGCGTTTTCTGACCAAACTCGCCCATCAGATTTACGCCACATTACATCTTTTACGTGCATATCTCATTTCACCAGTTTCACGGAATGTAGCCGGCAATTTCGGAACTCATATCAGACAGCAGCGTGCTCATCGCGACCACCGTATTTTCGATTGTGCTATCAACCGGTTTGCTGTTTTTGCTGTATTTTGCAGAATGAATGATTGCCCCGCTTTGGAAATCGACAAGTTTCCAGCGTGCAACCAGAACGGCATTTCCGTCTGCCTGGCGTTCGAAACGGTCGATATCGACAACGATCTGAAAATCGACGCCATCACGTGACGTCCAGGGGAAGGTTTCAAGGCGCGATACCTTGCCAGCCCTGTCGAGATTATCCATCAAAACGCGATTGACGTTTTCTTCAAGCGGCTCTGCCCAGCGATGACCAGTATTGACTTCAAGCCTGTTAGCACTGCTGCGTGTCACGATAACAGACCGATCAAGATGACTGGGAATGGTAACCGGTCCAATACCGACAACCGGTGCGGTGGTTGAAACAATGGCTGCCGATTGGTTCTGGGAAGACAGCAGATAGTACCGATCCGGTGCGGATTGCGACGAACAGGCCACAAGGATCGGCGCCAGCAACAGCAACGCATATTTCCGAAACTGCATTTTCATTACCTGTTCCATCATTCATCCTCCTTCGGGCCGCTTTTCCCAAGGATCAGGGCACTCGGGTTCTGTTCAAGGAATTCCGTCAGATCACGCAAGGATCGCGCCGTAGCGCTCAGTTCCTTAAGGGCCTGTTCAAGATTGTAGCGAACCGGTGACGTCGGCGATGTTACGTCGCGCACACTACCAAGTGCCTCACGCGCAGCATCAAGTGCTGTCTGCGTTGCTGGAAGGACGGTCGTATCAAGATTATTGACCAGACTGCTGATGCCGGCGGTCGCCTGGCTAAGGTTGGTCATTGCATCACCAAGTGCCGGCGACGTGACAATATTTTCCATACCCTCAACCGTTCCAAGAAGCCTGATGCCAATTTCTTCAATCGGGAAGGTTTCGACCTTTTCAAGCAGACTGCTCAGCGAGTTTGCGATTTCATCAATTTTTTGCGGCAAGGTCGGTAATTCCGGATATTTATCCTGCCCGTTACCAAGATAACGCGCCGGTGAAACCGGGTTCATCGCCAGATCGACAAACAGTTGCCCCGTGATGAAACTTCCGGTCTTAAGGCGCGCCCTTAAACCATTGGCGATCAGGGTTTCAATCGTCGCTTTGGGATCAATTTCATCAACTGCGCCACCGACCATTTCCACGCGTTCCGGTTCGATCGAGACAACGACAGGCACCCGGAACGTTCCCTGATCTACAACATATTCAAGATCAACACTTTCGACCGTACCAACCCTAATACCATTGAACTCGACCGGTGCGCCGCGTGATAATCCGCGTACCGAGGAATCAAAATAAAGGATGTATTTCTGGCTATATCCCATTGCCAGCAGCTCAGCCTTTTCCAAACTTGGATGCAGTCGATACATTGTATCGGCCGATGCGGGCTCATCCGCCAAACTGCCGTCCGGGGTATAGAAGTTAATCCCGCCCGCCAACACCGAGCGTACCGACTGCGCGCGGACCGACAGACCATCTGCGTTGAGATCAAGGGCAATGCCACTGGAATCCCAGAACCTGGTGTTGCGTTTGACCAATGCATCAAAAGGTTTGCGCACAAAGATCGGAATGGTTACGCCGCTGGCATCTTCGTTCAAATCGGTTTCAAGAACTTCGCCCACCTCGATCCCGCGCAACAAAACCGGCGTCCCTGTCCCGAGAGAGCCAAGTTCATCCGCATTCAGAACAAAACGCGTGCCGTCCCCTTCGTCATGAATGACCTGTGGTTCCTCTTCGCCGACAAAATCGCGCAATCCTTCGCCAGACTTGTCGGGAACGATTTCGATATAGGCCCCGGAAACAATTGTATCGAGGCCCGTGATCCCGCGGACCGTTACTCGCGGGCGCACAACCCAGAACCTTGTCTTGTCGGTTAGGTAGTCAGCCAGATCCGCATCCATCCGGATGGTCAGACGCACATGATCGAGATCCTCGGCAAGATTAATGGAAACCACCTGCCCGACATCGACATCACGATATCGAACAGCCGTTTTACCAGCTGCGATCCCTTCGGCAGCTTCAAAGGTTACTGTGATTTCCGGCCCCTTTGACATGATATCGCGCCACAGCAACCATCCACCAATAATCAGCGCCACCAGCGGCACAAGCCACACAATGGAAAAACGTCCCCATCCTTTCCGGACCTCGGGTGAACCGGGACGCTGATCCGATGAAGATGAATTTTCGTCACTCATGACGGTGTCCCCTGTCTATCCATTTGGTCCCGGGCAAAACCGGTATCGGGTTTAGGTTCGGACGATCTCATTCCGGCACGATCCCAGATCAGTCGTGGATCAAACGCCATGGCCGACAACATTGTCAAAATCACCACACCACAAAACGCAACAGCCCCGAACCCCGGATGGACCGATGCAATATTTCCCAGTTTCACAAGAGCAGCGAGGATCGACACCATAAACACATCAACCATCGACCAACGTCCGACAAGCTCTGTAACGCGGTAAATAAAGGTCCGTTCCCGAAGTGGTCCGGGAAGCCCGAGATAGGTTGCAAGATACACCCACCCCAACAGCACAATCTTGATGATCGGCACCAGAATACTCGCCGTAAACACAACTATTGCAATGGGCCATTCCCCGGCGGCGGCAAGTGTTGCGACCCCCGAAAGGATCGTATCGGCCTCCGACCGCCCAAGATAGGTCACTGTCATAATCGGAAACACATTTGCCGGAACATAAAGAATGACCGCAGCAACCAGCAACGCCCAAGCCCGCGATAAACTGCGCGCCTTGCGTTGGTGCACGGCATCCCCGCAGCGCGGACATCTTGTATGCCCAGACGGATTTTCCGTCACTACCATTGCGCAGGTATGGCAGCTTAGAAAGCCGTGTTTTCGTGCTTCCGCCCCGTCAACATCGTCCGACAGCACCTTCAAATCATCCTGATCCGGGTATTTTAGGGATGAAGGCGCAATTCGACGCCACACAGCACGCGCATCAAGGGTCACATTCATCAAAAGGATTGTCGGGATCAAACAGCATATCGCAAAAAAAGCTGGCCCGGCGATTACTTGCGCAAAATCCGTCAGCTTGGTCAACGCCACCAGCAACCCGATCAGAAACACATCAAGCATCGACCAGGGACGAACCACCGACAGCACTCGCCAGATTTGTTGCATACCCGGCCACTTCGCCCCCATCCAGATCGGCATCAGTACATAGATATGCGCAACGATCAAAAGCAGTGGCGCAACAATGGATGTCACAGCGACCATAAAGGCCAGAAACGGAAAACCTTCCTGCCAGAAGGTTAAAACACCACTGCCCAATGTATTGGTTTCAACCCGGCCTTCCATGCCAAAGGTCAGCACCGGATAGATATTGGCAATCGCAAACAGCAAAAGTGCCGTAATTGCAAACGCCAACGGCTTGTCAAAGCGGTTCTGTTCCGATGAATAAAGCGGCAATCCACATCGGACACAACAGGCAACACTGCCCGTCGGGATATCTTCCTCGACATGGAGATAGTCGCAATGCTCACATGCGATCAATCGATGCGCCATGGTTTCCTTTTGAAACAAACCGTTATCAGAACCGGCTCACTCTTCGAAGTAAGCGATACTTTTGACTTTAAGTCAAATCGCATCACCGTCGGAACGGTCGGAACCAACTTGTTTGATCGCCCTTGAAAATGCCGGTTAATCGGTTGTTACAAAGTAATTTTGGGCAAAAAACGGCGCGCTTGCGTCAGCACTATTTCATTTACCTGATCAAGCAGTTTGCTTTGGATGGTTTTGTGATGCCAATAAAGCGGCCGATTGATCTCAAAGTCGCATGGTTTGATCAACCGCCCTGCCCGCAAGGCGTCTTCGGCCTGGTGTTGTTCCACAACCGCATAGGCAATGCCCTGCTCCGCCACGGTAACAAACCCCTGCGAACTTGGAATTGTGTGGGCGGGAAACTCGCCCGGATTAAGTCCGAAATACTGTTTCAGATACTGATTTTGCAACTCGTCATGTTCGGAAAAGTTCACTGCCGGACAGGCCCGCAAGGCATCCGCCGTTACGCCGTTCGCAAAATAGCGATCCTTAAATTCCGGCGAGACAACCATCACATAGCGCATCACACCCAATGGCCGGACCTTGCACCCTTGGATGGGTGTTGAACGCAAACTGACAGCACCAAGTACTGTGCCATCCTGAAGGGCCATATGATTAAGAGATTCATCCCCGACCGCCAGATGTACCAGCAAACCAAGTTCGTCAAACAGATGCTTGGGGACATCAACAAACCATGTCGCCAGACTGTCGGCATTGACCGCCAAGGCCACCTGCCCGTATCCACCGTCACTCTGGATATCGGGCATTTCATCAAGCAGTTCCTGCTCCAACAGGCGAACACTTTGATAATGTTGCAGCAACCTTTGGCCGGCCATTGTCGCAGCAATCGGCTTTGCCCGGATGATCAATGGCTGCCCTAGTCGTTCTTCGAGCAATTTTACGCGCTGGGACACAGCAGACTGGGTTAATCCCAGTTCCCGTGCCGCCTTTTCAAAGCTGCCGTGGCGAATAACCTCGGCACTGGCCTGAAGAAATTTGTAATCCAGCATCGCATCACCATAATTTTTTCTAATGATACTTTATCATAATTCGATTTTCTTATTGAATTAAATTGCTATCAATCGGGCATCAACCAATTATGGAATGCCTGAAATGCTCCTGACTTACGCGACCGGATTTGGCCTTGGCGGTGGATTGATCATCGCAATTGGCGCACAGAATGCCTTTGTGCTTGGACAAGGATTGCGTCGCAATCATCCCATGATGGTCGCATTGGTATGTGCACTATGCGATGCAATCCTGATTGCAGCGGGTGTTGCCGGACTGGGTACCCTAATTGCGGCCTATCCGCTTTTGACCAAAATCGCCGCATGGGGCGGCGGCGCATTCCTGATCTGGTACGGGTTTGGTGCGCTGAAACGGTTATTTGAAACCGAATCCCTGTCTGACAGCAGCAACGCCCAAAAGGGTTGGAAAGCCGTCCTTTCGGCCACCTTGGCCGTGACGCTTCTGAACCCGCATGTCTATCTTGATACAGTTGTGATGCTGGGCGGCATTGGCGGACAGTTCCCGGCGGACGAACGACTTGGTTTTGCCCTTGGCGCGATGAGTGCAAGTTTCGTCTGGTTCTTTGCCATTGCACTTGGTGCGGCATGGCTTGCACCCTATGTCGCGCGCCCGATCACATGGAAGATCGTTGATGGCATCACCTGCATCGTGATGTGGCTGGTGGCCTATAGCCTGCTTGCGCCGGAAATTTCCACCCTTCTCGCTTCCTGAGAATTCAGGGATTGAATGGCTGGTCAGTCACCCATGGCTTCCTTGAAATGGGCGCGGCACACCGGAACATAGCGGTCATTGCCCCCGATCTCGACCTGCGCCCCTTCACGGACCGGATTGCCATTTTCATCAACGCGCAAAACCATGCCTGCTTTCCGACCACAATGGCAGATGGTTTTAAGCTCATTGAGCTTATCGGCCCAGGCCAACAGCCATTTCGATCCTTCGAACAATTCGCCCTGAAAATCGGTGCGAATGCCGTAACAGAGAACCGGTACATTGTGTTTGTCCGCGATATCGGAAAGCTGCCAGACCTGATCCTTGCTCAGGAACTGGGCTTCGTCGATCAGAACGCAATCGACCTTGCCCTTTTCCATCTGTGCAAGGATCAACTCACACATGTCGGTTTGTGCATCAAACAGCAAAGCCGGGGCTTCAAGACCAATACGCGACGCAATCTTGCCTTCGCCAAAACGGTTGTCAAACGCCACCGTCAGCAACAGCGTTTCCATACCGCGTTCACGATAGTTGAAACTCGCCTGAAGTAAGGTGGTCGACTTGCCCGCATTCATCGACGAGTAATAGAAAAACAGATTGGCCATGGATCCCCCCGAAAATCGTTATTGGGGAATAGCCGATCAACCGGCATTGATCAATATCGCTTTGCTCCGGTTACGGCCCCGAACCGAACGAATTGAAAACAGACGACAAAAATAACGGCTTGACCTTCCAGCCACTGGAAGCCCCATAGTTACCCCATCGTGTCCAGCAAACGGAGTACATGGCATTATGAAACTTAAAGTCGACGAAATGAGCTGCGGGCACTGTGCGGCTGCGGTTACCAAAGCAGTCGAAGGTGCTGCAAATGGCGCCAAGGCCGATATCGACCTGGCAAAAGGTGAAGTAACCGTCACCGGAACCACGGATACGGCCGCTGTGATCGCGGCCATTGCCGATGTCGGTTATCAAGCGGTTCAAATCTCCTGAGATTTTTCCGCAAGAGACTAGGTCTTTTGGCCTAGCAGACCAATCCTCATACAAAAAAAGCCGCCCAATCGGGCGGCTTTTTCTTTGGTCTGATGATTACATCAGCCGAGGATTTTATCGCGCAGCATCTGGTTGACCATGCCCGGGTTGGCTTTACCACCCGTGGATTTCATGACCTGACCAACGAACCAGCCCAGCATACGATCCTTGCCATCGCGGATTTCCTGAACCTTATCAGGGTTCGCGGCAATCACTTCGTCAATGGCGGTTTCGATTGCACCGGTATCGGTGATCTGTTTCAGACCTTTTTCCTCGACGATCTTTTCAGGATCACCGCCGGTTTCGATCATGATTTCAAAGACATCCTTGGCGATACGGCCAGAAATGGTGTCGTCCGAAATAAGATCGATCAGCTTGCCAAGGTTTTCAGCCGAAACCGGGCTGTCTGCGATACCGACTTCTGCCTTGTTCAGCGCACCAAACAGGTTGGTGATCACCCAGTTCGCAGCCAGTTTGCCATCACGGCCATTGGCAACGACTTCGTAGTAATCAGCCTTTTCCTTTTCGGCAACGAGAACACCGGCATCATATGCCGACAGGCCGTTTTCACGCATGAAGCGGGCTTTTTTCTCGTCCGGCAGTTCCGGCAGCTCTTTTTCGATTTCAGAGACGAACGCATCATCGAAAACAAGCGGCAGCAAATCCGGGTCCGGGAAATAGCGGTAATCGTGGGCCATTTCCTTGGAACGCATCGAACGGGTTTCACCCAGACGCTGATCATACAGGCGGGTTTCCTGAACGATTTCGCCGCCACCCTCGATCACTTCGACCTGGCGTTTTGCCTCGATCTCGATCGCCTGCATCACGAAACGGATGGAGTTGACGTTCTTGATCTCGCAACGGGTGCCGAACGGCTCGCCCGGACGACGGACCGAAACGTTGGCATCGCAACGCATGGAACCTTCGTTCATGTTGCCATCGCACGTGCCAAGGTAACGCACAATCGCACGCAGCTTGGTCAGGTATGCGCCCGCCTCTTCCGGGGTGCGGATGTCTGGCATGGAAACGATTTCCATCAGCGCCACGCCCGAACGGTTCAGGTCGATATGCGAATATTTCGGGTCCTGATCATGCATCGACTTGCCTGCATCCTGTTCAAGATGCAGACGTTCGATGCCAACCGCCTTGGTCGAGCCATCAGGCATATCAAGAATGATCGTGCCTTCGCCAACAATCGGCTTGTCGAACTGCGAAATCTGATAACCCTGCGGCAGATCGGCATAGAAATAGTTTTTGCGGGCAAAAACGCTTTCCTTGTTGATCTTCGCCTTAAGGCCCAGACCGGTTTTAACCGCCTGACGCACACATTCCGCGTTCACAACCGGAAGCATGCCCGGCATTGCCGCGTCAACGAGGCTAACATTCGTGTTAGGATCGTTACCGAACTTGGTCGATGCACCGGAAAACAGCTTGGACTGCGAAACCACCTGACAGTGAACTTCCAGACCAACAACGATTTCCCACGGGCCGGTCGAGCCTTCAATCACATAACTCATGGATTAACCCTCCAGCCCGGACGGTTTTGCGGTGAAGTTGGCTGCACCTTCAAGTACGCCACCAACACGCAGAACGGTTTCTTCATCAAACGGCTTGCCAATCAACTGCAAACCAAGCGGAAGTCCTTCGGACGACAAACCGGTCGGAAGCGACAGGCCCGGAAGGCCCGCAAGACTTGCCGGAACAGTAAAGACGTCGTTCAGATACATCTTGACCGGATCGCCTTCGTTCTCACCGATTGCAAAGGCCGCCGACGGTGCCGTCGGTGCCAGAATGGTGTCAACCGTGCCAAAGGCATTGGCGAAGTCTTCGTAAATGCGACGACGGACTTTAAGAGCCTTGTTGTAATAGGCATCGTAATAGCCAGCCGAAAGCACATAGGTGCCGATCATGATACGGCGCTGAACTTCCTTGCCAAAACCGGCAGCACGCGACTTCATATACATGTCATCAAGGCTGTCGCCATCATCCATGACACGCTGGCCGTAACGCAGGCCGTCGTAACGTGCAAGGTTCGACGATGCTTCTGCCGGGGCAACGATATAATAGGTGCCAAGCGCGTATTTGGTGTGCGGCAGCGATACATCGACCACTTCGGCACCCGCATCGCGCAGCATCGCAACGCCATCGTCCCACAGCTTGCTGATTTCTTCGGGCATGCCGTCAACGCGGTATTCTTTCGGAATACCGATCTTCATGCCGCGAATGTCACCCGTCAGGGCTGCTTCGAAATCAGGAACTGCCATCGGTGCCGAGGTGCTGTCCTTTGCGTCGTGACCAGCCATCGAACCCAGCATGATTGCCGCGTCGCGAACGGTTTTGGTCATCGGGCCCGCCTGATCAAGCGAGCTTGCAAAGGCAACAATACCCCAGCGCGAGCAACGACCATAGGTCGGCTTCAGGCCAACGATACCGCAATAGGATGCCGGCTGGCGGATCGAACCACCGGTATCGGTACCGGTTGCCGCAAGCGCCATATTGGCAGCAACTGCTGCCGCCGAACCACCCGAAGAACCACCAGGAACCAGATCCTTGCCCGATTTGTCTTTCCAAGGGTTGATCACGTTGCCGTAATAGGACGACGTGTTCGAAGAACCCATGGCAAATTCGTCAAGGTTGGCCTTGCCGAGCATGACTGCACCGTTATCAAAAAGATTACGGGTAACGGTGGATTCATATTCCGGTTTGAAACCTTCGAGGATGTGCGAAGCCGCAGTCGTTTGGACACCTTCGGTACAGAACAGGTCCTTGACCGCAATCGGCAGGCCTTCCATTTTGCCAGCTTCGCCCTTTGCGCGCTTGGCATCGGATGCCTTGGCCATCTCGATGGCCTTTTCCGGGGTTTCGGTGATGTAAGCGTTCAGGTTGCGATGCGCTTCCATCGATTTCAGGTGTGCTTCGGTCAGTTCGACCGAGCTATATTCACCTTTTGCAAGCCCGTCACGGGCTTCTGCAAGTGTCAGATTTGTCAGATCAGTCATTATTCAACCACCTTCGGCACAACAAAACAGCCAGCATCGGTCATCGGTGCGTTCGAAAGCACTTTTTGCTGGATGTTGCCATCGGTGACTTCGTCCTTGCGCAGCGGCAGGGTCAAATCAGCAACCGAGGTCAGCGGGTCGCAACCCTCGACATCAACTTCTTGCAGTTCCTCGACGAAATCGAGGATACGGGTCAAATCCCCCGCCAGTTCGGAAAGACCTTCTTCTGACACGTTGATACGTGACAGATAGGCAATACGGCGAACTGTTTCCTTATCCAAAGACGACATGGATGAAAGTCTCTCTTAAGGAATGACAAAAAACCCGGCAGACATTTCATCTGCCAGAACTTGAATTACAGCGCGGAAACTAGCACCCTGCCGCCCCTATCGCAAGGGCTGCAAACGGCCTAAATGCGCGACCTGTGTCATCAGGGCGATCTTGCCCCCTTCACATGCATAAAAATGCCCGCAAGCAACATGAAATGACGTTACAATCGGGCATGTCTGAATTGCGTGCTTCAACCGGCAATTCGACTGGTGTTTTCCAATCAACACGCCTATAAGGTCGCCATGATTTGTAATGATACTCAGGAATTGCTGCGGTTCTTACCACCAGCAGCGCGCGTTTTGGGGCTGGACCTTGGCACCAAAACCATTGGCGTGGCCCTTTCAGATGTCGGGCTGCAGATCGCTTCACCTTATGAGCTGATCTCGCGGAAGAAATTTACCCGCGATATCGCGCAGCTTTCATCGATCGTCGACAAGCAGAATGTCGGTGGCATCATTATCGGCTTCCCGCGTGAACTTGACGGTTCCATCGGCAAAGCCTGCCACCGTGTTTATGCCTTTGTCGACGAGATGGAAAAATACATCGATCTTCCGGTTCTGATGTGGGACGAACGCCTTTCGACCAACGCGGTTGAACGTATCCTGATCGAAGAAGTCGACATGACACGTAAACGTCGTGCGGAAGTGGTCGATAAGACGGCTGCTGCCTATATTCTTCAGGGCGCGCTTGACCATCTTAACCGTCACACCGATCCGGGCGAAAATGCCGAACCGGACGAAGATGATTTCGACGGTGACGAAGACTGATTTGTGCGATCTGATCGCGCAAAGAATTTAAAAGCTGCCTGTTTTTGTTCAGGCAGCTTTTTTTATGCCGATTTGATCACGACCATGATGCCAAAGAATTTGGATGGTGGCAGGATCAGATGACCTTTGCTTTGAATGGCACCCAGCGAAATTGCCGCATCGGAAATCTTTGCAAGGTCATCAACAATCAATTCGAACCCGGCAAACCCATCCGTCGGGAATTCGGCATCATCAAAACCGTATTTCGCAATCAGCTCGTCACTATGCAGGGCGTCAATCAACTCATTGACGCAAATTGCTTCGTAGAAATCGCGCACAGCATCCGCCGCCCAATGACCCAGGATGACTTTGCCAAGCGCCTGCGCGCCATTGGCATGATCCTGATATTGCGGAAAATAGAAATTCTGCGGCGGATGGCGATGCTGGCAAACAAAGTTCACCGCATGACGCAATAACGGGTGATTGGCAAAGGCCAGTGAAAAGGCAACACCAACCGTTTCACCATCTGGCGTTTTGGCATCCCGTTCAAAATGAAATACCGGCGGCACCGCGGCACCGGCGGCAATAAACTCTTCCCGATCCTGTTCTGCATCATTTGATTGCAGCGCAAGCATCGACATACCCTGACGATGACGCAAATAGTCACGGTTATAAATCGGGAACGAAAATGGTGCCGCCAGATCGGTTTCCGCAATCTTTTCCGGATCAACCACAGCCAGAAGTTCCAGATACATCCCCTTGAGCTGTATCAGAGCATTGCCTGTTCCAAACGGATGGTTGGCGCGCGGCGTCACGGTAAAGCCGAGCTGCCGATAAGCGGTAATCGCCGCATTAAGATCATTCACACACAAAACAAGATGATCAATCTTACGCGACATGGCATCCCCTTATGGAATTGGTGGCGGTTCGGACAGCATTGATTTGACATCAGTTTATCGCAACCGAACTCTTATAGATGTGCTGACTATCACAATTTGCCGCCTCTTACAAAGCAGATCCACCAACCGCACGCACAGCAGATGAATTACAGTCATCTTATCCAATCGCTTGCAGTGATTACATTTTTGTCGGAAAACATAGGGAAATGCTCGATTGACCGCATGTTGCGGATGGTCCTGATCGATCCCAGCCACAAGGCCCGTAAATGATCGCAATTCTTTCAGCCCTGCTTCCGACATTTGCTCTGATTGTTTTGGGCTATGTGCTGCGCCAGAAAAAATTCCTGCCTGATGCATTCTGGCCGGGCGCAGAAAAACTGACTTACTTTGTGACCTTTCCGGCCTTGCTGTTTTCCAACACAGCCAAAGCAGACCTTGGCAGTCTGCCATTGCTTGGCATCACGAGTGCCATGCTGGGCACAGTGGCAATCTGCACCGTTCTGATTATGGTCTTGAAGCCGGTCCTTAAGGTGTCACCAGCCGCATTTTCGTCGCTTGTGCAAGGCGCTATTCGACCCAACACCTATATCGGTCTCGCGGTTGCCGCAGCCCTTCTTGGGGCATCTGGTCTGACGGTTACAGCCCTTTGCGTTGCCCTGGTCGTTCCGACAGTGAACGTTATCTCCGTTCTGGCCTGCGCACATTGGGGCGATAATGACCGGACCCCGGGTCTGCTTTCCCTGCTCCGTGATGTTTCTAAAAATCCGCTTTTGATGGCCTGTGTTCTTGGCAGCCTGTTTAACGTTGCAGGGATTGGGTTACCACCGGTCATCGGTCCATTTCTGGAAGTTCTTGGACGTTCGGCCCTTCCCATCGGCCTTCTGGCCGTTGGCGCGGGACTTGATTTGACTGCGGCACGCAACGCGGGACTGCCTGTTGGTGTTTCGACACTTGGCAAGCTGATCATAAGCCCTGCCATCGCAGCGGGGCTATGCCTTTTGCTTGGCCTGCCAAGCATCGAAAGTGCGGCAGTCGTGTTTTATGCAGCCCTGCCCTGTTCTGCCAGTGCATATGTTCTGGCACGCCTGATGGGCGGTGATGCGCAGATGATGGCAAGTATCATTACGGTTCATACCCTTGTTGCCATCATCACGATGCCGATCATTGCCGTTCTGATGCATGTGGTTTAGGGCGAAGTCCCGTCCTCAACCACACCGAAAACCTGACCGTACAGTCAGGAGTTCCGCATGATTTCACAGCAGTCTTTGGAATATTTACCTTTTCGTCACACCGGCAATTCGCTATGCTCCGCGCGAAATTTTTTCCAGACCATCCAAGGGAAATGTGCAACGCCATGAGCGTCATGGGACCAGCGGCGGATGACTATCCGCACCCACACCTCCTCGGTATCGAGGGTCTCACCCCCGGGGAAATCACCCTTATTCTTGATCGGGCACAGCATTACGCGGAAAAGAACCGTTCTGCTGACAAGACCAGCAATATTCTGGCCGGTGCCACGGTCGTTAATCTGTTCTATGAAAACTCCACGCGCACGCTGACATCGTTCGAGCTTGCGGCAAAGCGCCTTGGGGCTGCTGTCATCAACATGACAGTCGGAACCAGTTCGGTCAAAAAGGGTGAAACCCTGATTGATACGGCAATGACGCTCAATGCCATGAACCCGGACGCCCTTGTCGTGCGCCATGCCGATAGCGGCGCGGTCAAGTTGCTGAGCGAAAAAGTCAATTGCGCGGTTCTGAATGCCGGTGATGGCCGGCATGAGCACCCGACACAGGCGCTGCTTGATGCATTGACCATCCGCCGTCACAAGGGACGCCTGCATCGTCTCAATGTTGCGATCTGTGGGGATATTGCCCATTCGCGTGTTGCACGATCCAACATCCTGCTTTTGAATACCATGGGATCGCGTGTGCGTCTTGTCGCTCCGCCGACCCTGATCCCGTCAAAGATCGAACGCATGGGTGTCGAGATTTTCCATGACATGGAAGAAGGCCTGAAAGATTGTGACATCGTCATGATGCTGCGTCTTCAGCTTGAACGCATGGAGGGAAGCTTCATCCCCTCTGTCCGTGAATATTTCCATTTCCACGGACTGGACCGCGCCAAACTTGCCAATGCCAAGCCCGATGCCCTGATCATGCATCCCGGCCCGATGAACCGTGGCGTGGAAATCGACAGCGAAGTCGCAGATGACGTTGAACGTTCCGTCATTCGCGAACAGGTCGAAATGGGTGTCGCGGTACGTATGGCGGCACTTGAACTGCTTGTGCAGAACCACAGAAAGATGGGAGGCATGGCATGACCCCCGCCATCCGCGCCAAAGGCACAGGCAAAAAAGCCTTCATCAATGCCCGTCTGCTTGATCCGGTTGCACAAACCGACGAAATGGGCGGGATTCTGATCGAAGACGCCACCATCGTAAAATCCGGTAGCACCGTAACCCGCGAAAGTGTTCCGGGCGGTTTTGAGATCATCGACCTTGGCGGCGCCTGCCTTGCACCGGGTCTGGTTGATATGCGCGCACAGCTTCGCGAACCGGGTTTCGAGCATCAAGAAACCATCGAAACCGCGGGTAAATCCGCAGCCATTGGCGGCATAACGACCATCATCGCCCTTCCCAACACCGATCCGGTGATTGATGACGTCGCCGGCGTCGAGTTCATCGCACGACGTGCGCGTAAGGTTGGTCTGGCCAAGGTCTTTGCCTATGGTGCCGTATCAAAGGGCATTGAAGGCAAGGAAATCACGGAAATGGGCCTGCTTCATCAGGCCGGTGCCGTGGCTTTCTGTGACGGGATAAACACGATTGCAAGCGCACGCTTGCTGCGTCAGGCCCTGTCCTATTCGACCTTCTTTGACGGCATGATTGTTCAGCATCCCGAAGAACCGGAACTTTCCAAGGGTGCCTCGATGAATAGTGGCGAACTTGCCACCCGTCTTGGCCTGACCGGGGTTTCGCCGCTTGCCGAAGTCATGCAGATCGAACGTGATTTGCGTCTGGTGGAAATGACCGGCGGGCGCCTTCATTTCGCGCATATTTCAACCGGCGAGTCTGTCGAGGTCATTCGCAAGGCCAAGAAACGCGGCCTTAAAGTCACCTGCGACACTGCACCGTTCTACTTTGCGCTGAATGAAAATTCGGTTTCCGATTACCGCACATTCGCCAAACTTTCACCGCCCTTGCGATCCGAGGATGACCGTCAGGCGATTGTTGCCGGGCTTGCAGATGGCACCATTGATGCCATCGCATCCGACCACAATCCGCAAGACGTCGATTCCAAACGCCTGCCCTTTGCACAGGCTGCTGCCGGCGGCGTCGGGTTCGAGACGCTTTTGCCGATCTCGCTTGAACTCTACCATAATGGCCACATGTCGCTGCTTGACGTCATCACCAAGCTGACCCGTGTGCCGGCTGAACTGGTCCGCATCAAGGGGGCTGGAACCATTGCCGAAGGCACCCCGGCCGATATTGTGATCTTTGATCCTGATCGTCCGTGGAAAATCGATCCCTACCAGTTCACGTCAAAGTCCAAAAACTCGCCCTTTGACGGGCGTATGACCCAGGGGCGCGTGCTGCGTACCCTGATTGATGGCCGCGAAGTTTTCACGGAAGGCAACTGACATGGAACTTGATGAAGGCTACAAAGCCATGCTGATGTCCCTGCAAATTGCCACCGTGTGCGGCTATTTGCTTGGATCCATCCCGTTTGGTCTGGTTTTGACCCGAATGGCAGGACTTGGCGACATCCGCAAAATCGGATCGGGCAATATCGGTGCAACCAACGTATTGCGCACCGGGCGCAAGGGCCTTGCATTTCTGACCCTGATCGGGGATGCGGGCAAAGGCGCGTTTGCAGCCCTGCTCTTTACCCATCTTTCGGGTGTTGAACAGGGTATCTTTGCCGGTGGCGCAGCGGTGATTGGTCATATGTTCCCGGTCTGGCTGCGGTTCAAGGGTGGCAAGGGCGTTGCAACAACGCTTGGCACCCTTGCTGCTGTTAACTGGGTTATGGGCCTGTGTGCGGCTTTGACATGGCTTGTGATGGCGCTGATTTTCCGCATCTCGTCCCTGTCGGCACTGATTGCGATGATTGCCGCCCCGCTTGCCGCATTCTTTATCGCAAATGATCCGGGTGCCGGGTGGCTTGGCGTATTTTTGGCCGTCATTGTCTGGGCGGCCCATCACGCCAATATCGGTCGTCTTTTACGCGGTGAAGAACCCAAGATCGGCCAGAAAAAGAAGCAACCGGAAGAAGATAGCCCGGCCACAGAAAACTGAGCCGTCCTTTCGAATAGCTTGACGACATAACGCCCGGATGATCACAATCCGGGCGTTATGCATTTTAACGATCAACAACCGAACCGATTGGCACAGTCCGAACGCCTTGCCCGAATGCGGCTTGCGCGAAGCACCAATATTGGGCCAGTGACGTTTCGCAAACTCCTTGAACGGTTTGGCTCGGCGCGCGAAGCCATTGAAATTCTGCCTGATATCACTCGCCATTCCGGTATCAGCCGAAAGATCACATTGGCAAGCCGTGATGAGACAGTCGCCGAGATTGAACGAGCCAAGGATTGCAACGCCAAACCGATCATCATTGGTGATCCCGAATATCCGTCACTTCTGACACGTATCGAAGATGCCCCGCCCTATTTTTACGCCATCGGTCGGTTGGAACTTTTGGCCGGAACGGCAATCGGGATCGTTGGTGCGCGCAACGCCTCGGCCAACGGATGTGGCTTTGCCCGCAAGATCAGTCACGAACTGGTTTCCGCCGGTTATGTTGTGGCATCAGGCATGGCACGCGGGATTGATGGTGCCGCCCATAGTGCCGCACTTAATGCAGCACATGAACGCGGCGGTGGCACGATCGCCGTGCTGGGTGGCGGCGTTGATATCGTCTATCCCCGCGAACATCAGGAACTTTACGATCAACTTTGTGAACATGGTCTTGTTATTTCGGAAATGCCACCGGGCTTGACGCCACAGGCACGCCATTTTCCAAGACGCAACCGCATCATATCGGGATTATCTGCCGGCACCGTCGTGATCGAGGCCGGACGCAATTCGGGATCGTTAATAACCGCACGGTTTGCCGCCGATCAGGGACGCGATGTTTTTGCGGTTCCGGGATCACCAACCGATCCGCGCGCGGCTGGTCCAAACAGTCTGATCCGTGATGGCGCAATTTTATGCGACTCTGTCGACGTTATTTTGGACGCATTAAGGCAGGCTGAGAAAAACACGCAGCTTTTTGAAAGTTTTCATCAGTTCAACACGGATGGGCGCGCCGACAATGTGAACGTATCCCAATCGGGCTATGACGACATCATTTCGTCACTGGATCGCGACGCCGAATTTTCAGGCGGCAAAGACCAAGGTCAATCCATTGAAAAACCGGTAAAAATATCAACTTCAAGGGGCAGTGAAACCGACGTCGATGACGCTGCCAAAATCTTTGATTTGCTGTCATCATCGCCCCTTCTGATTGACGAGTTGATCAGGACGTCAAACATGTCAGCAAACCGGGTTTCAACAATTTTGATTGAACTTGAACTTGCAGGAAGGGTTGAACGTCACCCCGGAAATAGGGTATCGCGTATCGCCAAATGAGAGTCGCGTCACACCAAGGCGTGACAAATATTGTTGTGATTTGCCGCAATTTGCGCAATCTGATTTGAAATACAGACACACTATATATATGTGCGTCTCACATTCGGGTTAATTGAAGCACAACATAAATACCGCCCTCGGGCGCAAGAACCGGACACGAAAAACGTAATGAATCTTGTCATCGTCGAATCCCCGGCCAAAGCCAAGACGATCAACAAATACCTCGGTGATGATTATAAGGTATTGGCCTCGTTCGGTCATATCCGCGATCTGCCGTCCAAAGACGGTTCGGTTGATACCGACAACGATTTTTCGATGGTCTGGGAAACGGATGGACGTTCGGAAAAGCAGATTCGCGAAATCGCATCCGCTGCCCGTGACTCTGACACCATCTATCTCGCGACTGACCCGGATCGCGAAGGAGAAGCTATTTCTTGGCACATTCTTGAAGTTCTCGAGCAGAAAAAGCTGCTCCGCGGTCGCGATGTTCATCGCGTCGTGTTCCACGAGATCACCAAGAAGGCCGTCACCGACGCCATTGCCAATCCGCGTGCCCTTAATCAGGAACTGGTCGACGCCTATCTGGCGCGCCGTGCCCTTGATTATCTGGTGGGCTTTAACCTGTCCCCGGTTCTGTGGCGCAAACTTCCCGGTTCGCGTTCGGCCGGTCGTGTCCAATCGGTCGCACTTCGCCTGATTTGTGAACGTGAAATTGAAATCGAGGCGTTCAGGCCCGATGAGTACTGGTCGCTCGAAGCTGGTTTTACCGTTCCTGAAGGCAACTTCACTGCACGCCTGACGCATCTTAATGGCGAGAAGCTTGATAAGCTGGCCCTTGGCAATGAAGATGCGGCCAAGATCGCCAAGGACAAGGTTGAAAGCCGAAGCTATACGGTATCCAAGGTCGAGCGTAAGGACGTCAAACGCCGTCCGCAGCCGCCTTTCACCACATCGACCCTGCAACAGGAAGCATCGCGCAAACTTGGCTTTGGTGCGAAGCGTACCATGCAGCTGGCCCAGCGCCTTTATGAAGGTGTTGATATTGGCGGTGAAACCGTTGGTCTGATTACCTATATGCGTACCGACGCCGTGGTCCTATCGCAGGAAGCACTGGCAGCTGCACGTCGTCTTATTTCCAAGGATTATGGCGAGGCCTACCTTCCGCCAAGCGCGCGCAGCTTTGCAAACAAGGCAAAGAACGCGCAGGAAGCCCACGAAGCTGTCCGCCCGACCGATCTGTTCCGCCGCCCCGATCAGGTGGCGCGCCATCTTGATAAGGACCAGCTGGCTCTTTACACCCTGATCTGGAAACGTACCGTTGCCTGTCAGATGGAAGATGCCCGGTTCGATCAGGTCGCAGTTGATTTGTCATCCAATGACAATCACGTTGTTCTGCGTGCCAATGGTTCGGTCGTTAAATTTGACGGCTTCCTGAAACTGTATCAGGAAGGCAAGGATGACGAGGCCGAGGACGAAAATGATCGTCGTCTGCCGCCGCTTAAGGAAGGCCAGAAACCCGACCTTGGCAAAGTCAGCATCGATCAGCACTTCACCCAGCCCCCGCCCCGCTATACCGAGGCGAGCCTGGTCAAGAAGATGGAAGAACTCGGCATCGGTCGCCCGTCGACTTATGCATCGATCATTTCGGTTCTTCAGGATCGCAACTATGTGTTGCTTGAACGTCGTCGCTTTGTCGCCCAGGACCGCGGCCGCCTTGTAACCGCCTTCCTGTCGAAGTTCTTTGAACGCTATGTGCAGTACAACTTCACGGCTGATCTTGAAAACCAGCTTGATGAAATCTCGATGGGCAATATGGCCTGGAAAGATGTGCTGCGTGATTTCTGGAAATCGTTCAAAGGTAATGTCGACGAGGCAAAGGAACTGAAAATCACCGACGTGCTTGATGCGCTTCAGGTGATGCTGGAAAACTATCTGTTCCCGGCCCGTGATGACGGCACCGATCCGCATAAATGCCCGAAATGTGCGGATGGCACCCTTAGCCTGAAGCTTGGCAAATTTGGTGCATTCCTTGGATGTTCGAATTATCCGGAATGTAACTTCACCCGTCCGCTGGTCGCCAATGAAAATGGCGGCGATTCCGAACTTGATGCCGGCCCCAAGGTTCTGGGCATCGACAAGGAAACCGGCAAGGAAATCACCCTGCGCAAAGGCCCCTATGGCGTTTATGTGCAGCTTGGTGAAGAAGAAGAAATCGAAGGCAAGAACGGCAAGCCGAAAAAGGTCAAACCGAAACGGACCTCCCTGCCCAAGGGGCTGGAACCGTCTGTGGTCGACCTGACCAAAGCCGAAGAATTGCTGACCCTGCCGCGTGTTGTCGGGATTTACCCCGATACCGGCGAGGAAATGAAAGCCAATGTCGGTCGCTTTGGCCCCTATGTTCAGGCAGGCAGCATCTTTGCGTCCCTTAAGGCCGATGATGATGTTCTGACCATCGGGGAAAACCGTGCGATTGCCCTGATTGCCGATAAACGCGAAAAATCGGGTCAGGAAATTGGCAAGCACCCAGATGACAACGAACCGATCTTTGTCGCCGTTGGCCGCTGGGGTCCATTTGTGAAGCACAAAAAGACCATTGCCAATATTCGCGACGTGGAACGCGACGATATCACCCTTGAGATGGCGATAAAGGCCATCAAGGAAAAGGAAGCCAAGTCGGGCAAAACAACCAAAGCCGCGACCAAGAAAACGGCAACCAAGACAGCGGCGGCGAAAAAAGCCCCCGCGAAAAAGAAAACAGCTGCAAAGAAACCTGCAGCAAAGAAGACAACCTCGAAAAAGGCGGCGGCGAATTAATCGCCGCCTTCCTTTTCAGGGGTAAATGATTGAAAGGACGCCGCAAAGTTGGCGAACGATACAGAAGACAAAAAGCACTTCCCGACGCGGGAAGAAATTATCGAATTCATCGATATGAGCCCGACCCCGGTCGGCAAGCGCGAGATTGCGCGCGCCTTCAACATCAAGGGCGCAGCGAAGATCGAACTCAAAAAAATCCTCAAAGACCTTAAAATTGGCGGCGATGTCGTCAAGGGACGCCGCCGGTTCGACAAACCGGACCGCCTGCCCCCGGTCGAAGTTCTTGAAATTACCGGCATCGACGATGATGGCGAGGTTCTTGCCAAGCCCAACGTTTGGAAGAACGATTACGAGCCGCCGCAAATCGTTGTGAAATCGATCCGCCGTGGCGGACCGAGTGCGCCGGGGATCGGTGACAAGATTCTGGCCAAGCTGCGCTATACCGGCAAGCAAACCTATGAAGCCAGCATTATGCGGGTGCTTGGAAGCGGCCCACAGCGCGTCTTGGGCCTTTATCGCCCCAATGAGCGCGAAGGCCGTGTTGTGCCCACAGATCGCAAG
The DNA here is from genome assembly GCF_003326675.1 of Thalassospira profundimaris. Taxonomy (GTDB): domain Bacteria; phylum Pseudomonadota; class Alphaproteobacteria; order Rhodospirillales; family Thalassospiraceae; genus Thalassospira; species Thalassospira aquimaris. The sequence goes on from NZ_JPWF01000007.1 coordinate 77,867, forward strand.
GATAGCGGCGAGATCGCCGTTCCGCTTGATGATCATCCCGATCTTGAAACCGGCGCGCTGGTTCTGACCGAAATTCTACCGGGCAAACATTTTGGTCTTCGCAAGGGGCGCATCACCGAGGTTCTTGGCAATATCAACGAACCGAAATCGATCAGTCTTGTGTCGATCCATGCACGCGGCATTCCGTTTGAATTCCCGCCCGAAGTCGAACTTCAGGCACGTGAATCAAAGGCCACACCGCTTGGCAAACGCACCGACCTTCGCGACATTCCGCTGGTCACCATTGATGGTGCTGATGCGCGTGACTTTGATGATGCTGTTTGGGCCGAGGCCGACCCGGATCCGGCCAACGAAGGCGGCTGGCACATCATGGTCGCGATTGCCGATGTGTCCTGGTATGTGCGTCCGGGAGACGCCCTTGATCGCGAAGCGGTAAAGCGCGGCAACAGCTGCTATTTCCCGGATCGCGTTGTGCCAATGTTGCCCTTTGAGCTTTCGAACGGGTGGTGTTCGCTTGTCCCCCATGAAGATCGCGGCTGTATGGCGGTTGAAATGTGGCTTGATAAGCATGGTCACAAACTGCGCCATAAATTCTGTCGCGGAATGATGAAATCCGCAGCCCGCCTGACCTATGATCAGGTTCAGCGTGCCATGGACGGTCAGCCCGATGACACGACCGGTCCGCTGGTCGATACCATCATCAAGCCGCTTTATGGCGCCTTCCATGCGTTCCTTGAGGCACGTAAACATCGCGGTGTTCTGGAACTCGATGTTCCGGAACGCAAGATTGAACTTAATGACAAGGGCCAGATCGTTGCGATTGCCCCGCGGGCGCGCTTTGACAGTCACAAGCTGATCGAAGAATTCATGATCGCGGCCAACGTTTGCGCAGCCGAGGAACTGGAACGGATCAAGCAGCCCTGTATGTATCGTATTCACGATGCACCGAGCGAGGAAAAGCTTGAAGCGCTACGTGAATTCCTTGAAGGAGCTGGCTATCAGCTGAACAAGGCATCGGTTCTGCGTCCGCGTGACTTTAACCGCATTCTTGAGATGGCAAAGGACACGCCAGAGTCAGAACTGATCAACACGGTCGTTCTGCGAAGCCAGTCACAGGCCATGTATAGCCCGGATAATATCGGGCACTTCGGCCTTGCCCTTAAGAAATATGCGCATTTCACATCACCGATCCGCCGTTATGCCGATCTTTTGGTCCATCGTGCGCTTATCGCCGGACTGAAACTGGGCGAAGGCGGTTTGCCGCCCGAAGATGGCGAACGGTTCGAACAGATCGGCGAAGACATTTCCGGAACCGAACGCCGGGCCGCCATGGCCGAACGTGATGCGGTTGACCGGTATGTTGCGGCCTATATGTCCGATAAGGTCGGCGCGGAATTCCCAGGAAAGATTTCCGGGGTGACGCATTTTGGCCTGTTCATTTCGCTAAATGAAACCGGCGCGGACGGGCTGGTGCCAATTTCGACCCTGCCCGATGATTATTACATCCACGATGCCGCCAGCCATGCGCTGGTTGGGCAGAACCGCGGCAAGAAGTTCCAGCTTGGAGATACCGTGGTCGTGCGGATCGCGGATGCCGATGCGGCAACCGGGTCACTGGCCCTTCGTCTGGCCGAACATGCCGACATCACCGCACGTGATCTGGTTGAACGTCCGCGTGGACGCAAAGGTCAAAGCAAACGGCGTGGCGGAAGCCCCGGCGAGCGTAGCCATCGTCATGGCAGCAAGCCCGGTTTCCGTTCGCAACCACGCGATGGCAACGGCCCCGGCGGATCATCGGCGACAAAGTCAAAGGGTGGCGCAAAGAAAAAGACCACGCCCAAGAAGCAGCGCAAACTGGTTGCCTCCAGCCGGGTGGCACGTTCTGCGGCAAAACGCGGTGACAAACCGCAATAAGGTTTGTGAAAACTTGAATACAGAAAGGGCGGCCTGATTGCGGGCCGCCCTTTTTCACATATTCGGAACTTTCAAAGACCGATCACCGACCAGATCACATCATGGTTTCAATGAACTTTGCCAGATGTTCTGCGGTTTGTTTACCGCGGTTATTGATGATTGAAACATTGCCCGGCAATCCTTCCAGATCAGGATGGCTGGCATCAAAACTGGTCAGAAGACCAAGCTTTCTGTCCGAAAGCGTTTTCATCGCAGCAAGGGCACGGATCAATTCGATGCCGCTTAGCCCGTCAAGAACTGCGGCTGTGATGACTGCATCGGGATGGGATTGCACAACCGTCTCGAAGGCCTCGACTGCGGTGCGTGCAGTAATGGTCCGGAACCCCTTTTCACGCAATTCGCGCTGCAAAAAATGGGCCTGAACGGCGGTTGCAGTGACAAGAAGGATTTCCTTGTCCTGGGCTGCGGATACCGGGGATTTTTCATCGGCATCGTCCGCCTTTGCACTGCGCGTCGGCAAGGAGCGCAAAATACGGGTTTCTTCTTCGGCAGGCGGATTTGTACCGCTTTCGATGATTTCGCGAATCCAGCTGGTAAAATCGACCAGTGATGCGGCCTCAAGATCGTTAATCTCGGTCAGATCCGCAATGTAATCTTCAAGACGATGGGCAATGGCCCCGACAAGCGGAAATCCGAATGAACCAGCCAGTCCTTTGACGGTGTGCGCTTCACGGCGCAATTCTGCAATTCCGGCTGGTGCTGCGTCCATACCGCCAGCGACACGATCAATGGTTGTCTCAATCCGGTCAATCCGTTCGATTGTGTCCTCGATGAAGTCCTGTTTCAGACTGGCAACGATGGCATCCGCATTTCCCACTGGGTCACTCCTATGGCAGGTATTCAATTATGCCCAACAACCACAAAGTCGCCCATAAGGTGAATAATTCGGGACGATTTTACTTGCTTGCGCTATTGAACATCATGATGATGGCGTACCGTTTCAATGCCCCTTTTTGCCGCGCGGATCAAGTGCAGGCAAAAAAGAAACAGGAGTTAAGCGCCCCATGACAAAACCCCATGATCCTCACAGTGACGACACCCTTTCCGGGCCGACCGACAGCGGAAAACGCCTTATGCTTGGCTTGCGTCGCGGTTTTCGTCGCAAATGCCCCAATTGCGGGCACGGGTTTGCTTTTGGCGGTTATCTTAAATTGCGTTCCGAATGCGATGTCTGCCACCACCCGATCGGTGAATATCGTTGCGATGACGCGCCCCCCTATTTCACGATCTTCATCGTCGGACATATCGTGGTGCCGGGCGTTTTGATGATGGAACAGTCGATCAAGCCGTCCCTGTTGATGCAGATGTCAATCTGGCTGCCAACCACGGTGTTGCTTTGCCTCGGCTTCCTGCCCTTTATCAAGGGTGCAGTCCTTGGCACTCAGTGGGCAATGCGCATCAAAGGATAGTCATTGGCTATCGCATGCATTTCCCCTTAGAATAGGACCCAGGCTTTCAGAATTATCGGATGTTGCGATTGGTCTCTTTTGACCCGTACCGGATTGGTTACCCTCCCTTGAAACACAGCGCCCGCCGGTGGCGCCGTATCGGGGCAATGCTTGGTCTATGCCTTTTGCAGGCAGCATGCAGCACGTCACAGGTCTCGGTCATTACCGCACCAGATGACCCGCAGACACGCGATCTTGTCTCCCAGACGATTGAACTTGTTGCCACGCGCTATATTGATCCGATCAGCCGTGACCAGATTCTGGTCAATACCCTTGATGGGCTTTCGGAACTTGATGAAAATATCCGGGTGGGCATCACGCCGGATAGTCTGGTCTTGCAATATGACGGGCGTACAATTCAGACAATCGCCCTGCCCCCAACCAGCTATGAGCAATCCGGCCCCGAAAATGGTCAGCTTTGGTCGGACATAACCTTACAGGGCCTTGGAACCTACCGGGCTTATTCCCCGGTGCTGCGCGCCAGCAAGACCCTTGATGTGCAGGCAGCACTGGTCAGTGGCGCAATTCGCAACCTTGATCGTTACAGCCGCTACGAAGGCCCAGCACAAGCCGAAACCGCACGCAACCGTCGTGATGGCTATATCGGCATTGGCGTCCGTCTGATCGGCGGTGATGGCTATCCTGTGGTCAAACTGGTCCATCCCGATAGTCCCGCAGCCAAGGCAGGCCTGCATCCCGGTGATCAGGTAATTTCGGTCAATGGTGCTAATATGTATGGTAAGAACAGCACCCATACCGCCGAACTTCTTCACGGCGAAGAAGGCAGCAGTGTCCGCATCGAGGTCAACGCCGCCGATAGCGATGTTATCATTCCGATGGAAATCATGCGTGAACGTGTGATTGACCGGACAGTGTTCGCTGAAATTCGTGACAATATCCTGATTGCCAAACTGACCAGCTTCAACAGCGCCACGGCCAGTACGCTTAGTGATAACATCCTGAAAGCGCAGCTTTACAAAGGCGGCCTTCGCGGTGTGATCCTTGATTTGCGCGGCAACCGGGGTGGCTTGCTTCAACAGGGTGTGGCGGTTGCCGATCTGTTTTTACCGAACGGTTCCATCGGCAATACATTTTCACGGGTAACAGCGGCGCGGCATGTTTTCCGTGCCGAGACCGGGGATATGACCGATGGTGCACCGCTGATCATTTTGATTGATGGACGCACAGCATCCTCGGCCGAACTGGTGGCAGCGGCCCTGCAGGACCGCAATCGTGCGGTTCTGGTTGGTTCAACCAGTTTTGGCAAGGGATCGGTCCAGGCCATCAATGATTTGCCCAATCACGGTACATTGACTTTTACCTGGTCGCGCATGACCGCCCCGTCTGGTTATACATTTGACAGAATCGGCCTGTTTCCTGCGATTTGCACGCAGTCCAATGACGATGACAGTGCGGCTCACAAGGTTTCCAACGCCCTTTCCAAGCGCGAACAAACAGCTTCAACGATGGCCAAGTGGCGCAATCTTGACTACCTCGATGAGAAAAGCCGTCGGGAACTGCGAGATGTCTGTCCGGCGCATAGCAACAGCGACGCATTTGACGTCGAAGTAGCATTGGAATTGCTGAAAAACAGCCCTGATTACAAGAATCTCGCCTTTGTGGGACAACAGGAAATCGCCGATACTTTTGATGCGCACTAAAAATGCATTATTTTTTACCAAAATGGCTTGACACTCTGGCGATAACCTTTATGTTCCGCCGCCTGAGATACACCTGAAAACAGGATGCAGAGACATGGCGAAGCCCGCTTCGATCCTCGTAAAGTTGGTAAGCACCGCAGACACCGGTTACTTCTATGTTGTTAAGAAGAACCCGCGGAATACCACCGAGAAATTCCAGTTTCGCAAGTACGACCCGGTCGTGCGTAAGCACGTCGTGTTCAAAGAAGCGAAAATGAAGTAATCTGGTTCTTCGGAATCCGATTATCGGAAGACTTAAAAAAAGACGTGACCTTCGGGTCACGTCTTTTTTTGTTCCCTGCCCCGGATCGGGCAACCACACAGATCCCGCTGGTTATCCGAAACGACGATAGCCTGCTGCTGCCAGCAACAACCACCCGCCAATAAACGCAAAGCCGCCAATCGGAGCCACGGCGCCAAATCCGGCTATTCCACTAAAGGCGATGGCATAAAGTGATCCGCAGAAGAACAGGATGCCAACAAGCATGGCATATGCGGCAATCCGCAAGAACTTCTCGTCCGGAACATGATGAACCAACCCGGCAATAGCAGCCAGCGCCACGGCATGAACAAGCTGATAATGCGCGCCCTTCTCTACCAGACTTCTAGCATAGTCCATTTCACTTCCGGCCATGCCGTGGGCTGCGAATGCACCAATGGCAACTCCCATCGCACCATTCAGGCCAGCCATAACCACTGACAAACGCATGTCTTCTTTCCTTTGCGTTATCTCGTTCAATTCGCACAGATTACTCAGTCGATCCGAATTCGGCCATGCGATAACGCAAAAAAAATGGCCGCACTAAAAAGTACGGCCAGTAAACTCTCTTGGGGGAGATGTGCCAGGCCATCGAAGTGCCCGTCACAAGGCGAGTATGCCCCGCGTGCCCGTCTGGTTCTGTGACAGCCATCACAATTACGAAGAAATTTTAAGATGTTACTGGATTGCCTTACCTAGAAATTCTTCAAGTCGGTGAACATCTGGAACATACAAACCACTATCCACCTTGATCACGAGGTCATTGCGGCTCAGAATCCCCATGACACGCGCAACCGTCTCGCGCGAGGTACTTACGCGGCTTGCGACCTCGGAATGGACTGGCACAGGCGACAATGTGGCTGCTCCCTCGTCATCGCAGACCTCAAGCGCACGACGCAAAATTTCTGCAATCACACGCTCGTTCGCACCAAGTGTACTGACATCGACAATACGGCGCGTCGAGGCACGAACAATCCTTGCCAGCTCGCCAATAACGTTCCAGGCAACCGAGGGATGGCTTTTAACGACCTTCTCAAAGTTCGCCGGGCTCAAAATACCGACGTCGGTGTCTTCTACGGCAACAACGCCAGCAGACCGTGGTTCACCGTCAATGGCCGACAGCTGCCCGACACAACCGCCTGCACTAAATTCCTCAAGCGTGATTTCCCGACCGGAAAGAGAATAATTCACAATACGAACCCGTCCCGACAGGATCAGATAAACATCCGAACTGTCAGATTCTGGTTCAATTATTTGCGCACCAGCCGCAAATGTCTTGCGATTGATATGACGTTCAACGTCCCCAAGAGCGTCTTCGTCAAGGTCAGCAAAGATGCCGACAACTGATAATCTGGTCATTTAACCGTGCTTTTTGTTGCGCTGTTATTTTTATCGAACCGGCAACATTTGCGCTGCCCCTCTTTTGTACTCACTGTCCCGCTTGTAATCATAAGCAAACAAATTGTTCGTTACAATCTATTGCAATCGTATCAGATCAGCCGACATCGTGATGGACAATGTTATGCTGCATGTGCGAACATACGATCAGATTTTTCCACCAAGACTTCATCAACATATTTGGTCCTGTTTCCCGTAGGAGACATCGCATGAGTCCAGAACTGGAAATTTTCCGCCGCAGTCCGTCAGGCAAAGCCAAAAGCAAGCACCCTATTGTTTTCGTCCATGGTGCCTTTACCGGTGCTTGGTGCTGGAATGAACATTTTCTGACATGGTTTGCCGACAAGGGGTTTGAAACTGTCTCCTTCTCGTTGCGCGGGCATGGCGGCAGCGGCGGCCGCCAGCTCCGCAATCTTGCATCGATTGATGATTATGTCGAAGACCTTGAAGAGGTCGTTGACACCCTTGGCCAAACACCAGTCCTGATTGGCCATTCGATGGGCGGCTATATCATCCAGAAATATCTTGAACGCCACACAGCCGAGGCCGCAATTCTGATGGCCTCCGTCCCGCCCGAAGGATTGCTTGCCAGTAATGCCATCATGGCAATGGCACAGCCCGATCTTTATTTCCAGATGGCCTGGCTTCAAGCGATCGGCCCGCATACGTTCCTGCGCGATCGACTGGGACGTGCGATGCTGTCCCCTGACATCGCCGAAGATGAAGGCATGATCTATTTCGGGCGCCTTGAAACCGAAAGTCAGCGGGCATTGATGGATATGATGGGTGCCAACCCGATCTTCCTGTCGGCCGATCAGGTGCCCGCCATGCTGGTGATCGGTGCGCGTGATGACGAAATCATCCAAAGCGAACTAATCCATCACACGGCAAAGCGGTATCATGCGGATTACGCCCTGGTTGACGACATTCATCATGCGATGATGCTTGATAAAAACTGGGAAATGGTCGCCGATACCATGCTGGAATGGCTTCAGGTCAAACTGGTCAGCCAACAGCGCACAAAAGGCAACAAATCCGCTGCCTGACACGATCCGGTTCTGCGCAGCAGCATAACGACCACTTCCCTTCGCGCAATTTTTCTGGGAGCATGATCAGCCTTGCCACAAACCAGGGTTGAGACCATGCCCCACATGATAAAACATTCAATATCGGTTTCCATCGTTTCGGCATTTGCAGTGTCGGGTTTACTTGCGCTTGCGGCACTCCCCGCCAGCGCCCAACAGGCGACCGATGCCATTGCCCCGGAAACCGGGACCAGCAACAGTCAGTCAAATGCGTCCGTTCATGCCCGAAACTGGATGATTTCGGCGGCCAATCCGCTGGCCGTAAAGGCCGGTGCGGATATTTTGCGTCAGGGTGGCAATGCCATTGATGCCATGGTTACGATCCAAACCATGCTTGGACTGGTAGAGCCGCAATCATCAGGCCTTGGTGGCGGTGCGTTCCTTGTTTACTTCGATGCGACAACCGGGTCCCTGACAACCATGGACGGTCGCGAAACCGCGCCAATGGCGGCTAATCCCACTCTGTTCCAGGATGAAAACGGCGAGCCGTTGAAATTCTATGATGCTGTTGTTGGTGGACGATCTGTCGGGACACCAGGTACGCCTGCCCTGTTAAAGACCGCGCATGAAAAATGGGGGCAACTGGAATGGCCCGCATTGCTAACACCTGCCATCACACGCGCAGAAAACGGGTTTGAAATATCCGAACGCCTTGCGTCCCTGATCGCCAGTGATCAGGAAAAACTTTCGCGTGATCCTGTTGCGCGAAGCTATTTCTTTGATGCGGCGGGCAAACCGCGAACAGAGGGTTCGCTTCTTCGCAATCCTGACTATGCGACCACCCTGCGCGATATGGCGCAGAATGGAACGCAGGGTTTCTATTTCGGAACCATTGCAAAGGACATCGTCGAAAAGGTTCAAGGGGCTTCCTGGAATCCCGGTGTTCTGTCCTTGCGCGATTTTGCCAGTTATCAGGTCAAGGAACGCAAACCTGTCTGTAGCGGCTATCGTGGATACGAAATATGCGGTATGGGGCCGCCGTCATCCGGGGCACTTACCGTTGGACAAATCCTTGGATTGATCGAGCCCTTTGACATTGCCACTCTTGGCCCGGATGCGGCTGAAAGCTGGCGCTTGATCGGCGATGCATCGCGTCTGGCCTTTGCAGACCGCGGACGTTACATGGCCGATATCGATTTTGTCCCGATGCCGCTTACAGGATTGCTGGATAAAGCGTATCTGGCGGAACGTGCCGAGCTTTTGAAAGGCAATACTGCCCTTGGGAGTGTTGATGCAGGTCTTCCGTCGTTTAGCCATGCGATGCGACTGGTAGATGACGAAGCGATCGAACTTCCCAGCACCAGTCATTTTTCGATTGTCGATAGTTATGGCAACGTCGTTTCCATGACCACCACTGTCGAAAACGGGTTCGGGTCGCGTTTGATGGTCAATGGTTTCATGCTCAATAACGAATTGACGGATTTCTCGTTCCGCACACACAAGGATGGGGTTCCGATTGCCAATCGTCTTGAACCGGGCAAACGACCGCGTTCATCAATGGCACCAACCATCGTCATGAAGGATAACAAACCTTTTGTCGCCGTCGGATCGCCCGGGGGATCACGGATTATTGGCTATGTCGCACAGTCGGTTATTGCAATGATTGACTGGAAAATGCCGCCACAGGACGCGATCAACATGCCCCATCTGGTCAACCGGTTTGGAACGTTCGATATCGAAGCTGGTACGAAGGCAGAGGCATTGAAACCGGAACTCGAAGCGATGGGATTCAAAACCAGCGTGCAGGACCTTAATTCCGGCATTCACGCCATCATGATTACCGAAAACGGTCTGATCGGCGGTGCAGACCCGCGCCGCGAAGGCATCGTGATCGGCGAATAAGCTCACGCAACAAAAAAGGCAGGTCACAACGCGAATGTGACCTGCCCTTTTAATTGCTTAGTGGTACTTAACGTTCCGAAAGCCAGCCATCCAGCAGATCATGAAGATCGCGGTGATCCTTGGCGACGAAATGTGCGCCCGCTTCGCGCAAATAGTCTGCTGGTGTGATATCGACCAGACCAACCGTCGTTGCGCCGGATGCCACCCCTGCCCTGACACCATTCTGGCTGTCATCGACAACGATACATTCCGTGATCGGTACACCCATCTTTTGTGCCGCAAGCAGATAGACATCCGGGTGCGGCTTGGCATTTTCAACGTCATGGGCCGAACAGATCCGGTCCCCAAAGCGGTCCTTGATGCCGACTTTCCCCAACGAGACTTCCATCTTGTCATGCGGTCCGTTGCTGCCAATCGCCATCGGGATACCGTGGTGATCGAGCAAATCCAGAATGGGAGCCAGATCAGGGAATGGTTCCAGATCATTGCGAAACGCCTCAAAGGTTCGCGCATAACATTCCGAAAGCCAGTTATCAGGCAGTGTGACGTCAAACAGTTCCTTCATCTTGGGCGACACCATCGCAAGTGTGCCCCCAATGAAAAGATCATGGGTTTTCTTCATCGTCATGTCGCAGCCATATTCACATAGCTGCTCAGTCAGAACGCGACATGCAAGTGTTTCGGTATCCACCAGAACACCATCGCAATCAAAGATCACGCCCCGAACAACCGGTTTCGTCATGTTCGATATCCTTACAGACCAGCCAGTTCGGTCCAGCGTTTTTCATCATAGGCAACTGTTCTGGTCGCCCCGAAATCCACGACCGGACGTTTGATCACGGTCGGATTGGCGGCAAGGATGGATGCCGCGGCGGCACCGCCCTGCTCCAGCGTTGCCTTGTCGGCATCGGACAAATTGCGATAGCTCGGCCCGCGTTTATTGATCAGAACGGCACCACCGACTTCTTCAAGCCATCCTTCGATGGTTTTGGCATCAATCCCGTCCGCACGAAAATCATGAAGTTTATTGTCAACGCCCTTTGCGTCGAACCATTTAAGGGACTTGCGCACAGTGTCGCAGTTCTTGATGCCATAGATCGTGACCATATCTAATCCTGTAAATTTTTATTGCCGGGATGCAGCCATGCATCACGCAATCGGTTTTGACCCTAAATCCGCTAGCATTTATAAAGACCACACATTATCAACGGCAACCCCCTTCACCCGCTTTGATGACGAACGGTAGGCACATGACTGTTAATCGACGTATTTCCGTCGCCCCGATGATGGATTGGACGGATCGACATGATCGCTATTTTTTACGGCTGATCAGTCGTCATACGTTGCTCTATACCGAAATGGTCACCACCGGCGCGATCATTCATGGCGGCGTGGATCGGCATTTGCGCTATCACGATGCGGAACATCCGATTGCGCTTCAGCTTGGCGGCAGCGATCCGGACGATCTGGCACGTGCATGCGAAATTGCCAATCAATATGCCTATGACGAAATCAATCTGAATTGCGGTTGCCCGTCTGACCGGGTGCAAAACGGTGCATTCGGGGCCTGTTTGATGGGAACGCCCGATGTGGTGGCCGACTGCGTTAAATCAATGATCGCGGCAAGTGATGCCCCGGTTACGGTCAAAAACCGGATCGGCATTGATGATCAGGAAGATTATCCTTCCCTGAAACGCTTTACCGAAACTGTTGCCAATGCCGGATGCAAAACATTCATCGTACATGCCCGCAAGGCATGGCTTAAGGGCCTGTCGCCCAAAGAAAACCGTGAAGTTCCGCCGCTTAAATACGATCTGGTTTATCAGCTGAAGCAAGAATTCCCGGAACTTGAAATCCTGATCAATGGCGGCATCAAGACACTTGATGAAACCGAAGAACATCTGAAACAGGTTGATGGCGTGATGATCGGGCGCGAGGCCTATCAGAACCCGTATGTTCTGGCCGATGTGGATCGACGTTTTTATGGTGATGATACAACACCCCTGACCCGCCATCAGGTGGTCGAGGCCATGTTGCCCTATATCGAGCAACATCTGACCGAAGAAAACGCAACGATCGGTCATGTGACCCGCCATATGCTTGGTCTGTTCCAGCAAATGCGCGGTGCGAAACAATGGCGCCGTTATCTCAGCGAGAATGCCCATCGCAAAGGGGCCGGAACCGATGTGGTCCGTGAAGCCCTGGCACTGGTGCCCGAACGTGATGACGAGGCCCTGTCTGCATGACGGCCAAGGAAGACGGGATAGGCACACCCGATCAGGAAACCGTTGAGGCCGGGTTCATTACCTGGCGCGATGGTAATGTTCCGTTTTCCCCGCATTTTGGCGATGTTTATTACAATCCCAAAGATGGCCTTGCCGAAACGCGCTATGTGTTTCTCGAAGGCAACAACCTTCCGGCCGCCTGGCAAGCGAAAGACAGCTTTACGATTGGCGAGACCGGATTTGGCACCGGCCTGAACTTCCTTGCCGCCTGGCAATGCTGGGCACAGGACGCGAACCGTTCAAGACATCTTCATTTCGTCTCGGTGGAGAAATACCCGCTTTCACGCGATGACATGATCCGCGCTCATCAAAGCTGGCCGGAACTTGCCGAATTTTCCACACAGCTTGGCGATGTTTGGCCGCATGAAACCATGCTTCCAGGTGTTCATCGCTTTATCCTTGGCGATGGTAAGATCAGCCTTACACTGTTGATCGGGGACGCAATTGATTGCTGGTCGGCCTATTCCGGCAATATCGACTGCTGGTTCCTGGATGGTTTCGCACCGTCGCGCAACCCCGATATGTGGCACCCGTCGCTGTTTGCAGCCTTGGCAAATGCATCCAACCCGGCGGGCGCAACACTTGCTACCTTTACAGCGGCACGCATTGCGCGGGACGGTCTGGAAAGTGCCGGGTTTGTGGTCAGCAAGCGCAAGGGCTTTGCCTATAAGCGCGACATGATCACCGCGGCCCTTCCCGCGCATCCCGACAAGGATGGTGCGGATAGCCGTCTTTATGAAATTGCCGAAGATCCATGGTTTAACCTGCCGACTTCCCAAGCGCACAAATCCGTTGCCGTCATTGGTGGCGGCATGGCTGGTGCAGCCTGTGCTGATGCCCTTCGCAAACGTGATTGCGCGGTCACATTATTTGAAAAACGTGATCAGCTTGCATCCATGGCATCGGGCAACCCGATCGGGATGCTAGAACCCTATTTGACGGTTGATCATGCGATCACCGGACGATTTTACGAAGCCGGTTACCGATACAGTCACCGGATGGTGAAGCGGCTGGCGGATCGGGGCGACGTCGAAGCCGATTTCTGCGGTGTGCTTGAACTTGCGACCAGTCCGCGCAAACGTGAACGCCTTGATGGGTTGCTTGCGCGTTTGCATGACAAGCCGGACCTTGTCCGTGCAATGAATAGTGATGAGGCAGGCGAGATTTTTGGCCTCTCCGTGCCAATGGACGGAGTTTTCTATCCATCCGCGGGATGGGTGCATCCGCCGTCACTGGTCCATGCCCTGACCCGTGATATTGATTGCCAGCTTGCAACACATATTACCGACATCCTTGATGGGCCGGATGGGAAAATCCTGCGCGCATCCGATGGGCGTGAATTTGGTCCGTTTGATTGCGTCGTCATTGCCGGTGCGCTTGAAACAAGTCAGCTTGCCCAAACCGCATGGCTTTCAGATCAGTTAAACCCGGTGCGCGGTCAGATCAGCTATTGCCCACAAGAGGTGATTTCGAACGCCTATGATAGCGCTAACATCCGCTGTGTTCTGAGCTATAAGGGCTACCTTACGCCGGAACGAAACGGCATCCATGTAATCGGCGCGACATTTGGCCGCGATGATGATCAGACAGACATCAGAACTGATGACCATACCTATAATATCAACCAGTTAACCAAAATACTTCCAGCGATATCGGAACATATTTCTGCGGACAAACTGGATGGACGGGCGGCCCTTCGCACCACAACGGCGGATCATTTACCCCTGATCGGCCCTGCCCCGGATTTTGATCGTTATCTTGCGGCCTATCACGATATCGACAAAGGCAAAAAAGGCGCGCGATATATCAATGCGCCCTACCACAAAGACGTGTATATCTGTACCGGATTTGGGGCGCGTGGTTTGATCGGTGCCCCGCTTGCCGCCGAAATCCTTGCCAGCGAGATTTGCGCCATGCCCCTGCCTTTGGAAAAAGCCCTGATGCATGCCCTGCACCCGGCACGCTTTATCATTCGCGGGCTTAAACGTCGGCATATCTCGGCATGATCAAGACCGCCGCCACACAGGATAAAGATCCGGACCGCTTCAAAACGGCAACCGTTCTTGCGTTGTTTTTCTCCGGCCTGTTTCTGGTTCAGGGAGTGTTTCTGCCCTATTGGCCGGTCTGGTTAAAGGCACAAGGACTGTCCGCGGGCGAGATCGGCATTCTATTGTCCCTGCCCAACTGGGTACGCGTCTTTGCCGATCCTTTGATTGCCCAGCGTGCGGATCGCACCGGCAACCGCAAGACGCCCATGTTGTGGCTGGCCGGGATTTACGCGCTGTCGATCCTGGCTTTTCCGGTATCAAGCAACTTCTGGTGGCTTGCCGCCCTTTCGGTGGTTATCGGATTTACATTCTCGCCGCTTCTGCCGCTTGGCACGACGATCACGGTTCACGAATGCAAGGCGCGTCAGCTTGATTACGGCCGTGTGCGACTGTGGGGATCTCTTGCCTTCATCCTTGCATCTTATGGCGCGGGCTGGGTTCTTGACGGAACGTCGGTGGAATGGATCGTCTGGATGTTGTTCATTGCCGGGATTGTCAATTTTGCGATCACCACCCTCATGCCCGATCCGCAAACCGACCGTCCATTGCGTTCCGGTTCATCGCTGATTTATTTGCTGCGCAAGCCGGTATTTCTGATCTATCTCGGCTGTATCGGCTTTGCCCAAGGATCGCACGGCACCTATTACAGCTTTGCCTCTGTCCACTGGGAAACCGTTGGCTATTCCCATGAGATGATCGGCATCTTCTGGTCGACCGGTGTGGTCGCCGAGATTGTTCTGTTTGCGATTGCCGGTCGTTTCGTGCGCGGGCGTCATCCGGGCATTCTTTTTGCGCTTGGCGCAACGGCGGGCATCCTGCGCTGGACGGTATTGGGATCAAGCGACGATGTCTGGATGATCTTCCTTGTTCAGCCGCTTCATGCCATGACATTCGGGATCACCCATCTTGCCGCTGTAAGCTTCATTGCGCGTGCCATCCCGCAACAGCTTGCCACTTCGGCTCAAAGCCTGATGGCGACGTTATCGATGGGTGTGTTCCTTGGCAGCAGCATCTGGGCATCCGGCCCGCTTTACGGCTATTTCGGTTCGCACGCCTATTACTTCATGGCCGGACTTTCGAGCATTGCGCTTCTGTTTGCGTTCTGGCTTATGCGAAGCTGGCGTGGTGAAGACCAGACATTTTGTGACTAGCCACCAACAACTTCTATTCTCATTTCATTCTTGCCTCGTTTGACCAAAGGGATTGCCCAAATGACCTCCATGCCGTTCTCCCGCAGAATGCGCCGTTGGAAACTCGGTTTGAAGACACTTTTTGGTAGTGATCCTGCGGGTTATTTCATCCCTTACCGCTATGCCAGTGAAACGCAAAAGGCCGTCGGACGCCCTTCATACCCTGCAATCGAAGCCATGATGGATCAGGCCGCGCCAACAATGGTCGAATGGCTTACCAAGGCTGACCGTTATCGGGATGCCTTTGCCGGTTTTGACAATGCCACGCCGCCCGAACCGCGCTGGCAACAAAGCTGGTTCCCGCGCCTTGACGGGATGATGGCATACACCTTTACGCGCGAAATCAAGCCAAACCGGATTATTGAAATCGGGTCAGGTCATTCCACCCGGTTCTATCACCGGGCGATCAAGGATGGCGGCCTTGAAACACAGTTTCATGCCATTGACCCGGCCCCGCGTGCAGATATCGCCAAATTACCGATCACGATTGAACGCACAATCGTGCAAAAAGCCGATCCTGCGATCTTTGCGACACTGGCGGCGTCCGACATTCTGTCGATTGATTCAAGCCACATCCTGATGCCCGGAACGGACGTGGATTTGCTGTTTTCCACCGTGATCCCGATCCTCCCCAGCGGCACGATCATCCACATCCATGACATCACCCTGCCCGACGACTATCCGGAAATCTGGCAGTGGCGCGGATATAACGAGCAACAAGGCGTTGCGTCGCTTTTGGCAGGAAACGGATTTGAAATTTTGTGGTCAAGTGCCTACGCGACCACGCGGCTTGGCAATGATGTTGATCGTTCTATTGCCAAGGACATCCACTTGCCCAAAGGCGCGCACGAAACGAGCCTTTGGCTGCGCAAACGCTAAATCGCGTTACCGATAGCAAAACAAAGGGCAGCCAACGGGCTGCCCTTTTTCATTTATTCTGATGATCAAGATCAGTTCTTGTACGGGTCTGCGGCATCACGCAGGCCGTCGCCAAGGAAGTTGAACGCCAACACAACAATCACGACCGGGATCACTGGCATCATCAGCCACGGATAAACCGCAACCGCGTTGATGTTCTGGGCATCATTCAAAAGCACACCCCAACTGGTTACAGGTGCTCTAAGCCCAAGCCCCAAGAAGCTGAGTGCTGTTTCACCCAGGATCATATTGGGGATCGACAGGGTGACAGACGCAATCAGGTGACTTGCAAAGTTCGGTAACAGATGGCGGGCAATAATCCGTTTCGGTTTCGCCCCCATCAAACGGGCGGCAAGCGCGTAATCTTCTTCGCGAAGCGCCAACAGCTTTGATCGCACGGCACGGGCAAGCCCCGTCCAGTCAATCAGCCCCAGAATGATCGTGATCCCGAAATAGATCAGGATCGGGCTCCAGGTTACCGGCAAGGCTGCGGATAGAGCCATCCAAAGCGGGATTTCCGGCAAGGAACGGATCACTTCGATGGTCCGCTGTGCCGTTGCATCAACCCATCCGCCGTAATAGCCCGCAGCCCCACCAATCAGGATGCCCAACAGGAAACTGACCGATATACCGACAAGCCCGATTGTAAGCGACACGCGTGCGCCATAAATCATGCGTGAAAACATGTCGCGGCCAAGCCGGTCGGTGCCAAACAGGAACAAGGTCCCGTTTTCAGACGGACAGACGAAATGGAAATCCAACTCGACCATGCCCCAGAATTCATATTCATCCCCGGAACACAGGAAGCGCACCGGTTCAATCCGTTCCGGATTAACGACATAGATCGGCTTAAGCGTTTCCATATCAACCGAGAAATCGGTGCCATAGGTAAACGGTCCGACAAATTTACCATCATCGAAAAGATGAATGCCCTGTGGCGGATGATGAATGAATTCGGAATTGCGGGTTTCCTGCGCATAGGGCGCAATGAATTCCACAATAAAGACCGACGCATACATGATCGCCAGAATGATCAGCGAGAAATATGCAAGACGGTGGCGTTTCAATCGCCACCACATCAGTTGCCACTGTGACGCCAGATAGTATTTTTCCTGTTCCGGTGTCAGCGCTTCGCGATCCCAGGGATCAAACGGTGTCTTGTCGACAAAATGCTCGTTGCGCTTGGTATCATCGGTACTCATTTCGAAATACCTCCCTGCAAGCGAATGCGGGGATCAAGCCAGGCAAGCAAGACATCGGAAATGAACATGCCAACAACAGTCAACAACGCCAGGAACATCAGGAATGAACCCGCCAGATACATGTCCTGACTTTGCAGCGCGGTCAGCAACATCGGCCCCGTGGTCGGCAAGGACATCACGACCGACACCAGGACCGAGCCCGAAACCACCTGTGGCAGGATATTACCGATATCGGCAATAAACGGATTCAACGCCATGCGCAGCGGATATTTGAACAGAACCTTGGTCGGGGAAAGCCCCTTGGCGTGGGCAGTGACAACATATTGCTTGCTCAGTTCATCAAGCAAATTGGCCCGAAGACGCCGGATCATGGATGCCGTACCAGACGTCCCAATCACGACGACCGGAGCCCAAAGATGTTCCGCAACCGACATCATCTTGGCAAATGACCAGCCCTGATTGATGAATTCCGGGTCCATCAGGCCACCAATCGACGTGCCAAAAATGACATTGGCGTAATACAGCAAAATCAGCGCAAACAGGAAGTTGGGCATCGCCAGCCCGAGAAATCCCAAAAGCGTGAAACCATAATCGCCCCAGCTATATTGCCGGGTCGCCGAATAAATCCCGATCGGGAAACTGACGATATAAATGAAAATCACGGTGCTGAAATTCAGCACCATCGACAGCCACAGACGGTCGCCAACGACATCGGAAACCGGCAAATTATATTCAAAGGAGAAACCAAGATCACCGTGCAATAGCCCCCATGCCCATTCGGCATATTGGATATAGATTGGCTGATCCAGACCATATTGCTGTTTCAGGAACTCGATCTTGGCTGGGTCAACGGCCTCGCCCTGCGATTGCAGCTCATTGAGATAGGTGCTCAGAAAGTCTCCCGGCGGGAGCTGAATGATCACAAAGACCAGCACACTGATCAAAATCAGTGTCGGCACCATTACAAAAAGCCGTCTTGCCAAATAGGTCAGCATCGGCGAAATCGCTCCCCCTGTCGTTTTGCTTCCTATCCCTCGAGGATCACAAAACGTCTTGTTTTCACTTCAATAGATTATCGGTCCCACCAGAACGTATCCGGACGATAAATGCCAAAGAATGCGCCCGGCTCCCAGCTGTGAATGCCTTTTTCAGGCACGTTGCGCATGTCTTTATCGACGACAACCGGTTGCGGCACATTCCCGATCAACCCGATCGAGAACATGTTTTCCGAATTGATATCAAGGATCGCCTGCCAGGCTTCTTTGCGGCCTTTTTCATTGCTGGTCTGCCATTTGTGGTACTGGTCCATCAATTCTTTGGCAGCGGGCATATCGGGTGCCTCACCGGCCTCGCCGTCGGTCTGGTAATACTGACCCCATTTCGGCCATTGCAAGCTGTCCTGTTGGGCCGGCACATATTCCGACGGTACCGAGTTTGGTGTGGCAAGACCATTATCAACGCCGTTAAAGATCGACATGATGGTTTCGCCACTATAGGCACGATTGCGCAACACTTCGCGTTGCAGGCCCTTGACGAACATTTTGACGCCGACCTGACGCCAGCTGTCACCAATCAGTTCAAGCATGTCATCATGTTCGGGGTTTTCGCCCGTGGTTTCGACAATGATTTCCATTGGCCGACCATCAGGAAGCAATCGAATGCCATCCCCATTGCGTTGCTCGAGCCCCATTTCATCAAGCAGAGCATTGGCTGCCTTCACATCAAACTTGATGTAATTTTCACGATATTCCGGCTTGAAAAGCGGGCTTTTGGGCAGAACCGTATTATTGGTCGGCTGCGCCAGACCAAAGAAGAGAACCCGGTTGATTTCAGTCCGGTTAATCGCAAGCGACAAGGCGCGCCGGAACCGCACATCACGCAGAACCGAACGCCAGACCGGATCACTGCATGTCAGGTTCGGATAAAGGGCAGCATATGCCCCGGCCCCGACATCCCACAAACGCACCTGATAATTCTGTTTGGCCTCGGACTGTTTCAGGAACGTGTAGTCCTTAAGCGACAGAATACGGCTTTGCAGATCAACCTCGCCCGCTCCGACCTTTGCCGGGACGAGTTTCGAGTTCGAAATATTGAAGATCATCCTGTCGATATAGGGAAGCTGGTTCCCTTCCGGATCAACGCGATGATAATACGGGTTGCGGACAAATACGAAGCGATCAGACGGCTCTTCTGTAGTGATCAGCCAAGGATCAAGCGACGGACGGTTGATGTTGGACAGCTTGTAGGGGCGGTCCATGTCGGTATGCAAAACCGCCCAGCTGCGAAGCCCACGTTCATGCACCATCGCTTCGAGCTCGTCCGGATCACGGTATTTTGCGTGAAACTGTTTGAGATAATGCGACGGGCGATAAATGAATGGCGGCAGGGTCGCCGCAAGCTCGGTCAGGAAGAACGGGTTTGGCTGCGACCAGCTATAGCGCACGGTATATTCATCAAGAATTTCAAACGTTGCCGGCTCGTCGCCAACAAACAGAAAACGCGGCGGGCCAACCGGGAACAGTTCATCATTATTGGCGACGTCTTCCCAGTAATAGCGGAAATCCTCGGCGGTGAATGGTGCGCCATCTGACCATTTGTGGCCCTTGCGCAGATGCAATGTGAAGACATTGCCTTCTTCATTCACATCAAGCGCCTCGAGGATATCGGGCTGCAAATTCAAATCCTGATCATAGCCGATCAACCGCGCATAACCGTAAACAACCGCCATACGGATATCTTTGGACCGGCCCATGATGGTTACGAATTCGCCGCCATACTTGCCGATAGATTTGCCTTCGGCACCGAAATCAATGACCTTTGGATGTTCCGGAAGGCGTTGCAGCATCGGGGGCAAAGTGCCCTTGGCAATTGCATCCTCGAAATACGGGATTTCGGCCTGTGCGGAACCGGGCATCATTGCCCCGGCGACAAGGCCGATCCCCAAGGCCAGGCCACCGAACATGCGGCGCGCGGAAACGGTTGAACTGGCATAAAGCGTAGTCATATCGCGATCTCCGTGAAATCGGCACGTTCGGCACGCACAAAATGGTCTTCTGCAAATTGCATCATTTTGGGTGCGCTGGTGGCGTTAATCGTAAAGGGTGCCGGCCAACGAGACGGATCAGACGCCTTGCCATCGACAATCTTGTCGAAGTCCAGCAAATGGTCCAGATCGGCAAACGGCACAGCATTGAGCAAAGCCTGCGTGTAGGGATGCACCGGATTTTTGAACAGCTGTTCACGTGGGGCGGACTCAACAATGCGCCCCGCACACATCACCGCAATCCGGTCTGCTATGTAATCCACAACGGCAAGATTGTGGGAAATAAACAGATACGTCAGATTAAGATCGCGCTGTAAATCCTTTAACAAATTCAATATTTGCGCCTGAACTGACACATCAAGTGCAGATGTCGGCTCGTCAAAGATCAACAGATCCGGCTTAAGACTAAGCGCACGCGCAATCCCGATACGCTGGCGCTGTCCGCCCGAAAAACTGTGTGGGTAACGGCTTAGAAAACGTGGATCAAGCCCGACAAGATCCATCAGCTCCAGCACCATTTTCTTGCGATACGCCGTATCCCCGACCCCATGAATAATCATGGGTTCGGCGATGATATCCTGAACCGTCATCCGCGGATTAAGGGAACCGAACGGGTCCTGAAACACAAATTGTATGCGTTTGCGATACGGATTGAGCTGATCTTCATCAAGCCCGGTCAATTCGGTCATCTGACCGCTTTCACCACGAAACAGGATCGATCCGTCATCGGGCTCCATCGCCCGCATAATCAGTTTGGAAAGTGTTGTCTTGCCACACCCGCTTTCGCCAACCAGCCCGACACATTCCCCACGATTAACCGTAAGCGACACATCGTCAACCGCCGGGATCAGGCTTTCTTCGGATTTAAGCCAGTTCCCTTTGCGGGTGGTAAAACTTTTGCTGAGATGACGGACCGCCAAAACCGGTTCACTTGCCATTGCCGGATGCAGTGCAAGTGATGGCGGGATTTCCTGACTATCGCGCACCGGATCGGCTGGGCGTTCCTCGGCAAGAAGGCTTCCGGTTTTGGGTTTGATTTCGCGCAGCGGACGCAACCGTTCATCCGGGCCCATATTGAAATGCGGAACAGCAGCCAGAAGTGATTGCGTATATGCATGACCGGGATTGATGAAAACATCATCTGTCCTGCCGGACTCAACAACACGCCCGTCATACACCACGACCATGCGGTCTGCCATATTGGCCACGACACCCAGATCATGGGTAATCAGCAGAACCGACATTTGCAGTTCGCTTTGTACTTCCTTGATCAGGCGCAGAATTTGCGCCTGAATCGTAACATCGAGCGCAGTGGTCGGTTCATCGGCAACAAGCAATGCCGGACGGCAGACCATCGCCATGGCAATCATGGCGCGTTGACGCAGGCCACCGGAAAGCTCGAACGGATAGGTTTTAAGCGACCTTTTGGGTTGCGGAAAACCTATCAGCGTCAGCATTTCAATTGCAAGCTCGTTGGCCTCTGCCCGGCCAACTTTACGATGAAGGCGCACCGCCTCGCAAATCTGATCACCGATGGTATGAAGCGGTGACAGGGAACTCATCGGTTCCTGGAAAATCATCGAAATCCGGCCACCGCGAATGGCCCGCATTTCGGTCCCGGACCGATCAAGCATCGCAAGATCAACGCGCGTGCCCGGTGTTTTGGGATCGGCAAAAATGATCGATCCCTTGGTGATTTGGGCCGACTTTGGCAGCAATCCCATAATGGCTTGGGAAATGGTGCTTTTGCCGGATCCGGATTCCCCGACCAAGGCGACGGTTTCCTGCGCACCGATGCGAAAGCTTACATTTTCGACCGCCTTGACCCGCATATGCGGCAAGACAAATTCAACTTTCAGATCCTTGATACGCAGAATGTCAGTCATGTTCGTTTCGCACCACCATTTGAGCGTTCGGCGGCAGCTGCTTGAACAAGTGTCTCAGCTTCATCCATACGCATCAGGTTTGTTCTTGTGACGTCGTCTACCAGAATTTGGTTATCTTTCGCCCAATCCCGTGAAATTTCAAGCAGATCGTCAAATCCGTCCAGTGTTGATTCTGCGACAATTTTGGCTTCGCCTGCCTGCAAGGTCAGTTCAAACCATCCCTTGTTCCCGTCACGCTTCGTACTGAAATAGCGCAACCGGAACTTGGAAAGCTCAGACCAGGCAAAAGCCGTCCCCCCGCGTATTGACGAAAGACGGATGCCATATTCGGACACAAACAGCTTTGACTGGAACCGAATAAGTGTTCTGGCAAAGTAAAATACGAACAACAAAGCCAAACCGGCCGTCGTCCACTGAATGATTGCCAGCATATCGGGGATCAGTGCAATCACCCCGCAGATCAGCAAACCGACAATCGATTTCGCCAGATCGGGGGCCATCAATTTGGGTGGGTAAGACATCATCTGAACGTCGCTGTCACCAACCCCGGACGGTTTGACCGGATCAACAGGCGTCCCCGCACCGGCGTTATGTTCCGGTTCAAGATGATCTTTGGGCCTTAGTGCCATGGAAATACTCCAGGAATTCTAAGCCAGCTTAATGCTGAATGTTCCATCGAAAACAGATTGTCCAGAAACTTGGTTGTCGCCGCGTCATGAACCAGATGATGGGTCAGGATGCCTGTCGGCTCCTTTCCATCCACCTGCCCGGTACGACGTGCGGCAAGATGGGCCGTCATCACACCCAATGCGGCATCTTCGCCAACGAACCCGCGTGTTCCACGCCAGTCAATCACATCGACATGGGTGTTGACCTGAAGAAGCCCCTTATAGGGTTCTTCTGATGCCCGCGGATTAAAGGTACTTAACCCGTTAAATCCAAGTGACTGCAAAGAAGCGGCAACATCATCGGCAATCCGGTTCCATGGCGGCACAATGACCGGCAAGAAACGGCTTCCGAACCGCGACTCTAGAACTGCAAAGCCCTGTCGCAAGTCGGTAATGACAGCGCCGATATCACGCACGTCATCCAGTTCCTGATTTTTCCGACCTTCGGGCATATGGTTTTGATGCGACCAGCCATGTTGCAAAACCCGGGTATCGACGGTTTCAACCAACCGTTCAACCAGGTCATCTTGCAGATCACGCGGGATAACAGCAAGTGCAAGCGGCACGCCATAATCTTGCTCAAAGGCAAGGATTTCCTCAAGTTCCGGGGTAACAGTCACAGCATCGTCATCGCGCCACCATGCCGTGGCAACCCGGCCTTCGGCCTGCCACAGATCAAGTTCGCTGCGCAAATGATCCCAACTGCTCATACCTGTCCCTTAATCATTCCTGCGATAATTGACGCAGTTCTTTGTGCCCCGTCCAGCGCGATTGGAATATCTGCGGGTGGACGGACGCAATCTATTTGTTTTGCTAATGATTGCGCAGACAGGCCATCAAGATCAAGCAGGGAAATAACCCCTTCTTTTGAAAGAATTTCTGCGCGCTCTGTTTGTTCGCTTTCGCCCCCCTCGGCAAAGGGCACCATAACCGCCGGTGTCCGGGTCGAAAGCACGTCCATCAGGGTATTATAACCCGCCTGTGACACCGATACCGCCGCCCCCGCCATTCGATCACGGAAATCGGGTAAAAACCGGTGCAGGATGATCCCCGATGGCAATGAAGTGGCAATCGCGTCAAAGCGTGATGTCGGGAAATGCGGCCCGGTGACAATATGCCAATCATCCTGACCATACTTTTCCGAACAGGCCCGCGCGGCAATTGCCAGTTCGATCAGCTCTGCACCAACCGCCCCACCGCCTGCCGATACCAGAACACCGGACCGGGTTTGATCAGGCATCTTACCAATAACAGGCGCAACATATCCGGTATGCGTAATCAGATCAGAAATCTGTTCGGCGCAGGCAAAACTGCGATCAAACCCGAAAAGCTGCGGGTCACCATGAACAAGAACAGCATCAAGATATTTACGTGCAATGTCGGCCATCCATTGCGTTTTCGCCGGATCGTTCTTGCGCACCAAAAGATCACGCACTGAACAGATAATTGGAATGCCAGCTGCTTTTGCCGCTTCAAATAGCGGGATCAGCTCAAACCGAAATGCCCGTCGCCCGAACGGGAACATTTCGATCAGAACAAGCCGTGGTGATGAGACATTAAAGGCGGCAAGCAATTCTTCCTTGCGTTTTTCCTTCCAGTCATCGCCGAGCGAATTGCCATCGGGATCAACAAGGTTTGAGAAATTGCTGTCTGCTGTTTTACACGGTGAAAGCTGAATAACCGTATCGGCGGCAAAATCCAGCCCGTCGTCGGGCACACCACCACTTGCCACGGTTACCGACAACCCCTGCTCGCGAATGGCCTGATTGATCAAAGCCATACGCCGGACATGGCCTATTCCCAAAAGATGTTGAACATAGACAAAGACATCTGACATCAGTTGCACTCCGTCCCAGAAACAACAGACACCAGCGGCACATTAAGCTCAGACACCTTCAAACCGTCCTGTTCTGACCACTCAAACACATGAAGGCATTCCCAATCGAGTTTGTCGGGAATCTTGCCCATCATGTTCCAGGGCCTTGCTGCGGCATATACCGCACGAATGACGCCTTTGTGGGTAATCGCGCCAAATTGCGGTTCAGTCGATTGTCGCAAGAACCCTTCTACCCTTGCAAGAACATCACGCGGGCTTTCGCCGCCTTCGGGGCGGAAATCCCATCCGCGATCTTCGTTAACCCGCATGGCGTCCCCAAGCTCGTCGCGCAACTCAGGAAGCCGCCTGCCTTCCCATGTGCCCCAATTCATTTCGATCAGCGCCGGATTTGGCGTTATCGGCGAAACGGAAAGGGCATCGGCCGTTTCCCGGGTGCGCACCAACGGCGTGCAATACCAAACAACATCCCGCCAATCCTTTGGCAAACGACGGTTCTGGTAAAACGCAATGCTTTCGGGTCGTAGCGAAATATCGGAATGCCCCTGAATACGTTTCTCGGCATTCCAGTCCGTCACCCCATGACGCAGCAACGCAAAACGGACGGTCTTCATGATCCGTCCTTTCCGTAACTGGCGGCAATTTTGCGAAGGGACGTACCCAGAATGTTTGCGGCAGCAGACAATGTATGATGCTGTGATGCCTTGGATGCCCCGGCCTGCCCAAATGATCGAAGGGCTGAAACATCCGTTGTCAGGCAACTTTCAAGCCGATCAGCAAAGGCAACAGCATCACTTTCCGGAACCAGCCACCCCGTCAAGCCGTTTGATACAATCCCGGAAACCCCACCGGCATCACCGGCAAGAACCGGCAGTCCGGACGCCTGTGCTTCAAGCATCGCCATACCGAATGCCTCGTTGATGGCTGGCCAGACAAACAAATCCGACTTCGCGAGAATTTCGCGCGTTTCGGTTGGCACACACAGGCCTGCAAACGAAACCTGATTGGCTGCAATACCCTGATCGTCAAACAGGGTTTCGACCCTGTTGCGGGCCGGGCCATCCCCGATAATCGTCAGATGCCAGTTGGTGATACCCTTTTTGATCAGCTGGCCCAATGCATCTGCCAGTGCCTTGAATGACGCAAACTTATCCCCGTCGCGCATCATGGCGGTTGTCACCAGCTTTATTGCATTTGCATCCGGTTGCGGACGTGCCGGCGCACTCCATTGATCAATTCGTGTAAAGGGCGGAATGAAATGCAGGACTTCATTAGGACAGATATCACGAAGACATTCCATATCCGACCGGTTCAGCGAAAACACCCCGTCACAGTGACGCAGTGCTGTTTCAACCGCCATATGGCTTTGATGCCAAGGGCCACCTGCCCGTTTTGGGGCAAAGGATGCCTCGGCCACGACATATGGGATATCAAGCGTATGGGCGACAATCGGACCAATCCAGTCCGGTGCCTTGTAATACAGGTGATAGGTAAACCAGATATCCGGACGCGGACGTGACCCGTCTTGAAATTGCCGTATCAGACGCCCGGCCAGTTTGGTACCCAGTTCGGCAAGCCGTGCCTGTCGCATGCCGTTGCCATCGGCAACCCGGCTTCTGAAACGTGATGCAATATCGACATTCATTTCCGCCAACCGCAACGCATCACACAATAACTGCGCAATTAGCCTGTCACCGGATGGCACCGGATGATCAACAGGTTTAAGCGGTGCGTAAAAGGCGACCTGCAATCGCGTGGCTCCTACTGCGCGGCGGGTTGCGTGATTATGCCATCCTGGCGACCGCGGACTTGATCGGGTTGATCTTCGACGCCAAAACGGTGGGCAAGTTCCTTCATCCCGCGATAGAATGAAAAATCACGACGGACGATTTCATTACCCTTTCGACCCATTTCGACACGCAATGCCGGATCGGAAATGACAAGTTCCAGCGCCTTGGCCAATTCATCAGGATTGCGTTCCGGAACCAGTTTGCCATTGACCCCGTCCACCAGCAGTTCCGGGATTGCCGAAATCGATGTTGATACCGCGGCAAGCCCGCAAAGCTGGGCTTCCATCAAAACATTCGGCAGACCATCGCGGTCCCCGTCCTGTTCGATGCGGCTGGCCAGAACAAACAAATCCGATGTCTGGCAGGCAGCAATCACTTCTTTCTGATCACGCGGACCACGCCAGTCGCATTTGTCCGCAATACCGAGTTCTGAGGCCAATTGTTTGTATTTGCCATCATTGCTGCCGCCGATATGAACAAACCGCCAATGCAGATCAGCAGGAAGCTTTGCCAGTGCGCGCAGCAAATCGTCATAGCCCTTTTTGCCAACCAGGCGACCAACCGAAAGGATCGTCACAGGCTTTGTTCCGTCACGCCCGTCGCACATTTCGCGTTGCGGAAGGTCTTCGGGAAAGCGGGAAAAATCCAGCCCGTGATAAAGCAGATTAACCTTGTCGGGGGTCTCGGCGAGTTGGCGCAGATATTCGACATTGGCCTTGGTGCAGGTGACCAGCCAATCCATATCACGCAGCTTTTCGCGCATGTCCCAATCTTCGCTGGTGTAGATATCCTTGGCATGTGCCGAACAGGCCCAAGGCAATCCGCGCATGATCGCGCAATAACGCGCAACAGATGCCGGTGTATGCAGGAAATGGGCATAAATCCGGGTGATATCATCGGGCAGTTCTGCCGCCATCACCAATGCTTGGGCAAAGCGTCTTGCACGGTTTGACGTGCGGTCGCGATGATAATCCTGCCACCAGATATTAACTGCGCGGCGATATCCCGGAAGCTTGCGCGCCTTAAGCCAAGCCCGCAAAACCCGCATCGGTTCCTGATAAACATATTCAGGAAGATAATCGACATCACCAGTAATCCGGTCATTGATCGGATGGCGCTTCTTATCGGTCGGATGACGCAACGAAACAATGCGGTATGGAATACCGGCCTGCTGAATTCCCAGAATTTCCTGCGCAATAAAGGTTTCCGACAATCGCGGATATCCCTTCACCACGATTGCAAGACTGTCGCGTGTCATCAATTCTGTTCCCGGTGATAGTTATTCAGCAGCCATTTGCGGCGGAAGCCAGCGATCAACAAGATCCCCCACACGTTCAAGTCCGCCCATAAGGTTGGGAACTGTCACATGTGACGGTTTTGGTTGATTGATCAGGCCATGCAGGGCATCGGCCATTTCACGCGGATCGCGCCCGCCTTCTTCGGTCAGCATTTTGACCAGCCCAAGCTTTTCGGCCGCCGAAGCCCGAACATATTGTTCAAGGCGCGGCACCGTGCGCGGCACAATCACCGCCGGCTTGTCAAAGGACAGGATTTCACAGAACGTATTATATCCGCCCATGGCAATCACACCGGCCGATTTATCCATCAGCATTTCGACATTGGCGTCAAAGGTGATCACCGACAGCTTGTCGATTTTCTCGGCGCGATCCATGAAGGCCTTTTGTTCTGTCGGCGCCATAAACGGGCCAAGAACCACAAGCGACGGTACGGCAATGGTTGGATCGGTTTCATAGGCACTGATCACCCAATCTACCAGATTGACACCATCCCCACCGCCGCCGGTGGTGACAAGGTAATAGGGTTCTTCAAGACCAAGCGCACCATGTTCCGGCGTCGGGCGACGTGTTGCTGTCCGCGGCAAATAGCCGGTATAGGCCATTTTGTTTTCAACGCCGGGCGGCAGATCAATCCCTTCAAGCGGATTGCAAATTTCCTGCAATCCATAGACCCAGATTTCGTCGTACAGATCTGCAAGAGCAGGCACGCACTGTTTGCGGTCCCATTCTTCGCGCAGATTGACCGGATCATCCATCACATCGCGCAAGCCCATCACAAGACGGGTACGGCGATGGCGCAACATCTTAAGCGTGGATTCCACTTCGCCACGCAGGCCAAGCGGTTCTTTATCCACGATAAAGATGTCGGGGTTAAAGACATCGGCAGTGTGCTGAATGATCGATTCACGCATCGCCAAAATCTGGTCGACATCAATATTGAGATTAAGCGACGTATATTCGCCATTCGACAGCTTGATAACGCCGGGAATACGCACGAAGTCGACTCGTGACCGGAATTCAAAGCTGCCAATAATTGGCGATCCCGACAAAATCAGAACAGAAACATCATCACGACGTGAAACGAGCGCATGCGCAATCGTACGGCAACGGCGCAGATGGCCGAGCCCAAACGTATCATGACTATAAATTAGAACCCGATAACCAGAGTTCCCCACGATCGACATATATCCGCCCGTCTGCGTAGTTATTCAAACTGTCCCATCCCGTGCACAGGGTGACAGGATATCTTTTATTAGCAAGCATTACCGTAATCTGATGATCCGGTTTGCTCATTGTTTTCCAAGCTAATTGCTCTCACACTGACCCGATATCGCGCAAGACTTTTTCGAGCAGCTTCTGTCTTTCTGCTGGCGTCGACATCGACCGTAACTTGTCCGAAAGTGCCGTAATGGTGCCTGCGTACATATTGTGCCAGTCATCACGCGACAGCTCTTCGCCAGAGAGTCGCGGTTTGTTTTGCGCGATGTGCAGCGTTCCTTTTTTCAGGATCACTGTGTCATCAAGCATCGGCAGGGATATTTTTTCTTCCGGGATGTCAGTGGCCTTGAGAACTTGCTGGAATGCTGTACGCGCCCCTTCCTCGCCATGGGTCAGGAAAACGCGCTTGGCCACAGGTAGTCTGTCACGCGTCCAGCGCAAGAGCATATCCTGATCCGCATGGCCGGAATACACATCAAGGGTTCGAATGCGGGCATGAACTTCGATTTCTTCGCCGTGAATGCGGACATGTTTGGCGCCTTGCTGCAAGACGCGGCCAAACGATCCGGCAGCCTGAAAACCAACCAGCAGAACCGTGCAATTCGACCGCCACAGATTATTTTTCAGATGATATCGAATTCGACCAGCATCACACATGCCACTTGCTGAAATAATGATCGCGCCGCTGGTGATCCGGGCCAGTTGTTTACTGGCATCCACATCGGGAACCATATGGAACTTCGGATGTTCCAATGCACGCGCATCTTCGGGCTTAAGGTGCCGGGCAAAGACATCGGTCGCGTGCCGGGCAAGCGGACTGTCGACAAAGACATTCGCCTCGGGCAATTGCCCGCGATTAAACAAATGCGCCAGATCGACCATCAGTTCCTGTGTTCGGGCCACAGCAAAACTCGGGATCACCAGGTTTCCGCCCGCCAACAATGCCTCGCGGACTTCCTTGCCCAACATCGCACGGCGTTCATCATCGGTGACTTCCGGGCGGTTGCGATCACCATAAGTCGTCTCGACAAACAGATAATCAAGATCGGACGGGCCTTCGGGGGCCTCGTTAAACACCGCCTCCCCGGTTCCGATATCGCCGGAAAACAGCAAACGGGTCGGCTTTTCATCCTTGCTGCCAGAAGCCACCTCTACCTCGATGGAGGCTGATCCCAACAAATGCCCCGCATCCCAGAACCTTGCCCGAACACCTTCGATCACATCCTGCCATTTGTGATATTCAACCGGTGTCAGCTGCAAAAGCGTTTGTTCAGCATCCTTACGGGTATAGATCGGGGTCACTTCGGGGCGCCCGCGACGCGCATTGCGGCGGTTTAACCGTTCGACTTCGCTTTCCTGGATATAGCCGGAATCGGGCAACATATAGGTCAACAGATCGCAGGTCGGCTCGGTCGCCATGATCGAATTTGCAAAACCGGCTTTGACAAGCTTGGGCAACAAGCCCGAATGATCGATATGTGCATGGGTCAACAGAACGGCCGAAATTTCCTCGGCCTTGAACGGAAACGGACCATAGTTCAATTCACGGACGGTCTTGCTGCCCTGAAACATGCCGCAATCGACCAGAAAACTTCCATGATCTGTTTGCAGCCAATAGCATGAACCGGTCACACCACCTGCTGCACCACAAAACGTCACCGATACGGTCATTGCCGGTTCTCCCATGCATAAACAAGGCGACAAGGATCAGGGAATTCCCCTGTCATTGCAATGATATGGATCACTTTTCAAAAGGCTTATTGCAAACCGCGAAGCGGCAAGTACAAGACCGTATCACCCCTTGATACAGCGCCGCAATTTTCGGGTATTTCGATCAATCCGTCGGCCCAAACCATCGATGACAGCATGCCGGAACTGGTAGACGAAAAAGCCACGGCCTCAAATGCACCATCGTCATTTTGCACTAGACGCGCCCGCAACCATTCTCGCCGTCCGGTCCCGCGACGGAAATCAAAGCCCGCACGCACCGGCATGCGCACCGGGGCCGTTTGTGATTTTTCTGCCCCCATCACATGGCGCAAAAGCGGCATCACATAGAGCAACCCGGACACCAGTACCGACACCGGATTGCCCGGCAGACCGATCACCAGACAGTCGCCAATCTTGCCACGCATCAATGGTTTTCCGGGTTTGATCGCCAATTTCCACGCCGTGATTTCACCCAGATGATCAACAACCGGTTTTAAAAGATCGGCCTTGCCGACCGATACCCCGCCCGATGTCATTACCACATCATGCCTTTTCGCTGCATCCCCGATGGCATCGCGCAGCACATCAAAATCATCGGCCAGCAAACCAAGATCGGTCACGTCGCAACCGATATCGCGCAACATACCGATCATCGCAAAACGGTTGGAATCATAGATACCACCCGGTGGCAACGGATCACCCGGCTTGGCCAGTTCATCCCCGGTCGAAAACACCGCAACCTTAAGCGGCTTGGCCACCTTCAGGAAACCACATCCCTGCCCGGCGGCAATGGCAATATCTTGCGGGCGCAGAACCATGCCTGCTTTCAGAACCACATCACCGGATTTGATATCTTCCCCGGTCCAACGGATGTTTTGATGCAGCTTGGTCCGGGCAATCACATCTTGGGCGATTTCGATGACGGTTTCATCGTCATTGGCAATGACATTTTCCTGAATGATGACGCAATCTGCCCCATCGGGAATGGCCGCACCGGTGGCAATGCGGATGGCGGTCCCTTCCGGGATTGTTTCGGCATATGGATGCCCGGCAAGTGATACGCCTGCGACCTTCACAGCACCGTCAAGTTTCGCCAGATCGGCAAAACGAAGCGCATATCCATCCATTGCCGAATTATCAACAGATGGAACCGAAACGCTGGCAATGACATCTTCGCGCAACACCGCGCCATAGCATGCGGTCAAAGGGCGTTCTTCAACGTCGTCGCGCATGGCGACTTCGGCAAATGCGATTTCAAGTGCCTCAGAAAGCGGGGTCAGTCCGGGTTTGATATCTTGCATCTTGGTCATTGCCCGATGTTATGGGCCCGATGTTATGGATAATGGGTTCAGGACTCGTTGCTGTGGCCAGGGCGGGATCGTGAAATGGCCCGGCTCAGCATAATCACCGGCACGACACCAACCAGAACAATTGTCAGCGCCCCAAGGGCCGCCTGTTCTATCATCTCGTCCTTGGCGAACTGATAAACATGGGTCGCAAGTGTATCAAAATTAAAGGGACGCAGGATCAGTGTTGCCGGAAGTTCCTTCATGCCATCAACAAACACCAAGACCGATGCTGCCAGAATGCCCCCGCGGATCATCGGGAAATGAATGCGCTTTAACGTTCCCCAAGGGCTTTCACCAAGGGTTCGGGCTGCATCATCCATGCTGGGTCGTACTTTGCCAAGAGCCGCCTCGATGGAGCCATATGATACCGCCATGAAACGCACGGCATAGGCAAACACCAGTGCGAACACCGTCCCGCTCAGTAACAGGCCGGTCGAGATACCAAACGTATCACGCATGACCGCATCAAGGGCGTTATCAAACCGTGCAAACGGGATCAGCACCCCGATGGCAAGAACAGCACCGGGCACCGCATAGCCAACCGATGACAAACGCACAAAGAATTTCAGGAATGGCTGCGGGAACAAACGCAGCGCATAGGCCATAAACAAGGCACACCCGACAGCAAGTGCAGTTGCAAGCCCCGAGACCAGAAGACTGTTACCGGCAAATTCAAAGAAATCCGCCGTCCAGCTTTGATCAAAATAGCCGACCGAATAATAAATCAGCACAAGTGACGGAATAACAAAGCCCAACACGATCGGCAGAATGCAAATCGCAAGCGCCCCGACCTTGGCCATCGGACCAAGATCATACCCCGGAAGTTCCTGATAGCGGTTCGTCGTATCGTGGAAGCGCTGGCGACGGCGAGAATAACGCTCAATCAGCAGAAGTGCGATGACAACGGCCAGCATGGTAAGCGCAATCTGAGCAGCCCCGCCGGCATTACCCATGCCAAGCCAGACATTGAAAACACCAGCCGTCAGGGTATGAACCGCAAAGAAATCAATCGTGCCGAAATCATTGAGCGTTTCCATCAGGGCGATGACAACCCCAACAACAATTGCCGGACGCGCCAAGGGCAGTGCCACAGTGACAAATGAACTCCATGCACTGCGACCCAGAACGCGGGCCGCCTCGATCACACAGATCGATTGCGCCAGAAATGCTGCGCGCGCCAGCATATAAACATAAGGGTAAAGCGTCAGGCTAAGGACCATGATCGCCCCGCCCTTGGTACGGATATCGGGGAACCAGTAATCAGCCGCCGATGACCAGCCAAAGATACCGCGCAACAAACGTTGAACCGGTCCGGCATATTCCAGAAGGTCGGTATAAACATAGGCAACGATATAGGCCGGAACCGCCATCGGCAAAAGCATCGCCCATTCAAAGAACCGCTTGCCCGGCAGCTTGCACATGGTCACAACCCATGCCGCCGAAACGCCCAGCAATGTCACACCAATCCCGACGCCCAACATCAGTACCGCGGTGTTTTTGACGTAACGCGGCAACATGGTCGATGCCAGATGTGGCCAGATATTCTCGGTCGGGAAAAATGCCAGATAGGCAACAGCAATGATCGGTGCAGCCACCATCATCGCAATGATGAATGCACCGATTAACCAAACCGACGATTGGCCACGCGGCAACCAGCGCATGGCAACATTACCGCCCGGTGTGCGCATTGGATCAAGCGTTTCGGTAACGGCGGCAGGACGACCGTCGTCATCCTTTTGCGTGTGACATGCGTTGTTCAAGGCGGTTTCCGTCTCAATCGTCGAAGGCAAATTATGCAAGAAGCCGGTTTGCTATGTCGTGATAGCCTGCAATGACTGTCAAAGGCAAATGTTCCGGCTCCATCACCCTATAAAGACAATGCTTTCAGGCACATTAGTCGCCGATTTTCCACCCGCCATGAGCTCAATCAATTTTCCGGTTCATATCAGCCGAAACCGCAAAATCGATTTTTGCCTCCAACGCTTATTCGTTGAACCCGACTTCGTCGATCAAACGGATCGCCGCACCGCGATTTTCCGCAACAACGTTCAATGCCAGTGCATCATGGTTAAAGGTGCCCCATGAACGCACCATTTCCGACCAAGCCACCCCCGGCTTGACCGGATATTCGAAATTGATGTCTGCATACATGTGCTGGGCTTCATCCCCCGACAGGAATTCGACCAGTTTGATCGCATTTTCCTTGTTCGGGGCATGTTTCATCAAGGCAACACCGGAAATATTGACGTGTGTGCCGCGATCCCCCTGATTGGGGAAGACAATACGCGCCTGCTTTGCGGCCGGTGCCTTGTTCGGATCGTCAAGCATCTTGCCGTAATAATAGGAATTGCCAATCGCCACATCGCAAACGCCCTGGGATACGGCTTCGATCTGGTCGATGTCCGCACCTTGCGGCTTGCGCGCAAGGTTGTCCTTAAGCGCGGTCAGCCAGGTTTTGGTATATTCTTCGCCATGATGGGCAATCATCGAGGCAATCAGGGCGATGTTATAAACATGCATCCCGGAACGGACACAAATGCGTCCCTTCCATTTTGGATCGGCAAGGTCTTCGTAACTCGCGATTGCATCCGGAGCAACACGGTCAATTGACGTGTAAATCACGCGCGCGCGCGTGGTCAGACCGATCCAGAGATTGTTTTCGTCACGGAACTGACCTGGAATATTTTTGCTGAGTACGTCACTTGTCAGCGGCTGGGCAATGTCGGCATCAACCGCATCCTGAATACGGCCGATATCAACCGTCAAAAGCAGGTCAGCCGGACTATTACGGCCTTCATGCTTGATACGTTCCACAAGGCCGCTTTGCGAGAACAGGGTATTCACACGAATGCCGGTTTCCTCGGTAAACCGTTTGAACATAGGCTCAATCAGAAACGGCTGCCGCAAGGAATAGACATTGACTTCTTCTGCTGCTTGGGCGGATTGGATCATGGACAACCCCATAGCCGCTGCGACCAGACCATAGACCGTTTTGCGCAGAAAAATCATGAATGCCTCGTGTGGATGCGCTGTGTGATCACACAGCAATTAGGAATGATTTGTATTCGCCGTCCGGGAAATTAAAGGTTCGGTCCATGATTTTGCAAGTCCGAAAACCACATGGGTGCAATGTAAATGAAACGGGTTTCCGCCCAAAGGGCCCCTATCCCCTTTGGTTTGTCACTTTCGTGAAGAACGTAAAGCCGAACAAAAAAAGGGATGGCAAACACCATCCCTTTGAAAATCTGCAATCGGATTACCGACAGATTATTCATTATAGCCGATCTGATCGACCATCTTGATCGCATCCGGGCTCAGACGGGCAATCTCGGCCAGCGGGAGCTCGTCTGCCTTGAAGGTTCCCCAGGACTTGACGTTTTCCGCCCATTCAACACCCGGCTTCACCGGGTATTCATAGTTCACTTCGGCGTAAATCTGCTGGGCAACATCACCGGTCAGGAATTCCATCAATTTGACGGCGTTGTCTCGGTTCGGCGCACTTTTGATCAGGCTCATGCCGGAAATATTCATCGACATGCCACGATCATTCTGGTTCGGGAAGACGATGTTTACTGACTCAGCCCAGGTACGCTGTTCTTCATCATCAAGCATCTTGCCGAAGTAATAGGTGTTACCGATGGCAAGATCGCATTCGCCTTCCTTGATCGCCTTTACCTGGCCACGGTCATTGCCCTGCGGCTTGCGCGCAAGGTTGTTTTTCAGGCCTTCAAGCCAGGTTTTGGCTTTCTCTTCGCCGTGAACGGCAATCATCGAAGCAAACAGCGCAATGTTATAGTCGTGGGTGCCGGAACGGGTGCAAATCTTGCCTTCCCATTTCGGATCCGCCAAATCTTCGTAGGAGGCGATCTCACCTTCTGCCACGCGATCTTTGGACGCATAAATGGCGCGACCACGCTGGGTCAGCGCGAACCAGTGACCTTCCGGATCACGCAGATGCGCAGGAATGTTCGCATCAATGACGCCATTGGAAACAGAATCCGTTACGCCGGCATCAACAGCCTGCTGAATACGGCTGATATCAACGGTCATCAGAATATCTGCCGGGCTGTTTGCGCCTTCCTGTTTGATACGCTCGACCAAACCTTTTTCAGCAAAGATCACATTGACCTTAACACCGGTCTGTTCGGTGAATTTTTCAAACAATGGTGCAACCAGAAACTCCTGGCGCAGGGAGTAGACATTGACTTCCTGTGCGCTGGCAAGAGTTGCCGCAAACGCGGTCATGCCAAATACGGCACCACCGATAACTTTTCTGAATTCCATTTGAACGATCCCTATTGAACGTAACGACGTTTCAACCCCTTAGTTGCAACTCACTTGCAACTGCATTTGCAATTAAGGGGTATCCGTCTTCATTTCAATAAAGGTTCGCCGCCAACACACCACGACTGTGAAGCGCATCACTTATGCGAACTCAGGGATATAAAACCGCTTGGAGCCTCAGAGAACGTTAAATGATCCACCACTTGATGCGCGCCAGGCATCCAGGAATTCCTGATAGGCAGGAATATCCCCTGCCCGTTCTTCAAGCCACCCGACCGTCAGGTTGATGGCGTGATTATAGCCGTCATGATCGGTCAAACCGGTATGCAGCGCGTGACGCAGATACAACAAATAGGTATTCAGGACGTCGGTTTCGCAATAACGCCGGATGCCATCAATCTCGCCATTGTCATACATGTCCGAAACCTTGCTGCCATCGACCCCGGTTTTGCCAGGCAAATCAAGGGCTGCACAAACCTCGTTCATTTTGGTACGTGCAGATGCACCGTAATCGGAAAGGACTTCGGCAAGGTCACAATGCCAGTTCGGGGCATAACGCGACGTGTAGTTTTCCCATTTATTTGTTGCCTGATGCAGCCACCGGGCCGTGACCCCGTGCTTCATCGCGCGGTATTTTAAAACCGGCAAATCAAATCCGCGCCCGTTGAAACTGACCAATCGGGGATACAGTTTCCCGCAATAGGCAAAGAACCCGTTCACAAGGTCCTTTTCCTCGGATGTCAAATCACCACCGGATCGCAGTTCTTCGATCTCGTACATTTCAAGATCGCCGTCACGCTGGATCGTTGCGCGCAGGAAACTGATGGCGACCACCTTGTGAAACGGCTGTCGCGGGAACCCGTTGCGGCCACTGGTGATTTCCAGATGATAGTCTTCAAGCATCTTGCGGCCCGTTTCCGGGCCTGGTGCGGTTTCGCCGGTCAGTTGCGGCAAAACATCGATATCGGGAACGGTTTCGATATCAAAGACGAACAGACTGGAATGCATCATCACTGGCCCCACGGATTTGTTTTGCCCAACTTAACGACATGCGCGGCGAAATTCACGGAAATATCCGCATCCATTTATCCAAGTCTACCTGACATCTCCTGCCATCCCTGTCAGGAGCAATCGGTAATAATGCCAACATGCAATCGTGATCACGTCACGGTTACCTGACTGACCGGGGGTTGCATCAATTTTAAACCCACGGTTAAACTTGCCATACCTGTATCAGGGGCACCGTCTGATCATAATGGGCAATCCGCCACTGATGATCATGGGCCAAACGCCGCAAAGACAGTGCATTTGATGCGATTCCGGACCGCAACCACGAAGGGACAGAAGGATGAAAACCCTGCCTACCGGAGCCGCAATGCTAATGGCCGTTGGCCTCGCATTTTCCCCATTCATATCAAGCGCCAAGGCCGACACCGCGTCTTGCGAAATAGACCGGCCGGTGATGTTTGCCGGACTTAACTATGATAGCGCGCTGTTTCACAATGCCGTGGCACGCTTCATCATCGAAAAAGGATATGGGTGCAAAACGGATGCCCTGCCCGGCGATGTCATTCCGCTTTTGACCGGGGCTGGCAAAGGCGATGTTGATGTTGTCATGGAAATCTGGCGCGACAATGTGGCCGATGCCTGGAAAAAGGCCGAAGCCGCCGGAACAGTCAGCCAGATCGGCGTCAATTTTGACGATGCCATCGAAGGATGGTTTGTGCCGCGCTATGTGATCGAAGGCGATGCAGCGCGCGGGATCGAACCGATGGCACCGGACCTGAAATCGGTTTCTGATCTTTCAAAATATATTGATCTGTTTTCCGATCCCGAAGAACCCGGCAAAGGCCGTTTTTACAACTGCCCATCGGGTTGGGTTTGTGAAAAAGTCAATTCGGCCAAGCTACATGCCTATCGGCTTGATGAAAGCTACACCAATTTCCGCCCAGGAACCGGTGCCGCATTGTCTGCGGCTATTGCATCGGCCCATAAACGTGGCAAACCGGCCCTTTACTACTACTGGGGACCGACATGGGTGATGGGACTTTATGACAGTTACCGTCTGAAAGAACCGGCTTACGATCCGGCTATTTTCGACGCGTTGAAAACGGATCCTGAACCGAAAAAGGCAACCGCCTATCCGCAAAGCACGGTCACGGTCGGCGTAAATACCGCATTCATGAAGGCCGCGCCCAGCCTTGTCACCTTCCTGACCCATTACGAAACCAGTAACGCACTGGTTTCGGAAATGCTGGCTTACATGCAGGAAAACGATGAAAAGCCAGAGGGGGCTGCTCTTTACTTCCTGAAACAGAAGCCGGAAATCTGGAAATCATGGGTACCGGATGCGGTTGCCAAGCGGGTTGAAAGCGCGCTTTAGACCGATCAGATTTCTATAAAGTGAAACAGCTTACGCAAGGCGCAGTGAAATATCTGCGCCTTGCTTTGTGCAGATATGTCTATGCGTCTTCATTCGATTGATGTCCGTACTCGTAAAGCTGTTCTGATGGTTCGTCATCCGCGGTGATAATCCGACCCATGGTCGGCGGACGCGGGTCGACATCATCCGATGCCATCAGGCAGGCAACTTTTTGCAGCGACGACAGGATTTTTCCGCGTTCGTGCTGGCCAAGCATTTCATACGACTGCATGAAATGATCATCAAGCAACGGCGGTGTATTGATCAACACCTCCCGCCCCTTATCCGTCAGACGGCTATTGACCACACGTTTGTCGTTGGCATTACGCGTGCGAATGATAAAGCCGCGTTCTTCAAGCCGGTTCAGGATCGTTGTTACCGTCGCCTGACTAAGCGACACGTGGCGCGAAATCTCGCGCACGGTAACCGCACCCAATTCTTCGATCGCCAATAGCACAACAAGCTGCGGAACAGTAAGACCACAAACCTTCATCACATGTTTTGAATGAAGGTCTGTTGCGCGAATGATCTGTCGCAGAGCGACCAAAACATCAAGAAACTCCTTACGTCTTGGCTTGTTCGTTGCCATATTCGCACACCTTTCATCATTCGCAGCCGGGTCAACTTAACGCCACTATCATTTGACATCAAATGTTTTGAACTGTAACTATCACTTTAGTGAATATAACGAGATTTGTGAAACCGTGCGTCGGAACGGCGGATCCCCGCCACCGCGGCACGAGCTTCACATTGAAAAAAAACCGATAAGCATTCTGACCTCGCCGATATTTTTTCACCGGCGGGAATCGGGCTGTTGTCGCCCAAAATCGACAAGGACTCATGACCGAAAAAATCGTTGTAAAAGACCTGTATAAAGTCTTTGGCGAGCGTCCTGATCAAGCCATGCAAATGATCAATGACGGCATCGACAAAGACGAAATTTTTGACAGAACCGGACAGACTGTGGGCGTATGTGGCGCCAATTTCACCGTCCATGAGGGTGAAATTTTCGTTGTGATGGGTCTTTCAGGTTCTGGCAAATCCACACTGGTTCGATTGCTGAACCGTTTGATCGAACCGACATCCGGTCAGGTTCTTTATGATGGCGTCGACATTGCCGCGATGTCCGATGAAGAACTGCGTGCGCTGCGTCGTAGCGACATGGCCATGGTGTTCCAGTCCTTTGCCCTGATGCCGCATTTATCGGTGATTGATAATGCGGCCTTTGGCCTCGAACTTGCCGGTGTTGACGAGGCAGAGCGCCATGAACGCGCCCTTGCCGCCCTTGATCAGGTCGGACTAAAGGCACATGCCAATTCATATCCCGACGAACTTTCGGGCGGCATGCAGCAGCGCGTCGGACTTGCCCGTGCATTGGCCAATGATCCGGCTGTCATGCTGATGGACGAGGCGTTCTCTGCGCTCGACCCCTTGATCCGAACCGAAATGCAGGACGAACTTTTGACCCTGCAGCGTGAACATAAACGCACGATCATCTTCATTTCCCATGACCTTGACGAAGCAATGCGGATCGGTGATCGCATCGCCATCATGCAAGGCGGTATCGTTGTTCAGGTCGGAAGCCCCGAAGAAATCCTGAACAATCCGGCAAACGACTATGTCAAATCGTTCTTCCGTGGCGTGGATGTATCCACGATCCTCAGCGCCAAGGACATTGCCGTTAAACGTCAGGTCACTGTCATCGAACGCGAAGGTGTTGGTCTTAAAACCGCGATCAACCGCCTGAACAAGGAAGATCGGGAATTTGGCTACGTCGTTGGCGACAAAATCGATTTCCACGGTGTGATTTCCATCGACAGTCTTGATGAGGCAATCAAGGCCGGAAAAACCAAACTGTCCGAAGCTTTCCTTCCAGATGTTGAACCGATTTCCGGCGACACGCAGGTCTCCGACCTGATCGGCACGGTGGCGCATGCCCCGTGTGGCGTTCCGGTGATCGGAGAAAACGGCAAATATCTGGGCGTCATAAAGAAGGCCAACCTTCTGGCAACTCTTGACCGGGAAGGAGACGGCATCAATGGCTGATAACAGTAATCCATGGGGCCAAAGCACTGATGCTGGCACTGCCGACAGTTCCGCGCCTGCGGCAAACAGCAACCCGTGGGGAAGCACAAGCCCCGATACCGCCGCCAGCGGCCCGGGCGGAAGTGCGGGCGGTGACGCTGCTGCCTCTTCCACGGACTGGTTGTCAAACGCGGCCCCCGCCCCGGAAAAGCATTTTGACATCCTGCATCCGTTTCAGGATGCAGTCATCCCGTTGGATGGCTGGGTCAATGATGGCCTTGAATGGGTTGTCACCCATTTCAGAAGCGTATTTCAGGCCATTCGCTGGCCAATTGATGCGGTCCTGACCGGTGTTGAATCCGGCCTTCAGGCAACGCCTGCCATCATCGTCATAATTATCATGGCGCTGATCGCATGGCAGCTTGCCGGTCGCCGTCTGGCCATCGGCACATTGATTTCGATGGTTGCCGTTGGCTTGATTGGCGCCTGGTCCGAGGCGATGGTTACCCTGTCGCTTGTCATCACGTCGGTATTTTTCTGTGTGGTAATCGGTCTTCCTACCGGCATATGGCTGGCGCGCAACGAACGTGCCGCCAATGCTGTACGCCCGATCCTTGATGCGATGCAGACAACACCAGCCTTTGTGTATCTGGTACCGATTGTGATGCTGTTTGGCATCGGCAATGTACCGGGCGTGGTTGTGACGATTATCTTTGCCCTGCCGCCGCTGATCCGCCTGACCATTCTTGGTATCCGTCAGGTGCCCGGCGATCTGGTCGAAGCAGCACGTTCGTTTGGTGCAAGCCCGAAACAGCTTCTGTTCCGCGTTCAATTACCCTTGGCGATGCCGACTATTATGGCGGGGGTGAACCAGACCCTGATGCTGGCACTTTCGATGGTGGTGATCGCCTCGATGATTGCGGTTGGCGGACTTGGCCAGATGGTTCTGCGCGGCATTGGCCGTCTTGATATGGGACTGGCCACCATTGGCGGCATCGGCATTGTCCTTC
The DNA here is from genome assembly GCF_003326675.1 of Thalassospira profundimaris. Classification (GTDB taxonomy): domain Bacteria; phylum Pseudomonadota; class Alphaproteobacteria; order Rhodospirillales; family Thalassospiraceae; genus Thalassospira; species Thalassospira aquimaris. The sequence goes on from NZ_JPWF01000007.1 coordinate 119,753, forward strand.
TTGCCATTGTACTGGATCGCATGACCCAGGCACTGGGCCGTGATCAGCGATCCAAAGGGACACGTCACTGGTACGAAAGCGGCCCGGCAGCGCTGGTCCGTTCGGTCCTTGGCAAAAAATAACATCCATTACCGGAATAACTGACGGGGTCATTCCCGGCCCCGTCAGTTTGAAGAACAGGGGCAGATAACTGCCCATGGCTCATTAAACTCAGGAGAAGCTTATGACGATCCTCAAGAAACTGACAACGGGTGCTGCGATTGCTGTTACCGGCTCGATGCTGATGACCGGCGTGGCCTTTGCCGATGCCGCAGTGCCGGGCAAAGGCGTTGAAGTACAGCCGCTTAAAAGCTCGATTGCCGAAGAAACCTTCCAGACCCTTCTGGTCATGAAGGCCCTTGAAGAACTTGGCTATGACGTCAAACCGATTCAAGAAATTGAATATGCAGCCGGTCACGTTGCCATTGGTAACGGCGATGCGACCTTCCTTGCCGATCACTGGAACCCGCTGCATGCCGATTTCTACACGGCTGCTGGCGGTGACGAGAAAATCTATCGCAAAGGTGTTTATTCGCCGGGTGCCCTTCAGGGTTACCTGATCGACAAGAAAACCGCCGACAAATACAACATCACCAATGTCAGCCAGCTTGCCGATCCTGAAATTGCCAAACTGTTTGACAACAATGGCGATGGCAAAGCCGATCTTTCGGGCTGCAACCCGGGTTGGGGCTGCGAAGGTGTGATCGAACATCACCTTGATGCCTATGGCCTGCGTGACACCGTCACCCACAATCAGGGTTCTTATTCTGCCATTATCGCCGACACCATCACCCGTTACAAAGCCGGTGAATCGATCCTGTATTACACCTGGACCCCGTATTGGGTTTCGGGTGTTCTGGTTCCGGGCAAAGACGTAACCTGGTTGCAGGTTCCGTTCTCGTCGCTTCCGGGCGAACGTAAAGAAGCTGATACCTCCCTTCCTGATGGTTCGGATTTCGGCTTCCAGGTCAACAATCAGCAGATCATCGCCAACAAGGCATGGGCAGAAGCCAACCCGGCGGCCGCAAAGCTGTTTGAAGTCATGGAGGTTTCGGCCAACGACATCTCGGCCCAGAACCTGCGTATGCGCGACGGTGAAAAATCTGCCGAAGACATCGACCGTCATGCAGATGCCTGGATCAAAGGGCATCGTGCGACCTTTGACGGCTGGCTTGAACAGGCTCGTGCGGCTGCGAAGTAATTCGCAAGCCACGTGATCGGATCGCAATCTGATCAGCAGAAATTTAACACCCTGCCAAAGCAATCTGGCAGGGTGTTTTTTGTTCTTGCAGACCAAAATTTGTCAGGAGATGTCAGGCATTTTTCGATTTACGGTCGCATGCACCTGACGATCTTGTTAGGCTTCCAGCTCATTGATTTTTTGCGCAGAACGGGCCAGTCACCGCCATGTTTCCAGAACAATTGAAGGTGCCTTTGGGCAAGTGGGTCAATCAGTTCGTTGATTGGCTGGTGATCAATTATGGTGCTGCTTTCGAGGCCTTTGCCGACAGCTTGCTAACCCTGCTTGTCGCACTTGAACAGGTTTTACGCGGTGCGCCCTGGTGGCTGGTTCTGATCGCTATTGCTGCCATCACCTGGCATGCCAGCAAGAACTGGAAGTTGGTCCTTGGTCTTGTGATTGCGATGTTTATCATCGGCATGCTGGGGCTTTGGGACAAGGCGATGCAGACCCTTGCCCTGATGATCGTTGCGACGTCTCTTTCGGTCGTGATCGGTATTCCGGTCGGTATTGCAATGGCGATGTCCAATCGTCTGCGCGCCATCATGTTGCCGATCCTGGATACCATGCAGACGATGCCAAGCTTTGTGTATTTGATCCCTGCCCTGATGCTGTTCGGGTTGGGCAAGGTTCCGGCAATCCTTGCAACTGTGATCTATGCCGCCCCGCCGGTCATTCGCCTGACCGATCTGGGTATTCGTCTTGTTGATCCGGAAGTTCTTGAAGCATCGCGATCATTTGGTGCCAGCCGCAAGCAAATCCTGTTTGGCGTGCAACTGCCTCTTGCCCTTCCCAACATCATGGCCGGCATCAATCAGACCACCATGATGTCGATTTCCATGGTGGTGATTGCATCGATGATCGGGGCACGCGGACTGGGAGAGCAAGTCTTGATGGGCATCCAGCGCCTTGATGTTGGTGCCGGCATGGAAGCCGGTATCGCCATTGTCCTTTTGGCCGTCGTGTTTGACCGAATTGGTCAGGCCTATGGCAAGCGATCCCAACGCACCCCGAACACGGGGGATGCGCAATGAGCCATATCGAAATACGCAATATTTTCAAAATCTTTGGCCCTGATCCGCAATCAGCACTTGAACTTGCAAAATCGGGTTCAGACAAGGACGAAATCCTTGCCAAGACCGGGCATACTGTGGGACTGCATGACGTTTCCCTATCCATTGAACAGGGGGAGACATTTGTTGTGATGGGCCTTTCCGGATCGGGTAAATCGACCCTGATCCGTCACCTTAATCGTCTGATCGATCCAACCTCTGGCACGATTTCATTCAATGGGCAGGATATTCTGTCGATGGATATCCCGACCCTGAATGCGTTCCGGCGGAAATATCTTGGCATGGTGTTTCAACGGTTCGGGTTACTGCCCCATCGCAACGTGATTGATAATGTTGCCTATGGGCTTGAAATACAGGGAACAGATCGTAAAACCCGCAACGAAGCGGCCAGAAAGTGGATTGATCGTGTCGGCCTTGGCCGATACGAAGACAAGTTCCCCGATCAACTGTCAGGCGGTATGCAGCAGCGCGTCGGCCTTGCCCGTGCCCTTGCAACAGATCCCGAAGTCCTGTTGATGGACGAGGCCTTTTCGGCTCTTGACCCCCTGATCCGATCTGACATGCAGGACGAGCTGATGAAGCTTCAGGCAGAGCTTCACAAAACCATCGTCTTTATCACCCACGATCTTGACGAGGCCCTTAAAATCGGGGACAGGATCGCAATCCTTAAGGACGGCAAACTTGTGCAGGTTGGACGCCCCGAGGAAATCGTCCTTCATCCGGCGGATGACTATGTCCGGACCTTCACCCGTGATGTAAACCGCGCCAAAGTCCTGCGGGCCAAAAGCATCATGCAGTCAGAACAAAACGTTGCTTTGGAAGATAACAGCCGCCGCATCAATGTGCGTGATACTGCCCGCCTTGAAGACATCCTGCCCATTGCCTTGCAGCAAGAACAGGCAATTGTCGTTGTTGATCACAATGACCAACCGGTGGGCCTGATTGATCGTCAACAGATTGGTGCGGCCCTTTCCCCGAGCGACGAAGAAATCAGTACAGACCGATAGCTTCAGACAGCAATTTGCATCGACGGAAATAACGGATGGTTTCACCATCCCGGGGGTTTGACGACTTCTGATGGCGGGCGCGATACATGCCGCTTTTCAGCACCCCGCTGTGATCCGTTGCGATGATCAACCACAGGAAACCATCAACATCCGCACGCGCGCGATCCGTTGTTGATGGTAGGACATTTCCATTCGGATGGGAATGGAAACACCCGACCACCATCTCGTCACTACTGCGCACAGCGCGATAGGTATCGATTAAGACCTGAGGGTCGATTTCAAAGGTTTTGCGCGGATCGGTCGCAACATTACGCGCAACGACAACGCGCTCAATGCGATTGGGGTTTTGCTTTGCCGCGATCAGAAGTCCGCAGCATTCCTCGGGCCATTGTAGGGCGGCAAGATCGCGAAGCGCATCGTGCAGAACACTAGACAAATAGACGGTCAAATCACTGGCCGCCCCCTGCCCGTTACCACCCGTGATATTAGAACAATCCCCCATGATCGGACCAGTCCCTTTTACCCGCGCAATCGACCTTTGTTATTGACCAGTCGCTTCCAGAAGCACGCGACCGATGACCTTTTTATCGACCAGTGACACAATAACAAGACGTGCACCCATGCCATCCGGGTTCTCGATGTGCAAGATCGCCTGCGTTCCCTGAAGCGTGTAACCAACAAGAAGCTCGCCCGGTTCGATCTTGATTTTGATATCCCCAAAGGCCGGAATGGAAAGTGCGGTCGGGTTAGGTGCGACTTCTGAAGTCGGTTCTGAACCGGCAACGGGAACGGACGGGGTTTGCACACCAGAAGCGCCATCCTGGTCCTTGGCCTTTTTATCCAGTGACAAGCCATAGGCAACAAGTCCGATGCCGATCACAATCAGCACACCCATGAACAGAACCAGGGCCTTTACTACACGCATCGTATTTCCAACCGACAAAACTGTTTGAAAGCTGCATATCCCGGTAGCAGTTCCGGATGATGCAAAACACCTTTCAAGGCCATAGCGACAAGTAAAGACAAATGCAAGATCACCCGGCTGGGAACCAATTAATTTTATTGGAATCCGGCGCAAAAAGGCTACAAGCTGCACAATACACCACAAACGCAGACCGCCCCGACCAGCAGACATGACCGACATCGAACATATGCAAGAAGAACTCAGCTATATCGCAACGAATGATGACGAAGGCGCGCGCCTGGATAAAGTACTGGCGACGGCATGGCCGGAACAGTCCCGCTCGCGGATCAAAGCTTTGATCGAAGACGGCCATCTTTGTGTCAATGGCACAGTCACGCGCAAAATGTCTGCCAAGGTCAAATCCGGTGATGTATTTGATCTTGTGATCCCGCCAGCAGAACCAGCCGACCCTATTGCCGAGGACATCAAGCTCGACATTCTGTACGAGGATGATGACCTTCTGGTGATCAACAAACCCGCAGGCATGGTTGTGCATCCGGCCGCCGGAAATGAAAGCGGAACGTTGGTCAATGCCTTGCTGGCGCATTGCGGTGACAGTTTGTCGGGGATTGGCGGCGTAAAACGCCCGGGTATTGTCCACCGGCTTGATAAGGACACCAGCGGCGCGATGGTTGTTGCGAAGAACGATACGGCACACCGCGCCCTTTCGACCCTGTTTTCCGAGGACAAGGAAAATATCGACCGTGCCTACCTTGCGGTTGTATGGGGTGTGCCACGACCTCTGGAAGGCGATATCGAAGGCAATATTGGCCGCAGTCCGCGCAACCGGAAGAAGATGGCAGTCCTTAGAACTACGGGAAAGTACGCACTAACCCACTACAAAACACTCCAAATTCGCGACGACTCGTTAGCATCTCTGGTTGAGTGCCGCCTCGCAACCGGTCGAACCCACCAGATCAGGGTCCATATGACCCATATCGGGCACTCACTTGTTTGTGATCCGGTCTATGGCAGGAATAAATTTTCACAGAAGTGCAACCAAAAGACGCAAGAATTATTGAACGCATTCAACAAACAGGCTCTACACGCCAGAACACTGGGGTTTATCCACCCTCGGACCGGCGAATATATATCGACAACAGCCCCCCTTCCTGACGACCTGAAAGCCCTCATTGAAAGCCTAAACCTATCCCTTGGGGTAGCATGACCTAACCTTTATGGTCGAAAAAATATTGACGACCTCTAATACCCCCGTATAAGCTTTAGATGGTGCTAGGGGATAACAGCACCAGTGTGAAGCATAACGGGAGGCTTCAATGAAACAGGGAAATGCTCTTCCAGTAATCTCTCAGGATGGTCTGACTGTTTATCTACAGCGTATCCGCCGTTACCCGATGCTTACCCCAGAACAGGAAACGACGTACGCCTGTAATTTCCGTGACAAAGAATGTGACATGTCTGCGGAAAAACTGATCACCAGCCATCTTCGACTGGTCGCCAAGATCGCTATGAGCTATCGCGGCTATGGCCTGCCTTTGAATGAATTGATTTCCGAAGGTAATGTCGGATTGCTGCAATCCGTCAAACGTTTCGACCCTGACAAGGGTTTCCGACTGGCAACCTATGCCATGTGGTGGATCCGCGCAGCCATTCAGGAATACATTCTGCATTCCTGGTCGCTTGTGAAAATGGGCACCACAGCAGCACAAAAGAAGCTGTTCTTTAATCTGCGCAAACTCAAAAGCCAGATGCAGGCAATTGATGAAGGTGACTTGCAGCCAGAACAGGTTGAGCTGATCGCAACCAAACTGAACGTCTCGGAAGACGACGTGATCATGATGAACCGCCGTCTGGCTGGTCCTGATCATTCTCTCAATGCACCGGTTCGTATTGACGGTGATGGTGAGTGGGTGGATTGGATCGAAAGCGACGACGAGGATCAGGAAACGACCTTTGGCAAGCGCGAAGAATTCCTTCAGCGTATGAATATGCTTAAAAGTGCGATGTCGCATCTTAATGATCGTGAACGCGACATCCTGACGCAACGGCGCTTGCTTGAAAGCCCGGTAACACTTGAAAATCTTAGCGTTGCCTATGGTATTTCTCGTGAACGCATCCGGCAGATCGAAGTTCGGGCATTCGAAAAAGTCCGTAAATCGATCCATACCGATCTGCCGCACTAAACAGGATCAGCAGAAATCATCTGCTTCTTTTCCCCCTTGTAACGAACTACGGCGGACAAATTGTCCGCCGTTTTTTTATAAATCGGGTGAAATCGATCTGATCAGAAGTCCCGTATGGGCGCTGTCAATTACCGGAACGATCAACTTCCTTGATCAGGCTGTCACCCCATGTCTTGATCAGGGCACGCTGTTTTTTACGAAGCTCCCCTACCCGACGCTGCGCAGACAGGTTCAGGACATTGGCAACAATCGGAGGCATCGCAAGATACAGCAACCAGCCAAGCCCGGCCGCTCCATACATGATCGACAATGCCATGGGCTGAAAAATTTGTTGGGTCGCACCGCCGACGGTCTGCGAGGGGACTTGCCAAAGTTCGAGGATATAGGGCGCCACCCCGGAAAAGTTCATGCCAAAAACACAGCGCGCCATGGTCCGCCCCGGACTGCGATCAAAGATAAATGCCACCATTGATGGCAGCAATCCGACAACCAGCGTCACAAAGGTCGGCAATGCGACGATGAACAGAAGCACAGCAGATGCAACAACCGACAAACCGGAAAATGCGCTACGCCCCTTGGAGCTTTTACCTTTTGCCATGTCGATCCCTTAAAAGATGTGCATCAAAAACAGCGCTGATACTGTCAGCAAGGCAATCATCGTCGATGCAAAGGCAGCTGCCTGCTGTCCTACTTTTTCCGCAAGCTCAAGCCGGGCCGGACCGGATGATTCAAGATCAAAGACCTCGCTTTCGGCTTCGGAATATTCCGCCACGGCCTCGACAAACTCCGACTGGTCTTTCCGACGTTCCTGTTCATCATTGATCAGGTTGTATAGTTCGACCAGGTTACCGCGCTTGGCCAGTTTTGGAATTTCGGTTTCAACCCTTTCGCGGCGCGCCTTGCTATGGAACACCTTGATTGCCGGTTCCATCAGTCTGGCAACCCAGTGCGAGAGGTTTTGCAAATTGTCAGGCCCATGTCGCCATTGCACGATCGCCAGCATACTGATGATCGCGCGACTATATTCCACCTCGTCGGAGGGGTTCTGCATCGCCAAAAGCTGTCCTTCGATATCATCTTCCAGACGTTCAGCGATAAAGGCCGCGATATGTCGATCCACCGGCCAGCTGTCTTCAGATGCGGATTCCGCAGCCTTTTCAAGAGCAGGCAACAGTTGCGAAATCTCGACAACATATTCCTGCTCGACCAGTTGGCTCAGGCAATGCTGGTTGCGCACCAATGCGTACAGGCAGCGTTCATAGCCATAACCGGCACTTTGTTGCTGAATGTAATAGCGCAGGTTTTTATAAACCTGCTGAAGCTTTTGGACTTCGGAACTGTAACCTTCCTGACGACCAAACCAATAGGACGGAATGTCACGAACAATCACGTCAGCAAATCGTTGCGGACCGCGGCCATGCTGCACGTCATAAGACAGCATATAGCCAAGACCATCGACCATTGCCGCAAATCCCTTGAACCGTATTGGTCCGTCATGATCCATGATGACAATGGCACGCGCGACAAGAATGTCTTCAGCGGCACGTTTGTCTGCCCCTGCCCATTGCAACTGACGCATCGCATCCGCCAATGCCTTGGCGCGATCATTGTCGCCAAGACCACGCCGCAACCAGACCTCGACTGTTCCGTCACGCAATGGCGCCAAAGAACTGACCCAGTTTTTAGCCATCCCCTGGGCCAAAGAACGGACGGTATAATAATCGCGCCCGGAAATATTTTGCGAACGTGCGGCACGCTTTTCCGTATTGGATTGCACCGGCTTGGTCCTGCGTCCATCGAGCCAGGCATTCAGTTCGTTAAAGCCCCAGCGTTCGGCCGGATCATCACACAGCAAGCCACGCACCGGCTCGATCAGGACAAGCGGCAGTTTTTCCTGCGACGCAATGGCCTGGAACGATCCTTTGGACAGCTTAAGGTCCATAATTTCCTGATCGTTCAACTTGCTGAGTGGCCTATGGCCAATACCGAGTTCCGCAAGTGTCATGCCCAACGCATAAAGATCATCGGCAATTGTCCCGACACCGCGACCGGCGGCATCCGCACTCATACGGGCGGCGGTCTCGTAAACAAGTGGCTGCGCAAAACCTGGCGGCGTTGAGGCGCAATCGCCAAGAACGACTTTCTGACGCAGTGGATCTGCAAAGAACAGGTTGCTTGCCCGAACGTTCCGATGCGTAATCCCTTTGTCACCAAAAGCATGCAAAACCCCCATAAGGGGCTCCACAACCACAGTTGCAATGTCATGTTCATCAATCGTCGGCTTTTTGGTGTCGCCAACGACCACACGTCCACCACCCGGCTTTTCGTAAAACAGGATCATGGTGTTGCGACCGAACGGCGGCCAATAGGCAATTGCACTGTCCAGCAGGTCAATTTGACCGGCCATATGCATCCCGGAAAGGAAAGTAATATGGTTTTGCCGGGTCGGCACAACTGGATCGGTTACAACGGCAAAGGCATTACCTTCATCGCGTCGAAGATTATCCGCGGAATAGGCTTTGCAGGAACCCATGTCGAATTCCGGCATACGCAAATCAAGAAAGATCCGGAAGTTGCCGACTTCAACACTTTTGCCGCTTGCCGAAAACTCGCCAACTTCGGCACCACTGCCTTCGTCCTCATCGGCCGGATTCTCGGGCACAGCACCGCCACCCGGCACATCCATTACTGGTTCCCGTGCAGCACCGCTCGAAACTTCCTGTTCCTGGTCTTCTGCTTGCTCTGCCATGATCCCGATATTTCTTTACGCGTTATCATTTTTAGGTGACGCGCATGATCTGAATGAACGTCATCCTGACGCGACATTCACGACACTACCGTCAAAAGGTTGATAAAACGATACTTCTGATACGTCATACGGGCAAGCTGTTATGCGATTGCGATAATGTACGCATTCTTCGTAACACATTCACAATGAACGAAAAAAGCCACCAGTCGGAACTGGTGGCTTTTGCGGTGCAAAGCACAAATCAATGATCAGGCGCTGAACGGGTCATGAACCAGAATGGTGTCATCACGTTCCGGGCTGGTCGACAGAAGCGCAACCGGTGCTTCGATCAGTTCTTCAACGCGGCGTACATATTTGATTGCCGCAGCCGGAAGATCGGCCCAGCTGCGCGCACCCATGGTGGTCTCGGACCAGCCTTCGATGGTTTCATAGACCGGCTTTGCCTTGGCCTGAAGGCGCTGGTTTGCTGGCAGATGGTCATAGATTTTGCCATCAATGTCATAGCCGGTGCAGATCTTGATTTCATCAAAGCCATCAAGTACGTCAAGCTTGGTCAGGGCAATACCGGTGATACCGTTAACCTTGACCGACTGGCGGACAAGTGCAGCATCAAACCAGCCACAACGACGTTTACGACCGGTAACGACACCGAATTCACGGCCGCGTTCGCCAAGACGTTCACCATCGGCATCCAGAAGTTCGGACGGGAACGGACCTTCGCCAACACGGGTGGTGTATGCCTTGGTGATCCCCAGAACATAACCAACGCCTGACGGGCCCATGCCGGAACCGGCTGCTGCCTGACCGGAAACGGTGTTTGACGAGGTTACGAACGGATAAGTACCATGGTCGATGTCAAGCATCGTGCCCTGCGCACCTTCAAACAGGATACGCTTGCCAGCTTCCTTGAACTGGTTCAGCGACTTCCAGACGGTGTCAGAGAACGGCAGGATTTTCGGTGCGATTTCTTTAAGCTGTGCAAGCAGTTCGGCACCATCGACTTCCGGCTGGCTAAGGCCACGAAGAAGCGCATTGTGGTGCGTCAGAAGGTTTTCGACCTTCGCTGCCAGCAGATCGGCATCGGCCAGATCACCAACACGGATTGCACGGCGACCAACGCGGTCTTCATATGCCGGGCCAATGCCGCGACCAGTCGTACCGATCTTGTTGTCACCCGAAGCAGCCGCTTCACGTGCACGGTCAAGGTTGCCATGCAGCGGAAGGATCAGGCAGGCATTCTCAGCCAAACGCAGATTGTCCGGGGTGATATCAACGCCCTGTTCTTTCAGACGTGCGATTTCTGCAAGCAATGCCCACGGGTCAACGACCACACCATTGCCGATGACCGAAAGCTTGTTCTGGCGAACAATACCGGACGGCAGCAGGCTAAGCTTGTAGGTCACGCCGTCGATCACCAAAGTATGACCGGCGTTATGACCACCCTGGAAACGCACAACGACGTCTGCCCGTTCGGACAGCCAGTCGACGATCTTGCCTTTACCTTCGTCCCCCCACTGGGAACCGATCACGGCAACATTGGTCATCGCAAAACTCCTTGCGCGATAAAAATTTCGTTCGATTAGGCGTTCAGCGGCACGACCTGGCCGCCAAGGTAAATATAGTCACAGCCCATGCGGCGTGCTTCGACACGGGCCGCATCTTCTGTTTTTGCTTCGGCTGCCCCTTCAAGGGCTGCAACCGTGTAATGGCCTTCAGCACGCAACTGACGTGCTTCGCGTTGTGGCGTGCCAAGCGGCAGATAAACACGCGAAAGCGGTTCCGCATCCGGAAGACCACGCAAAATACTATCCATATAAAGCGACATGCCCGTCGCTGCTTCGCCCGATGCGCCACCGGCACGGTAACGGCCACCACGACCGATCTCACCGCGCACATTGCGCGCAAACAGCGTAAAGCTGACACCCGTCTGATAACGGAAACCTGCCATTTCAACCGGATCGATTGTCAGGGCGGCTTCAAGACCGGACGTCAGAACGCGTTCAGCGACGTCAATCAGACGATACAGTTCTTCGGACGCACCAAGCGGCAATTCAAGCTTTTTAAGCTTTGGCAATGCCGTGGTTGCCGGACCTGCGGCCTCCAGCAAAGCGACAAGCACATCGGTAACCTTGCCATCAAGCGCACGAAGGGCTGCAACGTCACGACGTTCAAGCGCCTCGGTCAGTGCTTCGCGATCATCGCGCGACACCCCGAACGCATCAAACAGGCGCACCGGCAAGGTTGGCAGATTAAGATCAACCGAAACATCGGCAAGACCGATGCTTTCAAGAGCCTCAAGCGCCAAAAGGACAATTTCGGTATCAGCAGCAGCACTGGAAACACCGATCAGCTCGGCACCAACCTGTGCGAACTGACGTTCCGGGCGCAGATGCGATCCCTTGATTCGCAAAACGTCACCGGAATAGGACAAACGCAACGGACGCGGCGCATCGCCAAGACGGGTCGCGGCAATGCGCCCAACCTGCGGGGTCATATCGGAACGAAGACCCATCATACGACGGGATTCCGGATCCATAAGACGGAAGGTCTGGGTTGCCAGTTCAGGTGCGGCACCTTCAAGCAGGCTTTCTTCAAACTCGACCAGCGGCGTCTTTACGCGGTCATAGCCCGCATGTGCCAGACTGGCCATCAGCTTTTCGCGGATTTCGGCTTCCCGTGCGGCTATTCCTGGCAGGACATCCTGCAAGCCGGCGGGCAAAAGTGCTTTCCTGGCGAGTTCGGTCATATTGTGTGCTTTCCCGGACGAGGCGCGCAAATTCAAATAGGCTCGATAACCATCCTGAGGATTACTCAGGGCAAACTATCCGGTAGCGGTTACTACCGTGTTGTGTCGCACAGGGCAACGGGGAAAACCCCAAAAACGCAAATAATACGTACGAAATATCGATCAGCCAGCGGCAAATTCGGCTTTTACCACCGAATATGCCCAGTCAAGCCAAGGCAAAAGCGCCTTGATATCACTGGGTTCCACCGTCGCCCCACCCCAAATCCGGAGTCCGGCCGGGGCATCGCGATAGCCATTGATATCAAGTGCAACATTTTCAGCTTCAAGAAGCTGGGAGATCTTTTTGGGCAATGCTGCCTGCTGATCGGCTGACAAGGCAAGCGCCCAAGGATCGACAATCTTGATGCACATTGACGTGTTGGACGCCGATGCCGGGTCTTCGGCAAGATCAGCAGCCCAGTCACTGGTCGCAAGCCATGCATCAAGATGCGCACGGTTTTCGCGGGTACGGGCCAAAAGGCCGTTCAAGCCGCCAAGACCTTCTGCCCATTTCAGGGCATCAATCGCATCTTCGACAACAAGCATCGACGGCGTATTAATGGTTTCGCCACGGAAAATACCGTCAATCAGCTTGCCACCCTTGGTCATGCGGAAGATTTTCGGCATCGGCCAAGCCGGAACATGGCTTTCAAGACGTTCGACCGCACGCGGGCTCAGAATAATGATGCCATGGCCGCCCTCGCCGCCCAGAACTTTCTGCCAGCTGTAGGTAACAACATCAAGCTTGTCCCACGGCAGTTCCATCGCAAAGATCGCCGAGGTCGCATCACAGATGGTAAGACCTTTGCGGTCATCGGCAATCCAGTCACCGTTCGGAACACGCACACCAGCGGTCGTACCATTCCAGGTAAAGACAACGTCGCGATCAAAATCAACCGAACCGAGGTCCGGCAACTTGCCATAGTCGGCTTCAAGAGTGCGGACATCATCAAGCTTAAGCTGCTTGATCACATCACTGACCCAGGTCGAGCCGAAGCTTTCCCATGCCAGCATATCAACGCCACGTGCGCCCAACATCGACCAAAGGGCCATCTCGACCGCGCCGGTATCAGATGCCGGAACAACACCCAGCAGATAATCATCCGGCAAGTTCAGGATCGCGCGCGAACGGTCAATGACCTCTTCAAGACGCTGCTTGCCCAGTTTGGAACGATGGGAACGACCAAGAATTTCCGTTTCAAGTGCAGATGCAGACCAGCCCGGGCGCTTCTTGCACGGACCCGATGAAAAGTTCGGGCTTGCAGGACGGGTTGCGGGCTTGGCGAAAGCGGTATTCTCGGCATTCTGGGCCATCGGCATATTCCTGAGCAGTTGGAACGATCCGCAAAGATCATTCCTGATCAAATTAGGGGGCTGATCCTATTGAGACAAAGGCAAAAGTCAAACGCCTTCGACACAAACAAGCCAGCCAATTTTGCATGGCTGGCCCGTGTATCAATGTCCGTGCTGATTTAAGGTCGTTAGCACCCTAGAACGGGATTTCGTAATACCAGGGTGCAAACAGGCTAAACGCAATCCAAAGCAGGATAATCAGCGGCGTGCCGGCTTTTAGGAAGTCGACAAACCGGTAATGGCCAGGTCCCATGACAAGCAGGTTGGTTTGATACCCAACCGGGGACGCAAACGAACAGTTCGCCGCCATCACCACCGCAATGGCAAAGACATGGGGTTCCACGCCAAGTTGCTGGGCCATGCCGATTCCGATCGGGGTGAACAAAACGGCACAGGCATTGTTCGACAGCACATTGGTAAAGCCCGCCACAATCAGGAAGAAGATCGACAGGATCACAGGTGCCGGCGCGCCACGCGTCACCATCAATAACTGATCAGCCACGAATTCCGCACCGCCAGTCAATTGCAACGCATTGCCCAATGCCAATGCCGCCGCCACCAGAAGAACAATCTTGCGATCAATCGCACGCGATGCCTGACGCAAATTAAGCGCACCCGACGCAATCATAAGCCCCGCACCGATGAAACTCGATACCATGATCGGAACGACACCCGTCGCGGCCAAGGCGATAACGCCAAGGAAAATGGTCGCCGCACGACGGGCATGGAAGGGACGCGGCAAGGTACGCGTTGACCATTCCAGCAAAACCACATCACGGATGGTGCGCAGGGCTTCGACATCCTCGGAACGCCCCTGCACCAGCAACACGTCACCGGCTTCCAGACGGATTTCGGTCATCTGGGTGCGGATCATGCGCGAACGGCGCTGAATACCCAGAACAAGGCATTTGTACTGATACCGGAAACCGATCTGCTCAAGGTTAAATCCGATCAGGCGCGACCCCGGCGGCAACATGACCTCGGCCAGAAGCTGGGTTGATTTCTGTGGTGTTCCGTCATTGTCGCCACTGACACCCGCGGCATCCGCATGCAGTAACCCCGGATCTTTCTGAAGGGCTTCGGTCAGGGCCTTGCGCGTGGCCGCCACCACAAGGACGTCACCCGCCTGAATTTCCATATCGCTTTCAAACGGCGGCAGTTCGGCATGTTCGCGGCGCACGATCATCTGAATGGTGATATTGGGCAGGTTTTTAAAGAAGCCCGCGACCGGACGGGTCCCGATCATCTGCGATGCCGGACCAACCGTAATCTGTGCGATGAATTGTTTGCCGCTGCTGTCAGGGTTGGCAAGCTTGCTGCGCATTGATGCCAGCGCAGGCAAAAGGCGCGGCGCAATAAACAGGACATAGACAAAACCGGTAATCGCAAGAACGCCGCCAACCGCGGTGAATTCAAAGAATTCCAGTCCCGGCATCCCCAGCTCGATCAGGGAACTCGACACCAGAAGGTTCGTCGATGAACCGATCAATGTCGTCATACCGCCAAGGATCGCAGCATAGGAAAGCGGGATCATCAACGCACTGGGAGAACGTTCAATACGTTCCGCAAGTGCCTGAATAATTGGAATAAAGATAACAACGACCGGGGTGTTGTTCAGGAATGCCGACATCAGCATCACTACGAACAAACCGACGAAAATCGCAATTGACGCGTTCTTGCCGCCATGTTCGGTAATCAGACCGGCTATATAACTGACCCCGCCGGTAAGCACCATCCCCTGCCCGACCACCAGCAGCGACAAAACCGTCAGCAATGCCGGGTTGGCAAAGCCCGACATGATGGTGTCAGCCCCCATCAGGTTATCACCATCCGCATCAAGCAGCGGGAAGAACTCGAAAAACAGCAACAGGGTGGCAATCAGCGCCATGCTGGTCAGTTCAAGTGAAATGCGCTCCAGCCCATACAGAACAAGCGATCCGGCAACAAGCGCAAGGACCACCCACATCTGCAACGGCGTCGCAGAACTGGCGACAACACTTTCGATCACGATAAATCTACCCCAGTAAAACCAGCTTTTATGCGGTTTCAGGTGCCATTCTTGATCGCAGCACCCTGCCCGCATTCGTCGTATTTTGTATTTACTTAGACGAAAGCCCTATAGCCCGGTCAATAAAAAAACGGCGACCAACCTGGTCAATGCGGATTAATCGGTAGATACATACCCCCGAGAAACCGCCTGTTTTGCAGGGCAAAGACCAATAAAAAACGGGCAACATATTTGCTGCCCGTTTTCAGAAATTCTATTCAATCCATCCCGGACTAGGCCGGAATGGATATCTCGCCCTTCAGATACAAAACCGCTTCACCTTTAAGATGAACGCGATCCCCGTCAATTTTGCAGGCAACAACACCGCCGCGTTTTGATGCCTGATAGCCAACAACATCTGCCTGACCAAGTTTTTCGGCCCAGTATGGTGCGACCACGCAATGCATATAGCCTGTCACCGGGTCCTCGTTGATCCCGATTGCAGGCACGAAAAAGCGCGACACCATATCAAGCCCGGTCTTGTCACCCGGTGCCGTCACAATCACGCCACGCCCGGTCATCATCTGGGGCTTGGCCAGCACCGACATATCGGGTTCCATGTCACGAACCGTCGACGCATTGTCATACACCGCAACAATGTCGGTATCCCGGCTGGCGACGACATATGAAGCAACCGGTTTCACGCTGCCAAGTGCGGTCAGAACCGCATCGGGAATAGCATTAGGCTTGACCGGCTGCTTGGGGAAATTCAGAACAATGGCGTCACCATCACGCGCGGCCGTCAGAATTCCGCTTTGACTTGCAAGTTTGACAAGGTCACCAGCAAAACCAAGCTGATTGAAAATCACAAAGGCACTGGCAAGGGTCGCATGACCGCAAAGCGGAACTTCAACCGTTGGCGTAAACCAGCGAATATGAAAGTCCGCCTCATCCTCTGCATCGCAAGGCACAAAGAACGCCGTTTCCGACAGATTGTTCTCCATTGCAATTTTTTGCAGAACATCGTCTGACAGCCAATCCGCCAGCGGGACAACAGCGGCCGGATTTCCAGCGAACAGAAGATCGGTAAAAGCATCGATCTGATAGATCGGCAAGGTCTGGGTCGTCATCTTGGTATCCTGAAACCGGAAAATCTGGCCTTCATCAGAACTTCGCCGCCCTGATGAAGGATATTTTAAAGAACCATCTCGATCGCGTTCTTGATAATGGCAAGATCATGATCCTGGGTGCGCCAGTTGGAGAATGCTGCACGGAAGCCGAACCGGCCACCATAAATTGTCGGCGTCAAAAAGACTTTGCCCGTGGCATTGATCCGGTCAAGCAAGGCACGATTGTCATCATCACTGCCAAGCGATGCGAACATTGTGACATTGAGCTTGGGCTCGCGCAGTAATTCAAGCTTTTCATGGGACCGAACCCAGGCCGCAAGATCGGCTGCCTGATCACAGTTTGCGCGAACAATACTTGTCATACCCTCCCGTCCATAGGCCTTCATCGCCATCCAAAGCGGCAAGGCCCGAAAACGCCGGGAATTTTCGACCCCGCGATTGATATAGCTGTTGCCATCGGCCTTGGTATCAAGATAGGGCGCAAACGCCCGACAGCAGGTTTCAAGCACCGAAATATGACGGGTCAGGAAAATCCCGCAATCATAGGGCACATTTAGCCATTTATGCCCGTCTGATGTGATGGAATCCGCCCGTTCGATCCCGGCAAGAAAATGCGCCCGGCGATCATCAAGGGCCGCGAACAAACCAAATGCCGCATCCACATGCAACCAGGCCCCGAACGCCGCACAAAGATCGGCAATAGCATTCAGATTATCAAAATCGGTGGCATTAACCGTGCCGGCCGACGCGATCACGATTTTCCCGCGTGCATCGCTTGCCTCAAGCTTGGCCTTAAGGTCGACAAGATCGGTTTCTTCCGATCCCGGAAGGGTTGCGACCTTGGTGAAACTGTTCCGGCCAATGCCGGTAATCGACAGGTCCTTGACCATGCTGGCATGCGGGCTTGCAGCAAAAATTGCCAGATCAGGTAAGACGGACGCGCCATCGGCATCAACATTGACGCCAACGCGTTTACCACACCATTGACGGGCAGCAACCAGTCCCAAAAGGTTGGAAACCGTCGCGCCAGTGGTCAAGACACCGTCAAAACGATCACGGGGCAAGCCGCCGATATCGCACAGCCAGTTAATGACCTGTTCCTCAACCGCCGCATTGACCGATCCTTCGGGACCGGTAGCATTCTGATCAATTGCCGATGCCAGCCAGTCCCCGGCAAGCGCAGCAGGCGTTGTACCGCCGGTGACAAATCCAAGATATCTTGGTCCGATTGATGCGGCGAGCAGCGGCAGAATTTCTTCCTTGGCTGCCCGCAACGCATCAAGCGTGCCGCTTCCCTGCTCTGCCAAGGGGCGCGAGGGGTCAAAAGCAGAGAAATCGCGGCAGGTTACATCCATGTCATCCGCCCCCTGAACAAAGCCATGGGCAACATCACCGGTTTCAACCAGGATGCGGCCAAGCTTTTCAAGGTCTTCAAACATCAGATGACGTGCATCCGCAGTGGGGCTGACAGAGGCACGATTTGAAGTGCGGTTCATCTTTTCTCTCCTGAAAGGATGTGGGCGAAGTCTGCCCGGTCGATATTCGCCCCGGTCAGGATCAGGGCAACTTTCTTGCCGATATTCCGGTCGCGATCCGCAATCGCAGCCGCGAGTGGCACGGCACCGGCACCTTCGGCAAGGGTATGGCACGAACTGAAATAAAGGCGCATGGCATCAGCAATCTGATCATCATTGACCGCGACAATATCAGCGGCCCCCTTGGTGATGATTTCAATCACCTTGGCATCCGGGCTGCGGCAGGCGACACCATCGGCAAAGGTATCGGCAGTTGATGTCTGGATAACCTTACCGGCAAGAAATGACTGGCGCACAGCATCCGCGCCGGACGCCACAACACCGACGATCTCGGTCTCAAGACCAAGCGCATCCCGTGCCGTGATCAAGGAACAGATGCCCGACCCCATTCCGACCGGCACATAAACACGGTCGATATTCTTTACATCGTCAAAAAGCTCCAACCCGTAGGACGCAACACCGCGGACCAGTTCGGGGTGGAACGGCGGCACCATAAGCGCCCCTTCGTTAATCGCATAAGATTGCGCGAACTCGGCAGCGGCCTGAAAATCGTCACCATGCTCGATCACCTCGGCACCCCATGCACGCATGGCCGCGTTCTTTTCAACAGAGTTCCCGTGCGGCACCACAATCGTCGCAGCCATACCAAAACGACTGGCGGCATGGGCAAGACTTTGCCCGTGATTCCCGCGGGTCGCCGATACAATGCCGCGGTTGGGTTCCGAATGTTTGCCGATATGACGACAAAATGTCAGTCCCCCGCGAATTTTGAAGGCCCCAAGGCGCGTATGATTTTCATGTTTGACATACAGGGACAATCCCGTCGCACGATCAAGCAACGGCCACTGGATCGTCGGGGTTGGCGCGACATATTGATGCACAAAATCGGCCGCATCGCGCAACTCTGTCAAACTGAACATTATGATTGTACCCCTGCATTAAACAAATGAAGACAATTAATCAAAACAAACCAACCGGAACCGGACGGAGACACGATGGGAGCACGTGCCTCCGTCATACGCGGCGTGGCTAACCGCGTGGTGGCAACCCGATCCAGAACGGTTTTGACAGTTCTTCTTCAACATCCGCACGCGACAGACCGACATCCTTAAGCATATGATCATCAAGCAATTGTATCGCATGACGATCCCTAGCACGGGATTGCAAACGCGCAAGAAAGTCAACCGCAGAGATGACCACACCAGCCATCGCCGCACGCCAGGTCGCAGGTTTAACACCCTGCTTGCCCGTCACCATTGCGCGATCGCTGACATGAATGTCGGGAAGCTGGATTGTATCGTTACAATTTACCATTTCCATCTCCTATCGGTTAATTGTCTCGATATTGTTTTGTCATTGACATTGTCATAGTGTCAATTTAAACATTGTCACCATGACAATATGGCTCCCAAACATATCCGAGGCCGGCGGCCCTGTTTATCGACAGATCGCACAAGCCATTCGCGCAGCAGTTAAAGACGGCTCTTTGAAGCCGGGTGACCGACTGCCAACCCACCGTGACCTCGCCTATCATCTGGGCGTTACAGTCGGCACAATCACGCGGTCATATCGCGAAGCAGAACGATTGGGGCTTGTTGCCGGCGAAGTTGGGCGCGGGACTTATGTTCTTGATAACATTCAGTCCGAACTGGATATGGCGGCGACGGCACCGATCCCGCTTGCCTTTACCAATAATCTGGCCCAGATGGGCCGCAGGCCGGTCTTTGTGCATGGCGCGTCAGAAGATGACAGCGAAGATACCGGGCCGATCAATTTCCGCATGAATTGCCCCCTGCCCCCACAGGAAGGTCACATTCGCCAGACATTACTGGAAATCGCCAGCACCATGCCGATTGACGATATGGTGTCCTATAAATCGGAATACGGGGTTTCCCATCAACGCGAAGCCCTTGCACATGCTGCTGGTCGCGTCGGACTTGATGATAATCCCGAACGTGTTTTGCCAACGGCGGGCGTGCAACACGGCATGACAGTGTCGCTTTTGGCAACTGTTCGTCCCGGCGATCTTGTTCTGTGTGAAGAACTGACCTATCCCAATCTGCGCAGCCTTGCCAATTTGTTGCAATTCCGTCTGCGGGGCGTTGCCATGGATGATCAGGGAATCATCCCCGAAGCCCTTGAAAATATCTGTCGCACACAAAGCCCGCGTGCCATCTACCTGATGCCGACCCTGCACAATCCGCTTTGCAGCACCATGGATCAGCAACGCCGCATCGAGATTGCCGAAATCCTGCGCAAATATGATCTGACCCTGATTGAAGACGGCATTTATCATTTCCTTGACCCGGACGCCCCGCCACCATTGTCGTGTTTCGCACCGGAACGCAGCATCTATCTGGATGGTGTATCCAAAAGCATCGGTGGCGGCTTGCGCGTTGGCTATATCCATGCGCCGGGCGAAATGATTGGTAAACTGGCCAGTGCCATTCGATCCACCTGCTGGATGGTATCGACCATCAATCTGGAACTTGTCACACGCATGATCATGGATGGCAGCCTTGGCCAGTACGAGGCATGGCACCGTGACGAAGCCGCCCAACGCCTTGCCGTCATTCTTGGCACACTTAAGGGCTATGATGTCCGGTTCCATCCGACCAACTATCACCTGTGGCTTGAACTGCCTGATCACATCGATCCGGCCGAACTGGTCATGAATGCCGCCAATAGCGGGGTTCTTTTAACAGCCGCACAGCAGTTTTCGGTCGGCCCGGTGCCGCGCGGCTTGCGACTCTGTTTTGGGGCGGAACGTTCGACTGAGCGGTTGCGTCGCGGGGTTCAAATCGTTGATCGCCTTCTGAAAGGCAGCGAATTTGGCAATGCAGCAGTGATCTGACAATACAGTCACCGACAGGGCAGATCACCCGAAGGCCAAGGCAGGAAATCGATTTCCTGTCGGCATTTCAATAATTTCCGCAAGCAACGCTTGACCGCGTGATTGCGTTGCTTCCAAGATATGCTGCGGGGCGCAAAATCCCCGATGAATTGTTATCTTGGGCAGCAGAAAGTCAGCAAATGCCAGTTTCCCGCCTTGACGCAGAAGATTGCGGTTTTCCGCATTTCCGTATTCGCAGCCCTCATAAAGACCAACAGCCGAAAATTTTCGATTTCTCGTCGCATTATCGCGCCGCCGAGGCCCTTAAATTCGGGCTTTCGATGTCCGAACCGGGTTTCAACATCTTTGTTCTTGGCCTGGATCGCGCCGGGCGCATGACGGCGACACTTGATTATCTGAACAAGGCAATGGAAGAACGTTCAGCCCCCGATGACTGGGTTTATCTGAACAATTTCTCGCGCACCAACCGGCCGCGCCCCTATGCCCTGCCCGCTGGCGAAGGCCGCAAGCTTTTATCTGCGATGGAAACCCTGATTTCCCATCTGCGCGAAGCTTTCGTTTCGGCCTTTAACGCGCCGGCCCACCTGACCGAAACCCAGACCCAGACCGAAGAAGCACGCACCCAGTTGCGCGAAAAGTTTGATGCCCTTCGCGAATATGCCCGCGAACGCGGTCTGGACGTTCAGGAAAATGAAAAAGGCGTGATGATTGTCGCGCTGAACGAAGAAGGCGAACCGGTTTCCCTTGATGAAATCCCCAAGGAACGCCGTAACGAAGCAGAAGACGCCTTTGAAGAAGTCGCCGAAGAAGCCCGTAAAACCCTTCTGTCGACCCGCGACCTTGAAGAACAGATTGCCGATACCCTTGATAGTCTGCGCCGCGGTGCTGCCAAGGTTGTCCTGAAACCGCGCATCAAGAAACTGCGCGACAAATTCACAAGCCCGGGCCTTAAGGCATGGTTCGAGGCGCTTGAAAAGGACATCCTTGATAATATCGATGCGTTCGAGGAAGCCAGCGATCAGCCCGCCATCGAAAGCGGCGACGGCAAAATCCCGGAAACCGTTGATGATCGTTATGCCGTCAATCTTTTGATTGATCATTCACGTGACAAGCATCCCGATGTCGTTCTGGAACCAAGCCCCAGCTATGACAATCTTTTCGGGCAAATTCAGTACCGCCCGATGGGGGGCGGCATGCATCCGCATTTCAGCCTGATCAAGCCGGGTGCGCTTCATCGCGCCAATGGCGGGGTTCTGGTTCTGCGTGCGGAAAGCCTGCTTGAACATGAAGAATGCTGGGGTTTCCTGAAGGCAGCCCTGCGCGACCGTGAAATCCGTATTGAAGAAACCCACAAGGGCGGCGCACCGACGGCTGGCGCGCCGGAACCGCGTCCGATCCCGCTTGATCTTAAGGTCGTGATCGTTGGCGCGCCGAAATTCTATTACACCTTCTTCTCGCTGGATGTGGATTTCAGAAACCATTTCCGCGTCAAGGCTGACATTGATGCCGATATGCCTGCCGCCGGTCGCAATATTTCGATCTATACCGGCCTTCTGCGTGAATCAGCCCTCGCACGGTCCGGTATTCCGGTTGATAACGGTGCGATCCGGCAACTTCTTGGACAGGCCGCACGCTGGGCTGGTGAACGCGACAAACTGACTGCCCAGATCGAACGGGTCGAAGATGTCGCGATCGAGGCCAGCGCCCTTGCCAAATCCGATGGCCGCGAAAGCATCCGGGCGGCCGATGTCAGGCGTGCGATTGAAGAACGCCGTCATCGCAATTCACGCCTTGAAGACAAATCGCATGAACGGGTTCAACGCCGCGAAATCCTGATTGATAGCTATGGCGCGGTTGTCGGTCAGGTCAATGCGTTGACCGTGCTTGACTACGGCGATCATGCATTTGGCCTTCCGGCACGCGTTTCGGCACGGTCCTATGTCGGAAGCCTAGGGGTTTTGAACATCGAACGCATGGTCGATATGTCAGGCCCGCTGCAACAAAAGTCGGTCATGACGATTGAAGGATTCCTGAAATCACGCTTTGCCCAGGACTTCCCGCTTTCATTTGCCTGCAACGTCACGTTTGAACAGAACTATGGCGGGATCGAAGGGGATTCAGCATCGATGGCGGAACTTTGCGCCATCATATCGGCGATTTCAAACATCCCGATGCGCCAGAATATTGGCATTACCGGATCAATGAACCAGTTTGGCGAAGCCCAGCCGGTTGGCGGTGTTTCGCACAAGATCGAAGGGTTCTATCGCATTTGCGCAGATCAGGGCTTTACCGGTGATCAGGGCGTTATCATCCCGCAAGCCAACGCCGAAAACGTTGTCCTGCGCGAAGAAGTCGTTCAGGCCATCCGCCAGGGTAAGTTCAACATCTGGACAGTTGAACATATCAATGACGCGATTGAGCTTTTGACCGGCATGCCGTCTGGCGACCGCGCTGACACCCAATACCCGCCCGAAAGCGTCTATGGCAAAGCCATGGAACGGTTGCGCCGAAACGACCAGATTTTGCGCGACCGTTATGCTTATCCGCCGCGCGCGGAGATGTAAGAATGACAAGACCACCCCAAGACAATCCGGACTACTCGGCATCGTTGCCGCGCAAAGTCGGTATGTCTGCTTTTCGGGGTGGTCTTTCTTTTTTGACAGGTTTTGTAGTTTCGCTATCAATCAGTCTGGCGATAACCGGCACGGCCCAGGCACAAGCAGCGGGAAGCACAGCTATCCCGACCGGCGTTGATATCATCCCGACCGATCTTCCTGCGCACGCATCCGAGCCGGTTTCATCAAACCGCCCACGCAGTCTTCTTCCCGGCACGATCCCGATAGATGACACAATCGAAGGTGACGACGAACTGCCGTCGCTGGCGACACAGTATTATCAAACTCTGACAGGATCGGTTCCGAAAGCGGCCCAGCGCAAGGCACCGGCCGCAGTAAAGCCTGCAGCTCCCCAAAAGCTGCCAGCCCCGCCCACTTCCGAGATATCAACGAAGAACGCAGCCACAGTTGCCCGGACAGAAACGGCAACATATATGCCCGCAACACTGCCCGCTGATCCAGATGGCAAATATCTGATCCAGCTTGGCGCATTTCACGACACCATCACGGCCGAAAGCTATTGGGCGAGTTTTATGGTGCGATACCCCGATCTTTCCAAATCCCATGACAAACAAATCGTCGCTGCCGATTTGGGGACCAAGGGGATTTTCCATCGGTTGCAGTTAACCGGGTTTGGCGATTTCGAATCCGCCAAACAACAATGCCGCCGGCTTAAAACCGACGGCACCGATTGCTTCGCAACCCATCACTAGGTCCAACGCATGCCCGTTCGGGCCGCAATGATCAGCTTCCCGAAGACAGCATCACGATCTTGTCGACGATCAATGTCGTTGCTTCTGTGCAGGTCGTCATCAGGGCGGTGTGACCGGTAACGCGCACCTTGTCGCCCGGACGGAATCGGCTTGCCTTGTTGGCCAGTGCATAAAGGGTTCCATCCTCTGCGCGGAAGGTCACGCATTCCCTGCCCTGATCGGTAATTTCACCGGCAACCGTAAAGTTATCCTTTTGCAGAACCGAACAGGCCGATAGCGCAACAGCAACGCCCAACACCGCAATTTTCCCAGCAATCCCAACCATCAACCGGTTTTTCATCGGTCGTTCTCCTGTGCGTGAACGTTTTGTTTGGACACGAATTCTTTCGTATCGCGTTAAGGTTCTTGTAACGCCATCAACGATACAACGGTAGCTACCTTTTAATGGTTACAACATCCAATGTCATTGATTACAAGACAGCCCATGGAAAAGACGCAGATAGAATTGCTCATGGAACTTGCCGCTGATTTTCAGCAGCAAACGGCCATTAACAATCGCGCCAGCGAGCAAACCGAACAACGTAATGCTCTGTCTACCCTGGTTGATCTTGCACGTGACATGCAAAACCGCCTTGATCAACAGCAAAACAGAATCCGCCAACTCGAATTAATGGTCGAGACCGACGAACTTACCGGTCTTTACAATCGCCGTGGTTTCATGCGCCGCACCCGCGAAGCATTGGCCCGTGCGGGACGTACCGGCGAACGCGGATTGATGGTGATTGCCGATCTTGACGGTTTTAAGGAAATAAATGACCAGCACGGCCATGCGGCCGGTGACGCGGTGCTTCGGCATTTCGGTCAAAACTTGCGCACCCATACACGATCCGACGATTATGTCGCCCGATTTGGCGGTGACGAGTTTGCAATTCTCATGACCGGCAGCAGCCCGGATGCCGCACAAAAACGCATCAATCAGCTTAAACAGGCCACAGCGCGCTTCCCGTTGATCTGGCAAGGCACACCTCTCGCGATCAGGGCAAGCTTTGGCTATACGGTTTACGATGCCAAAAGCGATATTTCCGATCTGATTCGTGTCGCCGACCATGACATGTATGGCCAAAAACATGCATCGCGCAGCAAACCGGAAGCGGGCGAAGAAGGCTCTGACGCGGCCTGATATTGCCGCATGATTTTTCCTGAAATTCCGATATGCAATCGCCTGATCCGGAATCGCCCGTTTCGAATCCTGACCGCGCATCTGCGTCAATCGCTTGCCGCGTCGGTTAAAATCGCTGCAGCATTTTCACTTTGGGCAAATGATCAGGCCGCACATGTCGCAATATTCAAACATGCGCATGTTGCGTGAAATATTGAATTCGAAAGGCATCGCGGCCCTTATTGTATCTTTTAAAGGTTAAACAACAACCTACTGACATTGTTCAGTTTTGTGTCAGCAACCTTTGGCAAATTCCCCTTCGACAACAGTCAGACAATTTTACTGTCGGGGGACGACATGTTTTTCATTACAGACGAAGATTTGCGTGAATTGCGCTCGATGGGAAGCGCGCTTTTAACCATTACGAAAAAAGACGCAAGTCCGACACTTGCCAATTCAGTAACGTCACTTATTCAGCACACACGATCCTTGCAGAACAAACTGGATCATCAACGTTCCCGCATTGATCAGCTTGAAAAGCTGGTCGAGGCTGATGAACTTACAGGTGCCTATAACCGGCGGGGATTTCTGCGCCGGTTTCGTGAAACATTGGCACGATCAAAACGCACCGGACGTCATGGCATTCTGATCATTGCAGACATTAATGATCTTAAGAAAATAAACGACACTTTCGGGCACCAGCTTGGTGACGCCGCCATTTGCCACTTTGTAAAAGTGATGAAGTCTCATGTCCGTGCTGATGACTATGTAGCGCGCATTGGGGGCGATGAATTTGCCATTCTACTGTGCGAAGCAGACCAGGACAAGGCAAGCACCCGCGTTTCCGATCTTGAATTCGCCCTGAAATCCTTTCCGTTGATGGGGCGGCGTTTATCCATGAAACTGTCCGCAAGTTTTGGCTTTGCCCCTTTTGATGGCGACAGTGACCTGCAAAATCTTCTGAAGGCGGCAGACGAAGAAATGTATCAGAACAAGGCACGCCAAAAGCCCGCCTTAAAGCTGGTCTCGGACGTCGTTTAAGCCCCGGAAATTGCCAATTTGAACAGCCGCGGAAACCTTGATTGGCATTCGCGCTGTTTTTTTTGGCTTATCCAGTGCAAATCCTTCATTTCCTTAGTAAGATCGCCATCTAATAAAGGCGGTAAATACTGCCACAAATTCAGATCAGGCGGCTTTTGATGACGGTTCACGAATGACAGACAGCATAGGCTATTCTGCGGAAACAAATGATCAGGACCTTTTGGCTGCTATGGCATTCTGCTGGGCAGACATGCTTCTGGAGGTCGACGAGAACGGTTATATCCTGTTTGTCGCAGGCGCAACTGAAAGCCTTTTGGGATGCGCACCGGATCGTCTGATTGGCGAAGCCCTTGAAAAACTTGTCGTAAAATCTGAACGCCCGTTGCTGCGCGCATATCTGCACACCAGCAACGGACTGAAACGCCTTGAAGAACTCGATCTCGATTTTCAACTGTGCGAATCTGATGACAGCCCGCTAAAGGACGCAGTACCACTTTCACTTAGCGGCTATGTAATCGCCGATCCGTCGAGCCGCTATTATATCGCGGCACGCCATCGCGCCATTCGCCCACGTGCCAGATCGGGCATTGACCGGATCATTCTGCAAAATGCCGTCATTCAGCAAAATCAGAAGGCAGAAACACGTCAAAGCAAGTTGCTGAACACCAAAGAGGTCACTTGCTATCACAGTGAAGCATTGGTCGTTCTCGAAAACCTTGCCGCGTCACGTTCACAGGCCGAAACCGCCGCGACCAACGAATTGGCACGCCTGATCGGCATTGGTGCCAAGCGTCTGTCATCGTTTAGCGCATCAGACATTCTGAGTTCTGGCAGATCGACCCAAATCCATCCGGTTGATGAACCGATGATCGAGCTGGAACGACGCATTGTGGCCTATGCCAGTGCCCTGCGGGCAGAACTTGAAGATCCGATCAAGGATGAAATTCTGTCTGACCCTGCCCCGCTTGGTCACGAGGGTCTGGCGTCACTGACCAATAGTGCCAACACGCTGCCCAAGAAAGCAGATCAAAAGGAAAACTGCGATCCGTTTGGACGCGATTACGACATTGCCCGCAAAATCCATCATTTCGATGCGGATAATGACGAAAACGACCGTGACACCAACCTCACCCGTGCTGTTGCCTATGCGCTGAACCGTATGCAGCGCAAAGCCCAGAACGAAGTTACTGCTGCCAGATTGTCTGCCAGCCTGCCGCACCTGATCAACGAGACATTGAAGTCCGTTCGGGCCTTTCGTGAAATTGTCGAAAACGGCTCGTTCGCGGTTGCCCTGCAACCGATCGTTCATTTGCGCAGTCAGGAAATGCACCATTTCGAAGCTTTGGCACGCTTTAATATCGGTGACAGTCCGCTTGCGGTTGATCAGATCATTCACTTTGCCGAGGGGACAGGCCTGATTACCGAGTTTGACCTGGCAATGTGTGAAAAGGTTCTCGATCATTTGCGCGACAATGCGCAAAGCATCCCTCACCCTGTTGCGGTCAACCTTTCGGGGCATTCGCTTGAACAGGCGGACTTCCTTCCCGCACTTGCCAGATTGCTGGATCGCTATGACATCGCGCCGCATCGCATTCTGTTTGAAGTAACGGAAACATCGCGCATTCGTGCACTTGATGACGTCAACAAAGGATTGCAGGTGCTTCGTGAACGCGGGCATGAAATCTGCCTGGATGATTTCGGCGCAGGTGCCGCCAATTTCGAATATCTAAGCGCCCTTGATGTCGACATTATCAAGTTTGACGGCGGTGCCATGCGCACTGCCCTTGCCACACAAAAGGGGCGCGCATTCCTGAAGGCGACGGCCCTACTTTGTAATGACCTTGGTATCCATACCATTGCTGAAATGATTCACGATCAGGCCAGCTATGAAATGGTGCGCGATCTGGGAATTGATTTCGGCCAAGGATATCACCTTGGTCCACCTGTTACGATCAGCAGTGCAGAATGCTTTGATAAATTGAATTCCGGCATTTCAAATGTCGGCGCGGAAGAGACGGACACTATCGTCTCGACCGCCACAGGAGGAAGCCTATGACGCCCCACCATCCTGTTGGAGCAAAGGATCACGATTTGAATTCATCAGATGATCTGACCAACTATGATGCAGATGTTTTCGCCCTTGACCCCAAGGTCATGGCACAGGCCGAAGCACCAGTCATCGTCATGGACTCGCATGGCGTGCCGCTATTTGCCAACAAGAATGCAATCGGCTTTGCACGTGGCATCCGCGAAGGCCTTTTCCCCGAAATTTATCAACTGATCCGTCGCACACTGTCCACACCGGGCGGTGTCGTTGAAATGATGACCTTTGAAGTTCAGCGCGGAACCGCAACGCTTGAACTGACGGCCCTGCCGACGGCAAATAATCAGGTCATGATCCTGCCACGCGATGTCAGTATGGATCGCAACCTGCGCGAAGCCCTGATTGATTCGCGTCAGCGTTATCGTGATAT
Organism: Thalassospira profundimaris; assembly: GCF_003326675.1. Taxonomy (GTDB): domain Bacteria; phylum Pseudomonadota; class Alphaproteobacteria; order Rhodospirillales; family Thalassospiraceae; genus Thalassospira; species Thalassospira aquimaris. Next base: position 148,615 of record NZ_JPWF01000007.1, read on the forward strand.
CGTAGAAGTTTCATCGGCCTTTGCCTGGGAAACCGATGAAAGTGGCAAGTTCGTCTTTGTTTCACCGCGCGGTGCACTGGGATATCGCGCCGATGACATTGTCGGGCGCTTCCCGCACAACTTCCTGCTTGATACTGCCGATCAGGACAGTGAACACGTATTCCGCAGCCAAACGGCAGTACGTGATGTCCCCGTCTGGTTCCGGCGTTCCAATGGCAAGGATGCCTGTCTTTCAGTGTCTTCCACGCCGGTTTATTCGCGCGATGGCCGCTGGATCGGCACACGCGGACTGGCCCATGACATTACCGAACAGCGCCGACGCGAAAGCGAAGTTGCAACCGCCCGAAACCGTGACCGCCTGATGACCTATATCGTGCGGACCATGCGTGATGAAATTGATCCGCTTCTGGTCTTAAAGGGCGCATCCGAGGCCAGCACACGTGCCCTTGCCTGTTCAAACTGCGTGATATTCAAACGCAACGATGAAACAGACGCGCTGGAAATTGCTGCCGGTGATGACAGCACAGATACCAGCAACATCGCGCAGCAGGCTTTGGGGCAGCTTCAAAATGCCGGTGATACCTTTGACGCCCATATTGGTGATTACCGGATCGTCGCGTTGCGATGCCATTATCACCAGCGCAACAATGGTGCAGTGATCTTTATGTTTTCGGCGGACCATCCGGAACCGACAGATGGCGAACGCGCCATCATGACCGAAGTTGCCGATCAGGTCGGGATCGCCATCGAACAGGCGATCCAGCATGAACGCATCCTGACCTTGTCGCGGACAGATGGCATGACCGGCCTTCTGAACCGTCGCGCCTTCTTTGACGAACTCAAACGTCGTCACAGCAGGCTGCAGCGCGAACGTGATCCGGCGGCATTGATGTATGTCGATATGGACAATTTCAAAATGGTCAACGACATCCATGGGCATCAAACAGGTGACGAAGCCATTCTGGCCCTGACACGGGTCCTTCAGGACAATGTGCGCCCGGCGGACCTGATTGCGCGTCTGGGGGGTGACGAGTTTGTCTTGTGGCTTGAAGGGGCCGATGTTGTTGCCGCGTCCGGACGTGCCCGCCTGCTGATGAAAGAAAGCGCGGTGCTTGGTCAATATTCCGGTGACAAAGACCATCCACTGGGCATATCAGTTGGTATCGCAGTTCATGAACCGGGCTCAAAAGAAAGCCTGGAACAACTTGTGCAGCGCGCAGATCAGACCATGTATCAGGTCAAGAAACGGGGTAAGGGTCGCTTTGGCATCGCAGGCGCCCCCGGATCAGACGCACCGGCAAAGATCGAAGATTAGGAGGAATGCCCGATGAAGGGATTTTTACAGCGGGTATTCACCAAACGGCGCGAAACCCCGATTACCTATGACGAAGCCAAGGAAATGGCGGCAAGCCCGGATGCAAATGTCCGTGGTGTATTGGCGCAACGCCATGATACCCGCCCGGAAATTCTGTATTACCTTGCTTCGGACAATGATTCTTCGGTTCGCCGTCATATCGCAGCTAACGAAGCAACCCCGGTTCAGGCCGACGTTCTTCTGACCGATGACGTGGATGACAGTGTGCGCGGCAGCCTTGCCGAAAAGATTGCGCACCTGTCGGCTGGTCTGACGGCAAATGAAACCGATAAACTGCGGCGCATGACTTATGACGCGCTTGATAAACTCGCACGCGATCAGGCCGTTCATGTCCGGCAAGTCATTTCCGAGACTCTTAAAGACATCGCAGATGCGCCGCAGCCGATCATTCAGCAATTGGCACGCGATACCGAAAGTGTGGTTTGTGGTCCGGTTCTTCAATATTCACCGGTCCTGACCGAAGATGACCTGCTTGAAATCATCGAAGGCACTTCGGGGCGCGGCACGCTCAGCTTTGTGTCGCGTCGTCGCAATGTCGGTGAAAAGCTGGCAGATGCAATTGCCGCCAGCAGCGACAAGGATGCGATTTCGCATCTCCTTGGCAACAAATCCGCGCAAATTCGCGAAGAAACCCTGGATCAGCTTATTGATCGTGCGCCGGATTATCCGGAATGGCATCAGCCTCTGGTGGATCGCCCGACCCTGCCGCCGACTGCGGCCGGTAAACTGGCACGCTTTGTCGCCGAAAACCTGATCAGTGTTCTTGAACGCCGCAAGGATTTGAAAAAAGATCAGCTTGATGCTGTCCGCGAGGTTGTTCAGCGACGCATTTCGTCAGGTGAGTTTGAAAAACGCGAAGACGCGGCTCAGAACGCACCGAGCCTCAAAAATGCAAAAGCCGACAAAGCACAGCCAGCCGCAAAGGGCGGTGCGACGGCAGCCGAACCGGCAGAAGGCGACGAAGAGGAACCCGCCTTTGAAAAGGCACTGGCCCTGCACGCCAAGAAAAAGCTTACCGACAAGGAAGTGGCCAAGGCATTGGCTGCCAATGATGTGAAATTCGCCCGTGCGGCCCTTGCTGTACTGGCCGGAATTTCGCCCGAAGCCGTGACCAAGGTTCTGAACACCCATTCGGCCAAGGGCGTGGTTTCACTGGCCTGGAAAGCCGGACTGCCCGCCGATCTTGCGGTAAAAATTCAGGTTAAGCTCGGCCATGTACCACCAAGCCAGACCCTTAATCCGCGTGGCGGCAATCAATACCCGCTTAGCGAAGATGACATGAACTGGCAGCTGGAATTCTTTACCGGCATGGCAACGACCGGTCTGCGCTAAGCCTTCTACGTACCTTTGTCATCTCATGAATTTGCCCGGCTTTATGCCGGGCGTTCCATGCTGATATGCGCAATACCGTCTTCTTCGTATTCATCGCCAAATTGAATAAATCCAAGCCCTTGGTAAAAGGTCTTGAGGTAAAGCTGCGCATTCAGATAGATCGGCTTTCCGGCGAATTCCTGTCCGCAGATATCAATTGCCCGCACCATCATTTCGCGCCCGATACCCTGCCCGCGCAGACGCGCACTGGTTACCACCCGTCCGATTGCCGGACGATCACCTTGTTCGACGTGATCGGGATCAACACCCGGCGCAACAATACGCACGGCGGCAAGAACTTCGCGCCCGTTGCTGCCCTTATCAATTGCCAGCAAATGCAGGCACGATGGATCAAGCCCATCAATCTCGGGGAAAATACATTCCTGTTCGATGATGAAAATCTGTTGGCGCAATTTCAAAAGACTGTGGACCTGATGGGGCGTCATTTCATCGAAACGGCAAAACTGCCATTCCAGATCACAAGAAGGTTCAGACATTCAAAGGGACTTTCACAAAGGTGGTCAGGCGCTGTAACACCAGTGGTGGCTGGCGGGTGTTTAAGGTGCTGTCTTTTCAATGAAATAGATGAAAACACCCTCTTCCTGCGATGACGAAATCAAACGGTTTCCGGTCATCTCGCAAAAAGATTTCATATCGGCAACAGATCCCGGATCAGTAGCAAGAACCTTAAGGACACCGCCGTCTGGCACATCGCGCAGCGATTTTTTGGCACGCAGCACCGGCATCGGGCAAATCAAACCCTGTGCGTCGAGAAGGATATCAAATTCATCACTTGAAGATAACGACATGAACAACCTTATAAAAAAATCGGAATTCCGTCTGATATAGCGGCAATTGGCGATTGTTGCATTTGCACAATATGTTAGACTGAATAATAACAATCAATCAAACGCTGTTAGCCTGCCCGCAATGCAAATCTATCTCCCTATTGCCGAAATATCGGTAAATATTTTTCTGATTTTGGGTCTGGGCGGCGGAGTGGGCTTTTTGTCTGGTCTGTTCGGCGTTGGTGGCGGGTTCCTGATTACCCCGCTTTTGATTTTTTATGGTATTCCCCCTGCTGTTTCGGTTGCTACGGCTGCAAACCAGATTGTTGCGTCGTCGGTGTCGGGTGTTTTCGCCCATTGGCGTCGTGGCAATGTCGATCTGAAGATGGGCCTTGTTCTGTTGGCTGGCGGTATCGTCGGGTCAACTGTTGGCGTCTGGCTTTTCGCCTGGCTGCGATCCTTGGGGCAAATCGATCTCGTCATTTCGCTTTGCTATGTCATTTTCCTTGGCATCATTGGCGGCATGATGCTGCTTGAAGCAACCCGGGCCATTTTCCGCACGCGTCGCAAAGGCGGATCGATCCGTCGATCCAAGAAACATCAACACAGCTTTATCCACGGCCTGCCCTTCAAGGTCCGCTTTTACCGTTCGGGTCTTTATATCAGCGCGCTTTTGCCGCTTGCTGTCGGGTTCTTTGTCGGCATGCTGACCGCCCTGATGGGGGTTGGTGGCGGATTTGTGATGGTCCCGGCAATGATTTACCTGCTGGGCATGCCAACCGGTGTGGTTATCGGCACGTCCCTTTTCCAGATCATCTTCGTCACGGCCAACGTCACCTTCCTGCAATCGGTGCAGACCCAGACTGTGGATGTCGCCCTTGCCATTCTGCTTTTGATTGGTGGTGTGATCGGTGCGCAGTTCGGTGCGCAATTCGGCGCACGCCTTAAGGCCGAACATCTTCGCGCCCTGCTTGGTTTGCTGGTACTTTCGGTTTGCCTGAAACTTCTGTTCGATCTGGTGATTGAACCCAGTGAACTTTATTCGATCATGCCGGGGAACCTGTGATGACAAGGTCGACACGGACCCTTGCTGTTCTTTGCGTGACAATGTTGGCATTGGTCACGACGACCGGCACCGCCAAACGTGCCAGCGCCGAACCGCTTGTTGTCGATCTTTCCAACCATCTGGTGGCGATCACGACCGGCTTTACCGGGACAGATGTTCTTCTGTTTGGTGCGGTTCAGCATGAAGGCGACATCATTGTAACGGTCCGCGGCCCGGATCAGGACATGGTTGTTCGTCGCAAGGAACGCAAAATTGGCATCTGGGTAAACAGTGAAAGCGCACGTTATAAAAATGTGCCCGCCTATTACGCCAGCGCGTCCAACCGCCCGATGGACATCATCGCGCCCAAAAGCATCCTGCAGGATTACCGTATCGGTCTGGAGCATCAGCGTTTTATTGCCATAAGCGACAATCCAGAGACCGATCAGAAGGTTTATCGTGATGCGCTGGTGCGCAACATGCAAAATGCCGGTCTTTTCAATGAACGGCCAGCCAAGATCAGCTTCCTTTCCAATCAGCTGTTTCGAACCGACATCCACTTCCCGGCCAACACCCCGACCGGCACTTACACGATCAATGTCTATCTGATCCAAAATGGTCGGATCGCCAGCGTCAAGACAACGCCATTGGTCGTTTCGAAAACCGGCGTCAGCGCCGAGGTATACGAATTTGCCCATCGCTATTCGGCACTTTACGGGATTGTCGCGGTGATCATCGCCGTGGTGGCAGGCTGGATTGCCAGTGTTGCGTTCCGCAAACGGTAAATCTGTTCCAAACCTTTCCGCATGACATTGATCGCCTGAAAAGAATGTGTTTCAGGCTTCATGACGACGCACATGCAGCATAGAAAATTTTGCACTCGCACATCATGAAACTTTCGCCATCATGTCAAAAACATCTTGGAAACAGGGCAGTATTTACGGCACACTTTGCAGGTTCGACTAATGTGTGGCCCCACCAATACGCACATCCGGTTCGACGCCAATTCACAATTCAGAGAACCCATATGTCGTCATTCGATGCTGATCAGGAACTTCGCGCCACGTCCAACCGTACATTTCTTGTTGTCATTGACGACAGCGATGAAATGACAAAGGCACTGCGTTATGCGTGCCGCCGCGCACAACATACCGGTGGTCGCGTTGCCCTGCTAAGCGTCATTGAACCCGCTGAATTCCAGCACTGGATGGCGGTTGGTGACCTGATGAAGGAAGAGGCCCGCGAAGAAGCCGAAGAACGCGTAAACGAACTGGCGGCCTATGTTCATGAACAAACCGGCTGCATGCCGTTGCTGTTCATCCGTGAAGGCCGCTTGAAGGACGAGTTGCTTAAACTTCTTGATGAGGAAGAACAGATTTCCATTCTTGTTCTTGCCGCCGGCACCACGTCCGAGGGCCCTGGCCCGCTGATCACAGCACTGACCAAAAGCGACACAGTCGGTCAGCTTCGCCTGCCACTGACCATCGTGCCTGCCGCCCTTTCCGAAGCAGATATTGACGCGCTGAGCTGATCAGCGCCGTCGCTTTCTCGTTCGAATTCATCGTCTTTGTCAGCTTCTTACCGGTCCACGCCCGAAAATCCGGCGCAGGATTGCCCCCCATAGCGCGACACTTCCTGCCGGTTTCGATGCATTATCAATCCCGCTGGTATAAAGCGTGCGGATCAGGGCATCGCGCACCTCGCCCACCGGCTCCGGGGTGAAATCAAGCGTAAAGACCAGTTCATCCCGATCATTCACAAAGGCGGTCCGATCAATCCCCGCCGCGTCACATTTGGCCCGTGCACCGCCAAGCGACATATCGGTAATGGTCATCTCAAGTTGATCAATTGAACTGTCGACCTTGATTCGCGCCGGCAAGGTGATCGGAAAGCGTTCCTGTTGACGTTGCACCGGACTTTCAAAGCAGATCAGCAATGCAACCAGCAAGGTCAGCGCATTGATCGCCGCCCAAAGACCGCCGACCGCCAGAAAATCGGCATTATCGATGATTCTGACATCGGTATTGACGTTGTAGAAAAACCCGCCAATCGTCAGGACAAACAGGATGGCCAGAATGATTGCCTCATTCATTGAATGCCCGGACCCGGACTGCGATCCTTTGGGCGTAACCTTGAACGGTCGGCCAAACGGCCGGATCAATGACGACACCACAATCGGGAATAGCCGCAAGGACACCAGAACAGCTGGTCCTTCATTCACAATCGGATAGGCCTGTCTGCCATTGTGCCACATAGCCGTTCCCCAGCCTGCGACCAGAACCGGCAACTGCCAGTAAAAGATTTCCCAACTGCGCGCGTTTTCAAGCGGTTGCAACCCGAACCAGAAATAAAAGATCGGGATCATGATCACCAGCAAGCGCGCCGGCACATGAAACACCCAGTAAATCGGAAACAGCAAGATACGCTGCCACAATGACAGTCCCGGCCCCAATGGCCCCGCCTTTAGAAACAGGGTCTGAATACCGCCCTGACACCAGCGTTCGCGTTGCGTATGGAATGCAAGCAAGCTTTCGGCGGCAAGACCGATCGACAGCTTCTCGTTCAGATAGCGCGTCCGGTATCCTTTACGCAGCATTTCAAGCGAGGTCAGAATATCTTCGGTGATTGAGGCCGTCGGCACACCACCAATTGCATCAAGGGCCTTACGCCGCATCACCATGCAGGACCCACAACAGAACATTGAATCCCATGCGTCAAGTGACGGTGCGATATGATCAAAAAACAGACGCTGTTCATCGGGCCAACGGTCCGCAATCCACAAATTGCGTTGCATCGGGTCCTTGTTAAAGAAGTGCTGCGGCGTCTGAACAATCCCGATACCGGGATCTTCAAAGAAGCCCACAACACGTTTCAGAAACTGGCGATAAGCAACAAAGTCGGCATCAAAGATACACACCAGATCACCGCTTGATTGCAGCAAGCCGTTATTCACATTACCGGCCTTGGCGTGCTTGCCGTCCGGGCGCGCAACATAGTTCGCCCCCTTTTCCTTGCAGAAATCGCGGAGCCAATCACGTTTGCCGTCATCAAGTACCCAGATGGTTTTGTTGGGGTAATCAAGTGCCAAGGCTCCGACAATGCTGCGTTCAAGCACATCAAGCGGCTCGTTGTAACTGGGAATGAAAACATCAACACTTGGCCAGCTTTCGACCGGTCGTGCGGACAAGCGGGCATAGGCCTGATCGGCCTCGGCACTGCGATTGACGATCCGGCAATGCACAAGCGACTGGCGCAACATGTCGCAGAGGAAGACGATCTCGATCACAAACAGGAATACAATCCACCATCCCTGAAATGTCGCAAGATCGGCGGGCATCACCGTTTCGGTAATGCGCCAAGGAAGATAGCGCGCAATCAGTGCAATCAAAAAGAATACAACAACCCAACGCGCCCACAGACGATCACGCTGCAAGAACGGCGATGCCAGCATCATGACGCCAATCACCAGCGCCATGGGGGCCAATTGCGCGAATATATTCATCAGGACTGACTGCTTGCCCCGAACCAGCTGTCAAACCGGCCCGGAATACTGACTTCGGCGCGGCGTCCGACATTGCAGAAGGTCTCCGGACGTTCGTTAAACCCGACATCCGGAAGATCAACGACCAACAGGACCTCGTCCTTTTTCAGAAGCGGCGGCAATGCTGCGTATTCGAGTTCCGGTGCAACCGAGCGGGTTCCGCGCACGCCACTGACGACACCTTTGTATGTTTCGGGCGATCCTTGTAAACGCACAGTAACCTGGGTTCCGGTTGCAATCGTATCGGAAAGACTTTCGTCAACCGGCACTTCCACCCTGATCTCCGAACAGTCAAGCAGCTTGGCCAGATCATTATTCTTGGTCACGGTTGCAAGTTCGGTCGCCATGCGACGCCAGACAAGGCCATCAATCGGGCTGCGCACCAGCATGGATTCACGGCGTCCTGCCCGCATGGTTTCTTCGCGCAATTGCCGTTCAATCGATGACATCCGTCCGCGCGTTTCAGCCAATTGAACATTCAGATCGGCAATGGCCAAAACCACTTCATCAAGTCGCTGTTGCGAATAAGGGACGTCATTCTGGCCATCGCCAACAAAAATGCCCTTATCAAGAGATCCCGCCTCTTTGCTGTAACGTTCCCGATCCGCGCTTGCGCGTTCAAATTCCTGACGGGCTTGTTCCAAAAGGCTTTCCGCCTCGTCAACGCGGACCTGGGCCACGTGCCCATCCGCAAGAAGTGTTTTCTGACGACGCAGGCTCATTTCGCGTTCCTTGACGACCGAGTTCCAGCTTTTTTGCCGTGCTTCTGCTTCGAGAAGCTTGTAACGCAGGCTTTCCTTGGAACCGCTGATCATTTCGCGTACCCGCCCTGAAAGCTCGTCGCGCAAGGTATTAAGGGTCGCAAGCTTTTCGACCAGCGCGGTTTGCCGGGATCGCAAAAGCTGGTTTTCGCCATCAAGCTGCGCAAGCAATGCCTGCGGTTCGGTATCATCGGTAATGCGGGTCACAATCGTTCCGGTCGAAACCGGTTCACCGACATCGGGAATGGCCCGAACAAGCTGTCCACTGATCGGTGCCTGAATGGTCACCAGCTTGGCGTTCACAACGCCATTTGGCCGGATATCCGATACCGTCAGTGGCGCAAGTTGCCAAACAGCAATGACAACAATAACGACAGCAACAACCAGTCGGACGATTTGTCCTCGGGAAAACCGCAGGGCCATAAACCTACCTCAAACTTTTTGGGCATTTTTGCAATGCAAACGTGCAATACAGTTTGGAGGCAGTTTCAGAAATTTCAAGGTTATCTATTGGAAATTACATCACATTTTCGACCGGAACCGATATGCATTCTTCGAGGAACTGCATATAGGCGTCAAACGATGACTTTTGCCCGAATAGAATATGCGACCTGCTTTTGATCGCATGGGACACCACGGAACGACGACGCTTGTCTGTCGCAAGGGTCAGGGCCGTATCAACATAATCCGCCGAATGATAGGCCACACAGTCAAACACGGAAATCTGACGGTAACAGGTATGGCTGCGACGTGACCGTGCGGCACTTCCGGGCAATGTCACCAGTGGCACGCCAAGTCCAAGGCAATCAAATGCCAGCATGGCATCATTCCAGGCCGGACTTTCAAGCACTACATCGACCGCACAAAGAAGCGACAGCAAATCGGCACGGCTGCGCACATTCACAAACCGCATCCGCCCCGCCACATCGGCGTAGTTCACGGCAAAGCGCCGCCCCCATGCTGCGTCCCAACTATCACGTTCCGGCGCAATCAACAGCAATTCCGCGGTTTCATCCAGTCGCAGGATTTCGGCAATCAACGGATCAAATTCGGCGGTCAGAACATCAAGAGGCTGCGGACACAAATAGGTATTGCGATCTTGCGCCAAGCGCCAAAGCCGCTGCAACTCGGTCGCGGTCATATCTACATTTTCAGGCGGCGTTGCGTTTACAAACAAGCCCGGCAACCGGATCAGTTTTTCACTGAACCGCTTTTCACCGCCCGCTGTTTCCCAGTCCTCGGCGATCAGGTGATAGTCGATGTTTGACAAGCCGCTGGTAGCCGCAATGCCGCCGCCGGAAATCTGGATCGGCGCCAGACGCCAGCTTGCGAGCAGCATGGTATAGGCATCGGCCTGCGGATCAGCATAATGCAACACATCAAGATCAAGCCCCGAGATCACCCGTGCCGAATGCAAGGGATCAAGTGGCAAGGGCACGACCAGATCCGCATGCGCATCAATGCGCGATGTTATGTCATCCTCGCCAATCGGTGGACGGATCACGGTGACATCAAACCGGTCCCGGTCAATTGCATCCACTAAGCCAAGAATCCAGCGCCCAATACCGTTATCGCACATATTGGCCGACACGATCCCAAGCCGGATTTTCCCGCCACGCGCCGCCTTGACCTGATTGATTTTCGGCACGTCATAGCCGGAAACAAGACGTTCCCAATAATGACCAACCGCCCGAAGCTGCGTGTCACCTTCGGGGCGTAATGCAGCACGCCAGACGGGCGGGAAACGGGTCAAAATGGTCGGATCAATACGATCAGACGCAACAAATGACAGATCCGGTTCAAACGCATCATCGTCCGGGCCATCATCCAACAAATCACGGATAACTTCGTCGTTCTGGGCGGCAAGATTGGTCGGCACCGGCGCAAACAGCAAACGGCGTGCGGTTCTGAAAAGCACTGTGCTTTCACCCGCGGCAATTTTGCGATCAATGCCATTTTGCAAAACCGATTGTGCCGATGCTGTATCACCGTCCTCGGCCAGTTCGACAGCCAGACGGAATACCGCATCATCACCGCCGCCGGCCCCGATGGCCGCGCCAAACCGTTCGACCGCCTCGCTGTGGCGTCCGACAAGACTAAGTGCCTCGCCCATCATCAAAAGCAATTGCGGGTCTTGCGGATTTGCATCCAGAAGCGGTTCAAGCGCCCCAATCGCCTCCCCGCCCTGCCCGACGCGCAGATTAAGACGCGCCAAGGTGCGACGTGCTTTTGCATCGGATGGATCAAGGGCAAGCACCTGACGAAGGCAATGCTGCGCCCCTGCAAACTGGCCCAAACGGAACAGGGCATCGCCATAGGCGGTTAATGCGCGCTGATGACCGGGTTCAAGCGTCAATGCCCGGCGCAAAGGTTCGCTTGCCGATACCGTACGCCCCTGATCCAGGCGAATTTGTCCGATCAGGACCAGCGCATTGACGATGTCATCCCGCATTTTAAGCGCGGTCATACAGGATGCCTCGGCCGCAGCCACATCCCCCATCGCATAAAGACATGCCGCATAATTGGCGTGAATTTCGGCAATATCGGGTGCCAATGCCAACGCGTGCTCGTAATTCTCGCGTGCGTCCTTCAGATCATCAAGCTGGCGGTAGGTATTTGCAATATTGCAATACAGGGCTGGCGCATCCGGACATAGCCGAATGGCACGCTTGAACGCACCAACAGCATCACGCAACTTGCCAATCGCCTTAAGTGACTGGGCGTGATCATGCTGGATTTCGGCACTGTTGGCGTCTGCAATCGCCGCCCGCCCCATCCGTTCGGCGGCCAAGGCATTATTTCCCTGTCGCGCTGCCACCAGCCCAGCAAGATGCATGGCTTCTGCTGCTTGCGGATATGCGCGGATCAGCGTGCGACAGGCTTCTTCGGCCTCCGCAAACAGGCCCGTTTCATACAAGCCCAAAGCAGAATGGTAAGTGGCATCGAAATCAGACAAGGAATACCTGTAACCGTAAAGAACGTGATGATCGGCAACCATAAGGGCCAAGCGTTAACAAACCACGTCTTTGCCACAAATAAATGGCTCTGACCATGCCGTCTGGTCGCATTGCTGCATTGACGATCCGCGCTATTGGACATTTCCTGATCAAAGCCTGCAAACATCAATCTCAACACATTCAAAACAAACAAAAATCCCCCGACATACTGCCGGGGGATTTTCAGTACGTATTTCAGGACTGCAACTTGGAAAGTCTTGTTAATTTCCGCCGTAATAACGGCCAAAGCGGTTTACCAGAAGATCATCAAGTTTGATTTCTTCCTGACGGACATAACCGGTACCCGGCAATTTGCCGGTCAGAACCATATCCATCACCGCACACAGGCCAGCTGATGTCGTGATTTGAATAGCCGACCAGTTTTTGCCTCCAATTTCCGTGCCGTGAACCTTGCGAATAAAGTTTTCTTCGCACAGTTCGCCATTCCGCGTTCCAACCGCGTCGGCAAAGATCACGATCACATCCTGCTGGGTGATCGGAAGGGCATTTTCAAAGATTTCCTTCATCATGTCGGGACGCTCGCCCAGACGCAGGTCTTCGATCAGGATTTTGAGAATTTCCTGATGCCCCGGATACCGGACAGTTTTGTAATCAAGGTTATCAACCTTGCCTTCAAGCATGTCACAAAGCGCGCCAACACCGCCCGACGTATTAAAGGCTTCGTATTCCGTGCCATCGATGGTGAAACGTTCATACCCTTCAAGCGGCAACACCTCGACCCGTTTGCCATTCAGAATGGCTTCGCACGGATTAAGATATTCGTTGATCAAGCCATCCGTGGACCAGGTCAGGTTATATTTCAAACGGTTGGTCGGGTTTTGCGGCAAGGCACCGACACGAAGACGAAGCTTTTTAACCGTATCAAAGCGTTTGAAAAGATCATGGGCTGCAATCGAAATGAAACCCGGCGCCAGACCACATTGCGGGACAAAGGCACCTGTCGCGCCCTTGGAAATCTCGCGGATCGCGCGGGTGGTTTCGACGTCTTCGGTAACATCGAAATAGGATGCCCCAACCGCGCGCGCCACGCGGGCAATCGCAACATTAAGATAAAACGGGCATGTCGAGAGGATCGCATCATGGCCGGTCGCCACCTCGGTCAAGGCCACTTCGTCGGTAACATCGACCTTAACGAGGGTTGCGGCATCATCCTGTGCGCAGAATTCCAGCATCGCGCCATTGGCATCTGCCAATGTCACCGCATAGTCGCCACTTTCTTTAAGCATGACTGCGGCCATACGGCCGATTTTACCCGCACCAAGGATCAAAATCTTTTTCATTTTCTCTAACTCCCGACGGAACAGACATCATCGAAAACGATGCTGTAACTGCCCTGATAACGTTTTGTTGTTTACCCCTTTATGCTCCGCCGCTGGACTAACGCTTGCAACCCGGCAATACTGTCAAAACAATTGAATAGCCCGTCATTATTATGGTTTAAACCGATGAAACGCCGGATTGATGAAACTGACCGCCGCCTGATCGCACGATTGCAGGAAAATGCCCGTATTCCGACTGCGGCCCTTGCACGCGATGTCGGCCTGTCGCGCAGTGCCGTTCAGGAACGGTTGGAACGGCTGGAAAAATCACAAACCATTACGGGCTATACGGTTCAGCTTGGTGACACAGCCCGCCCAGTCCTGCTGGCAGAAGTCATGATCCAGCTTGAACAAAAACAATCTGCCGGGGTGGTCGGCGCATTACAAAAAATCCCGCATTGCATTCGATGCCTGGCGATTTCGGGGGAATATGATCTGATTGCCGAAGTCGCCGCCGACACCCCCGAAGAACTGGATGGTGTGCTGGACCGGATCGGCGAACTTGCCGGGATAAAACGAACATCGAGCTCAATCATCCTTTCAACCAAGTTCGATCGCCGCTAAGATGCCCTCCGAGGTTGGGGAACCTCCTTTCAGGAAGAAAACCGAGTGACACCAAAACGCAGATATTCTGTCCTTTCTGTCCTTCTTTCCAGTTTCATCGCCACCAGTGTTTTGGGCGTCGGTCTTGCTCTTTATGTCGGTCTTGGCACCGCATATGAAAACACCCGCAATCTATGGGTCATGCTGGCCGATATCGATCTGACATCTGTTCAACGGACCATGCATGAACGCATGAACGAGGTTGACGAACGATCCGAATGGGTCGCGCAGCAGGTTGAAGAAGGCACCCTTGACCCCAGCTTTCAATATGGCTGGACCAATGCGATGCGCGCCCTTGCGGCCGCAGACATGGATGTGATGGCCTATGGGCTGGTGACAGGTGACCGGCAGTTTATCGGGTTCAACCCCGAAGATATGACAGAGATTCGCCGCACCCTGCCCCAAGATGACATGCTGTTTTCCGAACTGGCGCATATCCGTGGTCCGGTGCCCAACCGCACCGGGTTCCCGCGCTGGGACCCCTATTTCAATCGCACGGTCCTGACCAGCTGGGTGCCGTTATTTTATGACGGGCACTATCTGGGTACTTTTATTCAGTATCTGTCGCTTTCCAATCTGTCAGACAGCCTGATTCGCGGGCGCGAAGACCTTCCGGGGACCCCGTTTATTCTGATTGGCGGCAATCGTGTCATGGCGCACCCCGATCTGCGTGACTGGGGCCAAAACACTGCCAACAAATTGATAAACGGTGCCGATATCGCGCGCAGCCCGATTCCCCTGCCGACCATTCATGATATCGGCGATCCGGTTCTTGCCAATATCGGCAAGTCCGAACGCATCAAAACTGGTGACAAGGATGAAAAACGGGATAGCAATCTTCGTCTCGCCGGGCTGGATGTCGATGGCAGCTATCATTTGATTGTCACCCGTCAGGTGTTGAATGCCCCGATTTCCCCCGTGATCATCGGCATGCATTTCACAGAAGAACTGTTTGATGATGAATGGAACCGGCTGGTTCTGGCATCAGTCCTTGGTGGTTCTGTCCTTGTGATCGCCGTCATCGTGGCAATCGTACTTTCCAAACAATTCACCAAACCGATCCGGCGCTTTGCCGCTGCGGCCCGTGCCTTTGAAGATGACGACATTGCATCAAGTGATGTCCCGCAACTTTCAGGAAGCCGCATTCGTGAATATGACGATGCAGCACGATCATTTAACCACATGATGGCAGCTGTTCATGATCGTGAACGGATCACCAGCCTGTTTGGTAAGTTCGTGCCGCAATCGATTGCCAAAAAGCTTCTGGCATCGGGTAACGATTCTGGTGTTTTGCCACCGCAACAATCCGAAGCAACCGTTCTGTTCGTTGATATCGCGCATTTCACATCAATGTGCGAAAGCCTGCATCCAAACCAGATTATCGCGATGCTCAATGACTATTTCGATTGTGCGACCCAGATCATCGAGTCCCATGGCGGCATCATCACCCAGTTTCAGGGCGATGCCATACTTGCAGTCTTCAACGTCTTTGACGATCTGAAACACCATGCAGATGCCGCACTTGATAGTGCAATCGCCCTGCAAACCGAGGTTTCCAACCGCACCTTCGAGGGGCTGGAAATTCAGGTTCGATGCGGGGTGAATACCGGCCCGATGGTTGCCGGGAATGTCGGTGCGAAGGCGCGCCTGTCCTTTACCGTGCATGGCGACGCCGTTAATACCGCGTCGCGTCTGGAACAGGAAAACAAGGTGCTGGGCACCAGGGTTCTGATTTCCGAAACCACCCGTGTTTTGCTTGCTGATCCGCAACGGGTTGTAAAAGCGGGCGAAGTGCTCTTGCGCGGCCGTCATAGCACGACCGAGCTATACACAGTTCCCGAAAAACCCGCCAAGTAACTCAGACCAAAAGCAAAAATCAAAGGGGCCGCATCACAGTTTCGCATTGCGGCCCTTTCCATGCACGTCAAAAGCCCATAGTCTCGTTTAATCACCACCACCGCATCGTCTTCATGCATGGGAGACTACTTTGGCTAAGCGTCACGGACGATTTTCCATTTTTGCTGTCTTGTTGGCCGGCTTGCTTCTAAGCAGCGGCACCGGCGTTGGATTATCGCTTTATTTCGGTCTTCAAACCGCCATTCAAAACACCCGTGATCTATGGATCACAATGACCAGCGCAGACATCGCCGATGCCGAACGTGTGGTCGCAGACCGGTTTGCACGAACAGCAGACCGCAACAACTGGATTGCGGCCAAGGTCGCAGAAGGCGCAATTGATCCACTTGCCCCCGCCTTCTGGACAGAACAAGCGCCTGTACTGATTGCAAGCGAAACCGCAATTGGCGCAATTGGCCTGACGACGGCCGATGGGTCGTTCATCGGTTATGATCAGCAAACACAGAAGGTCACAGAATCCAAGGCTGATCTATATGACATGATGATCAGCAAGCAGTTGCTGCAAATGGGACCCGGCCAAAGTCAGACACTTTTCCCCTATTGGCAAAGCATGCTTAAACAGGCGGTTCTGGGCGAAGCCATCCCGCTGTTTCATAACGGCCAGTATCTTGGTGTTCTGATCCAGTATTTGACCCTGCCCGGCCTGTCGCGCGATTTGCAAATGCGCAATCAGGAAGACGGTCGCACGGCCTTTATCACGGTTGGCGATCATATTATTGCCCATCCACGCCTATCGAACTGGCAAAAGGTGAATATGCGGTCCGAAAACTCGGACTTCATCCCGAAATCCATCGAAGAAGCAACCAGTGTCCTGCCCAGAATCGACGAAATCGGCGATCCGGTTCTGTCCCAACGCGCCAGATGGCAGCCTTTCGCACTTGGTGACAGTCTGACATACGCACTTGATCAACGGATCGAGGCCTCGCAGATTGTTATTAACGGACAGCATCAATTCATCGTCACCCGCGCGGAACAGGGTGAAACTTCAAGCCCGATCACGTTCGGAATGCATTTTGAACCGTCTGTCTTTGCCGCACAGGGCCAGCGTATCAACCGGCTCTTCCTGATCGGGGCTGCTGTTTTGCTGGGCGCGCTAATTATTGCAGCCATCATTGCACACTTCTTTTCCCGTCCACTTAAACGGTTTTCCGTTGCGACACGCCAGTTCGAGGACGGAAACCTTGCAGAAGTTCCGCAACTGGCGCCCAGTTCGATCAAGGAATTCAACGACGCGGCGAGTTCGTTCAACCACATGGTCCATACACTGCATGACCGGGCCCGGATTGAACGACTCTTTGGTAAATTCGTCCCACC
Organism: Thalassospira profundimaris; assembly: GCF_003326675.1. Classification (GTDB taxonomy): domain Bacteria; phylum Pseudomonadota; class Alphaproteobacteria; order Rhodospirillales; family Thalassospiraceae; genus Thalassospira; species Thalassospira aquimaris. The sequence continues at coordinate 165,666 of NZ_JPWF01000007.1, forward strand.
GGCAATCGCCCAGTCGCTTTTGCAATCCCAAAGCGACGCTGGCACCGTTCCGTCACGCAAGTGCATTGCCACCACCCTGTTTGTCGATTTGCAGGGCTTTACCAGTATGAGTGAAAAGGCAGACCCGCAGGACGTTGTTGATATCCTCAATGCCTATTTCGCCGACGCCACGGAAATCATCGAATCCCGCAACGGGATCATTACCCAGTTTCAGGGCGATGCGATTCTTGCGGTCTATAATGCGGTTGGCGAAGACCCTGATCACGCCGACGCAGCCCTTGATACCGCCATTGCCCTGCAAAAGCTGGTTCACAGCAAACAGTTCAAAGGCACGACGCTGCGTTGCCGTTGCGGCATCAATACGGGTGAGTTGGTGGCGGGAAGTGTTGGCGCACCTGACCGGCTTTCATTCACCGTCAATGGCGATTCTGTAAACAGTGCCGCCCGGCTTGAGGTCATGAACAAGGAACTGGGCACAAAAATCCTGATGGGGGAAACCACCCGAAATCAGCTCAGTGACCCGTCCCGGGCCATTATGGCCAAAGAAGTCCTGCTGCGCGGCAGAAGCGAAACCTCCGCCGTTTACACGATCCAAATTGATGGACTTGAATAGTCGCGGTCTGCTTTTCAACGCATAACGCAGATAAACAAAACGCCGCACTGGATAAACCGGTGCGGCGTTCTGTAAAACCTTTGAGAACAAGGTACCGGGAATTAACCCTGGCGAGCCTTGAAACGCGGGTTCTTTTTATTGATCACGTATACGCGGCCACGGCGGCGCACGATACGGCAGCCTTTTTCCCGCAGCTTCGCGGATTTCAATGAGTTCCGGATCTTCATAATCTTAAACCTTAGAAACTTGGCCCCTTCGAGGAAGCCGGAAAATAGAAGTACGACATGCCCCTGTCAACACCTAAAACAGGTTGCGGCGACAGAAATTGGATCAAATCTCGTCAAAGTCGCCAGCAGCAGTCTGAAACCTGAGCGATCAGTTGATCGTTGCGTAGAACCGATAAAAGGCCAGCGTCCCATTTTCAAGCATTTTTACGCGATTCATCCACATTTCCATCTCTGGAACCATATAATCCATCATATCAGGGTCCAAACCGGACTTTTGGATGTCCGAAAGTAACGTCATCCATGCCTTTTTGATATGCACCAGATGGGTATCAGACTCATCCTTGGCGATGCGGATATCAAATTTAAGCTGTCCGAGACGCGATTTATATTCCTGCGCGGTCCAGGGGAACAATTCGCAATCTTCAAGTTTCGACCATTTCGCGATGTCATTTTCATCAAGATCACGAGTCAAAACGTAATCGGTAAAAAGAATCTGCCCCTGTTCACGCAAGGTACCCGCCACTTCCGGCAGGAAAGTCTCTTTGCTGGGGACCTTGAACAACTCGCCCAGTGAATAGACGACGTTGAAATATCCTTTGCGCAATTCCGGCGTGGATGGATCGAATGTCTGGACCGGGACTTTTTTCTGGGCACCGGCATGAACGGAACGCTCCATACCAAGCAAGGCAAGCTCGCCGTCCTGCTCAAAGGCAGTCACCCACACGCCAAGACGGTCGGCCAGCAAACGCGCCACACCACCAAGCTTTGCCCCGATTTCAAGGCAGCTTAGCGTTTCATCAAGAGCCAGCGGCTTTGCCAGCTCCAGCGCGTATTCGTGCCCTCCGGGGATCATGATCCCGTGATCAAACAGCTTGTCATACAGCCTGATACGTTCGGGTGGCCAACGACCGATCTCGTCATCAAGATCAAGCTCGCCAAGCTCCGGCTCGACCGGGCGCGACAGCCAGACACGCATCTTGCGCAGCCAGTCGGCATAGACATCTATTTCAAGCTGAAGCAGGTAATATTCGACAGGATCGTCATATCCTTCCCACTTGGCACGCAGACGAGTGCCAAGCCCCAGATGATGACCGGGCGGCATCTCGAATTCGGACGCTCCACCCTGCCCGTCTTCGGACAGATCGCCGTCATCGTCGGCCTTGCGCTTCCAAAATTTGAGTTTCAAGACGCCTACCTGTTTCGTCGCAATACGCGTTCACGTGATTTTTGCAAAATATGACAAATAGGCAAAAGTGACAACGTATTAAGATTTCGATCATATGATTGCGCCATCCGGTGTCGGCGAAGTGATTTGCGTCGACCGATTGCGTGCGCCAAAAGGTTTGTCAGGACAGGAAGTCAGATAAGAGATGAATACAGATCGTCTTGGCATCTATTACACAATGCTGAACATTGCGCCGGGCGCGAGCGCAAAGGAAATCAAACTCGCCTATCGCAAACTGGCCTTTCAATACCATCCGGACCGCAATACAGACCCGGACTCGGAAGAAAAATTCAAAGATATCACCGAGGCCTATGAAATCCTGACCGGTGAACGCAAACCACCTGCGCAAGCTGCCAACAAAGCGGGCCACACAGACAGCGCCACGCAATCCAAATCATCCCCGTCGGGCAATTCAACCGCATCTGGCTATGGTCCGAATGCCGCAGGCCCGCAGAATGCCAACCGCACCAAACAGGGCTTTGCCGGTAGCGGCCGTAAACAGGATAGCCCGAAGCAGGGCGCGGATGAAAAAACCGCACGCGCCAATCAGGCCTATCGTGAACAACAGGCCAAATCCGGCGCACGCAAAACCAATATTCATCCCGGCGCACGCCGCCACAAAACCAAAAAGACGGACAATAACGCGCAGGGCTTCATTGCCTGTGCTGCAACCGGCGTTGTTTCAGCCCAGCCGCGACAGGTCGAATTCAAAATTGTCCGGGGCTTCCTTCATTCCTGTAAAATTGAAACCGTGACGGCCAATCTGGCCCCCAAAGGCGCAAAAAAGATGGCGCTTAAGGCCAGCTTCATTACCTGGCTGCGCGGATTCTGGGGATGGCGAAGCTTCGTTCCTGCCTGGAAGGCCATTCTTGGCAATATGCGTGGCGGCACCTTCCCGCCCGAAGGCAATGCCAAGATGCTGTTTGCCCATGCGACCGCATTTGAACGTGCCGGAAACAAACCGCTTGCCCGTGCGGTGTTAATGCAGGCCCTTGATTTCATCGGCACCAACCGATCCGCCTTGGCCGAACAAGTGCGCGCCAATTTGCGCCGTCTGGAAGATGGTCAACCAACCCGTCGTGTTCGCGATGAGTGGAAACGCGCGGGTATGGGCGATGCTCTTTTGCATTTAAGCCCGCTTTTCTTCCTGATTTTTGCCGGTTTGATCGCCTTTGGCCCGGGTCAGGGTTTTGTCACCCGCGAAATCCCGGAATTGGTCGCCAAGCAAGGCAGCCAGATCACCAAACAGGTCAAACAGCTGATTGGCGAAGATCGCGACCCTTATTACGTTGACCGCGAACTTTTGAACATGCGCGACGGGCCAAGCGTAAATCACAAGATCATCCGCCGCCTTACCCGCTTTGAAACCGTCTATATCTCTGGCGACAGTCAGGGCTTCTGGATCGAAGTTGAAACCACAATTGGCGAAAGTGGCTTTGTTAATCTTGATGCCCTTGTTCCGGGCAACGGATCAATTGCGCGCGACACATGGTGTGCCACAAACAAATGCGACTGACCGAATAATTCCGGTCAGTCGCAGCAAAGACTTCTAATCTGTAGGCCCCGAATTACCCCAGCGGGCAATTATCCCTTGGTCGGGATCGCTTTCAAAGCCGCCAGCAGATAATCCCAGAAACGCAGAACGCTTGGCACATGGACACATTCATCCGGGCTATGTGCACGTTTGATGGTCGGGCCAAACGAAACCATATCCCAATGCGGATATTTCGAACCAAGCACACCGCATTCAAGACCGGCATGGATCACACGGATTTCCGGGTCCTTGCCAAACATGTCGCGATGAACAGATTTCATCATCTCGACCACTTCGCTGTTTGCATTGGGTTTCCAGCCCGGATAGGCATCCCCCCACACGACCGTCGCACCAATCATTTCAAAGACGGCGGTTGCTGCTTCGCGAATGGCATCACGTGCCGAATTGATCGAACTGCGTGCCGACAGGGTTGCCTTTGCCGTGCCGTCCGCGACCTTGACGATGGCAAGGTTGATCGACGTTTCAACAACGCCTTCGACCGACGTGCTCATGGCCTGAACACCATTGGGTACCCCAACACACGCATTATTAAAACGCTTGGAATCGGCCGCCGTCATGGCAGTGGCCGGAAGATCTGCCTGTTTGGAAGCAACGGCAAAGTTCGGTTCAAGCGCGCCGATTTCATCGCGCACTTCATCGGCAAACGCCGAAAGTGCCGCATCGAATTCTGCAACCTTGCCTTCGGGCAGTACAACAGTCGCGAAAGACTCACGCGGGATGGCGTTACGCGCCGTACCGGCATTGATCGTAACGATCTGCGCAGCAAAATCACGGATTGCTGTGCGCAGGAAACGTGCCATCAGCTTATTGGCATTGCCAAGACCCAGAATGATGTCGATCCCCGAATGGCCGCCCTTAAGACCGGTCAAGGCAACTTCACGCGCAACATAACCGGTGGCGACGGCTTCGGGGGTGTATTCAAAGGTCGCGACAAGATCGCCACCACCCGCACAGCCAACGCAAAGCTCGTACTCGTCTTCGGTATCAAGGTTCAGAAGGATCTCACCCTTAAGACGGCCCGGTTCAAGGTTCATCGCACCGGTCAGGCCGCGTTCCTCGTCAACCGTGAACAGAAGTTCAAGCGCGCCGTGCTCCAGCCCCTCTTCGGTCATGAAACCCATCATGGCAGCAGCACCAATACCGTTGTCTGCGCCAAGGGTGGTGTTATCGGCAGTGATCCATTCGCCATCGATCAGCATACGGATCGGATCGGTATCGAAATTGTGGGTCGAACCGGAATTGGCCTGGGTCACCATATCAACGTGCGACTGCAGAATGGTCATCTTCCGGTCTTCATAGCCCGGCGTGGCCGGGATAGAGACAACAAGGTTCTGACCACTATCACGGAAATGCGCAAAGCCTTTGTCATCCGCCATTTTTTCAAGAAGCTGAAGAACGGCTTCTTCTTTGGTCGACGGGCGCGGGGTATCGCAAAGTTTCTGGAAGTTTTCCCAAATTGCGACCGGGGCAATTTTGCTGATTTCGTTCACGGTGGCGCTCTCCTGTTTGGTCTGATCAGTCATTTTTGACTGTATATCTGGAATATGCGTTTTTCGCGGGTTCTCTTTGTTGATTACCCTATCATCGCCCGGAATCAAAGCGCATCTACGTATTTTTGCGCAACCCGCAAACAAAGCGATAAAACACGCATTTTCCCGGCAGAAAAACGCTTAAAACGGACCAAGCGCGCAAATTGCTGCGACCTTATTCAACACCGACAACAGAACTGCGCCGCTGCATCAGAAGCACATCGCGCCATTTTCCGGCAAAGGGACCATATGTCATCCGACCAAGCCCCCGCCGAAGGCCAACATCCTGGAACCCCAAACTGCGATGCAACGCGACGCTTGCCGTATTCTCCGGAAAGATACCGGCTTCAAGGGACCAAATGTCTTGCGCCTCGCTTTCCGCGATCAGGGCCGCAAGCAACGCCTTGCCGATCCCCTGCCCCTGTGCGTCCGGATCTACATAAACCGAAATCTCGGCGACACCACGATACACACAGCGATTTGAAACGCCGGACAACCCGGCCCAGCCAATCACGCGACCTAGCGCGTTGCAGGCAACAAACCGGCAGTCGTCCAGGTGCCCTTGATCCCAGCTTTCCCAAGACCCGGCATTTTCCTGAAACGTTGCGTTTCCGCCCGCAATCGCGCGTCCATAAATATCAATCACCGCATCCCCGTCGTTCGGGGTCATTGCACGAATGATCATTCGCCTTCCTTTGGCCTGCTTACAGGCACCCTGCAACTTCTATGTATGGGGGAAACGACCCCCTCAAAAACAGGGCCTAGCTATCAGTATCACGCTCAAACGATTTGAAAATCATACAATCGCGGCCGTTCTGCTTGGCTTCATACATTGCTTCGTCGGCCAGTTTCATCGCATCGGAAAGATCGACAAATTTCTGGCGACCTTCGCCACCAACCGTCGCCCCGAAACTTGCAGTCACCTTGGCGACTTCGTTTCCATCCTTGTCGATCGGCACATCAATGGCGCGGATCATATTGGCCAGACGTTCGCCAATGCGCTTGGTGACCGCGGCCGTCGCCGAGGGCAAAAGAACAGCAAATTCCTCGCCGCCCAGACGCACGACAAGGTCATCATCGCGCAAGGCCTGACGCAGGGTTTCCGCAACCTTTTCCAGAACTCTGTCCCCGACTGCATGACCATGGGTGTCGTTGATGTTTTTGAAGTAATCAAGATCAAGAACGATCAGCCCAAAGACCCAGCTTTTATCCTTGAGATGGCGGATTTCGCGCAAACGGCTGACCGCAATTTCAAAGCCGCGACGATTAAGCGCACGGGTCAGCGGATCGGTCGATGCAAGGGTATCGAGCATCTGTTCCTTGCGCTTGTGATCGGTGATGTCGGTTGCCGACACCATAACGCCGCCACCTTCCATCATATTCATGCGGATATCGGCCAAACGACCGGACGGCGTGACCATTTCATCAAAGGTGGAATGACCATGCCCGTTCAATTTCATCTTCGCGCAGCATTCATGAAGGGCTGAAATCTCGAAACTCTGATCTTCGCCTTCCTGTTTGGACAAACCAAACAAGCGCGCAAATTCATAATTGAAGTGGGCAACCTTAAGGTCCCCATCAAGCATCGCCACCGCCGATGGCACCAGCCTGATGACCTCGGTTACGGCCTCTTCCAGGCTTGCTTTGGCGCGGATCAGTTCCGCATTCATCTCGACTTCTTCACGAACATCGTGCGCCGTTGTCAAAATGGCGGGCTTGCCGTCATGCCACAAAATGCGTTCATCGGTCAGATCCCGCCAAACCGCTCTGCCGTCATCCAGGACATCACGCACACGATGACGGTCCCCGCGACGTTCACCATTCAGGATCGCGGCAACATGCTTTAACGCGCGCGGACGGTTATCTTCAGGGATAAAACGCAGAACATTGGGCTTTTCCATAAATGTGCTGGCATTTTCCGCCCCCATCAAATGGGCGAAGGCATCATTTACATAAAGGGCAGTCATATTGCGATGAACCATGACGCCGATAAAGGATCGACCCAACATATGATCAACCTGCATCGCGGTTGTGCCATTGTCGATCATCTGTGCTGTGGTCAGGACGGCACTGCCGCCTTCCCATTCCACGGTTTCATCACTGATTTCCATCCAGACCGGCGTTCCGTCGGTACGGATATTGTAAACCTTCTTCCAGCCGTGAAAACCACTGCTTTCCTGAAAGCCTTCGGAAAGTTTGGCTGCTTCGTGATGAAAACTTGGCGGGATATATTGCCGCATGTCAGGCTCGCTCATGAAGTCCTTGACATCCCGGCGCCCGAGCATCTTGGCATAGGCGTCATTGACATACACAGCTTGCAAGTCCTTGTGTACGACAACACCTACGCGAGACCGCCCATACAGACGTGCGATTTCTGTTGGCTCGAACCGCATCAACGTCCTGTTTCCCCCGAAACCAGAAGTGCGCAGCCGCATGATTTCCATTCACGCAGCAATAATGACGCCTTTTATACTACATCAGTTCAATTATAATTAAAACAAAGGGATGCCTGACCTATCCCAACAGCGAAGTTCTATTACCCTATGGTCCGGTAACAATTCCCGCAAGCCCATACATAAGAACAGTAAAATATTATTGTTAATTTAAGTAAACCATACATTGATCACCCCTGGAGATCGGACTTCGCCCAATTCGCACCTCATGATCTGGAAAAGCTTATGCCCAAAAAGACCTTCAACATTATTCAACATGACCGTGGCTGGGACGGGTATTTCAAACTCGACATCTATCACGTTGAACATGACAAGTTTGACGGTGGCAAAAGTGACGTTCTAAGACGGGAAGTTCTGGAGCGCGGCCACGCAGTCGCGGTCCTGCCCTATGACCCGATACGTGATGAAGTCATCCTGATCGAGCAATTCCGTCCTGGCGCTATTTCAGTCCATCAGCGCGATCCCGACATGCCGGTTTGGCTGATTGAAATTGTCGCCGGGATCATTGAAGACGGCGAAACGCCCGAAAACGTCGCCCGCCGGGAAACCCTTGAAGAAGCCGGGTGCAAAATTCTCGGCCCGCTTGAACAGATATCGCAATATTATGTGACACCCGGCTGCTCAAGCGAGACAGTGACCATGTATTACGGTCAGGTCGATGCATCGGCGGCCAGCGGCATTTACGGCGTCGCTGAGGAAGGCGAAGATATCCGGGTCTTTTCTGTACCGGCCGAAGAATGCTTTGCCATGTTGCAGAATGGACAACTCTGCAATGCAACCACGACCATTGCGGTCCAGTGGCTGATGATCAATCGGGACCGTATCCGCAGGAATGCGGGCCTTTAGGCTGGTTTTGCGGCATTTCCGGCAACTGTGATATTTAACACCATTTTCACGTTGTAATTTTCAAACTGTCTTGACTTTTGTGTAATAAAGGCCCAATCAACAAACAATCAAATTTTAAACCCAACCACGTTTGGAGTCTGTCATGGACATTCGCAATGGCACTATCGAAGCCATTGGCCGCACCCCGCTTGTGAAGCTGAAAAAGGTTTCCGAGCTGACGGGCTGCACCATTCTGGGCAAAGCAGAATACGCAAACCCGGGCGGATCGGTCAAAGACCGTGCTGCCCTTGCCATCATTCGTGATGCCGAGGCCCGCGGCCTTCTGAAGCCGGGCGGTGTCATTGTTGAAGGCACAGCTGGCAATACCGGCATTGGCCTTGCCGTTGTCGGCAACGCGCTTGGCTATCGTACCGTGATCGTTATCCCGGAAACCCAAAGCCAGGAAAAGAAAGACCTTCTGCGTCTTTTGGGCGCAGACCTGCGCGAAGTTCCGGCTGTGCCTTATCGCGATCAGAACAACTATGTTCACGTATCGCGTCGTCTGGCCGAAGAACTGGCAAAGACCGAGCCTAATGGCGCAATCTGGGCCAACCAGTTTGACAACGTCGCCAACCGTCAGGGCCATATCGACACCACCGCACCCGAAATCTGGGAACAGACCGATGGCAAGATTGATGGCTTCATCTGCGCGGTTGGTACCGGCGGCACGCTTGCCGGTGTGTCCCTGGCTTTGAAAGAGCGCAACAAAAACATCCAGATCGGCCTTGCCGATCCGATGGGTGCCGCTCTTTACAGCCACTACAAATTCGGTGAACTGAAATCCGAAGGCAGCTCGATCTCCGAAGGCATCGGTCAGGGCCGTATCACCGCCAACCTCGAAGGCGTTGAAATCGATCACCCGTTCCAGATTTCTGACGAAGAAATGCTGCCGATCGTTTTTGACCTGCTGAAAGAAGAAGGGCTGTGCATGGGCGGTTCAACCGGCATCAACATTGCCGGTGCGGTTCGCCTTGCCCGTGAACTCGGTCCGGGCAAAACCATTGTCACCGTTCTGTGTGACCTTGGCACCCGCTACCAGAGCAAACTTTGGAACCCCGAATTCCTTAAGGAAAAAGGCCTTCCGAGCCCCGATTGGCTCTAAGCCCTTTACCAACCTAAAACAAAACCCCGCCAGTGCATCTGGCGGGGTTTTGTTTTTCTATGAAACGGCATCACAGTATCAGGTCGCGTCAGCCAGCTCACCCGAAAGTGAAGCATTGCCCTTTTCCTTGGGGGCTGCCTGTACCGCCTTTGATGCAAGACGCCACAGATAGATCCCGCACAGCAATGCACCCACCAGTAACGCGCCCGCAAAGCCCGCCACCGCGTTCCAGCCACCATGTGACCAGAACCAGCCACCAATCGACCCCATCGTGCTGGCACCAAGATAATAGGCCAGAAGATAAAGCGACGATGCATGTCCCTTGGATGTTTCGGCAAGCCGCCCGACCCAGCCACTGGCAATCGAATGGGCAACAAAAAAGCCGCTGGTCAGGACAACAATGCCCCCGATGATCCCACCAAGACTTTCAAGCATGGTCAGGGCAACACCAAGCCCGGCCAACAAAATCCCGACGACAAGAACCGGCCCGCGCCCCAGTTTGTCGGAAAGCGCACCGGCAATCGATGACATCACCGAACCGCACAGATAAACCACAAAGATCAAACCGATCTGACTTTGACTTAGGCCATAGGGCGCATCAGAAAGCCTGAAACCGACATAGTTAAACACCGTAACAAAGCACCCCATCGCAAAGGCACCGATCAGAAACACGAACGGCAATCCCGGATGTTTCAGATGCCCGCCCCAGGCGCGCAGGTGATATCGCACCTGAAAGCCCGGACGCCGGACAAAGTTTTGCGATGCCGGCAACAAAACGGCAAAGCCAAGGGCGGCCAGCAATCCAAGTGCCCCCATCGCACCAAGTGCTGTATGCCAGCCAAACAGATCGGTCAGGAAGCCGATCACGACACGGCCACTCAGCCCGCCAATCGCGGTCCCGCTGATATAGATGCCCATCGCCATGCCCAATCCCTTGGGATCGATTTCCTCAGCAAGATAAGCCATGGCAACGGCAGGCACACCACCAAGGACAAGCCCTTCGACCGCACGCAAGACCAGAAATGCGTGCCAGTCGGAAAGGAACGGCGCGATAACATTCAGGATCGATGCCACACACATCGACACCAGCATCAATTGTTTGCGCCCGGTGGCTTCGGACACTGCCCCGGCCAGCAAAATGGCAAAAGCCAGCAACCCGGTGGTCAATGACAGCGCAAGCGAGCTTTCCGCCGGTCCGACGCCAAAATGATTGGCCAGTTCCGGCAACAGTGGCTGCACACAATAAATCAGGGAAAAGGTCGCATACCCTGCAAGGAAAAGCGCAACGCTGATACGGCGAAATGCCGCCGACCCCGGGCTGATCCCGACTGGTTCGGAAGGCACAAGCGTGTTGGTGGACGCGAGCGGGCTGTCAGCGCATTGGGGAGACGCGCCATCAGAATGTGCCGTATCAGCAGCACCGTTTGAATGTGGCTCAGGGTCTTGGTCCCGAGAAACAGACATTTACGACCTCGTTTAGAAATGTTCGTGGGGTGTGCATATGATTGCATTCACATCATCATCCGTCCAATATATCATACAGTTATTCTTGATATGTTTTGGGTATATCAACCATGGAACTGCGCCATATCCGCTACTTTCTGGCCGTTGCCCGCGAAGGCAATTTCACCCGTGCGGCTGCGCGCATCGGGATCGGACAGCCCCCGCTTAGTCAGCAAATCCGTGACCTTGAAACCGAAATCGGCACCGCCCTGTTTCACCGTGTACCGCACGGTGCCGAACTGACCGAGGCCGGAACGGCATTTCTTGAAGTCGTCGCCCAATTCCCAGATCTGGCCGAACGTGCCATTCGCGCCGCCCGACGTGCCGGGCGCGGTGAAACCGGCACCATCCGGGTTGGCTTTACTGCATCGGCCGCCTTCAGCCCGTCTGTGCCCGGTGTGTTTCGCGATTTCAGACGCGCCTTCCCCGCCGTTGAAATGACATTGGAAGAAAGCAACTCCGCCCAGCTTGTCACCCGCCTTAAGGAAGAACAGCTTGATGCTGTTTTCTTGCGTCAGGATGCCATTGCCGATGATGGTATTCGGCTCCACGTAATATCGTCCGGGCCGATGGTTGTTGTCCTGCCTGCCGGGCACCCGGCAGCAAAACATGATAAAGTCTCACTTTCTCAATTGCGCGACGATTCCCTGATCCTGACCCCGCGTGCTGTCGGCCCGACCCATTATGACAAAGTGGTCAGTGCCTGCCGCAATGCCGGGTTCGAACCCCAGATGGGTCAGATCGCCCCGCAGCTTGGATCGGTGATCAACTTTGTGGCCGCCGAACTGGGTTTTTCACTGGTTCCCAAGCCCATGACACAGCTTCAGGCCAATGGCGTTGTCTATCGCGAAATTGATGGTGAAGTCCCGATTGCCGAACTGTCACTGGCCTATCGCAGCAATGATATATCGATCGCCCTTCGCAATTTCGTCAGTCGCACCCTTGCCGCCCACCGCAAACCCGAAATTGATGAATAGACGACAATACATATTTTATTTCAGATACTTGCGATCCGTTCCCGAACAAATCCGACAAGGATTTCAGAGGATGCATCAAGTGACTGCAAGGCCGTATCGATCACCAGATCAGCATCCTGCCAAGGGTGATATTCCCGATCACAGACCTTTTGCCAGTCCGGCATTTTAAGGTTCTCGATATCACATTTTCGGGTTTCAATCCGGTGTCGATGCTTATCGCGGTCAGAACACACCAGTTCAATTTGCACAAAGGGTTTGCCAGCAAGTTTAGCAGAATCTCGCCAGGCAGCCCGGGATAATTCAATCGGATTGACCGAATCCCCGATCACGAGATGTCCAAGGCGAAGATTATCCGTGGCAATCCGGTTGGCAACGACATAGCCGACCGGCCCCATGTCATCGGATGGCACAACGCCACAATCAATGATCGCCTGCTCAATCGTATCAATGCGCAGATGGATCGCACCAAGTTCACGGGCCGCCAGTCTGGCAATCGATGTTTTACCAACACCGGGCAATCCACCAAGAATAATCAGCATTTTCAATGTCTCCTGAACAGGCCCACATATGAACATTCCGGTTTGGGACTGGCAAGACAGTGAATTCAGGCTAGATTAATCCCAACTGTGAAATCAGGCGCCCCGCATTGCGGCCTGCGCGCCAAACCGAAAGTCTGGCTTATGCTACGATATTCCCTTCTTGATCTTTGCCCGGTGAATGCGGGCGAGCATCCCTCTGATGCGCTTCGCAACACGCTTGATCTTGCCCAGCATGCCGAAACGCTTGGCTATCATCGTTACTGGCTGGCCGAGCATCACAATATGCCCGGCATCGCCAGTGCCGCGACCTCGGTCGTCATGGCCCATGTTGCGGCAGGCACCAAAACAATCCGCGTCGGTTCGGGTGGCGTGATGCTACCCAACCATGCGCCGCTGGTGATTGCCGAACAGTTCGGCACGCTTGATGCGCTTCATCCGGGCCGTATTGACCTTGGCATCGGACGCGCACCGGGCACAGATCAACGTACTGCTGCGGCCCTTCGCCGTGACATGCACGGGTCCGAAGAACGCTTTATTCAGGATGTTTTGCAGGTACAGGCATTCCTTGGCCCGCTTGAAGGCAATCCTCCAATTCGCGCCGTTCCGGGCTATGGGTCACAGGTCCCGATGTGGCTTTTGGGAAGCAGCCTGTTTTCGGCCGATCTGGCGGCACGCCTTGGCTTGCCCTTTGCATTTGCGTCGCATTTTGCCCCTGACATGCTGATGGATGCGCTTTCGCTTTATCGTCACCGGTTTGAACCAAGCGAACAGCTTGATAAGCCCTATGCGATTGCCGCCATGGGATTCTTTGCGGCGGACACCGACGAGGAAGGCGAATATCTGGCAACCTCGATGCAGCAACAATTCCTGAATCTGCGGCGCGGCACACCGGGCCAGTTGCCCAAACCGGTCAAGGATATGAGTGAAATCTGGAACCGGGTTGAAAAGGCCGGTGTTGATCATGCCATGCGTTACGCAGCAATTGGCGGACGTGACACAGTGCGCAAGAAACTCCGCGAATTTGCCTATATGACCAATGCCGATGAAATCATGGTTACGGCCAACATCTTTGACCAAACGGCGCGCCAGAAATCATTTTCGATTGCCGCCGAGCTGTTTGGCGAGATGAATGCAAACAGTGATCGCAGCGACAGCAAAGACTGCGCGTGATCCTGAATTTTCACTGTCATGCCAGTCGATTAACAAAGCCGGGTTCCTTCCGAACCCGGCTTTGTCATTTCATCATACGAAATACCAACTTACGCTACTTGCGCTTGCATCGCAGCTCGGACAATATGCGCGTCCCGTCACCTGTTTGACGGGTGCCCCCATATTTCAAATGGTTATGGTGCCCCACCCATGAGCGACTTTTTGCTGGCCGCGTTGCCGATCGCAACCATCCTGTTTTTAATGATCAAGATGAATTGGGGGGCTGCACGTGCCGGTGCGGCTGCGTGGTTTGTCACCGCCCTGATTGCCGTTTTCATTTTTGGCGCACCAACCGAAATGCTGATCATTGCCCAAGCCAAGGGCGTGATGCTGGCGCTTTACATCCTTTATATCGTCTGGGCGGCGCTGATCCTTTATTTCGCTGCCGAAGAAGCCGGTGCGATCAAAACCATCGGGCGCGCCATCCGATCGCTGACCGATGACCGCCCCTTGCAGCTTTTGATCCTTGGATATGTCTTCGCGACCTTCCTGCAAGGTGTTGCCGGGTTTGGTGTTCCGATCGCCGTGGTTGCGCCGCTGCTTTTGGGCATGGGCTTTTCGCCGGTTCTCGCCGTTGCCGCCCCGATGATCGGGCATAGCTGGTCCGTTCTGTTTGGCAATATGGCAACATCGTTTGAAGCATTGATTGGTGTGACCGGCATTCCGGGCACCGAATTGACCCACTATTCGGCCATTCTGCTTGGCCTTTCGGGATTCAGTTGCGGGGCGGCTGTTTTGTGGCTTGATGGCGGTTTTCAAACCATTCGCCGCCGGATTGTGCCGCTGGTCCTGATTTCCGGCGTCATGGGCGTTGTTCAATATTGCATGGCCAATTACGGCGTCTGGACATTGGGCGGCCTGACGGCAGGCATTGCCGGGCTTGTTACCTCGATCATCGTGACCCGGTTCTGGAAATCCCATCCCGATGACGTCGCCGAACAGATCGATGATGACCATGCACACATGCCGCTGATCGAGGCGCTGACACCTTATCTGGTCTTTATCCTGATTGTCGGTCTTGCAACCTTTGCACCGGGCGTCGAAGCCTTTTTGGGCAAGGTCCGCTTCACGCTTGATTTCCCGGAAACCGCGACGTCACTTGGCTGGGTGATCAATGCTGAAAGTGCCAAGGCAATTGCCATTTTCGGCCATCCGGGCGCGCTTTTGATTTATACCGCCGCCATAAGCTTTGCCTTCTTCAAGCTGCGTGGTCGCTATGACAACGGCATTGGCAAACGCATCTGGCAGCGCACACTAAAAAGTGGCCTTCCGACCAGCATTGGCATGGTGCCGGTGATCGGACTTGCCATCATCATGGACCATGCAGGCATGACCTATGCCCTTGCCGAAGGTGGTGCCGCGATCTTTTCCGGCACCTTTGCCATTGCCTATCCGGTGATCGCCCCGGCGATTGGCGCATTGGGGGCCTTCATGACCGGCAGCACCAATAATTCCAATGTCGTCTTTGGCATGTTCCAGCGCCATACCGCCGAACTGTCGGGCATTTCAACCGCCCTTGTTCTAGCAGCACAGGCAACCGGCGCATCCCTTGGCAGCATGCTGGCCCCGTCAAAAATCCTTGTCGGCTGTTCGACTGTGGGCCTGTCGGGCAAGGAAGGTCCGGTATTGTCGGTTGTTTTGAAAACCGGCGTGTTCCTGACCGCACTTTGCGGGTTTATGGCACTTGGTATCCTGTTGATTGCCACAATGAACGGAGGCGCATGAGATGAAACAGAAACTGTTAAATCCGGTCTTTCTGGTTCTGGCATCAATCATCCTGCCGATTGCAAGCTTTGAGGCCCTTGTCATGGGAAGCTCCGCTGCAAGTGACATCCTGCTTGCGATGTTTTGTGCGGTCATGGCGCTGATCATTGTACGGAAATAAAAAAAACCCGCCGGTTACCATAACCGGCGGGTTTTCAAAGCCGACTTGTAGTTCCCGCCTAGGGACGGAACGTCGCAAGTTTAAGGCCAAAGGCAATAAACACCGCCCCCGTGGTTGCCTTCAGCGCACGCTGGAAACGGCCACTACCTGCAAAACGCGTCAATCGCGACAGCAACAAAACAATCGATCCGAACCAGATAACATTGATCGATGCATGCACACAGACCAGCATGAAGGCCGATGTGACCGCACCCTCGCCCACCGGGATGAATTGCGGAAAAGCAGCCAGATAGAAAATCGATACCTTGGGATTAAGGGCGTTGGTCAGGAACCCTTCGCCATAGGCCATGATCAGGGTGCGCTTGCGCTTGGCCGGTGTCACGGCACGCACAGTCTGCACTCCGCGCCAGGCATCACGCAACGCCTTGAATCCGACCCAGCACAGATACGCCGCCCCCAGTAATTTCACGACCATGAAGGCCTGTGCCGATTGTACAAGGATCACCGAAATGCCAAGGATCGATAACGTCCCGTGCAGGTAAAAGGCCGTCACAAAACCGGCAATATTGGCAACACCCGCCGCGCGACCGGATGTCGGGACGGTTTTGGCAATCAGCACCCCGTTCGGTCCGGGTGACATCACAAGCAATGAAGTAACAAGCGCAAAGCTTAAAAACTGTGTCCAATCCATCTGGGCGATCCTTGATCAGGGGCAAGCATCTTGCGAATTTTGCGACTATAGACCCTTTCTTACGTCCGACAATCAATCGATTGTCATGGTGACATTTCCGACCAGACTTTCACGCTAAACGCGTCCAACACAACCAAGCATCACGCCATCAGGGGCATTTCGAACGCACATGGTCCCAAATTCACCTTGAATGTTCCTATTTTGTTCTTTAACGTGAAGGAATGAAAAACAGCATCGTCCCAACCCCGAATGCCCCCTTTCCCACCCCGCCCGGTGACGGCTGGTGCGATCCGTCGTCTGATCCGTCACTGCTTGCCGCGCGCGGGCAAAAAGGACGCGGGGCGATATCGAATATTGACGGGCGATTTGAACGCCACATTCATCAGGCGGTTGATGATGGATGGCTGGATCAATTGATGGAAGACGCGCCGCCACGCAACAAAACCACCCTTGGCATTGATGGCGCACGCAGTGTCATCACCAAAAACCAAAGCCCCGATGTGCCCTTTGACCGCTCGATCAATCCCTATCGCGGGTGTGAACATGGCTGTATCTATTGCTTTGCCAGACCAACCCATGCCTATCTTGGTCTGTCACCGGGGCTGGATTTTGAAACCAGACTGTTCTGGAAACCCGACGCCCCGACGTTGCTGCGCAAACAGCTTTCAAGCCGGGCCTACAGCCCCGCCCCCATCGTCATTGGCACCAGTACCGATCCCTATCAGCCGGTTGATCGCGACAAGAAGCTGACCCGCGACATCATCAAGGTATTGGCCGATTGCCAGCATCCCTTTTCCCTGATCACCAAAAGCGCATTGGTCACACGCGACATTGATCTGATTGCGCCGATGGCGACCCTTAACCGTGCCTCGGTTGCGGTATCGGTCACAAGCCTTGATCACCGGCTTTCCAATTTACTCGAACCGCGTGCATCGGCCCCGCATCGCCGTCTTGAGGCCATCCGCAAGCTGTCTGATGCCGGTATTCCCGTCACCGTTCTGGCCGCCCCGATCATTCCCGGGCTTAATGACATGGAAATCGAAAAGATTGCCGCGGCCTGTGCTGATGCGGGCGCAACATCAATCAGCCATATCGTCCTGCGCCTGCCGCTTGAAATTGCCGATCTGTTTGAAGAATGGCTGACCGCCCATTACCCGAACCGCAAGGACAAGGTCATGTCGCTAATCCGCCAGATGCGCGGCGGTGAACGATATCAGTCGGAATTTGGCAATCGCATGCGCGGCACCGGCGCGGTCGCAGATTTGATTGCCCGCCGCTTTGCCCTGGCCCGCAAAAAATATGGGCTTACCGGCCGGTCACTTGACCTTGATTGCGGCGGCTTCAAACGCCCCAGTGCGGACGGGCAGATGTCGCTGTTCTGACACCTGCCCGCGATATATCGCACTTTCATGACAAGACCATTATCCAACCCGTTTGATTGCGGCATGGCGCTTTTTGCCAACGGAAAGCTGCAACAGTTCCCAATCATCAAACGCGTAATTAAGGACGTGATGTTCGGGGTCGGTGATTTGCTTGTCATCAATCCGCACGGCCCCGCCTTCGACCAGACGGCGGGCTTCGCTGTTGGTTTTGGCGAAACCGGCCATCACGATCAGGGCCAAAATCCCGATCCCGTCCTTAAGCGCGTGCGCCGTAAATTCCAGTGTCGGCAGACCGTTCAGATCACCATTGGTCCCAAACACACCATTGGCGGCGGATTTGACGGCTTCAAGTTCAAACTCGCCATGGGCAAGCCTGGTCGCTTCGTCGGCCAGCACGATCTTGGCTTCGTTGATCGCAGCCCCTGAAAGCTGTTCAAGCTGCTCGATATCAAGCAGTGGCAAATCGGTGAACAGGCGCAGGAACCGCCCGACATCGCCATCTTCGCAATTGCGCCAGAACTGCCAGTAATCAAAGGCACTCAGACGATCCGCATTCAGCCACACGGCACCGGCGGCAGTTTTGCCCATCTTTACACCCGATGATGTGGTCAAAAGCGGTGCCGTCATGCCAAACACCTCATTGCCATCAACCCGGCGCACCAGATCAACACCATTGATGATATTGGCCCATTGATCGCCCCCGCCCATCTGGGCCCGGCATCCGAAACGGCGCGACAGTTCAAGGAAATCGAACGCCTGCAAGATCATGTAGTTGAATTCAAGGAAGCTGAGGCTTTCCTGACGTTCGAGCCTTGATTTCACCGAATCAAAGGACAGCATCCGGTTGACCGAGAAATGCCGCCCGATATCACGCAAAAGATCGACATAGCCAAGCTGATCAAGCCAATCGGCATTATTGACCAGAACCGCATCAGTCGGACCATCCCCGAAACGCAGGAACCGTCCAAACACCTTGCGAATACCATTGATGTTTGCCGCAATCTGCTCGTCGGTCAGGATCGGGCGCGCTTCGGACCGGAAACTTGGATCGCCGATACGTGTCGTACCGCCGCCGACCAGAACAATCGGCTTGTGCCCGTGGCGCTGCAACCAGCGCAGCGTCATGATCGGCAACAGATGCCCGACATGCAGGCTGTCGGCCGTGGCATCAAACCCGATGTAAACCGGCACGGCCTCTTCACCGGCAAGAATACGATCCAGCCCGACAAAGGATGTGCATTGATGGATAAGGCCCCGTGCATGCAGCGCAAGCAACGCATCGGACGCAAAACCGTTCTGGGTTACCTCGCTGGCATTTTGCGGCGAAGCTGGTTGGTCAACAGGTTGGGATATTGTCATTTCGGTTTTCCTTGATGGTGGGGCCACCTCGGGCAAACCGGTTTATGGAAAAAACAAAGGCCGCCCTGGGGCAGCCGGTCTTGGTTTTATAAAAACACGTCAACAGGCGCCGCACTATGTGTGCAGCGGATAATACGAGTTGAACTGTGCAAATACGTTTTCCATGCCCAAATGGATATGTCGCAATTCCTGATCGGTCAAGCCTGTTTCTTTGACATGCCTTAGAGTAGCTTCTGTTTAGATTGCATCGTTTTGCCGGAGTCATTCTTCTGTCCAGCAAGGAAAGGATCGTCGAGCGTAGCGGTGCTAGGGCCAAGAACCTTGACGCTGCGGGGCAGAAGAATGTCCCGGCCCGCAGGGTTTGGTTTGGCGATGTTTTGCTGCGTTACACCGCTTGAACGATGCCCCGCATCGTCCTTGCGCGCTGTGTGTTGCCAAACAATTCGCCAAACACGAAAAAAACGATGCAATCTAAACGGAAATTACTCTAAACATCCCCAAAACCAAAACACCCGCCAAATATTGGCGGGTGCGTGTCACAAGGTTGCCCAAAAAGGGAAAACCAGATCTCAGCTGACGACGCGATATCGCGCATGCATGGCCGGACCATTGACCACGGCCGGATCAATCAGACCGGCTTCGTTCACGTGTTTGGCTGAAATGCGTGGCTGTTTTGCTTCTTCGTTTTCAAGATTGAAATTGCCACCATCGGCCAGTGCCAGATCGCGCGCGCTTTCAAAGAAACGAAGGCCCCGCTTTTCCATGACATAAAGGGTTTCGCCACCCCATTCACCTTTCCAGACCAGACCTGAAAGATCGTCCATTTCGCTTTCAATGCGGGCCGGTGAAATCGGCATACCAAGGCAGGTGGTCAAAAGAAATGAAAGTTCGGCCGCTGTTACGCCATCTTCACAGCATTCCTCGGCCAGAACCGACATCACAGCCATGGTGACAACCCGCAAGGATACCTTGCTGGTTTCAAGACCCGGAAAACGGTTTTGCTGAAGTTCAACGATATCGTTGGCGATACGATCAACGTCCCCACGGATCACATAACGCCCACGCCATACTCGACAACTTGTTCTGACTTCCCATTCTTTCATTGTTGGTCCCGCCCGCTTTTTTTATGTGTCCCAATGTAGAAACGATACATCAACCATACATACAGTCAACATATAATTATACATTTTGTATCATTTTAGACATTCGGATTGAAACCATTGATACCCGATACGCGACACGGCATATCCATCTTCGCTTTCAACCGGATCAAGGTAGCCACGCGTCAATGCCACCTGGAAATCACGACTGAAATTCCTTGGCATTCGAAGATGTTCCTGACGGCGCAGGATGCGACGGATGTCATCGCGGGTCACAAATCCCCGGCCATCCCGGTAATGCAGCCAGATCGCCGCAATCAGGATCGTCTCGGCAAAGCCGCGGGGCTGCATCCGGGCAATCAGATCACCAAGCGCCCCCATAAAGCCGGTGATAAATGCGCCGGTCTCGATCCCGTTTAGCGGGGTCAGGAAATAGCCAATATCAGAAATGCCATCGGGCATTCCACCTTGCCCGATGCCCGGTGCTGAACCCATTGCAGAATCATGCGACCGCCCCAATGGGCTATCCTGTGCGGGGCTTGATACAGACGCATGCCGAGTGGCACCCGCACCATACGCATCAGAAGAATCAGTGTCATTTGAAGACGCACGAGTGCCCACATCGCCTCCGTTGCCACCATCAGAAAACCGCCCGGCGGAAACACCCCCGTCACCCTGCCCGGCAAAACCGGACCGGGACGCAGAACGCATCATTGAGTGGTTCGCACCCTGGCCGGGTACAGCCCCCAGAGGCCCCATCGCCCCCATGGCCGAAACCGGCTGACCAAACAGGGCCGCCATCACCACAGGCAGGCGGGCAGGCGGAATCGCACATTCGAGATCCACCGGACCAAAATCGCCCTCTCCGGTCAGTTTGACGTGAATTATTGCTGCCAAGGTTGCCATCACTCCTGATTTACACAACCGCAATAACATACATTATGTATTTAATTCAACATCATTATTAACTTTACGTACATATTTATACATTCTCGATTTTGTAGGCAGACAATTTTGCCCTCGACAACCGGGCGACACACACCACACCATGACGGCACCAAACAGGATGCGGTGTCCTTACCCGCAGCTCGGCTGATGCCCGGGCTTCCTGCCCCACAACACGCACGCATCGTAGGCCGGTAACAAAGACACGCCACCAACAGGGAAGGATTTATGTGATGACACGCCTTTTGTTTCGCGAAGATGCCTATGCCAAAAGCTGCGAGGCGACGGTCAAAAGCATTTCCGAACGCGGGATCGAACTTGATCAGACAGTTTTTTATGCCACCGCTGGCGGACAGGCCGGTGACATCGGCGTTTTGAAAACCGCATCGGGCGCGGCCCTTCCGGTTGCGACAACCATCAAGGATCGCGACAGCGGCCGCATCCTGCACATCATTGCCGATGACCATTCCCTGCCCGAAATCGGCGATATCGTCACCGCGGAACTTGATTGGGACAACCGTCATAAAATGATGCGTTTTCACACCTGCCTGCATTTGCTTTGCGCGGTGATCGAAGGCGATGTCACCGGCGGCAACATCGCGGCCCACAAGGCACGCCTTGATTTCAACCTGCCGGAAATGGCGATGGAAAAGGAAGAAATCACCGCCAAGTTGAACGAGCTGATTGCACGCAATGCCGGTGTATATGACGGCGAAATCAGCGTTGCCGAACTGAAAGCCAACCCGGAACTGGTACGCACCATGTCGGTACAGCCGCCCATGGATGGCAATTCAATTCGCACAGTCACCATCGAGGGAATTGATTTTCAGCCCTGTGGCGGCACCCATGTCCGCAATACAGGCGAAATAGGTCAGGTCAGCGTGACAAAAATCGAAAAGAAAGGCCGCCTGAACCGCCGTATCAACATCGTTTTTGCCTAGAGACAATGGCATAACAGGCATCAACCCCACAGACATGCCGCCTACCTAACATCAAAATTCAAGGCTGCCTGCGTGACTGCCGGTTGCCAGCCTGCGCAAGTACCATTACAAATTTGAACATCAACAAGAAGTCATCAAAGACCATCAGGACCACATAACAGAATGATCCCGGGCCCAACCGGGATTGCGCAATACCCACCATTGCTAATCGGAGCTTGTCCATGACCAACCCACTTTCGGCCCCCTTGGCCGACGCACTGGTTTCCACCCAGTGGCTGGCGGATCACCTCGACGCGCCGGATGTTCGCGTTGTCGATGCAAGCTGGTATATGCCAGCCGACAATAAAAGCGGCCGCGAAATTTATGACGCACAGCACATTCCAGGTGCCGTGTTCTTCGATATCGACGATATCGCCGCTGATGACAGCGCCCCGCTGCCCCATATGATGCCCGACGCGATCAAATTTTCCGCCAAGGTCCGTAAACTTGGCCTTGGCGACGGGGTTCGCATTGTTGTCTATGGCCAGACCGGCTCGGCCCTTGCCGCGTGCCGCGCCTGGTGGATGCTGCGTCATTTCGGCCATAGCGATGTGGTTGTTCTGGATGGCGGCCTGCCCAAATGGCTTGCCGAAAACCGCCCGGTCACCGACGCACCGACGCCACCGCGCGAACGCCATTTCACCGCGCGCGCCAACAGCTTCCTGCTGCGTGAAATCGACCAGGTCATGTCAAACGTCAAAACCGGTCGCGAACAGCTTGTTGATGCACGTGCAGGCGAACGTTTCCGTGGCGAAGTTGCCGATCCGTGGGGCAAATCCGGCCATGTTCCGGGCTCCTATAACGTGCCCTTCAATGTTCTTTTGAATGCCGATGGCACCTTTAAGGGGGCCGCCGAAATCAAGGGTGCATTTGAAGCAGCCGGTGTTGATCTTGATAAGCCGGTGGTCGCAAGTTGCGGATCAGGCGTTACCGCCTGCGTTCTTGCCATGGGCGCCTATATTGCCGGCCACAAACAAGTCGCCGTGTTTGACGGGTCCTGGGCCCAGTGGGCCACCACCGAAGACAGTCCGGTTGAAACCGGCCCGGCCTGATCGACCGTAAAAAGTTCGAGAGTTTGATATGCCTGCTTCGTCGCAATTTGGTCTGAACATCCCTGATCCCGATCAGGAAGCAGCCCGCGACGATGCAGGCATCATTCTTGAACAGCTTAAATCCCCGAATGACAACGATATCGCCGCCATCACATCATTGTGGATTGCAACCGGTCTGATCCCGGCCATCCGCGATACCAGGCAAGATATCGAAAACTGCATCAATGCCGATCACGGCTGCCTGATCATCGCACGGCACCCGCAAAATAATCAGATCATCGCCACCATGATGACCGGCCATGACAGTTTTCATGGCTGGATACATTATCTTGCAATCAATCCCGATGCCCAGAATCTTGGGATCGGGCGGGAATTGGTGACACTGGCCGAGGATATCCTGCGCGCCAGCGGCCTGTCCGAAGTCCGAATCACCATAGAAAATCCCGCAGCAGGTGATTTTTACGCCAAACTCGGCTATGACTGGATCGACAGCGTCACCGACAAGACCCCGCCTGAACGCAGTCAAAACATGATCATGCGCAAGAGTTTAGACCAATGACCCCATCCGATCCGCGCAAGCTGGAAGTTGTTGTCAGCTTCCTTGAAATGCAAAGTCCGCCTGACCGTCCGCCGGCAATCATCCCGCCGGGCAAGGTCGCCATCATCCGGGCCGAAGACCCCACCCTGTCTTTTTATCGCTACTTATATAATACGGTCGGCGAACCGTGGCTGTGGTGGCAACGCCGCCTGATGAGCGATGACGAGCTTGCCCCGCTGATCGCCAATCCTCTGACCCATGTCTATGTTCTGTATGTTGCTGGCGTCCCTGCCGGATATTGTGAACTGGACCTGACCGAACTTGAAAAAGAACGGACGATTGATCTGCACTATATGGGATTGATCCCGGAATTTATCGGCAAGGGATTTGGCAAATATCTGTTGAACTGGGCGATTGATACGGCCTGGAGCCTAAAGCCAGCGCGGGTTACAGTAAATACCTGCACACTTGATCACCCAAGTGCATTGGGGGCTTACCAAAAGGCTGGCTTTGTTGTATACGACCAGCGAACGGATATTGTTGACGATCCGCGCGATGTCGGGCTGATCCCGCATATTGATCATCACGTTGATCGTGGTGGACAATCTCGTGGTGACGCGCCTGATACCGAAAGTGGGCAGGAAAATGCAAATAATGCAGATTCCGGCACTTTGGTCGTTGACTTTCCCGACCGCGCAAGGTAACAAGCGCGCCTGAGTTTACCCAAGCCAGAGGATGATGACCCATGGCAGTGCCAAAGAAAAAAGTGACCAAGTCCCGTCAGGGCATGCGTCGCTCGCATGACAAGCTCGCCAAGGGCTCGTACCGCGAAGACAAAGAGACCGGCGAACTGCATCGCCCGCACCACATTGACCCGAACACCGGTATGTACCGTGGTCGTCAGGTGGTCGAGCCGAAGATGTAATTCCGTCCCGGAGAGCTTTTGCTCTTTGGCGGTTTGCGACGCTACAAAATTCCGCGCCTTCTGATTTCAGATTGCGTCTGGTTTAAAAAGGGATGAAACCTAACGGTTTCATCCCTTTTTATTTGCCCAAAGCATAAACAAAAACGGGCAAGGAAATTCCCTGCCCGCCTCATTATCGGCATAGGGTACTAAAAGCCTTATTTGATGCCATCGGTCCCGGTACCACAGACAATCACACCAACCCGGCCCGGATCATCCACGCCCAGACGATCTGTCATGATCGCCGCAATCCCGGCAGCCGCCGAAAGTTCGACTGCGATCCCCAAATCCTTCCAAAGCCAGCTTGCCGCCTTTTGCATTTCCTCGTCACTGACAAGGGCGATGCGATCGACATTCTTGCCAATCAGGTCGACATTAAGTGCAGACGACTGACGCGGGGCCAGACTGGTGGCTGCGGTATTCACACTTGGCAATGTCACGACTTCGTTTGCCTTGATACTTTCAAACAGGGTCGCCGCCCCGGTGGGTTCAACCCCGATCACCCGGATGGATGGTCGCAAAAGGCGTGCGGCCGTTGCCACCCCAGAAATCAGCCCGCCACCGCCAATCGCGACAACAAGCGTATCGAGATCAGGTTGCTGTTCGAACAGTTCCAGCGCGATGGTGCCCTGACCAGCTATCACCTTGGGATCGGCAAAGGGGTGGATATAGGCCATGCCGGTTTCACGCGCATGTTCCATCGCCGCCCGGTTGGCATCATCCCAAACGGCCCCGATCAGGGCCACATCAACACCCTGCGCACGCAGTTTTTCAACTTTCGGCTTTGGGGTATTGGTCGGCAAAAAGATTTTGACCGGCACACCAAGTGTCCGGGCGGCGTAAATCACGCCCATGCCATGATTGCCACCCGATGCGGTGCAAAGCCCCATGGATCGTTTGTCATCATCAAGCGCCAATGCGGCATTCATCGCACCACGCGCCTTGAACGATCCACTAACCTGCATGTTTTCAAGCTTCAGGAATATTTCCGGAATACGTTTCACGCCCCCAAAGGCCACATTGTCGGTGAAATTTCTGGCCGCAAATACCGGGGTTAAGCGCATATGGGATGAAATTGCGCGACGGGCTGCACGGAAATCCTGAAGTTCGATCACGGGGCCTCCTTGGGGATTGGCTTGTTCGTATTTCGGAAAGTGGGGTGGCGGCCTTGCGGCCCGATGTTCAGAAATAACCCGGATCGCTGATTTCACAATGACTTTTGCGCAAAAAACCTTGAAGGCAGCGGCCCAAGGTGGTTTCTCTTATGCACAATAAAAATGGCCTTGCGCAAAAATCGCCCATCAAGGAGATGCACCACCAATGTCTGCCCAAAGCCCCAAAAAGACAGCTACCCAGCTTGTTCATGCCGGTCGCCGGTCAAGCCAGTATCATGGCGTGGTCAACCCGCCGGTTCTGCATGCCTCAACCATCCTGTTTGACAGCCTCGCCGAACTTGAAAAGGCCGGTGCCTCTGCGCCGGGTAAAATCACCTATGGCCGCCACGGCACACCGACCCGCTTTCTGCTTGAAGAAGCCGTCGCCGAGCTTGAAGGCGGTTATGGCACGCTTTGCGTATCCTCGGGTGTTGCGGCCATCACCAATACCATTCTGGCCTTTGTAAAGCCGGGCGATCACATTCTGGTCACCGACAGCACCTATTATCCGACTCGTAATCTGTGCAATACCTTCCTTAAGAAGTTTGGTGTTGAAACCGAATATTATGACCCGACCATTGGCGCGGATATCGCCGGACTGATCCGCGATAACACCGCCCTTGTCTGGTGTGAAAGCCCCGGTTCCCTGACCTTTGAAATGCAGGATATCCCGGCGATTGCCGATGCCGCCCATGCACGCGGCGTCAAGGTGCTGCTTGATAACACCTGGGCATCACCGATCCTGTGCCGCCCGTTCGAACTGGGTGTTGATGTGTCGGTTCAGGCCGGAACCAAATATATCGTCGGCCATTCCGATGTCATGATGGGCACCATCACAACCGCGACCGAAGAAGACCTTCTGACCATCAAAAAACAGATCATCATTTCCGGTGATGCGATTGGTCCTGACGATTGCTATCTGGCGCAACGCGGGTTGCGTACCCTTGGCGTGCGCTTGAAACAGCATCATGAAAGCGGCCTTAAGGTTGCCAATTGGCTGCTCGGTTGCCCGGAAGTAAAACGTGTTCTGCACCCGGCCCTGCCCGATGATCCGGGCCATGCGATCTGGAAGCGTGATTTTTCCGGTGCCAGTGGTCTGTTTTCCTTTGTCATGGATCCGGTATCGAAGCCGCAGCTTGCCAATATGGTCGATAATATGGAGCTGTTTGGCATGGGCTTTAGCTGGGGCGGGTTTGAAAGTCTGATCCTGCCATCCGATCCGAAAAGCATCCGCACCGCAACCAAATGGGACGAAGAAGGCCAGTTGATCCGCCTTCATATCGGCCTTGAAGATGCAGACGATCTGATTGCCGATCTTGCCGCCGGTTTCAAGCGGCTGAAATCTGCCTGATCGCAATTTCACAGTCCCAGACAGGGGCGGCACAGATCACACTGTGCCGCCCCTGTTATTTCGGTCTGCCCCAAGTCGCGGGTGGATTTATTTTCACAAAAGTGTCACATCTAAATGCGCACTTTTGCGTCTTTATCTCATAAACAATCAAATCAAACAGACAATTAGGGGATGGCAGGGACACCTGCCCCGTCAGTCACAGCCTCGATATCGGGGCATCTTGCATTTTGTCGCGCAGAACAACTGATATTGTTGCGCCAGACAAGATGGTGAAGACACCCCGTCAGGGCATCTTATGATCAAAGGCATCCATAACCCGGCTTGGAAAACGACACATTTTGATGTCGGGGCTGCCTGTGTCGGGATGCTTGCCACCCTGCCCCAGGCGGTTGCCTATGGCCTGATTGCCTTTTACCCGCTTGGCCCGCAATGGGCATCCTTTGGCATCAGCGCCAGCATCGGAAGCGCCATTCTTTTTGGCCTGATCAGCGGCCTGTTCGGGGCCAACCCGTTTCTGGTATCCGGCCCACGCGCTGTTACCGCACTTGTTCTCGCATCCGCCATTCAGGTCGCGATGAGCCGCGGCAGCACCGCCAGCGACGCAATTCTGATTGCCTTTGTCGCCGTTCTGGGCGCGGGCATTTTTCAATTGCTGGCCGGGTTGTTTCGTCTGGGTAATGCCGCGTCCTATGTCCCCGATCCGGTTTTGTCGGGTTTTGTGAATGCCTCGGCCTTGCTGGTTCTGATCAACACAATCCCGACCGCCCTTGGCAGCCTTAATCCCGACATCACCGCCATCGGTGCCGACAGCATCCTTTATTTTGCGATCACGGTCAGCCTGACCACCGTTGCCATTCAGTTCATTGCCGCCCGCACCATCCGGTTTGTACCTGCCGCCATCATCGGACTGGTGGGTGGGACAGCCGTTTATTATATCGGTCTGGAATTCCTGCCACTTGCAAGTGCGCCCCTGATCGGCACGATCGAGCTTTCAGAAATCTGGCGTGTGCCGATCCTGATCGAAACGCCACCGGCTTGGGGGACGCTTGGCCCCAATATTGATATTGCCCTTGCCAGTGCCGTGACCATCGGACTGCTGTCATCCTTTGATACGGTGATTTCAAGTCGGGCCATTGATACCAGAACCGCCCAGCATAATGACGTGAATGCCGAACTGCGCCTGCATGGTCTTTTAAACGTCACCATGGGCTTTATCGGGTTTCTCCCCGGTTCCGGCACCATGAGCCGTTCGGTCGCCATTCTTGATGCCGGGGCAAAATCACGCATCGCCAACTGGGCAAGCAGCGTTGCCCTTGCGCTTAGTCTTTTGATCTTTGCCCCGCTGGTCGCGGCCCTTCCGATCTGGGCAACGGCGGGCATGGTCATCGCCATTGCCATTCAGGCCGTTGATCAGCCAACCTGCGCCAAAATCTGGAAACTGGTTACCCGCAAGCTACCCTATCCCAGGGTGGTGATTGGCGATGTATTGATCAGCCTGTTTGTCGTCACCATTGCGGTTTTGTTCGACCTTGCAACGGCGGTCTGCGTTGGTGTCTTGGTATCTGTCTTGCTGTTTGTTCTGGGAATGAGCCGCAACCCCGTTCGGCGCACCTATCTGGGATCGCGTGTGCATGCCCATCGCCAGCGCAAGGTGGCACTGGTGCAATGTCTTGAACAGGAAGGCCATCGCATCGCGGTTATCGAGCTTCAAGGTGCGCTGTTCTTCGGGTCCTGTTCACGGCTACGCAGTGCGGTCAGCAACATGCTTGAAACCGGGATCGATTACCTGATCCTTGATTTCCGCCATGTTACTTCACTCGACAGCACCGGATCAGCCGCCCTTCGCGCCATTCACCAGCAATGCGTCGAAGCAGGCAAGCAGCTATATCTAAGCTACATCCCGCGCGAACGCCGCCTGCCCGCCAGGAAACAAACCACGAATGCGGCCCCCGCACCGTCAAGCAACAAACGAAGTCGCACAAGTCCGCCGCGCTGGATGTGGCTTAACCTAGAAGCCAACGGGGTAATCAAGGCCATCGGCAAGGAAAACTTCTTTGCCGAAACCGATACCGCCCTTGGTCACTGCGAAGATCTTTTGCTGCATCGCTTTGGCGACAAATCTGTCACCGGCATTCGCAATGTCTTTGCCAACAGCCTGCTTCTTAAGGGCATGACACGCGATCAGATCACCGTACTTGGTCGCAAGGCCCACCGTCAGCGTTTCAAAAAAGGCGACATTGCCTTCCATCAGGGCGACACATGCAGCCGCGCCTATTTTCTGGTCTATGGACATATGGATGTGGTCATCGACGTACCCGGCGCAGGTCGGCACAAACGCGTTAATACCATCACCGAAGGCACCCTGTTTGGCGAGGTCGCCCTTCTTGATGGCGCACCGCGTTCGGCCACGATCATTGCCGCGTCGGATGCGCTTTGTCTGTCGATTGACGCAAATGACTTCGCAAGCCTCCGACAGGATCGCCAAGACATCGTCACCAGATTGCTGCTGAACCTTAACCGTATTTTCGCAAGCCGCCTGCGTCAGGCCAATGTGATGATTTCCGAACTCGAACGTTGAATTTCATTGGCCGGATCAGAACTCAAACCGGGTGACAGAACCTGCCGCCCGGTTTGATCAACACACAATCAGGTCGAAGGAAATTCGACTGTCACAAAGATAAGGTCGCTCGGACCTGTATTTTCCAAATCATGGATAAAGGCCGTATCGGAGTTCAGATCGAAAAACCGGGTATCACCTGCACGGTATTCAATATCGATAACCCGCCCGTCACCGAACCTTGATCGCCCTTTCCCATCGGTCATAACTGTCCAGAAATACGGCTTGTCGTGACAATGGGCTGCAATTCTTTGTCCGGGTGCCAGCAGAATGTGCCAAACCGTCATGGCATCAGTTTTCGACACCATTTGCGTACCGATGTCGTGATTATTCGCGGCGCGATTAAACTCCCGCTGCAAGCTTTCCGGGATTCTATCGCATACAGCGCCGGTTTCAGAGGGTACGGGCAGGTTCATAATCAATATACCCCTTACCATCCCCGCCAAAGAGGGTCGCACCATCCAGATCATCAAGTGGCAAATCATTCTGGAAACGATCGACCAAATCCGGGTTTGCAATGAACGGACGGCCGTAGGCCACCAAATCTGCCCCACCGGCACTCAATATGGTCTCACCACGTTGTTTGGTGTATTTGCCTGCCACGATAATGGCACCTGAATACACTGTACGTAAATCCTTACGAAACTGATCGGGAATAACCGGCGCATCATCCCAATCCGCCTCGGAAAGATGGATATAGGCGAGCCCGATATTCTCAATCTCCCTCGCCGCAAGCAAAATGGTGTCAATGATTGCCGGGTCATTCATATTGCGTTGGGTAATAAAAGGCGCCAGGCGAATACCAGTGCGTTCCGCCCCAATTTCGTCGGCAACGGCTTCGCATACTTCCTTAAGGAAACGCACACGTTTTTCCGGGCTTCCGCCATATGCATCATCGCGGTGATTAGATGTTGACCGCAAAAACTGGTCCACCAAATATCCGTTGGCCCCGTGTATTTCAACACCATCAAATCCTGCGGCGATGGCATTGGCAGCCCCTTGACGAAATTCGCCGATAACCTGCGCGATATCACTAAGGGTCATAGCACGCGGCAATGTGCAGTCCACCATACCGCCCTGCCCGGTTTGTGGATCAACGACCCAGACCTGGGCATCCGGCGAAAGTGCAGATGGAGCAATCGGTTTGCCATCCGCATGGAAACTTTCATGACTCATTCGCCCGACATGCCAGAGTTGAAGAAAAATCCGCCCACCGGCATCGTGAACCGCCTTGGTCACTTTTCTCCATCCGGCAATCTGTTCATCGCTGTGAATACCGGGCGTAAAGGAATATCCCTGTCCGGTTGACGAAATTTGCGTTGCCTCGCTGATGATCAGTCCGGATGACGCACGCTGCGCGTAATAGGTCGCCATAAGATCATTTGGAATGTTGCCCGGTTGATTTGTGCGACACCGTGTCATTGGCGCCATCACCATCCGGTTGGGTAACTTGATCCCATTAAGATCATAAGAAGCAAACAGAGAATTGGTCATGAATTCGATCCTGTTTCTGTGAGTTATGACATCCGGAATATGTGCAAGTGAACGCAACTGGCTTGGGGGCCAAGCTTCCAAAACGATCCATCGTCCTGGCTGACATTCAAGCCCATATTCGGGGTAGTCGTCTGCAATACCCGGATCATATTTCTTGCGGTTTATTAGAATAATTGGCAATTTATCGCAGTATATTTTTGGAAAATCCGAACAATGGATCTTTTAACCAACCTGTCCCTGTTCATTCGTATCGTCGAAAAAGGCGGTCTTGCTGCGGCCGGGCGCGATTTCGGTCTTTCACCGGCCACTGTTTCGGAACGGGTAAATGCGCTTGAAGATCATTTTGGCGCCCGACTGTTGAACCGCACCACACGTGCGATTAGCCTGACAGATGAGGGACGAACACTTCTTGACGGTGGTCGCAGACTGGTAGGTGAAGCATCGGATTTAAGATCGCAAATCCGACATGGGGTCGATCATCTATCCGGCCTGATCCGTGTCAGTGTTACATTTGATCTTGGACGCAATATCATCTCTCCGCTTCTGGATCAGTTCATCGAACAACATCCTGACATCTCTATCGATCTGATATTGTCTGATGGATATGTTGATCTTGTTGGTCAGGGCATTGATATTGCTGTGCGTTATGGCAACCTTACAGACAGCAGCCTTATCCGAAAAAAACTAGCCCCTGTTCATCGCCGGGCCTGTGCTTCACCCGAATATCTGGCCAAGCATGGAACTCCAACGACGCCATCTGACCTTGCCAAACACAATTGCCTTGTCATGCGTTTTGGCAATCAACCGGAACAGGAATGGCCCTTTACCATTGACGGAAAACGCAAACTGATCCTTGTCAAAGGCAACCGCACAGCCAACGACGGGTCCCTGATCAGGCAATGGGCCGTGGCCGGATATGGTATTTGCCTGAAAGCAAACTGGGACGTCAGAAATGATATAGATACCGGGCGGCTGGTCCCAATCCTTGGCTCCTTCACCCCGCCATCAAATGATCTTCAACTTGTTTATCCGGCCGGACGTGCCGTGTCGAAACGGGTCAGATATCTGATCGATTACCTGTTGCCCCATTTTTCCAGAACGAGCCCCACCTGATCAGCGTTTGCGCAATCCCATCATCACGATTGAACTGACAATAAACAGCCCGGCTGCGGAAATCACAATGCTTGGCCCGGCCGGTGTATCGACATGCCATGACATGGCAATGCCAACCAGAACCGATGCCGCGCCAAAGATTGCCGCACCAAGCGCCATCTGTTCGGGTGTTTTGGCAAAGAAACGCGCACTGGCCGCCGGCACAATCAAAAGCGCCGTGATCAACAGAACCCCGACAATCTTGATTGCCAAGCCAATCACAAGCGCCATCAACAACATGAAAATCAGGCGCAACCGTTCGACCGGAACACTTTCGGCCGCGGCAATTTCCGGGCTGACGGTCAATGCCAGTAACGGCCGCCACATCCAGACCAGCCCGACAATGGCAAAGGCCCCGCCACCGGCAAGAATCCAGATATCGCCCATGGTAATGGCAAGGATGTCCCCAAACAGATAGGCCATGACATCAACCGCCACCCCCTGCACGAATGCAAGGGCGACCATGCCAAGTGCCAGTGTCGAATGGGCCAGCATCCCAAGCACCGTGTCACTGCCAATCTTTGATTGCCGCTGCCCATAGGCCAGAAGCAACGCACTGGCAAGACAGGTGGCAACCATGCCCAACCGCACATCAATCCCGATCAAAAGACCAAGTGCCACCCCCAGCAACGCCGAATGGGCCAGCATATCGCCAAAAAACGCCATGCGCCGCCAAACGATAAAGGCCCCGAACGGACCACAGACACAGGCCAGCAACACACCGCCAACAATGGCACGCAAAAGGAAATCATCGATCATTTTGCTGTGCCTGCCTCTTTGTGCGCATGTGCGTCGCCATGATGGTGATCATGGGCGTGATGGTGATCGTTGTGATGGTGGTGTCCCTGATCATGGGAATGATCGTGCGAGTGGTCATGCCCGCATCCGCCAACAACATGCCCCGAAAGATCATGTTCATGGTCATGTTCGTGGGTATAGATGCCAATCGCATCCGCCTCGCGCACGCCAAATAATGATCGATATTCCGGGTGCTGGCGCACGGTTTCAGGTTGCCCCGAACAGCACACATGACGGTTAAAGCACACCACCTGATCGGTCTTGGCCATCACAAGATGCAGATCATGGGAAATCATCAGAACCGCGCAATCAAGTTCGCGCCGGATTTCATCAATCAGCCGGTAAAGCTCTGCCTGTCCGCTGACATCAACGCCCTGGGTCGGTTCATCAAGCACCAGCAATTCAGGACGCAGCAAAAGGGTCCGGGCAAGCATCACGCGCTGCGCCTCGCCGCCTGAAAGGCTGCTCATTTGTGCGTCGATCACATGGGCCGCGCCAACCTGTGCCAGAACCTTTTGGCAATCGGCCCTGCTGGCCGAACGCGTCAGGGTCAGAAACCTTTTCACGGTCAGCGGCAACACCTGATCGATGGCAAGTTTTTGCGGAACATAGCCAACACGAAGGCCGGATTTGCGGATGACATCGCCGCTATCGGGCTTTTGCAGGCCAAGCAACGTTTTGACCAGTGTCGATTTCCCTGCCCCGTTCGGACCGATCAGGGTAATGATCTCACCGGCGCGGATCGAAAGGGAAACCTGATCAAGAACACGCTCGCCCCCGAATGACAGGGTAAGCCCCCGCCCCTCAATGAGTGGCGCAGTCATGGCAAAGCCCCTTGATCTCGACCGTGGTCGCCTGAATGGTAAAACCGACACCCATTGCGGCTTTGCGCACCGCGTTGCTCATTTCCTCGTTCACCGCCTCGGCGACACGCCCACAATCGGTACAGATGAAATACTGCCCCAGATGTTCGCAATCTGGCCGGTCACAGCCAAAATAGGCATTAAGCGATTCAATCCGATGCACCAGACCAAGTTCGGTCAGGAATTCCAGCGCCCGATAAACCGTGGGCGGCTGCACGCGCTGCCCCTCGGCGGTCAGGGCATCAAGCAGCTCATAGGCTGTAACCGCCTTGTGCGATTGCCAGATCAGCGTAAAAACCTTGCGGCGCATATCGGTAAAGCGCGCATTTTCCGCGTCACAGACTTTCTCTGCCTGCGCAAGTGCGCTATGCACACATCTGTCGTGATCGTGGCCCTTTTTCGGGAAAAGATCGCTCATAACTGGATATCTCGTCTTGGCGGCTTGTTGCTTATGATCAACATCATTGCCGATAAGCCCCAAAAAGCCGTGGCATCTGATGAAATGTTATAATATATCATTTTCTGACCTGCCGAACGTAAAAAGTCAACCATCATCGACCGGAGCCCTGCCATGACGGCCGCCAATCAGCAAATTGCCGATAAACTTAAATTCAACGAAAACGGCCTGATCCCGGCAATCGCCCAGCAACATGACACGGGCGAAGTCCTGATGATGGCCTGGATGAACCGTGATGCGGTGCTTGAAACGCTTGAAACCGGCCGGGTGTGTTATTTCTCGCGCTCACGCGGGAAGCTCTGGCGCAAGGGTGAAAGCTCCGGCCAGATACAGAAACTTGTCGATTTCCGCTATGATTGCGATCAGGACACCATTCTGGTGCAGGTCGATCAGCTTGGCGTTGCCTGCCACACCGGACGTCGCAACTGTTTCTATTTCGCGGCCCGCGACGGGCAGGAAGTCGTGATTTCCGAACCGGAAGTCTCGGTCGATGAATTGTACGGCAAGAAATAAGACGCAAATACCATGGCCATTTCCGACGAACAGTTTGAACGCATCGCAACCACCGTCATTACCGGCTTTCTGGGCAGTGGTAAAACCACGCTTTTAAACGCCCTTCTGACCCAGGACGGCATGGAAAACACCGCCGTTCTGATCAATGAATTTGGCGATATCGGGCTTGATCACCTTTTGGTGCGCGAAGTCTCCGAAGACGTGGTGTTGCTCAATTCCGGGTGCATTTGCTGTTCGGTGCGTGGCGATCTGATTTCGGGTTTGCGCGATCTGTTTGTCAAACGCACGCGTGGCGAAATACCGGCCTTTGACCGGGTGATCATTGAAACCACAGGGCTTGCCGATCCGGCACCGATCCTTCACACGCTTATGACCGACCCGTTGCTGACCACCAAATTCCGCCTTGATAGTGTCGTGACCACGGTTGATGCCCTTCACGGTTCAGGGCAGCTTGACCAGCATCCCGAAAGCGTCAAACAGGCCGCGGTCGCCGACCGCATCCTGATGACCAAATCCGATCTGGCCGATGACGCAACCCGTGATGCCCTTTCCGCACGCCTGCGTGCGCTTAATCCCGCCGCCCCGATCTATCCGGTGGTGAATGGTGATATCGCGGTATCCAGGCTGTTTAATGCCGGGCTTTATGATCCCGAAACCAAAAGCATGGATGTGCAAAAATGGTTGCGTGACGAGGCCTATGACCAGCATGGCGATGATCCGCATGACCACGGCCATAACCATGATCACAGCCACGATCATGAACACGATCACGAACACGGGCATGACGACCATGATCATCACGGTCACAGCCATGACGTAAACCGCCATGACGATCACATTCAATCCTTCTGCATCACGTTTGATGAACCGTTGCATTGGGATGCCTTTGTCACCTGGGCCGAGATTTTTACCCAGATGCGCGGCGAAAACCTTTTGCGTGTCAAAGGCATCCTGAACCTGGTCGGCGAAGATGCCCCGGTCGCCATTCACGCGGTTCAGCACATCTTCCACCCGCCGGCATCGCTTTCGGCATGGCCAAGTGATGATCATCGATCACGGATCGTTTTCATCACCAAGGATCTGGGGCCGCAGGTTATTCGGGATTCCCTTTATCACCTCAATGCCGCGATCAGTGAAACTGCCGAACAAGGCCAGCCATCCTAATTTTACAGCCGTTTGAGGCATATCAAGGATCACTTGCGCGAATTGGCGCAGATTAGGGCTTGGCTTGATACAGCCTCACTCTAAGTCCTGAACTTCGGGCGACCTGCATACCCGGTCGCCCCTTTTCTTTGGCAAAGACCTTTGCCACAAGGATTTCGGGCGAACGCCCTTCCCCATTGAACAGCCCGCCCCATCCAACCGTACAGGTTGCACAAATGTGGCATTGCACTAAATCTGGCGCATATCGGGCAAATTGACACCTGATCGTCATTTGCACATGACGGTGACAGCCGCCAAAATCAAAACAATCAATTCACAGGGGGTAAGACATCATGATTTACCGGAACTGGCAGGGTACTGAAATTCCGGCCCTCGGGTTTGGGACTTACGAACTTAATAATGATGAAGCGGCCCATATGGTCGTCGAGGCTGCCAAAATCGGCTATCGCCATTTTGACACCGCCCAGATGTATCTTAACGAAGAAGGCGTTGGCCGCGGCCTTAAGGCATCGGGCCTTGCACGCGACGACTACTTCCTGACCACCAAGGTTTGGTACGACAAATTCCAAAGCGGTGATTTGCAGACCTCGGTCGTCGAAAGCCTGCGCAAGCTTGATCTTGACCATGTCGACCTTCTGCTTTTGCACTGGCCGACCGATGAAGTACCGCTTGCCGAAACGCTGGCCGCCCTTAACGAAGTCAAAAACCTTGGCATGACGCGCATGATCGGGGTTTCAAACTTCCCGACCGCATTAATTGACAAGGCGGTTGCCAACAGCGCCATTCCACTTACGGTCAACCAGGTCGAATATCATCCTTATCTTGATCAGTCCAAGGTGCTTGAAAGCCTGCGTTCGCATGACATGCTTTTGACTGCCTATTGCCCGATTGCCCGTGGCTCGGTTCTGCATGACCCGGTTCTTAAGGAAATTGGCGCCAAATACGGCAAGTCAGGCATTCAGGTCACGCTGCGCTGGTTGATGCAACAAGACAGCGTCATGGCAATCCCGAAATCCGGCTCCCCGAAAAATGCGGCGGCCAATCTCGATATCTTTGATTTCGCGCTGTCTGACGACGACATGGCCGCAATCAACAACCTGTCCAAACCGGACGGCCGTATGGTCGACCCGTCCTTTGCCCCGAAATGGGACGAAGCCGCCTGATACACATAGTTGCGCAAACATGACACATTGATCATCGCGCACGATTTTACCAAGACCGGCCTCCTTTGGGCCGGTCTTTTGCGTTGGCGAACCCGGCGATATCAAAAACGGGCGAATTAACCGCGGCCTTTTTCACCAACTTGTTTCGCACATGCGAAAAGCGTAATCTGGATACCGCATATCGCATTGATCCGACAAAGGACCACCGCCCGAAATGGCCCAAACCAGCGCAACCATCACCGAACCAGCCGCAACGACGACAGCAACAACTGCCACACAGGCACCGTCAAAAAAGGACGATATTTCCCATCGCCTTTACGAAGACGTGCTGGCTTTGCTGCTTGGCACAATGGTGGTGTCGCTTGGCGTGACGCTTTATAGCGAAAGCGTTCTGGTCACCGGCAGCACGGCCGGCGCGGCCCTTTTGATCGAACATGCCACGGGGCTATCCTTTGGCCTGATCTTCTTTGTGATCAACCTGCCCTTCTATTGGCTGGCGTTTAAGCGCATGGGCAAGGCGTTTACGATCAAGACCTTTATCGCAGTCGGTCTGGTATCGGGCTTTTCAAAGCTCACCCCGATGATGGTTGATTTCCAGATGCTCAATCCGGTCTATGCCGCAATTTCCGGCGGCGCATTGATGGGCATCGGCTTGCTCATGCTGTTTCGCCACCGTGCAGGCCTTGGCGGGATCAATATCCTCGCCCTTTATCTTCAGGAACATTTCGGCATCCGCGCGGGTTACTTCCAGCTTGCCGTCGACATGGTAATCCTCGTCATCGCCTTCCTGACCCTGCCCTTTGACAAGGTCCTGCTCTCAATCCTTGGCGCAGTTGTACTCAACCTGATCATCGCCCTGAACCACCGTCCGGGGCGGTATTTGGCTGCGAGATGATTACTTGCCGAAGAATCGTAGTCAGTAAGCTAGCCCCCTGCACGTAGCTTTTAACAAGGCGATTAGTTATTGTTCCGCTACTCACGTGGAGGTTAGCAGTGGTTTACAAAGTACCATTCTTTTTTACAATTTTCTGCGCCCTAGCAATCGCCTGGATTGGTATTAATGGTCAAGCATACGTTCCA
This sequence comes from Thalassospira profundimaris, assembly GCF_003326675.1. Taxonomy (GTDB): domain Bacteria; phylum Pseudomonadota; class Alphaproteobacteria; order Rhodospirillales; family Thalassospiraceae; genus Thalassospira; species Thalassospira aquimaris. The sequence continues at coordinate 204,185 of NZ_JPWF01000007.1, forward strand.
ACCTGCACAAGTGCTCTGTGCAACAGCATCAGATCACTTGAGTGGGAAACTCTTACTGCAGGCTTTTTTGGCTTAGCTGGAGGCTTAGCCGTTCTGTGGGCAACGCGAACACAAATCGCTTCACAACGAAAAGCTGCAGTTGATCTTGAATTGCTTGATATAGACTCGTTTATCAGCGAGCTATCCAAAGGGCTGACGAAATTAATTGAAGTCACTAGACAAGCATCTGAAAATGTTCAGTTTGATGACGCTGAATGTGCAGGAAAAGCGAACATGGATATAAAGGAGGCCGCGAACAAAATAGAGACCGGTTTACTTTTCGAGATTGATAAAAACCATCGATTTCCGGCTTCCCTGCGCCGAGCCGCCCGATATGCTCACGAGAATACACTTCTAGTTACGAGTTATCGCTTTGGCGTTACGAAAGGCAAAATGGACTACACAATTGTAACCTCAACGCAGCAAGGCTTAGATGAGTGGGCGCAGAAGGCATTTGAGCCACTAGATGAACTGAAGTTTGAGCGGTGCAAATACTCAGATTTCCTGATGAGGCGCTGATACTACTAACGCACTATGACTTCGGAAGAAAAAATGGCGATCCCTGCAGGACTCGAACCTGCAACCTACAGATTAGAAGTCTGTTGCTCTATCCAGTTGAGCTAAGGGACCGCTGGGTGGGGTGGTTTGCTGACCCCGGGGCATGGCATCGGTCGCCTGCCCGATATGATTTCAGGATTTAACGTCCCCTGTCAGACGAAACGGGGCGGATGTCCGCCCCGATGGTATGGTCAAAAGCCGGTATCAGCCAGCCTGCAATCAGACAACGCGCTTGAAGGCGAAGTTTTCAGCATAGGACTTGATCTGCAACTTGCGCGGCTTGGGCTGTTCGATATCAGCGATCAGCTTGTGCTTGGTTGCAAAGGCCTGGGCTTCTTCAAGGGTTTCGAAATACATGCGGACCTGGCCACGGGTGTCTGTCGAACCGATCCAGCCCACAAGCTGATCAGCGACTTTTTTCGCACCCGGTTCAAATTCCATGACCCAGTGCTTGGTCGCAGCCTGACCGGACTGCATGGCGTTTTTGGCAGGTTTGTAAACACGGACCTTCATCGGGACCCTCGTCTTGACCGTCGGGATAAGATGGTGATGGCAGTTTGACGGGTCTCTCTAACCCCTGCCAATACTTCATCTTTTACACCTTTTGTCGCGAATTGGAAATCCTGTTGGATCACCGTCAAACAACAAAAGGGGAAATGGTCGGGAAGGCGAGATTCGAACTCGCGACCCCCTGCTCCCAAAGCAGGTACGCTACCAGACTGCGCTACTCCCCGACGCGGATGTGGATTTAGCACCATCCTGCCGGGTGGGCAAGACCGCATTATGCATTTTTATGGAAAAAAGTGATCAAAAACCAAAGGCCGCAGATATCGTCTGCGGCCTTGCTATTGCTGATTGATCTTTTGACGTTGAATGTGCAGGAAAACCGGGCCCGAACACCTAGCGCGGCAGGCCTTCGACCTTTTCGCCCACTTCAAATCCCATCTTGTCGGCAGAGCCACCATTCAGTTCGAGAACAAAGCGCACCGGCTTTGGTGACGGAATGATGGTTTCCGATTGCGGCACCGTGCGTTTTTCAATGCCGACAATCGTGCCATTGCCATCAATGAACAGCATATCAAGCGAGATAAAGGTGTTCTTCATCCACATCGAAATATTGCGCGCCGATCCGAAATCAAAAAGCATTCCGGCATCTTTTGCCATTTCGGTCCGATACATCAAACCGCGTGATCGTTCCTCGGGCGTGACGGCCATTTCGACATTATAGACCTCGCCATCCACCAGAATGCGTGATCGTTCAAATCCCGTTGCCTTGGCATTAAGCCCGGCAACCACTGCTGCGCTGATAAAGCACACCACCAAAGTCATCTGAAAAAACGACTTCATACCCCATATCCTCTTAGTCTTTTGACGCGTTCCCGAACATCATCCCGGATAGCGCCGCCCCGCCATGGATCCGCCAAGGTTGTAAACAAATCCTCGGCCGGCTGTCTCCCACGACTATGCGACCATTTTATGACACGCAGGATATTTTCCGCTGTGATGGGTAACACAGAGGGTATTTCGATCCCGTTAATGGTCGCCCAAACCCCGGACCAACAGCGAGCAACCCCATATGGACTATATCCTCCGCCGCCCAAAACAAGACTTCGGGGTGCCAATTTGGTCATCGTCCCCACAACTTCCCATATCGACTGGTTCCCCAAAAGCTGCCTTGAAAGCGGATCCTCGGCGAGCGTATCACAACCGCATTGTAAAACAATAGCTTGCGGCGCAAAACTTAATGCAAGAGGAACCAGATATTCATGCAGGACAAAGCGCATTTCATCATCATGCATGCCACCGGGCATCGGAAGGTTGCGCGCCATGCCCCCGGCCACATCATCAATTGCCCCGGTCTTTGGCCATAAATCTTCCTGATGCATCGATACGGTCAGAACCCGGTCATCATCGGCAAAGGCATACTGCACCCCGTCCCCGTGATGGGCATCAATATCGACATAAAGCACCCGGTCCAGACCCGAATCGAGAAGCGCATAAATCCCCAAAACCGGGTCATTGAAGTAACAAAATCCCGATGCCCGGTCGCGCAATCCGTGGTGGGTTCCCCCGGCCGGATGATGGATGATCCCGCCATCGGCAATCATCTGTGCCGCCATAATCGATGATCCGGCGGCAGTGGCCGGACGCCGGAAAATTTCCGGGTAAATCGGATTGCCGTTTTTGCCCAGACCGAACCGGACCATCATATCTTCGGGCAGGGCCTGATCGCGTTCGGCCTGCATGACTGCAGATACATATTCCGGGTCGTGAAAACGTGCCAATTGATCGGGTGTTGCCACCGGCCCGGTCAAATAGGTTTCCCCGTCAACCCAGCCCAGTGCATGGACCATATCAACCACAAGCGACACCCGCGGGATCGCCAGCGGATGTTTCGGGCCATAGCTTGAACCACGGTAAATTTCGGCCGCGATCATGCGCGGTGTTTTATCGGGATGTCGGAAATCAGGCGGGGTCACAATACGCATTCATCTGGTGTTTGAAGGATCAGCACAACGCAAAGAATTGACGCGTCCCCCCTGTTCACGCAAGCTCTGTTTCACCAGCCCCGCCCCAATACCCAGCCAAAAGGTCCCGCCGTGCCATCGCCCCGCCAAAGCAGCCCTGCCAGCAAGTTCAACACGACTGCCCTTCTGATAGCAGCATTGATCATTTTGCCCGCCATCTATTTCATGAACGGCATGATGGATTTTGATCTTTCTGAACGCTCCGTGACCGAGATCGGCTTTGACCACGGCCCGGATCACCTGTCGGGATCCCTGATCCTTCCGAACCAGCATCATGACGGCCCGATTGCCCTGATCATTCATGGTGATGGCCCGCAGGACCGGTTTTCGGGTGATGGATATTTGCCACTCTTCAATGCGCTTCTGGATCAGAATATCGGCATCTATAGCTGGGATAAGGCCGGCATCGGCTACAGTTCGGGCAACTGGCTTGATCAATCGATGAAAGACCGTGCGACCGAGGCCGTTGCGGCCCTTGACATGATCGCGTCAAAGCGCCCGCAAAGTGCTGGAAAAATCGGCTTCCTTGGTTTCTCGCAAGCCGGCTGGGTCATTCCAAAGGCCGCAAACCTTACCCCCGACAATGCATTTGGCGTCGTTATCGGCGGGGCTGTTAACTGGCAGGATCAAGGGGCCTTTTATACCCGCATGCGGCTTTTGGCCGAAGGGAAGACCGAACCTGAAATCAGCGACGAGATCGCCAGAAAACAAACCCGTGATGCCGTGATTTTTGCCCCGGATGCCACATACAGCACATATCTTGAAACGGTTGGGCAAGACGCCCCTGCCCCGATGACCGAAGACCGGTTTAACTTCGTCAAACGCAACATCACAGCAGACGCCAAAAATGACCTTGCCCGTGTCACATCACCGATATTGGCCCTGTTTGGCGCAGATGATCTGAATGTTGATGCCAAAACCGATTTTGCGACCTATCAGTCCATCCTGACCGGCCGGAACGCATATAACGAAATCGTCCTGTTTGCCGATGCGACCCACGGGCTTTTGCGCAGTGGTCTGTTTAACTATCAACTCGCCGCTGACATGCCTGCGACCACACAATTGCTGTTTACCGTGATGGGTCGGGATGCCTATGCCCCGGGTGTGATCAACAAGCTGTCGGCATGGATCGGGAACGTTACCGGCAAAGCCAACTAGCCCCGCATCACCAGCAAGAATTTCCCGCATCGCTTTTAACAATGTGGCAGATGATGAAAGAATTTTTGCCTCCAATAAAATGACACCGCGTGACGCGTCCCCATATGGGGATATCAGAACCTATACAAACAACTAATATCCTATTCATGAAAAGTGACCCGGCCACGGGACCTGCCACCAACATGAAGAGAAAAGCCTGTGATCATTTCAAGAGCACGCCCGCTAAATGTCCTGATCATCGATGATGAAGCCGATATGGGTGAATTCGTTGCCGATGCGACCAATGCCCTTGGCAATATTGCGATTGCGGTATCTGATGCCGACGATTTCGTACGGGCCTATTCCACCGCCTTTGACGTGATCATTCTTGATCTGTTCATGCCCAAACTTGATGGCATCGAAATCATCCGTTTCCTGCATGAAAACAGGTCGCCAGCATCTCTGATCCTGATGAGTGGCAAGGACAAGTCAATTCTGCACGCGGCCTCCGAACTCGCAACCGAACGCAATATCGAGGTTCTTGGCGTGCTGGAAAAGCCGTTCACGATCGATCGCCTCGAACAACTACTGGATAAATTCGCTCTCCCCCGTCAGAAGACGGTTGAAACACCAAGTATAGCGCCAACCGAAAGCGGGATGAGGCGCGGCATCGCCAATCATGAATTCTTTCTGGTATACCAGCCGCAATTTGAACTCGCGACTGGCAAAGTCATTGGTGTCGAGGCCCTTTTGCGGTGGCAGCATCCAACCCGTGGCCTGATCCACCCGTCACTTTTCATTCCGCTGGCCGAGAAATCCGGTTTGATAAATCAACTGACCGAGTTGGTGCTGGAACAGGCACTTGGGCAAATGGCCAAGTGGCGCGACAAGGACATCACGATGTCCATCAACGTATCACCGACCACTGTCGTTGATCTTGATATGCCTGAAAAGCTCGATGCGATGACTGCCGCACTTGAAATCGCCCCGGAGAAAATCGTCATTGAACTGACCGAAACCGCCCTGATGGAAAATGTCAGCCTTTATATGGACATACTGACCCGCCTTCGGATGAAACGTTTCAATCTGTCGATTGATGATTTCGGCACCGGCTACTCATCCATGCAGCAACTGGTTCGGGTGCCGTTTAACGAGCTTAAAATCGATCAATCCTTTGTCCGTCAGCTCATAAAAGATGAGGAATGCCGCGCGGTCGCGCAGATGTCGGTTTCCCTGGCCCATGGCCTGAATATGCAGGTCGTTGCCGAGGGGATCGAGGATCAGGAAACCTTTGACTGGCTCAAGGAGCTTGGTTGTGAATTCGGTCAGGGTTTCCACATGGCACGCCCGGCACCTGCCCACGAGATTGAAGAACTTTACTTGTCCTGACGCAACCATCGCCGTTTCATAGCGAAAACACATCAGCTGGCCGATCAGATCAAAGGGTGACACACATGAAAAAGCCCGTTCTTCTTGCCAAGATTCTCGGCCCGCTTGTTTTGGTCGCACTGGTGATCGGCTTTGGGGCCCTTCAAGTTCTTTATAAGGAATTCGTGGACGATCAACGTCTGTCAATCTTGCGACTTGCTGCAACCAATGCCGAGCTAATTGATTCTGTTGCCCAATACAATTTCAAGAACGACCCGTCACACAATAAGGAAACGGCGTTCGAGGCAACCCTGTCGCAAGTACATGCCGCCTTTAACAATATCTCTACGCTTGAGGCAGCTGGCGAACTTTTGATTGTTCGTCGTGAAGGCGATTACATCAATATTCTGGTCCATCAAGAAACCAAGATGAAATCCGAAGAACATCCGGAACGAATTGCGGTTACTCACCCCTATGCACAGCCAATGCTGGCAGGACTGGCCGGACGTTCGGACACAAACTGGGTCAAGGATATTCATGGCCACGAGGTCTTGATGGCGTTTGCGCCATCCCCGAACCTTGGGGTGGCGGTGCTGGTCGAAATCCCCAAAAACAGTCTTCTTGCCCCGTTTGTTTCAACCAGTATTGCGCTGATCGTGATCGGCGCGACTGCCATTGGTATCGCAACAGCCTTTACCTATAGCCAGACGGCGTTTGTCATTAATAACGCCATCAATTCCCGGCAAAATCTCAAACAGGCCCTTGAAGAAGTCAGCAAAGCCCGAAGCATGCTTGAACATGCCCTAAATTCAACAAGCGAGGGTTTTGCCCTGTTTGATCGCGAAGACCGACTTGTGATCTGTAATGACGTCTACCGACAGATATACAAAAGCCATGCTGATGCCATTGTACCGGGCGCCACACTTGAGGAAATTCTTCGAGTCGGATTATCCCGCCAGGCCTTTCCCGATGCCATCGGGGTTGAAGAAATCTGGCTGGCTGACCGGATGGAAGCCCATCGTCAGGACCGCAGCAAACTTGAACAACAGGTTGGTGATCGCTGGCTTCTGATTTCTGAACAGCGCACCAAGGATGGCGGAACTGTTGGCGTTCGAACGGACATCACCGAGCTTAAACGCAAGGAACGCGAACTGCGCGACAGCGAAAAGAAATTCCGCGACTTTACGGTGACGGCGTCGGACTGGGTTTGGGAAACCGATACACAGCACCGGATTGCCTATACCAACATGCAAAAGATCGAAGAAGTAAACCTTGATCTAAGCACCCTGATTGGCAGACGGCGCGATGAATTCACGGCCGAGGACATCGACACAGCCAAATGGCGCAAGCATTATCAAACACTTGATGATCATGAGCCGTTCAAGAACTTCCAGTATCAGGTTGCGATGGAAGATAATGCGATCCGCACCCTTGCCGTTTCCGGAGTGCCGATCTTTGACGATTATGGCACCTTTCTGGGGTATCGCGGCACTGGTCGCGACATCACTGATTTCATCGAGAACCGCGAACGTTTCCGGGTTGCCTTTGAAAGTGTGACAGTCGGCATCATTTTTGCAGATGAAAACGGTATGATTGAAGGCTTCAACCCCGAAGCCGAGAAGATATTCGGGTACCAAGCCGACGAAATCTCGGGGCAAAATGTCTCAATTCTGATGCCGGACCCTGACCACACCAATCATGATCGCTATATCAAAAACTATTTGGGTGGGCGAGATCCGCAAATCATCGGCATCGGGCGTGAAGTCAAAGGCAAGCGCAAGGATGGCAATATCTTTCCGATGAACCTTGGCATTGCTGAAATGAATGTTCAGGGACGCCGTCATTTCATTGCATCCATCACGGATTTGACGGTTGAACACGCCCTTGAACATCAATTGCGCCGTTCGCAAAAGATGGAGGCCATTGGTCAACTGACCGGCGGCGTTGCGCATGATTTCAATAACTTGCTTGGTATTATTATCGGAAACCTTGATCTGGCCCGTCGCCAGATTGACGATATATCACCTGTTACAAAGTTCATTGGCAAGGCGATGACGGCCGCTGACCGCGGGGCCATCCTAACCCGACGGTTGCTCAATTTTTCACGTCAGGCCCCGGAAGAAAACGCTGCGATTATCGTCAATGACGTTTTGTGCGATCTTCAGGAACTTATTGGCAAATCCATCACATCAAGCATCGCGGTCCATCTTGAATTAGCGGAAGATATCCTGCCGGTGCACCTGAACCAGGGGGACTTTGAAGATGCGATGATCAATCTTGCGGTCAATGCCCGCGATGCCATGCCTGATGGCGGACAATTGACCATCGCGACCAAACTGATCACGGTCATCGACGGATTGCAGAACGTTGTGCAACGCGTCCCGCCTGGCACCTATGTCGAACTTGCGATCAGTGACAATGGCATTGGGATGTCATCAGACATCGGCGATCAGATTTTTCAGCCGTTCTTTACCACCAAGGAGCGTGGCAAGGGAACCGGCCTTGGACTTGCCATGGTCTATGGATTTGTCAAACGTGCGGGCGGCTATATTTCGGTCTATTCCGAAATCGGGATCGGCACGACTTTCCGCATCTACTTACCGGTCGCAAAGGACGAGAATGAAACCCTCCTCGAACAGATTGCAAACATAGAAGCAGAACCATCCCACGGGACAGAAACCGTCCTGATTGTCGATGACGAACCGGAACTTGCTGAAATCGCGGCAGAAGTTCTTGCCGAATATGGCTATAGCACCCTGCTTGCCAACAGCGGCAAGCAGGCCCTTGAACTGCTTGAAAACCATCCGGAAACCACCATTCTGTTCACGGATGTCATTATGCCCGGTGGCATGAATGGTATGGAACTGGGCGACAAGGCACGCGAAATGCGCCCTGATCTTGCGGTTTTAACCTGCTCGGGCTTTACCGCCGATGTGCTGCAAAAACGTGCTGCTGACAAACCGGTCTATCCACTGATCAGCAAACCCTACAACAACAAGGAACTGGCCATTGCCATTCGCAATACACTTGATCAGGCTGTTTTGTCCTGAAGATCAAGATGCATTGTCGTTGCCGCCTGAAAGCCGAACAAATGGCGCAACGGCCCGATATCACTGGTTTCAACCGCGCTAAAACCGCACCGCTCATACAGTGCACGGGCGCGCGGGTTGATATCAATGACGTCAAGCCGCACCTTGCCAAGCCCGCGATCACGTGCCGTTATTGCAACCGCATCAAGCAACGCAGTCCCGACACCACGCCCGCGGGCCACCGGATCAACAAATATCCCGTCCATCAACAAAACATCGTCTTCAAGATCGCGTTCAAGAAGTTCCAACAGCATTCCCCGCCACAAACCACCCCAACGGCCATAGACCGCGGAAATTTCGGAAAGCCCGCCGCCGATAAAGGCGCCCGATGCGGTTTTAAATCCGGCAATCCCCAGCAACCGTCCATCATCGGCAATCGCACTGATCGCATGACGGTCATTCATTGCCTGGCCGATGAATTTCAGTGCCTTGTATTCAGGATGCATCACCTTGGATAGTTTCTGGCGAAAGGCTTCCCAGAACAGCGTGCAGGCGGCATCACGATGGGCATCCTGAATGCCGGGCTGAATGGTAAATCCCTGATTTGTCATGTTGTTGTTCCGGTCCGTTTCCCTGCCAAAGAAATAGATAACCGCACCCGAACGGCAAGCTTGGCCTGTGATCAAAGTCACCTGTTCAGGGTCAAAAACGGATCTGACTGTTTTGAAAACAGGAAACAAACTGTCACAAAACTTGACGGACGCGTTTTGACTGCGCATAGTCCCGTCATCTCCGGGGGGGCCGATCGTGAATTGGCTGAGAGGTTCGGTGTTGCCGAACGACCCTTTGAACCTGAACCGGTTAAGACCGGCGTAGGAAGGATCGAATGCGCGACACAGAATTTGCGCCCCAGATGGCGCACAATCCAACCAAGTTTGATATTCACCTGTCCGGTGCCAGCGTGGCATTTGCCGGAAGTGATATTTTCCATGATCTTGACCTGACCCTTCGGGCTGGAAGCTTTACCTGTTTGCTGGGCCCCAGTGGCGTTGGCAAAAGCACGCTTTTGCGCTTCCTTGCCGGTCTGGTCGAAGGCGATGTTAGCGGTAACATCACCTGTTCGGACGGTGGTATCCTTAAAAATCGCATCGCCTATATGGCGCAGCAGGATTTGCTTTTGCCCTGGCGCACGGTGCGCGAAAATGTCGAGCTTGGTGCGGTCCTGCGCGGCGAACGCCCTGATCATGCGCGTGCCGAACAACTGATCGCCGAAGTCGGTTTAACCGATGCCGCCCATCTGCGCCCGGCCAAACTTTCGGGCGGGATGAAGCAACGTGCCGCCCTTGCCCGCACCCTGATGGAGGACCGCCCGGTTGTCCTGATGGATGAACCGTTTTCGGCCCTTGATCCGGTCAATCGATTACGTTTGCAGGAACTGGCCGCACGGGTATTGCGCGGCAAGACAGTGTTGCTGGTAACCCACGACCCGCTCGAGGCGCTGCGTCTTGGCGATAATGTTCATGTCCTGTCGGGCGCCCCGGCAACCCTTGCCGATGCGATCACGCCAGATGGCCAAAGCCCGCGCAACATCACCGATCCGGCCATTCTGGCCCAACAGGCCGAATTGCTGCGTCAACTCGGTGCAGATATCGGCACGGGTTATGGTGCGGAGGCTGTGTCATGAGCCTTCAAAACAATCCTCATACCAATAAAAAACCGCTGACAGAACGCCGCTGGCTGATGCTTGCGCGGCCTCTGATCATTGTGGTTGCACTGATTGCAACATGGCAGGCGCTGGTTCTGATTACCGGGGCGCCGAAATACATGCTGCCAACCCCGGCAGATGTCTGGACCACCCTGATTGCCCGCCATGATGTGCTGTTTGATCACGCGCAATATACCATTGCCGAAACGGTGATTGGCCTGTTTGCCGGGGCCGCCCTTGGCACACTGGCCGCCATTCCGATGGCGCTGTTTTCGCCTGTCCGGTTCTGGTTGATGCCGATCCTTCTGGTATCGCAGGCCATTCCGTTCTTTGCCCTGGCGCCGCTTCTCGTCCTTTGGCTGGGCTTTGGCCTGGCATCCAAGATTGCCATGGCCGCCCTGATCATTTTCTTCCCGGTGACTGTGGCCTTCTTTGACGGATTGGCTCGCACCGAAACCGGATGGCTTGATCTGGCCCGGACCATGGGCGCAAGTCGCTGGCGGCTTTTGACCCATATCCGCCTGCCCGCTGCCCTTCCGGCCTTTGCATCGGGCTTCCGGGTTGCCACCGCCGTTGCCCCGATTGGCGCGGTGATCGGTGAATGGGTGGGGTCCAGTCACGGACTTGGCTATCTGATGTTGCATGCCAATGCCCGGGTTCAGATTGATATGGTTTTTGCCTGTCTTCTGATCCTGTGCGCTTTTTCGATCACGCAATATTTCATTGTCGATCGCATCCTGCGCGCTGCCCTGCCCTGGCAACCCGACAGCCTGAAACCGGTTCGGTAATACAATTCCCGCCGCCAGATTGGCCGCGGATTAAATCCTCATACTTATAATTTGGCGCATCTTACGGAGGTTCATCCATGTCACGCCTTAAATCCATGATCACCGCGACCGCACTGGGCGCAATGGTTCTTGGAACGTCTTCAACGGCTTTTGCCGCCGACAAGCTGGTTATTCTTCTGGACTGGTTTGTGAACCCGGATCACGCACCGCTGATCGTTGCCAAGGAAAAAGGGTTCTTTGCCAAGCATGATCTTGATGTCGAACTGATCGAACCGTCTGATCCGTCCGCCCCGCCGCGCCTTGTTGCCGCCGGTCAGGGCGATGTTGCCGTCAATTATCAGCCCCAGCTTCATGTGCAGGCCGCACAAGGATTGCCGTTGACCCGTATCGGGACGCTGGTTGCCACCCCGCTTAACAGCCTGATCGTTCTTGAAGACGGTCCGATCAAGGAAATCGCCGACCTTAAGGGCAAGAAAATCGGTTATTCGCTTGCCGGATTTGAAGACGCCATTCTGGGCACCATGCTGGCCAATCACGGGGTATCGATGGATGATGTCGAGTTGATCAATGTGAACTTCTCGCTGTCGCCATCACTTTATTCCGGTCAGGTTGACGCGATCATTGGCGGTTACCGCAACTTTGAACTTAACCAGATGGAAATCGAAGGCAAACCGGGCAAGGCATTCTATGTCGAGGAAGAAGCCGTTCCGCCCTATGACGAACTGATCATGACCGTGCGCAACGACAAGGTCGATGATCCGCGTTACGCCCGTATGCTCGCCGCCCTTGAAGAAGGCGTGCAATACCTGATCAACCATCCCGATGATAGCTGGAAAGCCTTCATTGCTGCCTATCCGAACCTTGATGATGAACTCAATATCAAGGCTTGGGCCGATACCTTGCCGCGCTTTGCCCTGCGTCCGGCAGCCCTTGATAAGGCACGCTATAACCGCTTTGCCGATTACATGGTCAAACAGGGCCTGATCAAAGAAAGCCCGGCGCTTGAAACCTACGCCACCGTAATCGAATAGCAAAATCCCCCTGCCTTCGCAGCGCTTTCCCGGTGAATGCGAAACAGGGCTGAAAGGCCGGAACATGCCCCACGTTCCGGCCTTTCTTTTTGTCTGCTTGCCAAACCGGGTGTTTACCTTCTGGTCACCGGGGGATGTGACAGACATAATTGCGAATACATTATGATGTCAGGAACCCGCACGTGCAGACCACATCCAGACCCGATCACCATACCGAAACCGGCTTTGAAAACCGCCATCCCCTGCCCGATCCGGTCAAACGGTCATTCTGGCGGTTCCTGCGCCGGCGGTTTTTTGGGCAGGATAACTGGCCAAAGGCAAAGCATCAGATCGGCAAGATCGCAACCGAAACACCCGATCATGATGCGATCCAGAATCCCGATCCGACACGGTTACAGGTCACCTGGGTCGGTCATGCGACTGTTCTGGTGCAATATGGCGGGCTTAATATCCTGACCGATCCGGTATTTTCAGACCGGGCATCGCCGTTCAAGCGACTGGGTCCGAAACGATATAGCCAGCCGGGCCTTAGCCTAGATCAATTGCCCAAGCTTGATCTGGTCTTGCTGTCCCACAATCACTATGACCATTTCGATCTGGCCAGCCTTGCCGTGCTTGGCAATGCGCCGCGCTATGTCTTGCCGCTGAAAAACGGGCCGTTGCTGGAAAAGGCAGGCGTCACTCCTGATCGCTATGTTGAACTTGATTGGGATGAAAGCCACCATCACGGGGATGTCAAAATCACCCATGTGCCATCCAACCATTGGTCAAGCCGCACGACCAAGGACCGCAAGGAAATGCTGTGGGGTGGATATATCCTTGAATTCGGGGATGGCTACCGGTTCTATTTTGTTGGTGATACCGGCTGGAACGAGGCCCTGTTTACCGAACTGGGCGAAAAGCATGGCGGGATTGATTTTGGCCTGATCCCCATCGGGGCCTATGACCCGCGCGATTTCATGCGCAATTCCCACTGCAATCCCGAAGAAGCCGTTCAGATCATGCAGGTCATGGGCGTCAAACAGGCGCTTGCCATCCATTGGGGCACCTTTGTTCTGACGGCAGAGCCGGTTGATGAACCACCCGTGCGCCTTGCATCGGCGCGCAAGGATGCGGGACTTGGCGATGATGATTTTATCGCCCCGCCCATTGGTGCGACCCGGTTCTTTGCCGGAAAGGACGCCAAGACCATATCCCAACCCGATATCATGCCCGCCTGCGCGCAATGACAAACAAAAACCGGCAGCGCTCAGGCACTGCCGGTTTTGCCCGATTACGATCCCCCATTGGGAGACGGGAAATCCGTATCGGTTCTGACGCGCAAGGAAACGCCTTCCTGCACGTCGCAAAAGATATGTTATAACGTTACATTTTCTATGCAAGGAAATTCTGAAGGGATGCTGCCTTGTCGCAACCACACCCCTTCAAAACTTTCAGTTTCCCGATTTAGACCCGCGTGCGCGGACGACGGACCGAACCGTCTTCAAACCGCGAAAGCTCCATCCCCGCCAAGGTAATCGATGGCTGTCCGGTGGTGATCCAGTCCGCCAGAACCTTGCCCACAACCGGCCCCATGGCAAACCCGTGGCCCGAAAATCCGGTAGCAACAAAGAAGTGTTTGGGATTATCGAACTGATCAATGACCGGCACGGCATCCGGGGTGACATCAATGTCACCGGCCCATTTATCAACGATGCCGACCTGTTTGATTTGCGGGAAAACCTTTTGCAGATTTGCCATCGCGTTGCTGACACGCACCTTATAGGGTTCCGCCTGATTGGTGCGACGTCCGATCATCGGTTGTTTCGATGCTTCTGATCCCGGCAGACGGTCGACCAGATCATCAAAGAACCGCTTGTTAAAGTGGAACTTGAAAGTCGCCCAGTTATCAAAAAGCCCCGGCGCAAAGGCCTTGGCATATTTGAAACGGCCAAGTGTCAGATCAAGGTCCGTCATGAATTCATCGGCAATATTCATTGAACCGTCGGCACGCTGACGAAATGCCAGACCGGCGGCAAGCGTCCCGGCGGCCGAGATATCGGGCACCGGCGTTGTACGGATCACGGTGCCACGCGTGGTTTGCTGCGGCAGACGACGGCCAAACTTGGCAACGAATTTATGGCTGGCGGCACCGGCGGCGCAGATCACATATTTGCATTTGATCTCGCCCTTTTCCGATATGACCGAACTGATGGCACCCGCGGTTGTTTCAATGGAAAGTGCACCGCATCCCTCGGCAATCACCGCGCCCATTTCACTGGCACGTTTGGCAATGGCTGGTGCGGCCTTTTTCGGTTCGGCCTGTCCATCCGATGGCGTATAGATGCCACCGACACCGGGCGTTGTGATGCCCGGTGTGATTTTCTCGACACCCTTTGGTGACAGCACTTGGGTTTCGATATCAAAGCCCTTGGCGTCTTCGATCCATTGTTCGTAATCCGCCATTTCGGCATCATCGCGTGCCACGAACAGAACCCCGCCCTGACGCCATTCAAGATCGGCATTCAGTTCCTTTTCCAGTCCCTGCCAGATGCGGTTACATTCGATCATCAAGGGCAGCTCGACCGGATCGCGCCCCTGTTGACGAACAAATCCCCATGCCCGTCCCGACTGGTGGGATGCAATGGTGTCCTTTTCCAAAAGAACGACCTTCATGCCCGCCTTGGTCAGGTAATAAGCGCTCGAAGAACCGTGGATTCCACCGCCGATAACAACGACGTCGCATTCCTTTGGCAATTCAATATCGGGATAATTCGTCATGTGGGGACCTTCAAAAAAGGATTACAGTTTGGTGTGTGGCGCGAACCACGTTATGTTGCGCGGCAATAAATCACAACTAAATCAGGTAGCCACCATGTCTGATCACGCAAAAAAACAAAAACCGGCCACCATCACCGCCCAGGCACTGGGCTGGGTTGATGAAGCAACCAAATCAGTCACACCACCGCTTTATCCCTCGACCACGTTCGAGCGCAACACTGATCTCAGCTATCACGACGGGCGCTGTTATACCCGTGCTGATAACCCGACCTATGATCAGGCCTGCGAGGTTTTAAATACCCTCGAAGGCGGTATTGAAACCCGCCTGTTTGCATCGGGTATGGCAGCCGCGGTTGCCTGTATTCATGCACTGAGCCCGGGCGATCATGTTGTTGCCCCCAAGGTGATGTATTGGGCATTGCGCAGCTTCATGCTTGATAGTGGTGTGCGTGCCGGTCTGTCGTTTGACTTTGTCGATAACGCCGATATTGCGGAATGGAACAAACACATTGTTGCGGGCAAGACCAAGATGGTCTGGCTTGAAACCCCGGCCAACCCGGATTGGCAGATCACCGACATTGCCGCTGTTGCCGAACTGGCGCACAAGGCCGGCGCACAGGTGGTTGTCGACAACACGGTTGCCACCCCGCTTTTGACCCGCCCGATTGAACTGGGTGCGGATATCGTCATGCATTCGGCAACCAAATACCTGAACGGTCACAGTGACGTTCTGGCAGGCAGCCTGACCACCGCATCCAACAGCGAATACTGGCAGCGTGTCTGTAAACAGCATGCGTCAGGTGGTGCAGTTCTCGGCGTGTTTGAAACATGGCTTTTGCTGCGTGGCATGCGCACCCTTGCGATCCGCGTTGAACGGGCATCGGCCAATGCCATGGCAATTGCCAAGCATTTCGAAAACCACCCGGAAGTCGAACAGGTCCAATATCCGGGCCTTGCAAGCCACGCCGGGCACGACATCGCCGCCAAGCAGATGACAGGCGGATTTGGCGGTATGCTGTCGATCCGGGTTAAAGGCGGTGAAAAGCGCGCGGTTGATTTCCATAATCAGTGCAAACTTTTCAAACGCGCAACGTCGCTTGGTGGCGTCGAAAGCCTGATCGAACATCGTTCATCGGTCGAAGGCCCGACCAGCCCGGTTCCGGGTGATTTGCTGCGCCTTTCGGTCGGGATTGAAGATGCCGACGACCTTGTTAACGACCTGGAAACGGCCTTGGCGTTAAGCAAGTAAGCATAAAGATTTTTCAATCCGGAATTTCGGCCCGATGACACAACAAACCCCGCAAAGGTCCCAGACGATCACATTGCTGCGCAATGCCGGTTTCTGTGTTGTGGCATCGGGCGTCCTGACTTTCCTGTTTCCCGGCCAATCAATTGCCCATGATGCCGGTGGCAAACCGCATCAACATGAAACAGACGTCAATGCCCTGCCCCCGGCACCGGGATTGATTTTTGATATGCAGGCCGGGGAATACATCCTGTTTGATGAACTGGTACGCCGTCTTTCGGATCGGAAATATGTTCTGATCGGTGAAAAGCATGACAATCCCATTCACCATCATCATCAGGCCCATCTGATCAACAGCCTGACCCAATCAGATCGCCGCAACCGCGCCGTTGTCTGGGAAATGCTGACACGTGATCAACAGACCGACCTTGATCAGAAATGGCAGGAAATTGAGATATCCGATCTTGGCCCGGAATTTGGCTGGGAAGAACGTGGTTGGCCGTCATGGCATGATTATGCCCCGATTGCCCAAACCGCCAAAGACAACAATCTTGCGATGATTGCGGGCAATCTTCCCGATGACCTTTTGCGTCCGATCATTGCCAATGGCAAAGATGCCTTGCCCTCCGATCTTGCGGCGAAACTGGCACTGCCCGAAATTCCCGACGATATTCTGGCCCGGTTCCGTGTCGAAATGGCACAAAGCCATTGCAATGCCCTGCCGGAAAGTATGCTGGGCGGATTTTCACTGGTTCAGTTTGCCCGCGATGCGTCGCTGGCGCGCGCCATGAGAGATGGTGCATCCGCAGATGATGTTGACGGGGCTTTCCTGATTGCGGGTGCCATGCATGTGCGCCACACGCTCGCGGTTCCCTGGCATCTTTCCCGGTTCGAGCCCGACCTTGATGAACAGGAAATCGCGGTTGTCAGCCTGATCGAAGTTGACGATCCAAGTGATAACCCGCCCAAGGCACCAGACTATGCCGAACGATTTGGCGATGCCGCCGACATCGATTTCTTGTGGTTTACCAACGACATCGTCCGTGCCGATCCCTGCGCCAATTTAACAATCGGCCAATAAGCCAAGCCGCGTTACTTGATCCGGCGCGGCAGCCAGTCGGTGGTCGCCACCGGTTTTCCTTTATGCGAACGCATTACGCGCGGACGGACAACTTCCTTGGCCTCTGGCGTGGTTGCCGATTTGCGGACCGAGGCATAAAATTCCACCAGCTCCGCATAGGGGATGATTGTACCGACCCCTTCCTTGTACGCCTTGGTAAAGGGCGGATGATTGCGCACGGTCATACTAAGATGTTCGACCGTGTGATGGCCAAACTGCGACCAGATGCTTTCAAGGAAATGTGTGGTCTTCGGATCAATCGCCTTAAGGCGCACGTCAGGTCGACTTTCTTCCATCACCGCATAAAGATTGGGTTCAATTGGCCCGAATTCTTCGGCGACAAAGATTGCGGGCATCAACATATTGCCGTGATAGTTCGCCCCGTAATAGGCCTGTGCCAGATACAGCAACCGATGCAGTTTTTGCGGCTGCAAATATTCGTTATCGTTCAGCGCAAGATCGATAAATCGGAATGCGGCTTCGAAAACTGTATTAAGAACCGGCTTGTTCTTCATGGACGGCCTGATGATCTGACGTAAAGATCGCCTATCATAAGACCAATGCCATATGCCAACAAGCATCTGCACCGGGTAATCAGGAATTTTTGAAACGGAACGATGTTGGGGATGATCCGGAAAGCTTCGGGCTGATCAGACCGTCGCGTCAAGACGCGTACCGCGCATCCCAACCCCGTGGGCCACCGCATTGACCAGCGCATAAAATGACGTGCCACTATTGGCCGACAAATCAAACGGAATGGATGGATCAAGCATGGCGGCAAAATCCAGATCCGATGTTGCCTCGACCGCACCTTCACGATCACTGGAACGGCGGGCCGCAGAAAGTGTGCGTTGCTCTGCACGCTGATCTTTTTGCTCCCCCGGATTGCCCTGCCCCGGCTGACGCTTGTTCTTGCCATCGATATAGGCGTTGAACAAAATCCCGTCATCGTCGGGGTTATAGCTGTAATGCTGGGAAGATTCTTCGATCTGGGTGCTGCGGTCCACGGTCGAAACACCGCGCGCACCGGCGGCAGGAAGTCGGCCATACTGGCTGACCTGCGAGACTGTCTGTGCTGTTTGGACCGGTGTGATCATTTTCCACGTTCCTGCCGATTATCGGCAACGGATCAAAACCGGGGCAACTCCCCGGTTCAACCCAGACATTATACATCAAGCCAGTGGAAAAAGGCAGGATTTTCGAAAAACCGCAAATTGGCGGTGTAATTCGATGCCGGTTAATCGCCTTCGAATTCGACCAGATGGAATTCTTCGACACCGCGATCACGGATTTTCTGCGCCCCGCCAAGATCAGGCAGATCAATGATAAAGGCACAGGCCGCGACTTCGGCACCGACCTTTTCAATCAGCTCGATAGCGGCCATTGCCGTACCACCGGTTGCAATCAGGTCATCCATCACTAAAACGCGGCTGCCCGGCTTAATCGCGTCCTTATGGATTTCAATCACGTCCGAACCGTATTCCAGTTCATATTCAACGCCGATGGTTTCGGCCGGCAATTTGCCCTGTTTGCGGATGGTGACGAAACCAACACCCAGTGCAAGGGCAACTGCCGGGCCAATCACGAAACCGCGGGCTTCGATCCCGGCGATCATGTCGATTTTCTTGTCCTGAAACTCGGCCGCGAAGCTGTCGATCACTTCGCGCAGGCCGTCTGCATCTTCGAACAGGGTCGTGATGTCGCGGAACATGATCCCCTTTTTCGGGTAATCAGGAATGGTACGGATCAACGACTTAATCGACATGGGGTACTCCGGCCAGCTTTCAGGTGGATAACGCGGTTTTACACAGCAAACTTATATCAGTTGCCCGTGCGTATGCGGCGACACTTGATGCCTGAAAGTGACCGGATTGGCAAGTCTCATCGGGGATAATACGGGGACACTACCCCGCCCCTGAACGCACGTTTGCGTTCAGGCCGCGTGCGGGGTTGATGCCCGAAGCTGTGTGCGGTGATTGGAATTGCTGACCGCGACAAAATCATTTGCCAGCTTCTTGCTGATTTCTGCGCGTGTTCCGCGCGGCAATCCGGTCTGGGCAGCCTGACGATTGCCCCATACCGCCCGATACAGGCGGAAATCATGGTCATTGATCTGACCGAATACTTTTTCGACTTCCATCAGAGTTTGGACATAACTCTTTTTCATGTCAGCCATCCTGTTGCTCGTTGGGCTTTCGCATATTGATCTGCGAAAGAATGGCACCGTTTTCGATGCATCATTTACAGCAGCGATATAGTCCGAACTTCATGACCTCTCAACCGCACTACGGTGACAAGATCAGGAAGATTTTGTGACAAGGTGCCCCAATTGAAAAACGGCCCGCTTTCACTGTTGAAAGCAGGCCGCTTTTTTTGATGCTGGCAACGCAGATGGCGGACAGATGATTGATCAGTTAATCGTCTTTGCCGCGTGCGATTTGGCTTCTTCGTCAATCTGCTTTTGCAGAGCGTCGCCATACTCGCCGTAAATCCGGCCTTCCAGCGACAGCTCCAGAAAGCGGATATAGTCGTTCTGATCAGTGATCTTGGTACGTGCCACTTCGATCACATCAAACGGGCTTGCTGCATCCAGATCATATTTACGGATCAGCTCAAGCATCTCGGTGGTGATCTGATCAAGCTTCTTGCGGGTGTCGCTATAGGAAATCGTCATCAGACTATCCTGTTTCATTCAAATTTCACGATTGGCGTGGTTATGCCCGTTCCATCACCGGGAAACAAGTCCCGTGCGGGTTGTCATCACTCCAACTTCCACCCAAAGCACAAACAGACAGACACGTTTCCACCCCCGATAACATCACTGACTTGAGTCATATCAAGGCGGAAGTTTGACGATCATGCATTGTTTCAAAGATTGAGGACAATTCAAAACTGGGCCCCGAGGGCCGGTTTACGTCATCGCACCGGGGATTAAAAATGAAAATTCTGTCGGCTTTCAATGCCATGGGCATTCGCAAACGCTTTATGTGGGCATCCGCATTCGGCGTGACTTCGACTGTGATCATCTCGCTTTTGATGATGACGATGGTCGAAGAAAAGGCAATGGACAGCAAGTTGCGCCAGCTTAGCGAAAATGAACTGACATCGTTGCATGCATTGATCGTCAATGTCATGGCCGCCCGCCCCGAAGATGGCGATGACATCGGCATTCAGGTTTTCAACAACTGGTTTGACAGCCGCAACCAGGATTATCCCGGCGAACTCTGGTCTGTCTGGGGACCAACGACCCAGGCATATATGGAAGAATACGGCGACAAACCGATAAAAACGCCACGCGATGACATCGATATCGAAGCCATCGAAACCGGCGAACTGATCGGGCGCTATACGGAAAATGGCACCTATCGCATGTCGATGCCGATTGTTCTTGGTGTCACCAAGGGTGCTGATCGCGAAGTCTGTTTTAGCTGCCATGGTGCGATGGAAGCGGAAAAAGGCGATATCATTGCGGTTCTGTCATCAAGCCTGTCTGTTGCTCCGGAACAGGCAAAAACCAATAACATCCTGATCGGGATTGTTATTGGCGGTCTGGCAATTGCGATTGCAACCATCATCGGCATGCGCGTGCTGTTGACCCGAATTGTGACCGCCCCACTATCCGATCTGGGTCGGGATATGACCGAGTTGGCCCAGGGTAATACCGAGTTTGATATCAACGCCCTGTCCCGGCGCGATGAAATCGGTCGCATGGCCCAATCGGTCGAGGTATTCCGCACCAACGCGATTGCCAAGAAACAGATGGAATCCGAACAACAAGCCGCATCACAGCGCCGCGAAGAACGGATGAAAAACCTTGAACGGCATATCGGCAATTTCGAAGGCGTGATTGCCAAGATTGTCGGCGCGGTTTCAAACTCGGCTGGCAAGATGCAAACCACGGCAAACGGGCTTGTTGAAACCGCTGATCGCGCCAGCAAAAGCGCAACAACGGTTGCCGCCGCGTCCGAACAGGCCACCGTCAATGTCCGCACGGTTGCCGACGCCGCCGATCATCTGTCTTCGTCCATCTCCAAGATTGGCGAACAGGCCGATGCATCAACCCGCGTCGCCGCCGAAGCATCACGCGAAGCCGAACAATCATCCGATACCGTTCAGGGCCTTTCCGAAGTTGCCAACCGCATTGGCGAAATCGTTGCCCTGATCAGCGACATTGCCGGTCAAACCAACCTGCTGGCCCTTAATGCCACGATTGAAGCGGCCCGTGCCGGTGAAGCAGGCAAAGGCTTTGCCGTGGTAGCCGCCGAGGTTAAAAACCTTGCCAATCAAACCGCCCGGGCAACCAGCGAGATTTCGGATCAAATCACCGCCATTCAGGAAGAAACCGGCAAGACAGTCAGTTCCATGGCCGATATTTCCAATGTGATTTCCCGGATCACCGAAATGGCACACACCATTTCCTCGGCCGTCGGCGAACAGGCCGACGCCACCGACGAAATTGCCCGAAATGTCGAACAGGCCGCAATCGGCACCCAGGAAGTCAGCAGCAATATCGAACAGGTCAGCAACACAGTTGCCGACACCGACCATGCGGCTCATCAGGTTCTTGATGTTGCCCGCGAGCTGGGTGCGCTTTCCGATGATCTGCGGTCTGAAGTTGACCGGTTCCTGACCGACATTCGTGCGACCTGATCTGAACGGATTGGCCCGGATCGGGAGATTGGCATAATTCTCCGCTCAACTGGCGACAAGATGACCGTTTCAGGTTGTTTTGTCGCCAGTCTTGTATTTTGCTCCATGCGGGCAAAAATGATGAATTATGCAAAATGTTCCGGTTTCCAGTGTCATATTTCGGATAAAGCCTTGCCTGTCATGGGGCATCATGCTGGCGATATGGGCGACCATATTGTTTTCGGCGTCCGACCTGCATGCTGATGACAAAACGGTCCGAAACAGCTGTGATCAACTGATTGTTTCGGGTCATACTGATTATCCCCCGTTTAACTATACCGATCATGAAACCTTTCGCGGGGCGTCGATTGATCTGATCCGCCTGATCGCCCGCAAGATCGGGATCCGTGTTGAAATCCGCAATGTTGGTCCATGGATACGGGCGGTAAAAAACCTGACGGATGGTGATATCGATCTTTTGGTTGCGCTTTACATTACGCCGGAACGGCAATCGCAATATTTGTTCACCCGCCCCTATGCCCAAGACCCGATTGTCATGTTCAGCATGGCCAGATCGGCGTTCCCCTTCAAGGACTGGTACGATCTGGCTGGCAAGGTTGGCGTGACGACCCGCGGTGATAGCTGGGGTGCGGATTTTGATCAGTTCATTGAACAACATCTGACAATGATGCGGGTCAATACCACAGATCAGATGATCGACATGCTTTCCCAGAAGCGGGCTGATTATGGCATTCAGGGGCTTTACACCCTTGAACGTTCGGAACGTCGAATAGACATGGCAAATGACATCGCCATTTCCAGCACGCCGATCAAATCCGAACAGATGTATATGGCACTGTCCCGCCAGTCCCCTTGCCGCGACCTGATCGACAAGATCAATCTGGCGATCGAGGAATTTGAACAGGACGGCACAATCACAAAACTGATTGCAAGCTACGTGAAATCCAATGGTTCCTGATCAAAATGCCGACGGTTTCATGAACTGTTTCAGGCAATCCTAATTCATGTCATTATGTAAAAAATTCAATCACTTCGATGAATGAAATTAAAAATGATCTTTGTTAAACGTCATAGCCGCCGGTATTGCATGGCCATGATGCTTGGCCTTGCGGGTGCCGTTTTTGGCGGCTACGCAGATGCATATTCTGCACCGGCCCAGACAGCTGCCTGCGAAACCATCACCGTATCCAGTCATAGCAACTATCCCCCTTACAGCTTTCTGGAAGACGGGGTTTTGAAAGGGGCTGCCATTGATCTGATCCGGGTGATTGGTAAAGATATCGGTGTCAATATCGACATTCAGAATATCGGCCCCTGGATGCGTGCACTGACCACGTTGCGTAAAGGCGGAATTGATATGCTGACCACGGTGTATCTGGTGCCGGAACGGCTTGGTGATCTGGCCTATACCCGCCCCTATATCGAAGACCCGATTGTTGTCTTTACGGTTGGCGATGACGCACCCGACCTGCACGAACATACCGACCTGATCAATCTGGACGGATTGACGACCCGCGGCGAAAGTCGCGGTGAAGAGTTTGATCGCTTTATGGCCAGTTCACTGAACATCATGACCGTCAACAGCATCGAACAAATCATACATATGCTTGATCAGGGGCGCGCCGATTATGGCTTGCAAGGCTTGTACTCCCTGAAAAAGGCCGAACGCCACACAAGCATCACCAAGAAAATCTGGATCACCGATGTGCCGATCAATGCGGCCAAGATGTGTTTTGCCTTTGCGCGAACATCACCATGCACGGGTTGGATTCCGGCAATTAATGCCGAAATTGAAAAGAGGATTGCCGACGGCACCGTTACCGACCTGATGGCGAAATACGCAGCATTAGCAGGTTATTAAATGCGAAATTAACCAGACCTCAACGAATTTCGGACCTATTCTTACGTAAACTCGTCTAAAATAATTACAGCTTTCAAACCAGAAGCTTGAAGACGACACAGGGGGATTGGGGGATTAATGTCGTTTACGACAATTCTAGGCATCATGGTTGGCCTCGGGCTATTTATCGGATCGATCTTTATCTCGACCGATAACTACCTTGTATTCATTAGCCTTTCGAGTGCGCTGATGGTGGTTGGCGGTACTCTTGCCGCGACCTTTATCGCCTATGAAGCACGTTATGTTCTTTTGGCTCTGAAACTGATTTTCAAGATTTTTCGCGCCCCGCAAATGGGTCGCGGGCAGCTGACCGGTGAAGTTGGCCGTGTTGTTAAATGGGGCTATCTGCTTCAGAAAAAGGGCATCAATGCCCTGGAACAGGAAGCCGAACGGGTCGGCAAGGACGAACCGTTTCTGGGCTGGGCCATGGAAGTTGTCATTACCGGTTATAACGGCGATGAAGTCGCCGAGATGCTTCACAACGCCATTGATAATGCCTTTAGCCGCAACCTTGTCCCTGTCGCCATCCTTAAAAGCATGGCGGCTGCGGCCCCGGCCTTTGGCATGATCGGAACGCTGGTCGGTCTTGTCATTATGCTTGATAAAATGGCCGATGATCCGACGTCGCTTGGCGCCGGACTTGCAATCGCGTTGATCACAACACTTTATGGCATCGTTGCCGCCCGCTTCTTCTTTATGCCTGCCGCCAGCAAAATCCAGCAGCGCGAAGAAATCATGCGGTTTCGCAATTACCTGATTGCCGAAGGCCTGATCATGCTGGCCGACCGCAAAGGCCCGCGTGCCATTCAGGACCGAATGAATTCGTTCCTTGATCCGGCCATCCATTTCAATATCGATAAATCTGCGAAGTAAGGATCAGCATCATGGCACGTCGCAGAAAAGGAATGCAGCCCGTCGCAGAGGAAGAAGTCAACGAGGATTGGCTTGCCACATATGCCGATGCCATCACCCTCCTCATGGCGTTCTTTGTCATGCTGGTCAGCTTCTCTAAAATCGAAATCCCGATCTTTGAAAAGGTTCAGGCCGGTATTGCCGAACAGATCGGCAAACGTGATGTTGTTCGCCCGACCCAGGTTCTGGAAACTGACCTGAAAGATGTCGTGTTCAACATGGCGATGGACAGTGCGGTCAATGTATCGACCGATGATGAAGGCATCCTGATGGAAATGGGCAGCGGTTCATTCTTCCAGCCGGGATCAGCCAATCTGACCAAGGATGCGGTTTTGTTTCTCAAAGACATCGCCGATCTTTTGAAAGAACCGCGCTATCTTGGTTTCCAGATCGAAGTCACGGGCCATACAGACGATAGCCCGATCAGTTCGCCGCGCTTCCCGTCCAACTGGGAACTGGCAGCCGGTCGGTCCATTGCTGTCGTTCGCTTTTTTGCCGCCCTTGGTGTTGATCCCAATCAGAACCGGATGCGCGCCATTTCATATGGCGACACCAAACCGAAATTGCCCAATCGCGATGATTCGGGCAACCCGATAGAAGAAAACCGCGACGCAAACCGCCGCATTGAAATCCGCGTATTTCCGAAATACTCACGCGTCTTTTGACCTTATCAGTCCAGGGCGCGCATCTATTCGATCCGCAGCACCATTTCATCGCGCGCGGCAAAGGCCCCGGACCAGGTTGATCTGGCCTGTTGTTCGATGACAGTCATGTCCGCATCATTATGGTCCGGGTCGTGATGGAACAGCGCCAGACGCTTGGCATTGGCCGCCTTGCACAAACGAATGCCTTCCTGCCACGTCGAATGTCCCCAGCCGATCTTCTGCTCAAACTGTTCGTCGGTGTAGGTGCTGTCATAAATGACAAGATCGGCATCCTGTATGAAATCCAGAATGATTTCATCAGGCTTGCCCGGTTGGTGTTCGGTATCGGTTACAAAGCAAACGGCAAGTCCGTCATGCTCGACCCGAAAGGCCGTCGCCCCGTTGGGATGACGCAGCGGGGCTGTCTTGATCACAATCCCCTCACCCGGCTTCAATTCATCACCAACATTGAAATCCTCAAAAGTCAGTTTTGACTTCATTGCCGATAACGGCACCGGAAATGTCGGGTTTGCCATCTGTGCGGAAAATACGCGTTCAACCCCGCCCTGATCGGTCAAATGTCCGGCCATCACATGAAAGGAGGCCTTTGGATTATAGGCAGGCACAAAGAACGGGAACCCGTTGATATGGTCCCAATGGGTATGGGTCAAAAAGATCGTCGCTTCTGTCACCTGACGGCGGATCAGATCCTTGCCCAAATTGCGGATACCTGTTCCGGCATCAAAGATCAGAACCTTGTCCGCAACCCGCATTTCCAGACAGCTGGTATTCCCACCATAAACCACATGATCTGGCGATGGGCAGGCAATGCTGCCGCGCACCCCCCAGAACTTAACCTCAATCGACATTCAATAGACCCCGTCCACCCGTTGACAGTTCGATACGGATCATTGCTGCTACATCATTAAAAGATAGCATTTTATTCACACAAACCAATCAAGGATTGTGCATTTTTGTCGCCCGCACTCGAACCTGCGTCCCAATTTTTGCATCAAACATTTGATCTGCCCGTCCACAATTAACCGCAATTTCGCACAGATCAACCGAATTGCCGTAATGAAATGCCGATCCCGCCGGTACATCGGAAAATGTCCGTGCCCCCAAAATATTGTGATCCCCGACAATCAGACTTGCGCCACGATCTTGTACGCGCAATCCAGTCATCAGATTACCGTATGTATCGATATAAATGACTTCGGCCAATTCGTCGGGCCATGATTTTGCCTCAACACACCGTTGATCAAGGCTTAGCGGGTGCGTGTCAAAATCCTGTCCAATCGCGATTTTTGCTGCAATCGGCGCGAAAATATCGCGTCCATGAAAACTTGCCGACAGATTTGCCGGTTGCCAGTCAATCAAAGACAAAGTGACGTTTTCAGACCGACGAATGATCATTTCAAACAAACCGTTATCCGGTCCGACATACGACACACCATCCGCCTCGACCACCAATGCTTTGCGGGTACTCCCGACACCGGGATCAACCACCGCCAAAACCACATCACCGGGCTGAAATTCACGCGCCAAAGCTGCTAGCAAATAACTTGCTGCCTTTGGGTTTCGATCAGGCGCATCGACCATCAGATCACAAACAGCAACATCCGGTGCGGTGCGCATCACAACCGACCGCATTGTCCCGCTATAGGGACCGTTCACACCAAAATCGCTAAAAATAAAAATCATCTGTGCCGAACTTCTTTGCCAATCATCGCCCGACGCAATCCCGTCAGGAACGACAACGCCGGTGGCACATACATCATCCCCACCGGCGTTATCCTGATCTTTATATGGGGATTTCCCCGCAGGTTACTTGACTTCGCAGAACTGGCCGCGACGCTTCAAATCCGCACACAACGAATTTGCGGCACTGTCACTTAACCCTGTCGCCATCAGGCGATAATAGGTGCCCTTGCCCGGAATATTGGCCGTGGTCACACCATGTTGCAGGGATGCCAACTGTCCATAACGCCCGGTTAAAATCTGCCAACCTCGTTCGGCCTGCGCCTGATTGCGATAGGACGCCAAATGGACCGACTTCGTGCCACTGGCCATTGCAGGCTGTGCTGGCGCGCTTGTAGCATTGTCACTGGCCTGTACCGGACGGCTTTCCCCGGTTGCGACCCGACGAACAGGCTCCCCTGCATTCAGGGTCATGGCTGTTCCCTTGGCCGGTTCAACAATCGCAGCCTCGATCGCATCACGTTCGCGTTTGAATTCGTCGGGCGTTACCAGCTTCATGCTTTGCAGATCTTCGATCCGGGCAATCTGGCGGGCAGCATCCATCAGTCCCTGTGGCGCGGGTGGCGGCACGGCGCGCTGACGCGGCTGTGCGGGCAACAAGGCATCAAGAATTGCCGTACGCTCGTTAACATGTTCCTGCACGGTAATGGCACCGATCTGCAAGGAACGGTTCAGCTGGTTCAACCGTTGTTCGACCTGCGTGCCATCAGGTGGCGCAGTATTCAGGAATGCGGCGGGTGCCTGTTGGCTCATGGGCAAAAGCGCGCCAAGATTGGCCGAACGGCGTGCCGAATATTCTTCGGGCGTGATCAGCCCGGAAGATTGCAGATTGCGCAAAATCGAAAAACGTTTTGCAACCGCTTCGTCCCCGCCATTCAAAGCAGCACCGGCAGGAATATCCATCGCCTTGGTGGCACCACTTGTCATCATCGGCTGGGGTGCGGCTGTCATCGGGGTACTTGCCATACCCGTACCGGTCACATTGCCAAGCCCCGACGGGCTGGTGACGATCTGGTCATTGATGCTCAGCGATCCGGGAAGCCCGCGTTCCAGACGATTGAGGTTAAATTCCGCCGCATCCCGCAAGGGCCGCGGCTGGGTTCCCGTAGCAGAGGACATCAAAACCGTGCCCGGCGGGTTCATGGCCATCAAGGTGTGATAGCCATCGCGTGCACGATCAGGGCGATTGGTATTTTGATAAAGAACCGACCGCCACAGCATCGCGTGACCGTCTTGCGGATTTTTGCGTAATGCTTCGTCAAACAGACGTTCGGCCGATGCATAATCACCAGATGCAAGTTGCTGAAGACCAAGAGCGGTATAATTGTCATCGGCAAAGGATGTTGCTTCGTCCCAGAAATCCTGATCCAGCAACGGCGCACAGGCCGACACCCACGAAACCATACCGATCACAGCAACTCCCTTGCCGATCTTCAGCCAGTTTCCGGTCCGCTTTGCGGATAGCTGCATCGCGCCAATCCCCTATTTTCTAAAACCTATTTCCGGAAATCATGCTGCATCCCTTTGCCCTATACCAGCAAAAACCAGCGACATTTCCCATACCGCATTGATTTTGCACCCTGCTTGCCAAGAATTCGTTAAAGCCGCCAACCAGGACAAGTTATGGATTATTTTCGCGGATTAATTCAATTTGATTGTTTTTCATGGCCTTGCCCTACCATATGTATAGTTCATATAAAGAAGACAGGTTTAGAGCCATTAACCTGTGCTTCAGAACATTATGATTTGATTAGACATCGTTCTTGGGTATATGCAACGCACGCATAAACGACAAAAATAGCTATCTTTCAGGGGTCCCGCGTGATCGAACCGCAACAATTTGGCCAACAGGCCCTTCAAGAATACCTGTTGCTGGATTATGTCCAACGGCTTGAAACCCGTAAATACGGGCATCGCGCCGTGCATATCCATTTGTCACGTATGAAGCCGTTCCATCGCCGCGACTATCACATTCGCGTCGCGACCAATACCTTTGAAAGCTATGTCAAACTGTATGTTGGACGCATTTTTGTCCTGACCAACAATGATCTGATTTTTGTCTGGAAAGACAAATCCATCGCCGATGTCGAACCGGCCGTTGATACCCTGCGCTACCTTTTCCGCGATGATCCGCTTTCCCAGGATGAAAGCGAAGAAACCGGTTTTTGCACTTGGTACAACCTCAATACCGAGTTCCAGGAATTCCTTTTGCTGTGCCAGCACCTTGATGAACGCGCCAAGAAGGTGCAGCAAAGCAGCAAGATGCGCACCGCGATGCAACGCGAAAAGGATGAACCGCTTAACCCGATTAACGCGGAAAACCTTGCCCAGCTTGAAGAAACCATCCATTCCGCCGATCTATCGGAACATATCCGTCAGCAGCCCGTGTGCGTCTTTACGCAAAGTGGCTCCCGGGAACTGCACCCGGTCTTTGACGAGTTTTTTGTATCGATTACCGATCTGCGTAATGCCCTGATGCCCAATATTGATCTGGCATCAAATCGCTGGCTGTTTCAGCACATGACAGAAGTCCTTGATAAAAGGATGCTGAACTATCTGTGCAAGCGGACGTTCAAGACGCACGCCAGTTCGTTCTCGATCAACCTTAATCTTGGTACCCTGACGTCGCGGGATTTCGACAAATTTGACGAAACCGTGCGCCGTAAATGGCCGGGCAACGTCATCCTCGAACTGAACCAGGTTGACCTGTTCTCGAACCTTGAAACCTATCTCAGTCTTCGGGACGACTTCCACAAACGCGGCTATCGCATTCTGATCGATAACCTGACGGTGGAATCGCTGTCATTTGTGGATCGCAAAAGCCTGAAGGCCGACTTCATCAAGGTCGCTTGGCGTGAAGAAATGACCGACAACGTTATCCGTAAAAAATACGGCGAAATGGATAGCCTTGTGAAGAACTCCGGTCGCGAACGCGTGATCCTTTGTCGCTGCGATACGCCAACCGCAATCAAATTCGGTCAGTCGCTCGGCATTACCCTGTTCCAGGGGCGCTATATCGACAATATGGTTGCCCGCCAACGTCGTGCGAAGCAGGCCCAGAAAGCCG
This sequence comes from Thalassospira profundimaris, assembly GCF_003326675.1. Taxonomy (GTDB): domain Bacteria; phylum Pseudomonadota; class Alphaproteobacteria; order Rhodospirillales; family Thalassospiraceae; genus Thalassospira; species Thalassospira aquimaris. The sequence continues at coordinate 234,428 of NZ_JPWF01000007.1, forward strand.
CCCAAAAGCCGAAATAATCCGGTTGCACGCGTGGGCCATCCCAAAACCATTCTCAAAGGTCGGGGTATCCCCGGCCTTTTTGCATTTCATCCTGACAATTCCTGACAGGAACCTTGGCAGATTGTGCCCGCAGCTGCATTTCCACCCTTGGCATATTTGGAACAAAAAGAGTACAAATAGCCATGTTGTACGCACTGTGCCCGGAATGCCATCATAAATGGCGATTGCATCATGATCGACCGCTCCCCAAAAGCGGTGCGGGATCCTATGTGCCTTGTCCGGCCTGCAACAACCAACGCGCCCTCGCCCATGCCGAGCTGCCCGATCTGTTTATCGGCCATCTTGATTGCGATGCCTTTTATGCCTCGATTGAAAAGCGTGACCGGCCGGAACTGGCAGACCTTCCTGTGATCATTGGTGGCGGCCATCGCGGCGTTGTTTCAACCTGCTGCTATGTGGCGCGCAAATTCGGCGTACGTTCGGCCATGCCGGCCTTCAAGGCGCGTGAACTCTGCCCGGACGGCATATTCCTGCCCCCTGATATGAAGAAGTATCAGCGCGAAGGTTATCGCGTACGCGACATGATGCGCGCCCTGACCCCCGACATCGAACCTCTATCGATTGACGAGGCCTTTATGGATCTGTCAAACGCTCGGGAATCGCATGGCAAATCCCCGGCCGAATGTCTGGCCGAGTTGCAATCAACCATCCGCAAGGAAGTCGGCATCACGGTTTCCATCGGGCTTTCCTACAACAAATTCCTGGCCAAGATCGCCTCGGACCTGAACAAGCCATTCGGCTTTTCAATGATTGGCGCACAAGAATCCGTCGATTTCCTTGCCGACAAGCCGGTTCGCATGATGTGGGGCGTTGGCCCGGCGATGGAACGCAAACTCCATGACGATGGCATCACCCGCATAGGACAGCTTCAGGAACTTGATATCCATACTCTTCAGGGACGTTACGGCAGTATCGGCAAGCGATTCTATTACTTTTCGCGCGGACAGGATAATCGCCGGGTCGAACAAAGCAGCGAACGCAAAAGCCTGTCTTCGGAAACCACCTTTGACAAAGACATCTCAAGCCTGTCGGAACTTACAGACATTGCCACCCGCCTGACCGCCCGGGTTGCCAGTGATCTGGCCCGCAAGGAAATAGCCGGACATACGGTTGTACTGAAACTGAAATCATCGGATTTCAAAACACGTACCCGCAATATGCGCCTGACCCACCCGACATTGCGCGAAGATGTTATCCTCGACACCGCCCTGACATTGCTGAGAAAAGAAATCGACGGCACCAAGTACCGCCTGCTGGGTGTTGGCGTCGCAGACCTGTTTGCCGCTGACCAGGCCGATCCGGTTGATCTGTTCGCCGAAACCCCGTCGGCAAATGAACCCGCCCGCACCACGAAACAGCAAGAAACCGAAGAAACCGCACGCGTCGCAATCGAGCTCCCCCGCCCGACCGCCGAACAACTGCGCGAAAGCCTGACAAGGCGCTATCGCCTGCACAAGAAAAAGATCGTGCGTCAACAACGTTTCAGGTTTTAGGAAAAACGACCCGAAAACGAAAAATGCCCGTCAGCGCGAAGCTGCGGGCATTTTTTCATTTGGCCAAATCTTTCGTAAGAAAGATGGCGTCCCCTAGGGGATTCGAACCCCTGTTGCCGCCGTGAAAGGGCAGTGTCCTAGGCCTCTAGACGAAGGGGACACAAGCACAAGTGCCAATGTCGTATGACTTTCGGTTGGTGGCGTCCCCTAGGGGATTCGAACCCCTGTTGCCGCCGTGAAAGGGCAGTGTCCTAGGCCTCTAGACGAAGGGGACACAAGCACAAGTGCCAATGTCGTATGACTTTCGGTTGGTGGCGTCCCCTAGGGGATTCGAACCCCTGTTGCCGCCGTGAAAGGGCAGTGTCCTAGGCCTCTAGACGAAGGGGACGCAGCGCGTTAACGAGGCCGGTTTTTAGCGATTGGGTCGGGTCAGGTCAAGCGGCTTTTTCGCCCTTATGACGTTTTTTTTAATCCCCCACCGAAAATAGGGCCATATCTCACCCAATCCCGCAAAAACCACAGCTCATTGTTTAACCAGATGGTTTATTTCTTCCATCCATTCGCCAAATGAAGGCCAACTGATGCCCCACAAAAGTCGAAATGGATGGAAAAAATATTTTCAGATCAGTCCCTTTTACGCTTCGCCCCGAACCAAAAGCTGATTCCCGCTACCGCCAGACCGATTCCAAGGAACATAAACATCGCCTGATAGCCACCCGGCGACCCTGCATCGAATTGCCCGATGATCAGCCCTGCAATCCCCTGAAGAACAAACAGACCGGCAAAGGTCGCAAGATTGACCGTCGTCAGGGCACGCCCGATCTGATGTTCCGCCACAGCCTGACGGGAGGCCGCATAACTAAGCGTCGCACTTGATCCGATAAAGCCATGGATCAGCATCAGCACAGCAGCCACACCCACGCCCCACGGCCCGATAAAGGCCTGCAGAAGACACGCCCCTGCCCCGACCAGTACAGCAAAGACAATCAGACCATGAATTTTGCCCGGCATCTTGCGCGACAACTGCCCATAGGAAGGCGGGCCCAGGATCATACCAATCGTCATGATCAGCAAAACATTGCCGACCTCAACCGCATTAAGGCTAAAGACATCATGCAGATAAGGTCCGCCCCACAATCCGCGCACGGTCAGGATCGCTGGATAGCTGAAGAAAGCGACACCTGAAAGCAACCAGACCTGCCGATTCTTCCAGACCGAGACCATGCCCTTCAAAGCTTCAAAAACCGTTTCGCCCTTGTGATCTGGCGCGACATAGCCCGGCGGGTTGTCACGCACAAACAAAAGATCAAGCACCACGGCAAGCAAACTGATCCCGGCAAGACCGTAATAGACCGTCCGCCAGCCATGCGTTTCCACAAGGGCGGCAAGCGGTGTTGATGACGCCAACACACCAAGCAGGCTAAAGGACACAATAAGCCCCGACGCAGCTGCAAACTTTTCCGGTGCGGTCCAACGTGCGGCAAGGACAAGGGCCGCCATAAAGGCCGCCGAGCAGCCAAGACCGATAATCGCCTGCCCGATCATCAGACCAAGCACACTTTGCGCATTGGCAAAGATAATGACGCCGACCACGGTTGCCATCATCAAAAGGCCATTGGTCAGACGCGGGCCATAGCGATCAAGCATCACCCCGACCGGAATTTGCATCAGGGCAAAGGCAAAATGGAAGCTGCCGGAAATCAAGCCAAGCTGTTCGGGCGTAACTGCAAGCTCACCGCGCAGCGGCTCTGCCAACAGGGCCTGGGCCGAGCGGAAAAACTGGCTTAGTGAAAAAGCCAGAAGGATCGGCGCAAGAACCAGAATAAAATGACTGGTCCGTGCTTTTGGGGGCGAGTGTTTGATGTGTTCTGTCATGATGTCATCTGGGATAATCCCATCATGACAGAACGGCAAGTCTTTGCGTCACATGGCAAATATGCGCAACAGATTTGCCTATTGGCCCGATTTCCGCGCAAGCATCAAAACCCGCAATGAGGTTTGGCCTATTGGCTGTGGGAAAGGCTTCCGGAGATACGCGGCGACTGGCCTTCGATCACACCATATTCGGCCATTATCCGGTCAAACTGGCCATCTTCAATAATGTGGTCATATGCGTGTTGCCATGCCCTGATCACGGCATCCGGTGTTGTTTTTAAAAAAGCCAGATACAGGTCACCACTGGAAAAAGCATAGACCATCTCAAGGTCGTCACGCTCAAGCGGGCTGTTGCGAAGCTGTTCAAACAACTCGATATCGGACGAAACAATCATGGAAATCCGCCCGGCGGCAAGCATCTGCACACCAACCCGGGGATTATGCAAAGGTTCCAGATTTTCAAAGCCGTATGATCGAAGCGCCGTTTCATCCGCCCCACCCGCCTGAACACCGATCAGGCCGGAATGACGCAAATCGTCAAGCGATCTTGCCAGGTTTGGCGTATCCACCAACTGAAATATCCCGGCATTGGTCGGGACAAGTGGCCCGACCCAGCGATAAAGGTCTTCGCGTTGCGGGGTGCGTGTCATCGAAAACACACCGATATTGCTTTCGGTATCGATCTGTTGAAGGGCCCGCTTCCAGGCCATGACTTCAATGCGTTTGGCGTATCCCAGACGGGCGGCCATGGCCTGAACAACTTCGGCCCCGATCCCGCGCAACTTCCCGGTTTCATCGAGATAGTTAAACGGCGGGTATTCTTCGGTTAACAAGGTGACATCGAGAGAACGGACAAAATCCGCAGGATCGCCAAACGACACACCATCTGCCTTGGCGACAGTCATGGCACCGCTCAGTGCCGACAGGACCATGCCCGCAATCAAGCCCGGCTTTAATGTCTTGGCAAAACCGGGAATCACAAGACGTCCCAATGCGCGTCCAATCGCGTTTGGCACGCGACCTTGCCCCCGGCCATCGACCGTCGGGGATATAAGCCTAAAAGCAACAGGAGCGCATAACTTCATCAGGGCTACGGTCACAGCTTGTCACGACAATGGCCTGTAACCTGATTTACCAGCAATTCCCGCCTGTTTCAACGCCCAACACTAAACGATGGTATATACACAACCATTCAAACAGGCAGTGCCACGTCATCAATGATCAGCTGAACGCCGTCATTCCCCTGCCAGCTATCCCGGCGCAAATGCCCCAGAATATGCAACGGACGGCCACCATGCTTGATCAGGGTCTGGCCCATATCGTTATCAAGGCATCGGAATGCAATCGCCTTAAGCCGCCCCTTGCCATTGGCCCCGGTCAGGATACAGCGCACATGATCAGCCCCGACCACATCGGCCTTTACCGCCCGGCAATCCACGAACACAAACCGGGGCTCGGCATTCCCCGCCCCGAACGGTCCAAGTTTCTCAAGCGCATTGATCAGCTCGATCGTTGCCCCATGGGCATGAAGCGCGCCATCGACCGTGATGGTCGGGCGAATGTCATTTTCTTCAATGATCTTGGCAAAGCGTTCTTCAAGGAATGTTTCAAACGCATCGCGCTTTTCAGGATCAAGGGTAAAGCCCGCCGCCATGCCATGACCGCCCCCATTGATCAAAAGCCCGGCCTGCCGGGCGGCGATGATCGCCGCACCAAGATCAATCCCGCGCACCGAACGCGCCGACCCCTTATAGACCCCGTCAACCATCCCCATCACCAGGGATGGCACGTGGTAACGATCCTTAAGCCTGCTTGCGACAATACCGATCACACCGGGATGCCAGTCCTCCCCGCCAACCAGCACCATGGAGCCGACTTTTGTCTTGCCCTCGACCGCACTGATGGCCTGATCAAGGACGATATCCTCGATGGCTTTGCGTTCACGGTTATATTCATCAAGCTTGCGTGCGATATCCTGCGCCTGTGCCGGGTTCTCCCCCGAAAGCAGGGTCGTCCCGAGGAAACTTTCGCCAACGCGGCCACCGGCATTCACGCGCGGCCCCAGGACATAGCCAAGATGATAGGCACTGGGTGTTTCATTGACGCCAGCCACATCGGCAAGCGACGTCATACCGACGTTTGAACGGTGCTTCATCACCTTAAGCCCCTGGGTAACAAAGGCCCGGTTTAGCCCGCGCAACGGCACCACATCGCACACCGTGCCTAGCGCCACCAGATCAAGCCAGCCACGCAAATCAGGCGCGCGAACACCGGCCTTTTCAAGCCAGCCGCGATTGCGCAATTCGCGCAACATCGCCACACACAGCAAAAATGCGACACCCGCTGCACACAGATGTCCAAGGCCACTTTCATCATCAAGACGGTTCGGGTTGACCACCGCAACGGCGGCGGGCAATTCCGGCTCGGCCGCATGATGATCCACCACAATAATTTCGATCCCGGCATCCCTGGCTTCCTGCAACGGGCCATAGGCCGTCACACCGCAATCCACGGTCAGGATAAGCTTGGCACCCTTGCGCTGCAGCTCAAGCAATGCCGGCGCATTGGGGCCATACCCCTCTGTCATGCGATCGGGAATATGTACCGGAACATCGGCACCAAGGGCACGGAAGAAGCGTTTCAAAAGTGCCGTGCTGGTCGCGCCATCAACATCATAATCGCCAAAAACGGCAATCTGTTCGCCGTTTTGAATGGCATCGGCAATACGCGCGGCCGCCTTGTCCATATCCTGCAAGGATGACGGATCAGGCATCAGATCACGCAAGGTCGGCGACAGGAAACTTTCGGCATCATCAAGCCCGACACCGCGATTGGCCATCACCCTGCCAACGATTTCAGGCACGCCAAAGCGTTGCGAAATCGTGGTTGCCAATCGTTCATCGCTTGCGCGTTCCCGCCACCATTTCCCGGTAACGGAACGCTCGATGCCCATGAAGGTCGTTTCTTTTGCGTGCTCTGTCATGCCCTATGAAATAGCGCAATCTTGGGCCCGCTTAAACCGGATAATGAACCGATCTGAAAACTTCCTTCATGGGTACGCAATTTTAGCCCTGCGGATTTTCACGACACCAATTAAGGACGTTCTCGGCATCGGCTGCCGGATCAGCGACGGGATAGAAAACCTTGGTGATTTTGCCATCGTCAATGACCATGGTCAGACGCTTGAACAGGCGCATTCCGTCTGCTTCGAAATCAGGCATCGCCATTGCTTCCTTAAACCGATGATCGGCATCAGACAGCAACAGGAATGGCAGGTGAAGACGCTCTGCGGCTTCTTTTTGGTAATCGGTGGTCTGGCTGGAAAGCCCGTAAAGGTTTGCAACACCAACCGCACGAAGTTCCGCCGCATGATCGCGGAACGAACAGGATTGTGGCGTACAGCCCTTGGCACCGGGAATTTCATCCCAGCCTTCGGGTGACGGCACACCGGGCTCGGCCGTGCGGGGATAGGCATAAACGACTGTGCGCCCGGCCAGGTCAGAAAGATCAACCATCTGATCATCGGTCGCACCAAGCGGCAAGGCTGGCAACATCTGCCCGGTCAGTCGTTCGATCACATGCGCTTCGCTTTCGGTATTCATTCAAACTCATCCCTGAAATATCCGGCCCGTTGTTTCCTTGTTGTTCGGGCATTTATGGATTCAAGATAGGTGTGATTTCTCAAACCGAAAAGAAGATGTGATTGCGCATTGTGGAAAAGTTCACAGTTCGGTACTGTGCAGGACATCAAACCAGTTCTGCTTTCCACCCAAGACACGCACAATCAAAATGTGGTCGGCTTCGACTTTGTATATGACCAGATGGCTTTGATGTATCTGGATGCGAACCGGTGGAAAGAACTCTGGACGTTCGCGCGCCATCAATGGTGTTTGCACAAGCCCGTCAAACAACTGCACCAACCCGTCGATATAGATATCTGCCTGATCAACCGACCAGGTTTCGGCCGAATACCGCCAAATATTTTCAAGGTCCTCGATTGCCTTCGGAGTTAACAGATACCCTGTCAGCTTATCCGATGACATGACGCTGACGCATTTTCAGTTTGAAGTCGCCGGCATCAAACTTTTGTGCATCACCACTCTCAAGCCCTTCGGCAACGGCAGCCTGAAGAACATCAATAGCTTCTTGCCGTTCCTGATCCTTGCGGATCAAGTCGCGCACATAGTCGCTGGCATTGCTGTAACGGCCAGTATCAGCACGTTTTTCAACCCATTGCTTCATGGTATCGGGCAGGGAAACATTCATTGTCGCCATGGCAAATTCCTCCTGCCTCAGATTATCTACTCTTGACGATCTTTGTCAAAAAGATTGGCAATCTTTGCCATAAGCAAGGCTATTGCCTGCAACCATTCGTTATGTGACCTTGGCGCTACAACCATAAAGGATACGAGCAATGCCCCACAAAAAAGGTCTGCGGATCGGATTGACCATCCTGTCCGTGCTTGGTGCAGTAATGTCGATGCCATTGGTAATGTTTTCACCAATGATGTTTGACGCCCCGGGCTCAGACGAAAATCCCCTCGCCCAGTTCCTGTTCTTCAGCGTTCTGGCGTTTCCGCTGCTTTGCCTGATGGGTGGCATCCTGCCCTGGATGTTCAAACGCCACCCTAAATCGATCTGGCTTTACGGCCTGACCGGCCTTGGCATCCTGTTGCTGATAAGCGCTGTGACCTTACTGGAAGTCGCGTGCAGCGGGGATTTCAGTTGCTAATCACACAATGCCTTCGTCTGCGGCAATAAGCGCAAGACCATGCGCAACCGAAAGGAATGGCTGGCCAATTTCGATGCGGTCCTTGCCAAAGCCGTCTTCAAAGATTTTGCGCACTGCCGGGACATAGGATGTGCCGCCGGTCATGAAGACCTTTGAAACGTCTTTTGCATCGACACCGGACTGTTCAAGGCAGTTCTTGGCCGCAAGTTCGATCTCGGCAAGGTCCGGTGCGATGGCGGTTTCGAAATCGGCACGGGTCAGTTTTTCTTCGATTTCCACCCCGCCGTGGGAGAACTGCAAAATGGTGCTGTCGTTATCGGAAAGCTCTGCCTTGGCCTTGGAAACCGTCTGATAGAGGTGGAAGCCCATTTCATCTTCAATGATCGCCACCAGATCTTCGATGTCGTCGGGGCGGGTTGCCGAACGGATCAGGCTTTTGATTTCGTTGATGGTTTTGGGCTGGTTCATCATGGCAAGTTCGTGCCAGCGCGAAAAGGCCGTGTAATATTGACGCGGCACCGGAAGGGTCGCACCCATTGATTTGTAATCCGATCCAAAGCCAAGGCGCGGCCAAACGGCCTGCTGGATGATGCGATAGTCAAACCTGTCGCCTGCGATGCCAAGACCGGTATGGGCAAGTGGCTGCACACCACGAATGCCAAGACCCGGCGTAAAGCGGATCAGCGAAAAGTCACTGGTACCACCGCCAAAGTCGGCCACAAGAACGGTTTCGGGTTTATCAAGCTCGCGCCCGTAATAATAGGATGCCGCAAGCGGTTCAAACACCATTGCCTCGACATCAAAACCGGCCTGCTCATAGGCACCACGCAGGCGCATTTCGGCAAAGTCGTTGTCGGGATTGTTACCTGCAAAGGCAACCGGACGCCCGGAAATCACCCGATGACCCAGCCAGCCAAGGCTGTGCTGCGCAAAGTGATGAATTTGCGTCAGGAACGTTCCGATCAAATCCTCGATCGAATAGGTCGTGCCGAAAATATCGGTTCCTTCGAAATCCTTGGTCGCCAGATATGATTTCATCGACTGGATCAGTCGGCAATCATGGCTTTCCTTAAGATATTCGGCGATTGCGAACGGGCCGGAGCAGCTTTTGGAATGGGTCGGTGCACCCGGTGCTGTAAGTTCCTGCTCCTCCCAGAAATAGAGGATGGTGCGGTATGTATCAAAGCTGTTGGCACCGACTTCAAACTTCGCCGATTGCACATTGCCTGCGCTGTCTGCGACCGCAAGAACAGAATTGGTCGTACCGAAATCAAGGGCGATAATTTCAGACATCAGGCAGGCTCCGATAAAGGCGTATTGGAAGGGGGCGGAGGATGTAACCCAGACCGCCCTGCCCTGCAAGCAATTAAACGAAAAAAGGGAGCGCCCGAATTGATAACGAGGCACTCCCTTTTCGAAGGTCAGAATTCCGGTCGCTTATTTGTACCAGATTTTCCGGCTGAAATCGTGAACAGCGCGGACATAACGTACCGTACCGGACTGCGAACGCATCACGATGCTTTCGGTTTCGGCACCATTGGCAAAACGACGCACACCGCGCAGCATCGCGCCATCGGTAACACCGGTAGCTGCAAACATGACATTGCCCTTGGCAAGCTCGCCGAGCTTGTATTTGCGGGTCAGGTCTTCGATGCCCCATTTCTTGGCGCGGGCAATTTCGTCATCATTGCGGAACACAAGACGGCCCTGGAACTGACCACCGATGCAACGAAGTGCTGCCGCGGCAAGAACACCTTCCGGTGCGCCGCCGGTGCCCATGTAAAGATCAATGCCCGAGGTTTTCTGCGAAGTCGCGATCACACCGGCAACGTCACCATCACCGATCAGCATGATGCGCGCACCTGCTTCGCGGGTTTTGGCAATGATTTCCTGATGGCGCGGACGATCCAGAATGCAAACTACAAGGTCAGCAACATCGCAGCCCTTGGCAAGGGCTAGGCTTTTAAGGTTCTCAAGCGGGGTCGCATCAAGATCAACCACATCATCGGGAAGGCCACCGCCAACCGCGATCTTGTCCATATAGGTGTCCGGCGCATTCAGGAAGCCACCCTTTTCGGCCATGGCAACAACCGCCAAAGAGTTCGGGCCACCGGTCGCACAGATGGTCGTGCCTTCAAGCGGATCAAGCGCAATATCGATCTCCGGGCCATTGCCCGAACCGACTTCCTCGCCAATAAACAGCATCGGGGCCTCGTCGCGTTCGCCTTCGCCGATCACGACCGTACCTTTGATATCCATGCTGTTCAGCGCATTGCGCATCGCGTCGACAGCAGCTTGGTCAGCTGCCTTTTCATCGCCACGCCCCATAAGGCCCGAGCACGCCAGTGCTGCCGCCTCGGTTACGCGAACCGTTTCAAGCGCAAGATTTCGATCCATTTTGTCTTCCTTGTCTGATGTGCAGGGTCTGGGGGCCCTGTCTCGTTGTTGTCTTTTTTCCGAATCTTTGTTCGGACCTTACAACAGCGCCCCGCATCATGACAGGTGCGAGGCGCTTTGAGCTTTAAAGTTTTAAGATGCGAAGCTTTCGATGCGCATCAATACCGGCGGCTGCGAATTGCTTTCGAAGGCGGCAATATCATTGACGGCCCCCGACATCGCGGACTCGGTCGTTTCGTGGGCGACGATCACCACCGGCACAACCCCGCCTTCGGTTTCCGCGCGGCCATGCTGGATCATGGAGGCCATCGACACGCCATGTTTGGCAAGGGTCGCGGTTACTTCGGCCATCACACCCGGGCGATCCCACACCATCAGGCGCAGATAATAGGCACCAGTATGCTTTTCGAGTGACGCGCGCACGTTTTTCTTAAGACGTTCAGCAGGCACACCAAAGACCGGGGCGCTGCGCCCTGCTGCGATATCGACGATATCGGCAACAACCGCCGATGCAGTCGGACGTTCGCCCGCCCCGCAGCCCTGTAGAACCACCGGACCAACATAATCACCTTCAAGGGCAACCGCGTTAAACACGCCTTCGACCTTGGAAATCTGGGTTGCACGATCCACCATTACCGGGGAAACGCGCTGTTCGATGCCTTCGGCGGTCTGTTTGGCAATGCCCAGCAACTTGATGCGATAGCCAAGCTCTTCGGCCAGTTGAATATCAAGGGCGGAAACGCTGCGGATGCCTTCAACTGCAACCGCATCGAAATCAACCTCGGTGCCGAATGCCAGGCTGGCAAGGATCGCCAGCTTGTGCGCGGCATCAATACCATCTACGTCAAAGGTCGGATCAGCCTCGGCATAGCCAAGTTTCTGTGCTTCGGCCAGAACGTCGGCAAAGTCACGGCCCTGTTCACGCATGGTGGTCAGGATATAGTTGCACGTACCGTTCAGGATGCCGGTCACACGCGTGATCGCATTGCCTGCCAGACCTTCACGCAGCGCCTTGATCACCGGGATACCGCCGGCCACTGCGGCCTCATAGGCAATGGTGACATTGTTGGCATCGGCAATCTGGGCCAGTTCAACACCCTTAAGCGCAATCAGCGCCTTGTTGGCGGTAACGACATGCTTGCCATTTTCAAGGGCGGTCTTGCAGACATCATAGGCGATGCCTTCGGATCCACCGATCAGCTCGACCAGAATGTCGATCTCGGCATCTGCGGCAAGATCACGTGCATCATCGTACCAGGTCAGACCATCAGTCGAAAAACCACGATCACGAGTTCGATCACGCGCCGATACCGCTGTAACAACAATCTGGGTGCCCGAACGGTCAGCCAGAATGTCGCGATGTTCACTCAGCAGTTTAACGGTTCCGGCACCGACCGTACCAAGGCCTGCCACACCGATTTTTACGACGTCTTTCACGATAACTCCTTAAGCACGTGGTTCGTTTCGCAAGCGCGCATATAACCGAAACCGGTTATCGCGTCCTGATAAAATTACGCCCGGGACATGTCCCGGGCGAAACACAGAATGCTTTATCGGATATCAGAAAGATTTCTTCAACAGTTCACGTGCAGATTCTGCATCCGGACATTTGGCAAAGAACTGTTTGATGTTCCGGTTGGCCTGACGGATGCGGTGTTTGTTCTCGACCAGTGCAATACGCACATGGCGATCGCCATATTCCCCAAAGCCAAGACCCGGTGCCACAGCAACCCCTGCTTCCTGCAAAAGCAGCTTGGAGAAATCAAGCGAACCCAGCTCGGCAAACGGTTCCGGGATCGGGGCCCAGGCAAACATGGTTGCCGCCGGGCTTGGAATTTCCCAACCCGCACTTTGTGCGCCTTCGATAAAGATATCGCGGCGTTCGCGGTACAGATTACGGAACCCTTCAACACAATCCTGCGGACCGTTAAGGGCCGCGGTTGCCGCCACCTGAACGGGGGTGAAGGCCCCGTAATCAAGATATGACTTGATCCGGGTCAGCGCGTTGATCAGCTTTTTGTTGCCGGTGGCAAAACCGATACGCCAGCCCGCCATCGAATAGGTTTTCGACAGCGAATAGAATTCAACGGCAATGTCCTTCGCGCCCTTGCACTGAAGGATCGAGGGCGGCGGATTGCCATCAAAGTAAATCTCGGAATAGGCAATATCAGACAGCACATAGATTTCATGCTTGCGGCAGAAATCGACAACTTCCTGATAGAAATCCAGATCAACCACAAGCGATGTCGGGTTGGCCGGGAAGTTCAGGACAACCGCACTTGGTTTCGGGACCGAGTGCTTGACCGCACGGTGCAGCTGTTCCATGAAGCTTTCGGTATTGAACGTGCCCTGATCGTCATCGCCAATTGGAATATGGCGCAATGCTGCACCGGCAATGATGAAGCCGAATGCATGGATCGGATAGGACGGGTTCGGCACCAGGAAAATATCACCCGGGCTGGTGATCGCGGCAGCCAGGTTGGCCAGACCTTCCTTGGAACCGATGGTCACAACAGTTTCGGTTTCCGGATCGATATCAACACCAAAGCGGCGCCCGTAATAGGCTGCCAACGCCTTGCGCAAGCCGGGAATACCACGCGACATCGAATAGCCATGCGTGCGCGGGTTCTGAACCGTTTCAACCAGTTTATCGACAATATGTTGCGGGGTGGCCGGGTCCGGGTTGCCCATGCCGAAATCAATAATGTCCTCACCCGCTCGCCGTGCCGCCGCCTTCATCGCATTTACTTCTGCGAATACGTAAGGGGGGAGACGTTTTATGCGGTGGAAGTCTTGGGACATTATCCTACATCCTCATCAAATTGCCGAATTTCGAATTTTATGTGAAAAGCACATCCTCGAATTCACGAAAATTGCGTTTGAGCCACTAAAATTGGCCCGAAGCAGCGAACAATTCGAAGGATGTACCTTTTATGGAAATCATACTCAACGAATTAATGCGCCTGATCCATGCATAATTCGCATTTGCGGCAAGCGCACGGCGCGAATTCGGCAAAATTCCCGTAATTCAGGATTATTCACTGCGCTTTCAAAAAATCTGCCGGAACGAGAACAGCGCGAAAGGATTGCTCCCTTCGCGCTGCTGAAATCTGTTTCGGGTCAAACCGCCCCGAATAGACCGGATCAGTAATCCAGATAAATCTCGACGCGGCGGTTGCCGGCTTCACCTGCCGGAACGCCTTCGTAATAGCGCGGGTCCGCCGATCCGTCGGCACCGACAAAGATCGCATCCGGTGCAACACCAAGTGACAACAGGCGCGACACAACGGCCGATGCACGGCCTTCGGATACGCGACGGTTCACCGCCATATGATGTTCAAGCGACATATTACCGGTCCGCATTGAGGCATGACCGATTACACGCAAAACGCCACCGGTCTGCTGCCAGGTGCTGGCGACCTGCTGCAGAACCGAATAATCCGAACCGCCAAGATTTGTCGAGCCGTGACCAAACTGGATCTGCGCGATCTGCATGCCATTGATTGCCGGTGGCAGCTGATCTACCGAACCAACACCAAGACGCGATGCAAGTCCGCTGTTGCTGGCGGTCTGATCCATCATACCGGATTCGTCATACCCCGCCGAACCACCGCCAAGCTGGCTTTGATCGACGACAACCGAACCATCATCGGAATACATGGAATAATCAAAACCCAGACCGGAATCGATGGTCGCGGCCGGTTCATTGGCAAAAACGCCCTGCCCTTCGGCAAGACGGCGCTGATACTGATCCATCACCGGATCGCCGGTTGAAACCGGTGCGGCCTGCGATGCTTCATACGCGGCAAGCTGTTGCTGGCGCGCGACATTACTGTTTGCTGCATCAAGTGCAGCCTGCGCCTCGGCGATGGCGGCTTGTTCATCAAGGTTTGGTTCGGCCGGTGCTGCTACCGGGGTCGGCACAGTACCGGACGCCGCAGACTTGGCATTCCATTCATCGGCAATTGACGAACCGGTCGGCGCCGAAGTCACCGCACTTGTGGTTGCCGCTGCTGTTGCCGCCGTTGCAGCAGCCGTCGCCGACGTCGTTGCCGCCGAGGTCGGTGCTGCCATCGCGCTTGTGGTGACCGGGGTCGTCGGCGCAGGCGTCACAATCGGCTGGGCAACCGGGACTTCCGGTGCATTTTGAAGCGCGTTAACCGGTGCACTGCTTTGACGGCGACCGGACTGGCTGTATTGCGCATTGGCGCGGTCCGCAGCAAGACCTGCGATCAACGCATCGCGTTCCTGGTCACCGGTGACAATCGGCTTGCTCGGGGTATCGGCAAGGCTGGGATATTCACCATCTTCACCGGGAATCGGCTGTTCGGATTTTGCGCCGGCGGTTTCATCATCGCCGTCAAACATGTCACCGACCGACTTCCCCCATTCGACCGGATTGATTGCATCAGGAACAGAAGAACAAGCGCCCAATGCCAGCACCACCGCCAGCGCAGAGCCGGTCTGCAGAACCATCCGCAGCTTCCCCCTTGCAGTTTCCTGCCACGACCACTGCTCTGTCGTCGATTTCAGAACGCCCATTTGTTTTCGCTGCTCCAAATTCAGTTGGATGACCTTTGCGTTAAAATATCCGCACAAACGTCACCTTATAATTCTTGTACTACCCCTTGGCGACGCGCTAGGCTAAGACCATGATAAGCTTGGGATCAAGCAGAGTTTCAACCCGGAGCGCCATTAAGATACCGAACACATAAAACGTCAAAAGTATTGCGATATTGCAAAGAAGCCCAAAACGTTTTGAAGTAACAAAGTATCTGCGGCGGTATCATAAGGGAATGCCCCATGAGCGATCAACAGGCCATCGAAACCGAAATCACCCACCCGGATCCCGAAAAACTGTCAGCAGCAATGGCAGAAATTGCCGAAAGAAGTCAACGACTTGTATCTGACTTTCTTGCAAGACAGGCAGAAGATCCGGAAATTTCCGACCCGGACCCGCTTAATATCGGCTCTGCTTTCGCCGAACTGACCAGCCAGATCATGCAGAACCCGGTCAAACTGGTCGAAGCCCAGATGGAACTCTGGCAGCAATATTACACGCTTTGGCACAACACGACCTTGCGGATGCTGGGCGAAGAATCCGAACCGGTTGTCACCCCGCAAAAGGGGGATCGTCGTTTCCGCGACGAGGCGTGGGAAAACAATGAACTGTTTGATTTCATCAAGCAGTCATATTTGTTGTCGTCACAATGGATGCAGAACCTGGTCCATGATGTTGACGGCCTGGACGAGAAAACATCCCAAAAGGTCGAATTCTATACCCGCCAGTTCGTTGATGCGATTTCGCCGACCAACTTCCTGATGACCAATCCGGAAGTTCTGCGCACCACAATTGAAACAGGCGGCGAGAACCTGCTTAAGGGCTTGCAGAATCTTTTGGGTGATCTCGAACGCGGCAAGGGCAAATTGCAAATCCGCATGACCGACCTTGATGCCTTCAAGATCGGCGAGAATGTCGCAACCACCCAGGGGTCGGTTGTCGGCAGAACGGCCTTGATGGAATTGCTGCAATATAAGCCAAGCACCGATCAGGTCGCCAAACGCCCGTTGATGATCGTGCCGCCATGGATCAACAAATACTACATTCTTGATCTGCGCCCGGAAAACTCGTTCATCAAATGGGCCGTGGATCAGGGCCACACGGTCTTTGTCCTGTCCTGGGTCAACCCCGACAGCGAACTTGCCGAAAAATCGTTCGAGAATTACGCCAAGGAAGGCATCCTTTCCGCTCTTGATATGATCGAACAGGCCACCGGCGAAAACGAAATCAATGCCATCGGCTATTGCCTTGGTGGCACGCTTCTAAGCTCCACTCTTGCCTATATGGCCAAGGTCGGGGACGAACGCATCAAATCGGCAACCTTCTTTACGACCCTGACCGATTTTGAAAAACCCGGCGAACTTTCGGTGTTTGTTGATGATGAACAGATCGAAAGCCTTGAACGCAACATGTCCAAGGAGGGCTATCTTGATGGCCGCGACATGTCGATGTCGTTCAATATGCTGCGCGCCAATGACCTGATCTGGTCGTTTGTCGTATCGAACTACATGCTGGGCAAGGATCCTTTCCCGTTCGATCTTTTGTACTGGAATTCCGATTCCACCCGCATGCCCAAGGCAATGCACAGCTTCTATCTGCGCAACATGTATAACAAGAACCTGTTGCGCGAACCGGGCGGCATTTCGATTCTCGGCGAACCAATTGACCTGCGTGATATCAAAATCCCGGTCTATTTCCTGTCGACCCGCGAAGACCATATTGCCCCCTGGCAGGCGACCTATGCCGGAACGCAATTGATGTCAGGTCAGGTGAAGTTCGTGCTGTCGGCATCCGGGCATATTGCCGGTGTGGTCAATCCGCCTGCTGCCAAGAAATATTGCTACTGGACCTATAACCGCACGCCCGCCGACCCGGATGAGTGGATGACCAAGGCCACCCAGCATGAAGGATCATGGTGGGTTGATTGGCAAAACTGGATCAGCCGTCGCTCCGGCGGGAAAGTCCCTGCCCGCAAGGAAGGGGATGGCGATCTTAAGGTCTTGGGTCCGGCACCGGGTGAATATGTGAAAGTCACCCTGTCGTAATCCAAAACCGGCATACGCCCCGGCGACGGCTATTTGCCCCTAGGGGATCAGATAGTCGTCGCAGGCGGGCAACGGCGCATCGGGCTGATAACGCCCGCTTGTGACATCAAACCGAAAGACGCGTTCAAAACTGCATCTTTCATCAACCCTTTCCACAAGGTCTTCATCGCGCAAAGCAGGCAATTGCGTCGAATCCTGATCAAGCGATACGGTCGCGGGGAATGCCGTTGCCGTGCTTGTATAAAGAACGTCGGGCAGCCCCGCCGTCCCGTGATTTTCCAAACGAATATCGGCTTCAAATCGATATTCGTCATGGCAGACATCGCGGCGTTTTTGAATATCGTCCTCGTCAAAACAGGCGCGGATCATTTTCATCGCCCCAAGCGGCACAGACAGGACAACCGGGCTTGTCGCCCCTGATGGGATGCCCCCTGCTTCAAGCCCGATCAAATCAAGAAAATGCGCCTCGGCCCCACCGCCGGAATAACCGGTACTGATCGTGCTGGTGATCCCGACCAGAACATTGCCCGACGCATCATCACCCATGATCAGAAACGGCCATATGTCATGATCCGTCGCGCCAAAGGCATCGGCATCGGCATCGGCCAACATACCCGAACCCAGTGTTCTTTCACGGGCCTGTTTATCATCCTGTGTGACAGAAACCATGACACCGCTGTCAGCATTCGGGTCAAGCTGCACGCACCATTTTTGATCCTGCGAACAATGCTTTTCTCCACCCGGGTCTGTGACGAGCGGGATCATTCGATAAGCTGCAATATCGACATGGTTTGACACCGCACTACATCCGGACACCAGAAATGCACCAAGGGCGAACATCACATTTAGACAGGCAGTATTTCTTTTCACGTCCGTTTTCCGCCGGGTAATCAATTGACTGCGCACGATCTTTGCGAAACAATCGGAAAACATTTACCAGTTAAAAGCAACGCACATGACAAAGAAAATCGGTTTTCTCGGCGCAGGTCGCATGGCAACGGCCATGATCAAACGCCTTCTTTCCAAGGGATATCAGGTACAGGTCTGGAACCGCAGCCCGGACAAGCTTGACCCGCTTGTCGCACTGGGCGCTGTTGCCTGTGTCAGCCCCGCCATGGCCGCAACCGATGTTGATACCATCATCTCGTTCATGGCAGATGACAATGCCGCAAAGGCCGTGTGGCTGGGCGAAAATGGTGCACTGGCTGCGATGCACCCCGGAACCGTCGCCATTGAATGTTCCACCTTGTCGCATGGCTTTGTCCTTGATCTTGCCAAGGCAATTTCAGCCGCCGGACATACCTATATCGATGCACCTGTCACCGGCATTCCCGCCGATATCGAAGCCGGCAATACGATCTTTCTGATTGGCGCGGAACCGGCTGACCTTGATCGTATCCGCCCGATCCTAACTGATACCGGAAACCGCACCGTGCATTTTGGCCCGGTCGGATCAGGTACGGTTTACAAACTGATGCACAATCTTTTGGGGGCCGTTCACATTGCCGCCGCCGCAGAACTTGTTGCCGTTGCCAAAAAGGCCGGGCTGGATGGTGCAACGGTTGCCGAAATATTTTCAATTGGCGCCAATGCCAGTGCGTCCGGCCTTATGACCGTGCCCGGCATGATCAGTGGCAATCACAACGAAGGTATCCACTTCACCACTGCCTTGCGGGCAAAGGACGCGGCCTATGCCCTTGCCATGACAAAAGAATACGGCTTGTCCGTTCGTTCCGGTTGGACAAGCCGCATCTGATGTTTTTGAGACCGCTACAAAGGATGGCCTTGGCGACCTTGCCCAAAGTGCGGTGATCGAAACGCTTAAATCCTAATTCGCTACTTTGGCCTGTTTCGCCAGCAACGGTTCATACCGCGCATCGGTCAGGGTTTTAAGGAAGGCAACGATTGCCCTGATGCGTTTGCTGTCAAGGGCGTCACCCTGCTCCAGTTCCTTAAGGGAAATGGTGTCGGGGATTTCGGCATCACCCCACGGCTTTCCAGTTTCCGGGTTGGTCTGGTTGGCTTTGGATTTGCTGTTGTACTTGTTATAGAACCGGACCACGGTTTCCAGATCGGCAAACACGCCGTTATGCATATAAGGCCCCGTTACAGCGACATTGCGCAGTGACGGGGTTTTGTATTTACCGCGATAGGCCGGATCATCAATCGCCGGATTATCCAGAAGCCCGTTATCGGTAAAACCGGCATCCTTGCCAGTGGCCTCACGGGTCGCGATGTTGCGCGGTACACCGATATTGTGGAACTGATAATTGGTGAAGGTTTCGCCTTCGGCCGTCGGGCTGGTTTTCAGCATGTGGCAGG
Organism: Thalassospira profundimaris; assembly: GCF_003326675.1. GTDB lineage: Bacteria > Pseudomonadota > Alphaproteobacteria > Rhodospirillales > Thalassospiraceae > Thalassospira > Thalassospira aquimaris. Next base: position 253,913 of record NZ_JPWF01000007.1, read on the forward strand.
TATTGCAGTTGGTAAATTGCTGCGAAAAGAACAGGACCCTGCCCAATTCTTCCTGCGGCGTCATTTTATATTCACCGCGCAGGAACCGGTCATATTTCGAATCAAATGGTGCGAAATCATCGCCCTGTTCAAAGGCGGCAATCGCCTGGGTCATTGCCCCATAGGCGGTTTCACTATCAGTCCAGACATCATCGCCAAACAGCGCCTTGAACCCGGCGACATAATCGTCGTCTTCCATCAGGCGTGCAACAACACTGGCCTTATCGGGCATGCCCATTTCAATGGGATTAAGCGGCGGGCCACCGGCCTGTTCGGCCAGATCGGCTGCACGTCCGTCCCAGAATTGTCCGCCGACGGCAATGCCATCATCTCCGACATGGAATTTCGGCGAAAACTTCGCATAGGCCGCCGTTGGCGCGTTACGATCACCAAGGCTTTTGCCATCATCACCTTGTGAAAAGGCACCATTGGCCACATCAATGCGCGGGTCCTTGAACCCCATCGATGGCTCATGACAGGTCGCACAGGCCTGCGTACGATTGGCCGAAAGATTGGTATCGAAATAAAGCGCCTCGCCCAATGTGGCCTTGTCGGCAAAGGGACTGTTTGCCGCACTTGCCACTTCCGCCACATTCGCAGTTTGGCCTGCCAAACGGTGCAACAAGTGGGATGGCTCTTCAGCCTGTACCGGCTTGGCAAAAGGCAGGATAAAACCGGCACTGATCACGGATGCGATCACGGCAATACGGAATGGGTGGCTGTTCTGATAACGCATGGAAGGCACTTTGATCTGATCCCGGAAACTCGTGCAATGCTTGGTCGCGCAACACCCGCGAACGCAAATCATTTACGCCTACAGACTTGAACCTTGCCTTGATAAAAGTCAATGGCAGGTCGAAAGTCCGACCTGCCATTTCCTGAATTCATACGGGTAAGAGTGCGATACCGCTAAATCGCCACCGATGGCCTGCGTCGCATCATCGGCAACAACTGAACCCCGATAATCGCGGCAAGGATCACACCACATCCGGCATATTCCGCCGGTGCCAGACGTTCGCCAAGGAACCATGCCCCGGCAATCGCGGCAAAGACCGCCTCGGCACTCATGATGATCGCGGCATCGGATGCCTCGGTATAGTTCTGGGCCACGGCCTGAAGGGTGAAGGCGATCCCGGCTGACATAATCCCGGCATAGAGGATTTCAAACCCGGCATTGTAAATGTCGGCAAAGCTGAAGGTTTCGGTCATTGCCCCCATCGCCATGCCGAGAATGCCGGTGATAAAGAACTGGGTCGCGGCAACAAGCGCCGGTGCATTGGTGCGCGTCACCATCACCCCGATCATCACCACCTGGACCGCCCAGAAGGCCGCACTGCCCATCACCCAGAAATCACCGGTGCCAAGCCCTGAAAGATCGCCACCGCTCAGAAGGTAGGTGCCATAAACGCACATCGCCCCACCCGGCCAGACCGACCAGTGCGGGCGATTGCGAAATACCAGAAATGCCAGAACCGGCACCGTCGGTACATAAAACGCGGTCAGGAACGCCGCATTGGTCACCGTGGTGCCCATAATGCCGATCTGCTGGAAGATGCTGGCAAGATACATCGAAATGCCGGTCGCGATCATGCCAAGAATATCAAGGCGATCAAGCGGACGTCCTGCACGGCTCATCTTACGCAATTCACGCAAGGCAAACGGCAATACCGCAACAGTCCCCAAAAGGAACCGCACACCCGTAAAATATTGCGGGCCGATATTTTCCATGCTGGTGTGCTGGACGACAAAGGTGGTGCCCCAGATTAGGGCCACAAAGACAATAACGGCATTTGCCTGCCAACGCGTCATTTCCCGGTTCCATTTCTTGTGGCCGGGCGTGGTGGCGCGCGGCAATTTAAATTCGAATGTCGTGACTTGCTAAACCAAGTCTGTCGCCTTCGCAACACAGATCAATTGATGTTGCATTGCACATGTCACCCAACTTGCCAGATCATCTTAGCTAATTTGTGCTAACACTCTGATTTCCATAAATACTGTGATAGGTGTCTGTTAAAGTTTCCCGCTCTATCGCGTTTGACAGTTTTTGTGCCAGCAACGGTGAAATGGTCTTTGCCGAGAACATCAATCGCACCGGTTCCTTGGCAAGGATAAGCGGATGTTCTTCAACCCCGCCTTCAAATCCAAGTTCATCTGCCTGCGCGACATAGGCCGTCGGTATGCCCAACAACAAATCAATCCGGCGGGCCATCAAAAGCTGTACGCCAAGCGGTGCCATCGACACATCGGATATATAGGGGGCGTTATCGGGGTTTTCACTAAACGCCTTGAACGCCTCACCGCGATAGGCACCGCGCACATGCCCGATCACAAGATGCTGACGCGCAACATCATCCAGGCTGTTTAACCGGATGCGCCGTGCATCACCCTTGCGGACCACGAACCCGATGACGTCATTTCGATACGGCACTGAAAACAGGCCGTATTTTGCCCGTTCCTCGGTAAAGGATGCCGATGGCAGGACATCAATATCGCCATGTTCGATGGCATAAAGCGCACGTTTCCAGGGCATGAATTCGAACTTGAATTTACATCCCGTCGCGCGCATCACCCGTGCGATGAACTGATTATCGATGCCTGCCGCCATGCCATTCGCATCTTTCATGCTGAACGGACTATATGTCTCGGAGGCACGTATCACCAACGGGCGTGAACACTCGTTGATTGGTTCTGCCCTGCCTGCCTGCATTCCCCCGAAATACAGAACAAGCAACAGCGCGATACCTGGCACCAAATGCCGAGCCGCCATTTTCCCCACGCCTTCTAAGCCACAGCATATCCTGTTGTTTTGTTATCGGATATGCCTGTTCAATCCCTGCGAACGCTTCCCATTTTCGCACCCGGGAAGCATGATGCAGAAAATCCTTGCGCAGTCAAAGTACTTTGCAACTTTCCCGCGCAAGGATCTTTCATAAATCGCAGCTTTCAGACGCGACTATTTCAAATCTTCCGGGATGGATTTGACATATTCCTGCGCCAGATCGGCATATCGATCGGCAGAAACCTTGAAAAATTCGATCTCTTCCTGTGTGAGATCGCGCACCTTGCGCGCCGGGACACCTGCCCAAAGCTCGCCCGCCGGGATACGTTTCCCCGGTGACAGCAACGCATTCGCGCCAAGCATCCCGCCCTGCTCGATCACGCAGCCATCCATGACGGTGGCCCCCATGCCGACAAAGCTTCGATCTTCAAGCGTACAGGCATGAATGATGGCCGCATGTCCGATCGTCACGTCATCGCCGATATAGGTCCCGAACTTGCCCTTGGCGACATGGACCATGGTCAGGTCCTGAATATTGGTGCGCGATCCGATGCGGATTTCATGCACGTCACCACGAATGACACACCCAAACCAGATACCGGTTTCTGCACCGATTTCAACATCGCCAATGATCGTCGCATTGGGGGCAATAAACGCAGTTTCATCAATGGTGGGCATTACCCCGCGATAGGACAGGCGCATGGTCAAATGACCTTTCGTAACTGGTGTTCAGACATCGCAAACTGGTCAAAGATGGGAATCTTGCAGTGCGGTCTCTCTTGATTTGGCAGTTTAAATTCTAACATGAGAAGAAGAAAACCCTGTCGTCACAAATCTTGCTCATGGTCATATTCACTGCATCCGTCATCACACGTCGAAAATCGCCGCGCCGCCTGACCGGGGTCATCTGCGCGGTTATGATCGGATTATGTGTTGTGATGTTGGCAAATGGTCCGGCCAGGGCATATGACCAGACCTTCAATCGGGGTAATCATGGATATCTGATCGCCGCTTTCTCCGTGTGGGAACCCTTCGTTATCGAAGGTGAAGACGGCACAAAACAAGGCATTGACGTTGCGTTGCTTGCAGAAATCGCCAATCGCCTTGGACTGATACTTGAATTCTATCCCTGCCCGTGGCGGCGCTGCCTTAAAACGCTGGAAGACGGGCAAATCGATGTATTGACCAGCTTTGCCTATACCGATGAACGCGCCAAGTTTGCCCATTACATCACCCCGCCCTATAGCCAGGTGACGCCGGTTTTCTATGTGAACCGCGACAATCCGGTCCCGATTGAGGAATATGGCGATCTGCGGAATCTGATGATCGGATCAGTCGTTGATTCGCGTTATTTCGAACCGTTCGATAGCGACAGTTCGCTTGATAAATTCGAAGCCGGCAGTGAGATGATCCTGTTACGCATGCTCAATGCGAAACGGATTGATACCATCGTCGGATCAGATTCCAACGCTGATTTCGAAATCCGTCGCAACCATCTTGAAGGCACCATCATCAAGGCCCCCTTCAGGTCAGGCATCCATAACGACATCCATATGGTTGTCTCACGCAAATCACCGCTGATGGCGCGTGTCGGGGAAATTTCGCAAATCATGCAGGACCTGTTTGATGAAGGTTTCATTGACCAGCTTCATCAACAATATTGGCCCGACAAGGGTCCCGGCCCGCGCCAATCCGGCACGCAGACCAAACAACCCAATCAGTAATCAGTCACCCGGCGCGATGGAGCCTCTAAGCAAACTTCTTTGCCCCGGCCACACACAGAACAACCGCAACTGTAACTCCGATCATCGCCCAGCTTACCGGCTCGGCCAAAATAAGGGCTGCCAGCACCAATCCCATAAACGGCTGCAAAAGTTGAAGCTGCCCGACAGTTGCAATCCCGCCCAGTGCCAAGCCCCGATACCAGAAGAAAAACCCGATCAGCATGCTAAACAGCGACACATAGCCAAGCCCGATCCAGGCCGAAACACCAATGGTATCCGCACTTGTTGGCATGGTTACGGCGCAAAGCACCACCATCGGCACAAGCGATATCACCAGCGCCCAACAAATCACCTGCCAGCCGCCAAGATGACGCGAAAGCTTGCCACCCTCGGCATAGCCAAGGCCACAGACAATGATCGCGCCCAGCATGTAAAGATCCCCCGAAAGCGCCCCGGTTTCACTGCCCATCGCGGCAAACCCGGCAACGAGTGTACTGCCCAGCACCGAAAACAGCCAGAATACCGGACGCGGACGCTCCCCACCGCGCAGCAACCCGAATATCGCGGTTGCCAATGGCAGCAACCCGATAAACACAATCGATCTGGCCGAACTGATATGTTCAAGCGCAAGGGCCGTCAAAAGCGGAAAGCCTACCACCACCCCGCCTGCAACAATCACTAGCGATACCCATTCCGAACGTTTCGGACGGATCGGCTTGGACACCAACAGGATCGCAAGGGCAAGGATACCGGCAATTGCCGCACGGGCCACGGTCAAAAAGGCCGGGTCAAAATCCATAACCGCCACTCTGGTTGCTGGCAATGACCCGCTGAAAATCACAACCCCGACCAATCCGCTTAGCCAGCCTGCTCGGGATTGCGATGCGGTTTGGGTGATTACCTGCGTCAAGATGCCCTCCTTCAAAATGATGGCACCATCTTTGACTTGTCATCGCGCGGCACACCAGACACAATACAGTACAATTTCAACAAACTGTACTGATCACAAAGGCAATACAGTGACCTTTCACAAACCGCCAAAAGATCACATTCCCGGCACGGATGACCGGAACGGCAAGGACAACACCCTTGTCGCCAAAGTCATGGCAACCATCCGCGACCGGATTGCCACGCGCAATCTGGTTAGTGGTGACAAACTGCCCTCAATCCGGTCCTGTGCCCGCCAGATGGCGGTATCAAATTCGACGGTGGTCGAGGCCTATGATCGTTTGGTTGCCGAAGGCATCATACAGTCGCGCCGTGGGTCGGGGTTTTATGTGGCGGGTCACACCGCCCCGCTTTCGATTGCGCAAATTGGCCCGAAACTTGATCGGGCAATTGATCCGTTCTGGGTATCGCGCCAATCGCTTGATGCCCGACCCGATATGCTCAAACCCGGTTGTGGCTGGTTGCCGCCCGACTGGATGCCCGAACAATCGATCAGACGCGCACTGCGCACGCTTGCGCGGGCCTCTGATGATGTTCTGGTTGAATATGGCACCCCGCTTGGACTTGCCCCCTTGCGGCAATTGCTGTCACGGCGCTTGGCCGGTTATGGCATCATGGCCGAACCCGATCAGGTTCTTTTGACGGAATCGGGGACACAGGCCATTGATATGCTATGTCGCTTCCTGATCGGGCCCGGCGATACGGTTCTGATTGATGATCCGTGCTATTTCAATTTCTGCGCCCTGTTGCGCGCGCATCGCGCCAATATTGTCAGTGTGCCTTTTGGTCCGAATGGCCCGGATATTGATGCCTTTGCCAATGTCCTCGCAACCCATAAGCCGCGCCTTTACATCACCAATTCCGGCCTTCACAACCCGACAGGCGCGTCACTTTCGCCGCAAACCGCGCACAAGCTCCTTAACCTTGCCGAACAGCACGATCTGATCATTATCGAGGACGACATTTTTGCCGATTTTGAAACCACACCCGCACCGCGCCTGACCGCCCTTGGCGGGATGGAACGGGTGATCCATATCGGCAGTTTTTCCAAAACCCTCTCGGCGTCAATGCGCTGTGGCTATATCGCCACCCGGCCGGACTGGATTGACCAATTGATTGATCTTAAGGTCGCAACCGGCTTTTCAAGCAGCAACCTTGCCCCGGAACTGGTCCATACGGTTCTGAAAGACGGCACCTATCGCAAACATATGGATGGCCTGCGCGACCGGCTGTCGCGCACCATGACCCAGACGGCGAACAATCTGGCATCCCTTGGCATTCACCCGGTTCTTGCACCCAAGGCAGGGATATTCCTGTGGTGTGCGTTACCAGACGGCATTGATGCCGCACAAACGGCACGTAACGCCCTTGCCGATGGTGTGGTTCTGGCACCGGGCAATGTGTTCAGCATGTCGCAATCGGCTGGCAACCTGATGCGCTTTAACGTCGCGCAATGTCAGCACCCCAAAATCTTTGAGGTCCTTGAACGCGCCATGCGCTCGTAGCGACCCAAAGCAAAAAGGCGCACCCGGATGGATGCGCCTTTTGTAACTTTGCAGCGTGTTGGATACGGGTCGCTTACGGGAACAGCGGCTCGATCTCAAGACCCATGGTTTCCGGCAGGCCCAGCATCACATTCATGTTCTGAACGGCCTGACCCGATGCGCCTTTGACCAGGTTGTCTTCAACCGCGACAATGATCACACGGCCCGGCACACGGTCCTTGACCACGCCCATCAGGACATAGTTCGAACCACGCACGTGGCGGGTCTGCGGTGTCACACCGAACGGCAGAACGCGGACAAACGGCTCATCGGCGAAACGCTTTTCAAGTGCTGCCTGAATGTCTTCGGCCGTGGTGCCATCGGTCATTTTGAGATAGATGCTTTCAAGGATACCGCGGCTCATCGGCATCAGATGCGGCGAAAAGTTCACCACAACATCCTGACCCGATGCCCATGCAAGGCCCTGCTCGATTTCCGGGGCATGGCGATGCCCGCCGGTGCCATAGGCGTGAATGCCTTCGGTCACCTCGGCATAAAGCGTACCTTCCTTCGGTGCACGGCCGGCACCTGTCACACCGGATTTGGCATCAATGATGATGTCATCGGCATGGACCAGTTTGCCTTCAAGAAGCGGCGTCAATGCCAACTGCACCGGGGTCGGATAGCACCCCGGATTGGCAACAACGCGTGCCTTTTTGATCTTGTCGCGATGCAGTTCGGTCAGGCCATAGACCACCTCTTTCTGCAAATCCTGGGCGGCATGTTCCGCGCCGTACCATTCCTTATAGGTCGCCGGATCAAACAGACGGAAATCGGCCGACAGATCGACAACCTTTACATGTTCCGGAAGACCGGCAATCACTTCCTGCGTCGTACCATGGGGCAGCGCACAGAAAATCATGTCGACGGTGGACCAGTCTGCTTCGGCAATCGAAATCATGGTCGGCAATTTGATATGGGCAAGATGCGGGAAAACTTCCCCGAACGGACGTCCGGCTCGTCGGTCAGCGGTCAACAGGGTAATTTCCGCGGCAGCATGATGCGCAAGAATGCGAACCAGCTCTGCCCCGGTATAGCCACTGGCACCGAGAATTCCGACTTTGACCTTAACGTCACTCATTTCAAATCTTGCTCCTAAAGGCGTGCCTGCAAACATGCAGGTATTGATAACGTGCGGATGTTGTCAAACAAGCCCATCAGATGCAAGCAATTAGGCGACAAATATCCCTGATAAACCGCAATATCCCCATGCAGTTTTGACATGGGAATATACCAGAAATGCCTTACTTCTTGCGCGCACGGCGGACCGTTGACGGACAGGCGCGCTTGTCCTGCGGCAAAACGGTATAGAATTTTTCAATCTTCTCGTACCCGGTGGGGGCGGCAACCGGGTAATCGGCAACAAACCGTTGATCGGAAAGACCAAAGTCACTGGCCTTTAATCCGGAACGTTGCAACCACATCCGCCGATGGGCGTCCGACACCACAACGCCCGGATCATCGACCAGGAAAATCGCATCACGGGCCAGACGGTCATTATATTTGTGATGGCTTGGAAGCCACGCCGCCAACTGCTTGCGCAACTCGCCCGGGCTGGGCAAATTGCGTGTGCGGGTAATAAACCGGCTCATCTGATCGACAAGCTGACTGATATCCCCGGGCGGCACCGATCCATGGGTTGCGCGGTCGATGAAAAACGCCAGATCAACCTCGGTCGGATCACGTTTGATCAACGGTTTTATTGACTTATACAATTTGAAGAATCGCGCAATTTTGCCGCCATCGGCATTGGCTGCATCATAGACCCGGCGATAGGATTCCTGCACATCCGGATGCGCGCCATAGGCGGCAAACCGCCGGGTAAAATCATTGCGTTCGCGATCATTAACCCAGATCGCGCACAGCAAATCAAAGGCCGCATCATTATTGCCAAGTGCAAGCCTGTGCATATCCTCGGTAAACGGCCCAAAGATATCGCGCAGCAATCCCGGCTTGGCCCGTTCAGTTGCAAACAGGATTTGCTGAATTTCCGCCCCTGCCCCGGCTGTTGCACCGCGTGGGCCCCAGGTCAGATAGGCCCGCGGATCATTGGTAAAGCAATATGGATCACCTTCCAGAAACCGCTTGCCACTGCGCGGGTTGGGTGACTGACAGAAATTGAACTGGATAACGTCGTAATCCGTGCCTTCAAGCGCGAAAGTAAGCTGATTGGCACGTTCAATCGCACCCGGTGGCGGTAATTGTGACGGCATCAAAAGCCGCCACAGTCCGACCGTGATCGCCCCGTAATTTTCCGCCCCGACAGCCCCGCGAACGACAGAATTCAGGCAAGGCTGCAAATCGACAATTGCCTGTCTGGTTTTGGCCCCGACAACGCCGTCGGCCTTGCCATAACTGCTCGCAGGTTTGCCCGCACAATTGGCCGCCTGCGCAAATAGACGTTGTTGAAATGTCGCAACCGATCCGTATCGGCCAAGTGTCAGGGCGCGGTTTTCAAACCGGTATAAAACCTGTGCAAGGTTTTGGGCCTGCGCGCTGCCTTGCGCAGACAGCAAACCCAAAACACCTGCCAGCAACATAATCGCCGCTGGCAGGATAAATTTCGGGATCGCACAAGATAACAGGCTGCGTTTCAGAGCAGACCTCAATCCGGTTAAGGGTGAGCTTAAACTATGCCGCCAGCTTAACCGGGCTTTTAAGCAGCGCCAAGCGATAGCGCCCGATCTTGGTAAAACCAAGCGCCTCATAGGCCTTTGCCGCGGCTTCGCTGTCGGTTGACAGAATGGCGCGCATCACCCCGCGTGCACGTGCTGCCAAAAGCGTCTTGGCAACCAGTATCCGGGCATAGCCATTTGACCGGCTTTCCGGTGGTGTCCAGACCGGGCCCACCTGCACCATATCGGGCATCTGGGCATTAAAGCCCGAAAGACTGACCGGCTTGCCATCCACAATCAGCGCCCACATGTTGCGGGCATCAAGGGCATGAACAAGACGCGATGCGATTTTGCTATCAAGAACCGGGGTATCTTCCGCCCCAAGGGCTTCGATCTCATAGGCCCGAAGCCAGCTTAACAATGTGCTGCGCTCGACCTTTTCTGCATCGACCATCTGAAAATCATCGGCCCGCGCATTGACCGGCACAATCAGATCACACAGATCAAGGCCATAAAGGATGTCCGATGCATTGATCGCATAATCCGCATCGGAAAGCCCCAACTGATCCAGAATATCCGCCGCCTGATCCGCATCCCCGAACACACCGGCAACCGGGGTTGGCATTTCGGCCCGGAAGGCATCGACAAGCCCGGCTGGTACCTGCGTTGCGTCCCCGGACTGGACAAAGACATTGCCATTGCCAAATTGCGCCATGACGGCATGGATCGCCCCGCCCGCGTCGACCGCACCGAAATAGGTTCCAGAAAGCGGATGACGACGTCGCTCGATACCGGCAGTTCGCAAGTTTCCACGCAAAATCATGCTGGTCGCAGCATGCTTGGCAAGAAATGCGTTCGCGGCATCAAGATCGGCGTCGTGCAGCTTTCTGTACTGCATATCGGTGGTCCCTTTCATTGGGGTTATGGAAGCTGCCACATGTCAAATTGGCATAAAAAAAGACCGCTCCATCAGCGGCCCTTCACAAATTGCAAGGATATCCAATAGAGGTTCAAACAGCTATGTCGTGAAAATTCGTCGCATAGTTCCAACCATTGGAGGGCTCCTTGAATCCAGAAATTATCGTTCCTGCATTTGTTATTATCACACAGTTGGGAAATTCCGATCCCTCTTTTTAAAATTCTTTGCGCACGATCATCCGCCCCCTGATTCCGACATGTGAAAAAAGCTGGAAAGACACTGATTTTTCAATTCGGTTTGCGATAACCTCGGAAACTGGTATTACCATTACCAAGCGCACTTTATTCGGAGTTGAACTTATGCCAGTGATCACCTGCGTCGAGGACCTTAAACGTATCTACAAACGGCGCACGCCGCGTATGTTCTACGACTATGCCGAATCAGGAAGCTGGACCGAACAGACCTTCCGTGAAAACACCACCGATTTTCAGGACATTCACTTGCGCCAGCGCGTCGCAATCGATATGTCGGGCCGCACCACCAAAAGCCAGATGATCGGCCAGGATGTCAGCATGCCGGTCGCACTTGCCCCTGTCGGACTGACCGGGATGCAATGTGCAGATGGTGAAATCAAGGCGGCCCGTGCTGCGGAAAAGTTTGGCGTGCCATATACCTTGTCGACCATGTCGATCTGCTCGATCGAAGATGTCGCCGAACACACTTCCAAGCCGTTCTGGCTACAGGTTTACACGCTGAAAGATGATGACTTCATGCAGCGCCTGTTTGACCGCGCCAAGGCGGCCAAATGCTCGGCCGCCGTCATCACGGTCGATCTTCAGATGCTGGGTCAGCGCCACAAGGATTTGAAAAACGGTCTGTCGGCTCCGCCTAAGCTGACCGTAAAATCGGTTGCCGATATGATGACCAAGGTCCAGTGGGGCCTCGGCATGCTTGGCACCAAGCGCCGTTTCTTTGGCAATATTGTCGGTCACGCCAAGGGTGTAGCCGATCCGTCGTCGCTCGGCGACTGGACCGCCCAGGCATTTGATGACTCTCTTGATTGGGATCGCATTCGTGAATTCCGCAAGATGTGGGATGGCCCCCTGATCATCAAGGGGATCATTGATGCGCGCGACGCGGTCGAAGCCCTGAATGTCGGCGCAGACGCCATCGTTGTTTCAAACCATGGCGGACGTCAGCTTGACGGTGCGCTGTCCTCGATCCGCGCGCTACCCGCCATCATGGATGCGGTCGGCGACAAGATCGAAGTCCATCTTGATAGTGGCATTCGTTCCGGTCAGGACGTGCTGAAGGCATTGGCCATGGGTGCGAAAGGCACCTATATCGGCCGCGCCTATGTCTATGGACTGGGTGCAATGGGCGAAGCAGGCGTCACCAAGGCCCTCGAACTCATTCACAAAGAACTTGAAGTCTCGATGGCATTCTGTGGTCACACCGATATCAACACGGTTGATCGTGACATCCTGATGATCCCGCGCGACTTCTCGGACCGCTGGCAGTAACCGCAACAGATTACATGGTGCCTCAGGCGCCCCGATATCTACATACAAAAACGGCGTCTTTCCCTGGAAATGACGCCGTTTTTTTGTTGGTCGAACCTGCCGATTGGCAAAAGAAAAAGCGCCACTCGAAAGTGGCGCTTTTCCAATACTGTATCGTACCAGATGTCTGGAAACGTATTAACGTTTCGAGAACTGGAAGCTACGACGAGCTTTTGCACGACCGTATTTTTTACGTTCAACAGCACGCGAGTCACGGGTAAGGAACCCGCCAGCCTTGAGCGAACCACGCAGAGCCGGTTCGAACAGGGTCAGAGCACGGGAGATACCGTGACGAACGGCACCAGCCTGACCAGACAGACCGCCACCGGAAACGGTGCAAACGACGTCGAACTGGTCTTTACGGTTGGTAACGCCGAACGGCTGGTTGATCACCATGCGCAGAACCGGACGTGCGAAGTAATCTTCGAATTCGCGGCCATTGACGGTGACTTTACCCGAGCCCGGTTTAATCCAGACGCGTGCAATTGCGTTCTTACGACGGCCAGTTGCATAGGAACGGCCCTGTGCGTCGATCTTCGGCTCCGGCAGGGTGCCTTCAGCAGCTGCGGTTTCACCGCCCTGTGCCAGATCCTTGAGATCTTCAAGAGTTTTGGTGTCGGCCATTATTTGCCACTCCGCTTGTTCTTTTCGTTCATCGCCGCAACGTCGAGGACTTCCGGCTTCTGAGCTTCATGCGGGTGCTCGGTACCAGCATAGACGTGCAGTTTGGAAAGAACCTGGCTGCGCAGCGGACCACGGGACATCATACGCTCAACAGCTTTGATGATCACACGTTCCGGATGCTCACCATTCAGGAGCTTGTCCATGGTGCGTTCTTTGATGCCGCCCGGGTAACCGGTGTGCCAATAGAACTTCTTGTTCTGAAGTTTACGGCCAGTCAGTTTGACTTTTTCGGCATTGACGATGACGATGTGATCGCCACAATCCATGTGCGGGGTAAACATAGCTTTGTGTTTACCACGAAGACGGTTGGCAACAACAGCAGCAAGGCGGCCAAGGACGACGTCTTCAGCGTCGACCACGAACCATTTGCGCTCGATGTCGCTCGGTGTCGCAGTGAAGGTTTTCATATATCTATACTCGAAAACTGGGTTTCACGGAGGGAAACGTCCCTCGTTGAAAGTCGGCGCATTATGCCAGCATTCAACAGGAAAACAACAGGAATATTTCGTTCAAAATCAATACTTTACGTACAGTGGTATTATTTTACCACAACGATTTTGATTATTTTTGGTCCGGCGGCATCGCATATGTCCCGATCACATGGGCACACAAACTGTCATCAACTGCGGATCGAATATGGCATTCCGCAATCAAAAGCCGCCTGCCCGCCTTAAGGATCTTGGCCTCGGCAATCAGATCACCCGGTTTGGCCCCGGACAGGAAATGCACCGTCGCCTCGGTCGTTACCGCCAGATCGGCCTTGGGCACAACAAGCCACGCCACCGTATAAAGGGCGATATCCGCCAGCGCAAAGATCGCAGGCCCCGTCACCACATTCCCCGGACGCAAATACCGTTCCCTGAACGGCAGACGCAAAATGGCGGTATCATTTTCAAGACTTTCGGTCGTCACCCCCATATCGCCAACAAACGGCACCTTTTCACGCATGATTGCGTCAAAGTCCGCCGGTGTAATGCCGGTCCTGTTTTGGGAACTGGTCATGATTGCGGGCCTCCCCTGTTTGCCAATTTTGATTTGGCTTTATTGATCCACAACCAACAGCCTGACATAACGTTTACGTTAACGTCAATATTTTAGCAGACCAACCGGCACCGGATATCCCCGCCCCTGTCAGTCGCACTGATATTATCGCAGAACAATGCCCGCCAGATCGGTATAGGCCGCCACCACCACACAACCGATAACGATGGCGACAATGGCAGTTGCCCCGATCTGTGGCAGGTTTTCGCGCATCCATTCCGCAGGGGACAAAGCCGGGGTTGTGGGGTCCTTGCGTTTGAAACGCGCCCGGACGGGACCGCGGGACAAATCAACAACAGGCTTGTTGACCTCGTCATTGGACGCCCAATGATGGCGGTTCTCGGGAAGATAAACAGGGCGACGGTCTTCCTGACCAGTCTCGTCATGTGCCATGGCGACTTTACAGCGTCACTCGCTGCCTCCTGCAACAAGGGTGAACTCAAACTTCACAGCCATCATGATCCGCATTGCTGCATCCCATGAATGACGGTCCCCCTTATCGACGGTCTATCGCACAGTCCCCACGATGATAATCTTTTTACCTTTGCAAGGGCGGACAGTTCCCACAACCGCGCCGCCATCCTTGTTATATACGCCCCCAAACCGAGAGCAGTTTTGAAAACTCAAATCATTTTATGGGCTTGGGATCGCGTTCCAACTTTGTATATGGGGATTAAGGCACCAATCCGACAATGGTTGCCTATTTCCCGATGATTGCCGAAAACTCGTTAAAGGTCAGCACCAGCACATAGCCAATGGCAATTGCGGCAATCATATAGGCCGCCGCACGCGGCAGGAACGTGTTCCAGCTCATTGCACGGCGTTCCTTGCCCCGCGCCCGGCCATTCTGCGCCTTGGAACTTTCCTGTTTCAAAAGGGCTGCCTTGCGTTTTCGGGCAAGTTCATCCTGTGCCGCCCAATTGACAGTATTGTCAGGCAGATCAATCCGTGACTGACGGGCTTCTGCTTCCTTGAAGTCGTCAACACGTCCTTCGATATCATTTGCGGTCGCCGCGGCCATCCGGCCATCATCCTGGCGCGCATGATCCAGAAGCGTCGCACCGCCATTCAGGCTTTCGACATATTCGTCATATGCCGATTTTTCCCGTGCGATCGCAGCAGCCTGTGCGTGCGCATGATTGGCATCCGGCGCCGCCGGTGCCCCGCCCTTGCCGTGCAACGCAGCCGCACCCGACAATCTGTTTTGAACATGCACATGGCGCTTTGGCTTAAGTCTTTGCGCAGTCTCGGCGCGCTTGGCCGCGATTTCAGCGATTTCCTTGTCGCTGACCATCGGGGTCGGCTTGGGCCCGACCAAGGCCGGTGTCCGGAACTCGACCGCATCGACATAATCAATGTCCTGCGGCTTGCCGGTTTCTTCCTCGTCCTCGGTAATTTTTGGCTTTGGCATCAGGAAGGGTGGAATATCAAACCCGTTACGCAGAAGACGCGCACGCGCTTCGGCGCGATATCGTTCAAGATCGCGCTCCATCACGTCCTTGCGATCAAATCTTTTGATCGGCGTCTGTCGAACCGGTTTACCCGTTACAACGGCCTCTTGCCTTTGACGGCTGGACACGAAGCGGGTCGGCGCCAAGCCTGGACGCCGTCTCTGATTATCACTCATCCACAACCTTACGGCTTATTTACCGTTTCACTTATTGTCCCGGCACCAATCAACGCGGCGCTTCAGAAGGGTTTTATTGATGACCCATTACGTGCAATTCTACTACGATCACATGTAGAAGAAAATCAAAAACACGCCACCAACCGGCATCACGGAGGAACATCATGACGTCCGAAACCCCCAAAGAATCAACAGATACGCCCCTCGTCACCCGCCAGGATCACGACGGATATGTAACCCTTATCCTGTCCAATCCGGCACGACGCAATGCGCTTTCATCGGCAATGATGTCCGCCCTGCATGATGCGTTCGATGAAATTGCCAGTTCGCCTGACATTCGCTGTGTCATTCTGGCTGCCGATGGCCCGGTATTTTGCGCTGGTCATGATCTCAAGGAAATGGGCTGTATTTCCGACTGCGAACAACATGCCCGTCTGTTTGCCCAGTGCAGCCAATTGATGATGCGGATCGTCACCCTGCCCCAACCTGTCATTGCCCGCGTTCGGGGCATGGCCACGGCGGCGGGTTGCCAACTGGTCGCAAGTTGCGATCTTGCCGTCGCCGCCGCCACGGCCAAATTCGCAACACCGGGTGTCAATATCGGCCTGTTTTGTTCGACCCCGATGGTCGCACTCAGCCGCAATATCGCCCGTAAACATGCCATGCGGATGCTTCTGACCGGCGATCCGGTTCCGGCACAGATGGCCTTTTCGATGGGGCTGGTTTCCGATGTGGTTGATGATGCCGATCTCGAACCGGCAACCGACGCACTTGCCGCCGGGATTGCGGCACGGTCCGGCATGACAGTCCGGCTGGGTAAACAGGCCTTTTACAAGCAACTCGAAATGCCGCTTTCGGATGCCTATGACTATGCGTCCGGGGTCATGACCACCAACATGCAAAAACACGATGCCCGCGAAGGGATCGGGGCCTTTGTGGAAAAACGTCACCCCGAATGGCGGCACGAATAAACAGCCCGTTCAAGAAGGGTTGCAAATGTATTTGATCTCTGCGTTTGCTTATATGTGACCCGCCATTGAACCATGCGGGGCCACTATCCGATGGAGAATTCTGATGTCGCTTGAAATCTGGTTTGCCTTTGCTTTTGCCTGTGCCGTTGTTCTGGCCATTCCCGGCCCGACCATTATGCTGGTTGTCAGCTATGCGCTTGGCAAAGGCCGTCAAACCGCTTGGGCAACAGTTCCCGGTGTTGCCCTTGGTGATTTGACAGCAATGACCATCTCCCTTGCCGGGGCCGGTGCGCTTCTTGCCGCCTCGGCCGAGGCCTTTACGGTTCTGAAGCTTTGCGGTGCCGGATATCTGATTTATCTCGGCATCAAAATGTGGCGCGAAAAACCCGAAGCCCTGCACGACAATCCGGATGCCAAACGCAACCGCCCGTCACGCATGTTCCTTCAGGCCTATATCGTCACCGCGCTGAACCCGAAGGGCATCGTTTTCTTTATCGCCTTTGTCCCGCAATTCGTAACCGCCGGCAGCCCGGTCCTGCCGCAGTTTATTGTCATGACCGCGACCTTTGTCACATTGGCCGCCATCAATGTGGCGATCTGGGCGACTATGGCCGGTGCGTTGCGCGAACGTTTCCGCAATCCCGATGCCATGCGCCGCCTGACCCGTGTCGGGGGTGGTGTGATGATCGGTGCCGGCTTGCTGACCGCCCTTACCCGCCGCGCGAGTGCTGCGGTTTAAGGCGCAAGCTGTTCCATATGTTGGCGATTGCAACCCGCGCAAACCCGTCACGCCCGAACGGATAGATCACCACCATTCCAAGGGCCGCCAACAAAACATTCCATGCCGGACGCAGCGGCCACATCCATTCAAGATTGGCTGCTGCGACCCGTTCTGCCGGGATGCCGGTTGCCAGCGCATACCAGGCATATTCAATCCCCGCCGTCGCCAGCCCGGATACTATCGCAATGCCAATCAGGGTGGTTGCCGAACGCAAAGACCATCCCCGCCAATGCGCAAAGCGATACAGCATCAAGGCCACGAACAGGCCCGCCATCAGGGTTGCCTCGCTGACATCGACCTTGGACTGCATGAAGAAATGCACTGCGCCTAAAACGGCAATCGGATAAACCAGTTTGTGCAACCGTCCCCATTTTGCGCCAAGTTTGCGCATCGCGGCCTTGGTCGAGGTTGCGGCAAGGACGGCCAAACCAATAATGGCGACAAACCCGATGGTCAGATAAATCCGCAACACGATCTCGCTTGCGATCCGGCCAACATCAAGATTTTGGCTTATGGCATAAAGGCCAAGATGAATAATCGCATAGCAAAACGCGCCAACGCCGATCTGGCGACGAACCTGTACCAGCTTGGAAAAACGGGTAATCCGGCGCAACGGCGTAATCAAAAGCGATATCAGCAAAATCCGGATCGTCCAGTCACCACTTTGCAGGATCGCTTCCTTGACCGGGATCGTAGCCCCGGCCTGTGAAACCACGGGCCAAAGCAACCAAGCCCCCGGAACAAGGAGGGCAACAAAGACTGCCAGTTTGAATGCGGAAAAACGCCCGGACGGATCAAGCCATGGATACATGCAAGCAACGCCTGTTGTTATGTGGTTCTATCCCAGTCAAACCCCATTTGAAGTCCCGCGTCATTTAAACTTGCCATCAACTTTCCGCGAGGATGCAAAAGAAGCCGCCTAAAACGCAATACCCGACGCCAAACAGTTGCATAGCAATCCCGAAGATATAACTATCATCAGATAGATACCAACAAAGCCGCGATGAAAGATCGATCAAATGCCCCAGTTTGCCAATCCCGACGATACCGCCATCAAGACCCTGCTTGAAACCACCAAAACCATTGCCCTGGTCGGCGCCAGCCCCAAGGCAGAACGTCCGTCAAACCGGGTGATGAAATTCCTGCTTGATCGCGGTTATCACGTTATCCCGGTCAATCCCGGTCAGGCAGGCGGGCAAATTCACGGACAAACAGTTGCCGCGACCCTTGCCGATATCAACGAACCGGTCGATATGGTCGATATTTTCCGCAACAGTGATGACGCGCCGGGTGTGATCGACGAGGCCATTGCCATCGGCGCCAAGTCGGTCTGGATGCAGCTTGACGTCATCGCCCCGGAAGCAGCCCTGAAGGCCCAGGAAAATGGCCTGGTCGCGGTAATGGACCGCTGCCCCGCCATCGAAATTCCCAGGCTGTTTTAAGGCCCGGCGCGATCAGGCTCCGATCCCGCCTTCCGATCGGGACCCAAAACAAAAAGGCACCGGTGTTCCGGTGCCTTTTGCTTAATTCTATATTCTGTTACCGCGCACTTAACCGCGGCGGCATTGCGCCATCAATTCGGGCATAAGCCCCTGGTTGCCGATAAAGTCCGGCTGCACGGCGCTGGTCACGCTATAGGTGGTCGTTTTCTCATCAACGATCTGGTCATAAAGACCCGACGTTTCGAGAACCAGCGACATCACCCCGTCCGGCTTGATCCGCAAGGCGGCAAAACCATTGGCATATTCCGTACGCGCACATTCACGTCCGAGAATCGTATCAAAACGCTCAACCAGCGCGTAACGCGGGTTTTCCGTCAAATGATCGCGTTTGGAAACGCCTTCCGTCTTGATGTTTGCTTTGGGAACATATTTGCCGAATCTGGCTTGCGACTGAACGATATAGCCATCCGGGAAATAGACCGCGACATCTTCTGAAAGAAGGATGCGGTCCCCGATAACTTGTCCGGATCGCAACAATGCTTTGATCCGCTTACCCGGAATTTCGCCGGAAAATGCATTAAAGCGCAGGTATTTTCCGTCACCGCGCTGATCTGCGTAATATTTTTCGAATGGAACGATTGGGGTTTTATCCGCTGCAACAGCAGCCGGAGCAAATGAAACTGACGCAATCGCCAGTGCAAGTGTCACGCCCCCCGAGCGTCGCGAAAAGACCGCCTTGATGGCCTTCAGCATCTATCCCCGCCTCTCACTTTTACGTGTCGAAATCTCTCGCTGAGATTATGCAGATTAATCCAAATTACAACTGTAATTCCTGCAATTTTCATCGAGCAGATAAAAGCACATATAAAAACAACGAGGTGGCATATTGCCACCTCGTTGCCAAAGATTTGGTAAATGACCGTACTTAGTCGACAGAAATTGTCACACGACGGTTACGCGGCTCACGAACACCATCCGGAGTCGGGATCAGAAGTTCGCCTTCACCAACCGCATCGCTATCGATCATGTCGGTTTTGATGCCACGACCGGTCAGCTGATCAAGAGCCGCTTTTGCACGACGCTCGGACAGTTTCAGGTTATAGGCAGCCGAACCCGAGGAATCGGTGTGACCGACGATTGCAACATTGCCCATCGACGATGCCCACTGTTCCGCAGCCGCATCAAGAACACGCTCGGAAACCGGGGTGATTGCAACGCTATCGAAATCGAAGAAGATCGTGAACAGACGTGCTTCCTTGGCAGCAACCGGTGCTGCCATCGGTGCCGGTTCTACGGCGCGAAGTTCTGCCATCGCAGCTTCGAAGTCTTTCCAGCACTGGCTGATCAGATCATCCTGCCAGCCTTCTTCGCTTTCCTCGACCCAGCAGTCGAATCGGGCCTGCGCAACAGCTGCGGTATCAGGCTTTTCTTCGCGTTTGCCGCTATCGAGCAACGCAATCAGTTCATCGCGAACTGCACGTTTCTGGGCGATTTCCTCGTCCGAGAAACGCCAGTTGGCCGGGTCTTCCGGAAGAATATTTTCGTCTTCGACAACTTTGCCTGCTTTCTTCGCAAAGAAGTCAGCATCAAAGAAGTCATACCACTCGTCAGCTTCACGCTGTGCATAGGCAATATATTCTGCCTTAAGCGCCTTGCCAAAAGCGGTGGTCGGTTCAGCACCGGAAATCGCGGAAGATACGGAGCTGCTGTAGGTAAGCGGGTTACCGCCATACATTACAGAAGTACCGGAATTATCTACGCTGCTACATGCACTCAGAAGCGCAACGCCACCAAGTGCACAAAGAAGAGACGGACGAAGCTGCATGTCTTACCCCTGTCGTGAAGGTTGTTATTCAGATAATACTTTATCACCAAAGATGGTGACATTATGTCTCAAAACGACCGAAAACGCGATTTGTTCCATACCTGTAGAAAGAATTGTATTTCTCTACACACTTTTCAAGAACACATAAACCTGTAATGCTTATTCTTTCATACAGACGTATGACTATCAATCAATACAACAAGACACAGAGCGGACGAGGATTAAATGATCGAAACCGATGTATCCAAGATCACACTGATGCTAAAGGAGTTCGCGCTCGGCTTTGGCATGGATCTGTTGGGCGCAATTGTCATTCTTGCAGTTGGCTGGTGGCTTGCCGGTCGCGCATCGGCACTTGTCCGCCATTCTCTTAAAAATGCGAAATTCGTAGACGCCACGCTTAAGCCGCTGGCAGCCAGCATTGTGCGCTATGCGATCCTGATCTTTGTCCTGATCGCCATCCTGTCAAACTTCGGCGTTGAAACCACCAGCATCATCGCTGTTCTTGGTGCCGCTGGCCTGGCCATCGGCCTTGCCTTGCAGGGAACGCTGTCAAACATCGCAGCCGGCGTGATGATCCTGATCCTGCGTCCGCTCAAGATTGATGAGTTCATCGAGGCCGGGTCTGTTTCGGGTACGGTGGTTGAAATTTCGCTGTTCACCACCCTGCTCAAGACTCCGGATGGTGTTTTCATCTCTGCGCCGAACTCGCAGATCTGGAACAGCTCGATCAAGAACTATTCGCGCAACCCGACCCGCCGCATGGATATCAAGGTTGGCATTTCCTATGACGACGATGTTGATGGCGCGCTGGAATTCCTCAAGAACCTTGTTGCTTCGGACGAACGCGTTCTCAAGGACCCGGCCCCGATGAGCTTTGTGGCAACCCTCGGCGAAAGCTCGGTCGATCTGACCGCGCGCGGCTGGGTCGCAACGGCGGACTTCTGGCCGACCTTCTTTGATCTGACCCGCAAATCGAAAACCGAACTTGAAGCAGCCGGTTTCTCGATCCCGTTCCCGCAGCGCGACCTGCACGTCATCGAATCACCGGAAACGGCAAGCGTTGCCAAGCTCGCAGCAGCCAAACCGGCGGCGGCAAAGGCACCGGCCAAGAAACCGGCAACCCGCACCCGTGCAACTGCGGCAAAGCCGGCGGCAAAAACCGCTGCTGCCAAAAAGGCACCGGAAAGCAAAAGCTGATCGGATCAATATCCGCATCTCTGAAAGGAGGCCCGATTTTTCGGGCCTCCTTTTTTTGTGTGCCCTTCCGACGCGGTCCGTTGTGAACCGTGTAGTAGCCCGCTGTTACCCGTCACGCCCGTTGCAGGCGTATGGTTTGTATCCTTGAAAGACGGATACAAACCAACCGGGAGGATACAAAATGTCTGCCAAGAACATCCTGATGATCACTGGCGACTTCGCCGAGGATTACGAAACCATGGTGCCGTTCCAGACCCTGCTTGCCGTCGGGCACAAGGTTGATGCGGTCTGCCCCGACAAGAAGGCTGGCGATACCGTCGCAACCGCCATCCACGATTTCGAAGGCGATCAGACCTATACTGAAAAACGCGGTCACAATTTCGCACTGAATGCGGACTTTGCATCGGCACGCGCCGAAAATTATGACGCCCTTTTGATCCCGGGCGGCCGTGCCCCTGAATATCTGCGCCTGAACGAAGATGTCATTCGACTGGTGCGTGACTTCAATGATGCTGGCAAACCGATTGCTGCGGTCTGCCATGGTGCCCAGCTTCTTGCCGCAGCGGACATCATCAAGGGCCGCACTGTGTCGGCCTATCCGGCATGTGCACCCGAAGTCAAACTGGCGGGCGGCACCTATGCCGATATCGCCATTGATGATGCCGTTACCGATGGCAATCTGGTGACCGCCCCGGCATGGCCTGCCCATCCGAAATGGATGGCGGCATTCCTTGCGGCTCTTGGCACTGAAATCTCGTTGTGACGACAAATCGCCCAATCGCCAATTGCGTTTGGGCGATTTTTACCTGACCATGGACTTCTGCTGAAAGATGCTTTGCCGGGCGGATAAAGCCCCGGACATAACACCGATAATAAACGGAGCATCAAACACCACAGGAAAGGCCGTCCAAATGTGTCAAATCTATTCCGGGACAGAACCCGAACTTTACCAGTCTGTCAGCCGCTCGGTAAGGATCAACGGTGTTGTCACCAGTCTGCGTCTTGAATTGCGCTTCTGGCAAATCCTTGATGAAATCTCGTCTGGCGAAGGTTTCACCACGCCGCAATTTCTGGGCAAGATTTACGACGAAGTGGTGGCACAACGCGGTGACATCCCAAACTTCGCATCCCTGTTACGAGTGATCAGCACAGTTTATCTGGAAAAGCAGCTTGGCCTTCATGGCCCGCATGAAACAGCACAGACAACTTCCCGGCTGGTCAGCTAGGGCATTGCCCGGGCAACCGGCTCCCCTAGTTCAGCCAGGATGAAAGTTCGCGGGTGCTGAAACCGCCACTGCGCATGGTCAGTGGATTGCTGTTGCGACGAAGTGTCGGCTCGGCCGGTTTGATGATGCTGTTACGCTGATGCAGACCTGCGGCGGCACCGAAATCAATCTGTGAACGTGCAACAAGTTCGGCTGCTGTGGGCTGCGGCTTGCTGGCATTGATCGGAACTTGCGGTGCCTGCTGCTTTTGCTTGGTCTCGTAGATCCAGCGCAATTCCTGCTTCAGGGTCTGATATTCCGGCGTATCTGGGGCCGAGTTAACTTCGTTAACAATCTGAAGCTTGACCATCTGCGGAAAACGATCAAGCCGTTCCAGCAGCATAAATTTCACGCTTGGGCGCACAGCATCGGACCGCATCAGTTTCATCACCAGACGGCGATAAATATCAATCCGCAGATTGCCGTTTGACGCAAGCTCGATGAATTCCTCGACAAATTCACGTGCCGCCATCTTGCCATCCAGAAGCGCACGCAGATTTTCGGCCATTGCCCGACGATATGCTTCGCGGATTTCGACAACGTGATTGGATGCACGCGTACGAACCAGATGGAAGGCATCCGGACTAAAGGCATTCTTGGACAGAAGCTTGGCGCAATCGGCGACCAGTTCGTGCTTGGTTGCGTCAGCAACGACTTCAAACACGCCGGTAATCAGTTCCTTGCATTTGGCATGCGGCCCCATACGAATGGCTGCTGCAAGCGCCATCGGGCTTTCCGGGTCGCGTGTCGCAATCACCGCAAGGGCAAGCGGATCGTCATACTGCATCAGGGCAAGATCATTGCTCAGCAAATGCTCAGGCATCAGCAAACGCTGCTGCTTGGCAGCACCGGTCACGGTCAAGGGTTCGCCACTTTGATAGCTCTGCTTGATCGTCAGCGCATATTTCAACGCGTCATACGAGATGCCGTGATTGCTGCTCATGGCCCTCAGTCCCCTTTTCGATCCTTAATAGATCGTCTGTCAGAGACCAGACCTTCAAGGCCACCATTGTTGCGGCCTTCGCGCGGGCGGATATTCGGATTTGTCGTGCGCTTTGTCGCCGCCGACGGTGCAACATTTTCTTTGTCATTGCGCGGGCGCGATACGGCGGGCTTGGTATCGTTAAAGAAGTCGATATACCAATCCATATCCGTCGACGCCATGGCGTAACGACCACCCGCAGCCGGGCTTTCGATACTGGCTTCCGGGATGCCATTGCTGATTTGCAGGACCACCGATGACGGTGCCGTCATGCCTGCGCGCCATGCCAGTGCGGTGATCGCACGGGCACTGCCCGAATCAAGGATTTTGGAAACCGCATTCACCGGTATTTGTGCATAATGGGCAAGTGACTGCACCACAAGCGCGTCATCATTACGTGACACCGCATCAAGGATATACTGATCAATTGTCATCTTCTGATGCGAAGACGTGTCGCTTTCATGTTCCAGCATCACGTCGTCAGTCACATCGATTGCAGCAGCACTATCAGATGCATAAGCAGGCATCCGGTTTTCGAACCGGGCCTTTTCAATGCGCTGGCGCACAGACTGACGAAGTGCACGGGCAACCTCGGTGCGCATCCGCCCCTGTTCAACCAGGGTATCGAACAGCGACGCCATAATGAAATGGGCAATACGACGCTGGGCCTGACGCGAAATCCGGCTTTGGCCACCCAAAAGATCATTGGCCGGGGATTTCGGTGCATCGGGCTTGCGTTCGGTGAATTGCGGCGCCATCGCGACAACATTGCGTGGCGCATCATCCGATGACAGCAACCGGTTCAAAAGGCTGCTTTTTTCTTTTTCGGCCTGCAGCGCGATCAGGCGCGCCTTGGCTGCGGCTTCCTGTTCTTCGCGCACACGCTCGGCCGCGGTCAAAACGAACTCGCCACGACCGCGCATGATATCAAGGAAATCGGAATCACTCAGAAGTTCGATATATTCCCCGATGGACACCCGGCCAATCGACTGAATATCCTGACGCAGGCGGCTTGCCGCCTGACGGGTCATATAGGGGGTATGCCCCAGTTCCTGTTCGATCAGATTAATCACCTGCGGGCGATAGCATTCCCCCATATTGGCAATGGCCGCGACAAATTCCTCGACCATTTCAAGGCGCTCGGACGGGCTGACATCATGAAGATGCCGGCGCAAACGGCGTGCAACATCCATACGGACATCGCTGTCAAAATCCGGTGCATCATCGTCATCATCAACATGCGCCATTTCCGATGAAAGGCGGGCCGCATGTTCAAGCGCGCTTTGTTCTGAAAATTCTTCGCTGGCGTTTTTGCGCGGGATCGACCGCCCACGCGCATGACCTGCATCTGCAGAAAATGCATCGGGTGCGACTGTACGGACAGTTTCAGCAAGATCACGAAGCTTCGCAGAGGCCTTGTCATCAAGCCCCCCGTCACCCGTGTTTTTCTGCCGATTGAACATCCAACTCAGCATTATCGCAGCTATTCCCCTGGTCCCTTGCCTGGCGGCATATCCGGAATCAACAATGAGTGATCCCTGTATTTTTATGTTTTGTCAGAACAGTTTAATCAGAACTGACAACGATACACAACCTGACAAGACGTCTAAAAATCTTAACCCCAACGACCAAAACCTATGCCATCAGACAAAGCCTTGATTACAGATAGACTATCGACGCAAAGACTCAAAAAAACATTAACAATACAGAGACCTATGCAATCCGCTGATATTCGCCCTCCAAACAGCCCCCTGCACCTTCCCGGTTCGGCCCGGAAAACACAAAAAAAAACGGGCGACCATCAAGGCCGCCCGCCATTCATCGTGTCTGGCAATCAGATTGCCTGCAAATTAATTGCTCACCCATGCGATGCGCAGGATGTTGGTCGCACCCGGCGTACCGAACGGCACACCAGCGGTAATCACAAGCGAATCACCCGGGTTCGCGAATTCTTCGCGCTGGGCAACTTCACAGGCAATCCCGACCATCTCGGCAAAGTTGGTCGCATCACGGGTAAAGACCGGATGAACGCCCCAGCAAAGTGCAAGGCGACGTGCGGTCTGAATACGCGGCGTAAGACCAAGAATCTGCACTTCCGGACGCTCGCGCGCGGCACGGAATGCGGTCGAACCGGACGTGGTATAGTTAACAACCGCCTTGGAGCCGATCGTGGTTGCCACCTGACGGGCAGCAGCACTGATCGCATCCGGTGCGTTATGTTCCGGATCAGGACGGTTGGCGTCACGCATGCGGTAATAAAGCTCGTCCTGTTCAACACGGACCAGAATGCGATCCATGATCGAAACGGTTTCAAGCGGGTATTTACCAACCGCACTTTCCGCTGACAGCATCACCGCATCGGCACCGTCATAAATGGCGGTCGCGACGTCGGATGCTTCTGCGCGGGTCGGTGCCGGGTTCGATACCATCGAATCAAGCATCTGGGTCGCAACAATCACCGGCTTGCCAGCTTCGCGGCAGGCCTTGATGATCCGCTTCTGCAGAATCGGAACATCTTCCGGCGGGCATTCGACACCAAGGTCACCACGGGCAACCATCACCATATCCGACAGCTCGACGATTTCATCAAGATGTTCAATTGCCTGCGGCTTTTCCAGTTTGGAAACGATGGCCGCACGGCCCTGAATGATCTTGCGGGCTTCGGCGACGTCTTCCGGACGCTGTACGAAGGACAGGGCGACGAAATCAACGCCCATTTCCAGACCATAAACCAGATCGGCACGGTCCTTATCGGTCAGCGGCGACAAAGGCAGCATCACGTCAGGAAGGTTCACACCCTTGCGGTTCGACAGCGGACCACCGGTGATAACGGTACATTCAGCCGACTTGTCATCGCATTTTTCAACGCGCATACGCAGCTTGCCATCATCAAGCAACAGGTTCGCACCCGGCTTAAGGGCTGCATAAACTTCCGGATGCGGAAGGGCAACGCGCTTGTTATCGCCGGGCGTCTTGTCCATATCGAACTTGAACGTATCACCGGCTTCCAGCGTAATCTGCTCATCAGCAAAGGTGCCGACGCGGATTTTCGGACCCTGAAGGTCCATCAAAATCCCGATCGGACGACCAAGCTTTTCTTCAACAGCGCGGATAGCTTCAAAACGGGCCAGATGTTCTGAGTGTTCCCCATGCGAGAAATTCAGGCGAAATACGTCGACGCCCGTTTTTACAATTTTCTCGAGGATTTCTGGCTTGGAACTCGCCGGCCCCAGGGTCGCGATGATTTTCGCCTTACGTTGACGGCGCATCGGCTACTACCTCTTGTTATTTGGTTTACACGTGAGCCCTGCCGCTTCGGCCTGCATCTGCGGCGAGGCGCCAAGGCGTCCTGATATTTTTCTGGGGGTAACCCCTTAATAGTCAATCAGCCCCTATTTGAACAGGGACTTTTCACTAAATGCCTTTACAAAAATGTGATTTTTCTCTGGACAATTACAAGAAGCCCCCTCTTAAAAGGGTACAGGAAATATAATTGCCCCTGCCCGACGGCATGCGGGTCTTCTGATTACATCGACGCAAACGGGGCTTTATCCAATGAGCAAATGGCACCACCGCTTTCTGGGTCTTGCGGCCCATATCGCCGACTGGTCAAAAGATCGCAGCACCCAGGTGGGCGCGGTTGTCATTGGCCCCAAAAAGGAAATCCGTGCGGTTGGCTATAACGGCTTTCCACGCGGCGTTGATGACGAAGTCGAAAGCCGCCATCAGCGCCCTGAAAAATACGCCTATACCGAACATGCCGAACGTAATGCCATTTACAATGCCAGCTATACCGGCACATCGCTTGACGGCTGTTCGCTTTATGTGACGCATTTCCCGTGCTGCGATTGCGCACGCGCCATCATTCAGGCCGGCATCGCAGAGGTCTTTGTCGACAAGACCAAACTGACCGCAGATTTTCTCGAACGTTGGGAACAGGACATGAAAATTTCCACCGAAATGTTCGAGGAATCCGGTGTTGCCGTACAAGTCATTGATGATGACGGCACAACCGAACTCATGAAATAATCTATCAGGCCCTTTACTATTGCCCGACATCCCCAATATGGTTGGATTGTCTCTCGGACACGAGCACCAATAAGAATAATGATCGAAATGCTATCTGTTTGTGCCTAACCACTGGCCCCGCGTCAGTATTTGTCAGATTTCCAGGCCATGAATGAGGCGGTTAGACCTTGCTGGAAACCAGACAAAGGTATAAGGATTTAACACCAGCAACCGAGATGAATTGCTGCTGTGAGTCCCTGAACAGCGACCCATTTCGTGATGATGCTCAGGAAACGAGGCCGGATGAACGCGAAAATCGACTTTAGTAAAATCAGTTTTCTGATCGTTGACGGGGACAAGATTTCAGCTCAAGTAGTCTACGACACATTGGCCTATCTCGGAGCCAGTCACATTCAGCGTGTCAAAACGCCGAATGACGCGTTCGACGTCTTGCGCACTGAAAAGATTGATATCGTTGTTTGCGAATGGCGACTCCGCGGCATGGACGGCCTTGAATTCCTTGACGTCATGCGCAATTCGACCAATTCGCCCAACAGGTTCATTCCTGTGATTATGCTGACTGCGCATTCCGAACACCGGTATGTGACGACGGCCCGCGATCTTGGCATTACAGAATTCCTTGCAAAACCGTTCAATGCCAAGGCACTTTATAGTCGACTGGTTTCGGTCATCGCCCGTCCAAGACGTTTCATTAATACCGGAACGTATTTTGGCCCCGACCGACGCCGCAGGCAGGTCCAGTTTGATGGCCCTGACCGTAGGAGCCTTGACGAATGAGCCATTTTGACTGGGGAAGCGGAGCCATCGTGAAGCCGAACGAGCCCAAAAAAAAGAATGTACAGATCATTCCGGCCCAAACCGACCTGAAGCGCCGGGCCGTGAACTTCGTCAAAGGCTTTGACATCAATCTGTCGCCCGAACAGCTCGAAGAGCTGGAAATGGTCGTGCAGCGCAGCTCGGAAACCTTTGTCCGTGATATCGGCAAGGATCTGATGGATTGTCGCCGCCTGATCATTGGCGCACTTGGCGACAAGACCAAACGCGGCGCTGCTGTTGAAACCAGCTCCGACCTCGCCTATTCGGTCAAGGCGCTTGGCGGTACGTTCCAATATCCGTTGATGACCCAGATTGCCAAATCAATGGAAAGCTTTGTCGCCGACCGTACCACCGCCAATGAAAAGCAGCTTCTGGTGATCCAGCTTCACATTGACTCTCTCTATGTCATTCTGGCTGGCCGCGTCACCGGTTTTGGCTCGACCGTCGAACAGGCAACCGTTGCCGCCCTGACCAAACTGGCAGAACGCTACGAGCTGCCCCGCGAATAAATCCGCGCACCCGGAACGGAAACGCAGCATACATCTCGTGCGTTTCCGCCCTCTCCCTGCCCCCTTCTCATCGTTTATTGTGATCACAGCCCCGCCGGTTCACGCGCCCCGTTTGCGCGCTCGGCTGCTGTGCTTTCACACCCGAAACCAGAACCTTGACGCTCTGAAATCCGGCGCGGTTTCTACCCATGCGAAAATCGGAAAATTAATTTGAATTTCGGGTCAAAAACCGCTTGCGCCCTTAGGGGGTGACTGCTAAAAACCGCGCCACACACCATGCGGGTGTAGCT
>NZ_JPWF01000008.1 GCF_003326675.1 Thalassospira profundimaris
TGACAACGTATTTCAGGACGAGACACAAAAACAATAAAGGGCGCCGGAAATGGCGCCCTTTATTGTTTTTAGCCGGATCGGAAGTAACGAACGGCCTCGTCACGTTCAAACAGATACAGCAACAACCGCAATGCTTCCCCGCGGTTTTTTTGAAGATCCGGGTCGCGATCAACGATCAAACGTGAATCATCGCGTGCTATTGCCAACAGTTCGCCATGGAGTTCAAGATTGGCCAACCGGTATTCCTGAAGGCCGCTTTGCCGGGTGCCCAGAACTTCACCTGCACCACGCAGTTTCAAGTCTTCCTCGGCAATTACAAAACCGTCTTCAGTTTCACGCATGATCTTAAGGCGGGCCTTGGATACCTGTCCAAGCGGGCTGCCATACAGCAACAAACAAGTGGATGCTGCATCACCACGACCAATGCGACCACGCAACTGATGAAGTTGCGCCAAGCCAAACCGTTCGGAATGCTCGATCACCATGATGGTGGCTTCTGGCACGTTAACGCCGACTTCGATCACAGTTGTGGCGACAAGAATAGACGTATCACCATGGGCAAAGCGTTCCATGACTTCGTCTTTTTCCTTGCCCTTCATCTTGCCGTGAACAAGCCCGACACGGGCTTTTCCAAACAGTTCGACCAGAACCCGGTAACGTTCTTCTGCCGCCTGAAGGTCAAGAACTTCGGAATCCTCTACCAGCGGACAGACCCAATAAATCTTGGTGCCGGTGCGCATGGCGCGACCGATACCGGAAATCACATCATCAACCTTGTCGATGGGCAACACGCGGGTATCAACGGGTTTGCGCCCGGGCGGCTTTTCATCAAGCCGAGAAACTTCCATATCCCCAAACGCCGTCAGGGTCAGGGTGCGCGGAATTGGTGTCGCCGTCATCACCAGAACATCAACAGCCTGACCCTTACCCGCCAGCATCAAACGTTGATGCACACCAAACCGGTGCTGTTCATCAACCACGGCAAAGGCAAGGTCCTTAAACACGACGTCATCCTGAAACAGGGCGTGCGTTCCAACCGCGATCTGGACTTCACCATTGGCAAATCCTTCGAGTGATGCCTTGCGCGATTTGCCCTTGTCTCGTCCGGTCAGGATGGCACAGGTCACCCCGATCTTTTCAAGCAACGGGCCGATCGTTTCAAAATGTTGCCGTGCCAGGATTTCGGTTGGTGCCATCAGGGCCGCCTGACGTCCACATTCAACCGCATTAAGCATCGCCATCAGGGCAACAACCGTTTTGCCCGAACCCACATCCCCTTGCAAAAGCCGCAACATGCGGCCTTCACCCGACATATCGGCATAGATATCCTTCAATGCGCGTTGCTGTGCGCCTGTCATGGCAAAGGGCAGGTGCGACGCCAATCCGTTGCGAAGCTTGCCGTCGCCCTGCGTCACCCGACCACCAAGCTTGCGCATCTTGGCTCGGATAAGGGCAAGGGCAAGCTGGTTGGCCAACAATTCGTCATAGGCCAGCCGTTTACGCGCCGGATGATCTGGCGAAAGATCGGCCTCGTCCTGGGGATTGTGCACCGTATGAAGGGCGGATTTGATATCCGGCCATTTATGGCGCGCAACCAATGCCGGATCATGCCATTCCGGCAAGTCGGGCAGGGTCGCCAGCGCCGCACGAGCCGCCTTGGTCAAGGTCTTGCCGGTGACACCAGCCGACATTGGATAGACCGGCTCAACAGTTTGAATTTCAGCACGTTCAGCCTCGGTCCCGATCCGGTCCGGATGGGTGATCTGATACTCGCCGCGATAATGATCAATCTTGCCTGAAACAATGCGCTTTTCACCAATCGGCAATACATCATTCAGATACTTTGCCCGCGCATTGAAAAAGGCAAGAACAAGGGTTCCGCTTTGGGTCTTGCAGATCACACGATAGGGGCGCCGGCGGTTCGGTGACGGATCATGCCGTTCGACCCAGACATCCATCGTCACAACCGAACCATCAATGGTTTCCGACAGATCCGGGGAAAAACGTCGATCAATAATCCCGGACGGCAGGTGCCAAAGTAAATCCGCAACATGTTCCCCACCAATCAATCGCGCAACCAACGGCTTTAACCGCGGGCCAATGCCAGTCAGCGTGTCAATTTCAGCAAAAAGAGGGAACAGAATTTCCGGGCGCATGTCGGTTTTGGTTGCAACTTTGAATGAGAACGTTAATAGAACAAGTGCGTTTATGGCATGGGTATACAACAAAATTATCGCGGGACAACATGCAAGTCACCAATTGATGCAAATTCGTCCCATCACAGCATGGACCAAAACGGCATTTTAACGTACAAACCAAGCCACAGAATTGCAGGCAGATGCCCACCCGCCGGGCGCTGCAAAGAGTAAAATTCAGGAGATCGATCATGACTGACACCATTTCGGAACTCGAAATGCGTCGCAAAAAGCTGTTGTTCCGCGGGGGCCATCGCGGCACCAAGGAAAACGATATCCTGATGGGCCGGTTCATGGACAAGCATCTTGCCACCCTGACCGAAGAACAGCTTGATACGTTCGAAGCATTGATCAATGAGGTCCCGGATGCGGATTTCTTCAAATGGGCAACGGGCAAGGAACAGGCACCGGCACAGTATGATACTGACGTTCTGCGTATGATCCGCGAACTTAGCAACGCCTGATAAAGCATTGAGCAAAATCAAAGAAATCATATCGACCAAAGGTCGGAAGCGGGTTGGCGGCGTTCCGGAAGGAGCCGACGCGCTGATCTTGCGCGAATTGCTAGAAACCGCCGGAACCAACCAGACGGTCTTGCATATCGCGCGCGATGACAAGCGCATGTCACAGCTTGCCGAAGCACTGCGCTTCTTTGCCGGTGAAGTGGAGGTTCTGACACTTCCGGCATGGGATTGCTTGCCCTACGACCGCGTTTCGCCGATTGCCGAAGTCACGGCACGCCGGATCGAAACCCTGACGACATTGTCAGAAGGAAAGGCACCAGATGCCGGGTTTGGACGCATTGTTCTGACAACCGCGGCGGCCGCCATTCAGCGCGTCCCGTGTGTTGATGTCATGCGCAAAGGCAAGCTCGCCTTCAAGGCCGGTACGGAATATGACCGGGCCGATCTGACCGCCTATTTCGAGCGGATGGGTTATAACCGCGCCGAACAGGTTATGGAGCCGGGTGATTACGCCGTCCGTGGCGACATTGTCGATATTTATGCACCGGGCATGAAAGAACCGGTGCGCCTTGATTTCTTTGGTGATGAGATTGAAAGCATCCGTCGATTTGACGTTGAAACGCAGCGTACGGTTGGCAAGGTCAAGGAAATCGCACTTTTGCCGGTGGGCGAGGTATTTCTGGACCCTGACAGCATTTCACGGTTCCGAAGCAACTATCGCGAACTTTTTGGCGCGGTTTCGCAAACCGATCCGCTGTATGAATCAATTTCAAACGGCTTGAAATACGGTGGCATGGAACATTGGCTTCCGCTGTTCCATGACGGGCTGGATACAATATTTGCCTATTTGCCCGACACCATCGTCACACTGGATTACCAGTATGGCGAGGTCATCGAAAACCGTCTTGAAATGATTGATGATTATTATCAAGCCCGCCTGAACATCAAGGGCGGCGGTCTTTCGGGTGATAATGTCTATAAGCCGGTTCCGACAGAACGGCTTTATCTTGATCAGGCCGAGTTTGACCGCATGCTGGCCGATCGCGTTGTTCTGGAATATTCACCATATTACGACGATGAAAACCCGGAACGCGGAATCTTTGATCTTGGCGCACGGGCAGGGCGCGACTTTGGTGATGTGCGCGCGCGGGCAGACACCAATCTTTATGACGAATTGCGTGATTTCATCACAACCCAGCGCGGTAAGGAAAATCAGGTTGTTATCGCAGCCTATTCCGATGGTTCACGTGATCGCATGGTGTCACTTCTGCGCGAACATGGTGTGGGCAAGGTCGTCACATGTGAATGCTGGGAAGATGTCACGGACGATCTGACCCACGAACATGTGGCGGTTGTCATCCTTGATATCGAACGCGGTTTCCGTCGTCAGGGCCTGTGGTTTGTCACTGAACAGGATATCTTGGGCGACCGTATGAGCCGTCCGGGCGGGCGTCGCCGCAAGGCAGACAACTTCCTACGCGAAGCATCCGAAATTTCCGAAGGCGATCTTGTCGTTCATCTGGAACACGGCATCGGGCGGTATCTTGGCCTTAAAACCGTGACAGCCGGCGGTGCGCCACATGATTGTCTTGAGCTTGAATATGACGGCGGCGACAAACTGTTTGTCCCGGTTGAAAATATCGAGGTCCTGTCGCGATACGGCTCGGACGAGGGGATTTCAATCCTTGATAAGCTGGGCGGTGTCGCCTGGCAGGCCCGCAAGGCCAAATTGCGCGAACGTATCCGCGATATGGCTGGCAAACTGATCAAGGTCGCCGCCGAACGTCATCTGCGCAAAGGGGCACAGTTGCAGGCACCTGAAGGCAGTTATGACGAATTCTGTGCAAGCTTCCCGTTTGCTGAAACCGAGGATCAGGCGCGCGCCATCCGCGACACTCTTGATGATCTTGCCGCAGGCAAACCGATGGATCGTCTTGTCTGTGGTGATGTCGGCTTTGGCAAGACCGAGGTCGCCATGCGCGCAGCCTTTGCAGCCGTCATGTCGGGCAAGCAGGTCGCCATTGTTGCGCCGACGACGCTGCTGTGTCGTCAGCATTACCTGAATTTCAAGCAACGCTTTGACGGACTTCCGGTCCGGGTCGAACAGCTTTCACGTCTGGTCACCGGCAAAAATGCCAAGCTGGTCAAAGACAACCTTGAAAGCGGTCATGTTGATATCGTCTGTGGCACCCATGCGCTTTTGGGCAACGGTGTGCATTTCAAAGACCTTGGACTTCTGATTATTGACGAAGAACAGCATTTCGGCGTGAAACACAAAGAACGCCTGAAAGAACTGAAATCCGACGTTCATGTGCTGACACTGACCGCAACACCGATCCCGCGAACCTTGCAACTTGCACTGACCGGGGTTAAGGAATTGTCGATCATCGCAACACCACCGGTCGACCGGTTGGCAGTACGGACCTATATCACGCCCTATGATCCGGTTGTGGTACGAGAAGCAATCTTGCGCGAACGTCACCGTGGCGGTCAGATTTTCTATGTCTGTCCGCGCGTGAACGAACTCGGCCGAGTTGCCAAGGAACTTGAAAACCTTGTTCCTGAAATCAAGTTTGATGTTGCCCACGGCCAAATGGGGGCACGTGATCTTGAACAGGTGATGACCGATTTCACCGACCGCAAGTTTGATCTGTTGCTTGCGACCAACATCATTGAATCGGGAATCGACGTTCCGAACGCCAATACCATGATTATTCACCGGGCGGATATGTTCGGCCTAGCACAGCTTTATCAGTTGCGTGGCCGTATTGGCCGTTCCAAGCAACGTGCCTATGCCTATCTTACACTTCCGAATGGCAAAAAGCTGACGGCAACGGCGCTTAAGCGTCTTGAGGTCATGCAAACTCTCGACAGTTTGGGGGCCGGTTTCAACCTTGCCAGTCATGACCTTGATATTCGCGGGGCAGGGAACCTGCTGGGCGAAGAACAATCGGGTCACATCAAGGAAGTCGGGATCGAGCTGTATCAACAGATGATCGAAGAAGCCGTGGCCGAGGCCAAAGGCGAAATTGATGCGTCCGAAGATGCAGGCTTTGTTCCGCAGATTAATATCGGCATGCCGGTTCTGATCCCGGATCGTTATGTGCCCGATCTCGGCGTGCGACTTGGATTGTATCGCCGGATTTCTGAACTGAGATCACGCGAAGAAGTCGATCAATTCGCAGCCGAGATGATTGACCGATTTGGCAAACTGCCCAAGGAAGTCGAAAACCTTCTGGACGTTGTCACCATCAAACAATGGTGCCGCGTTGCCAATATCGAAAAGCTCGATGCCGGGCCCAAGGGGGCGTTGATCACGCTGCGCAATAACGAGTTCCCGAACCCGGGCGGCCTGATCGGATTTATTCAACAACAGGTCGGCGTCGCACGCCTGCGACCGGATCACAAGATCGTCTACGCGGCGGGTTGGGACGGCCCGACAGACCGCCTGGAAGGCCTGAAACGATTGATGAAACGGCTGTCGGACATCGCAGTCGCCACATAAAGAAAAGGCGGGTAACATCATGTTATCCCGCCGTTTTTCTTTTAATCAATATCTGAACCTATGCAGGCATTTGTTCCTGGCGTGCCAGACGGATCATGCGTTGCAAAATGTCCGGTTCCTGTGCGCCCGATAGTGCATGACGGCTGTTAAACAGGAAGCACGGAACACCGGTAACACCCATTTGATGGGCGACCCTGTTTTCCTGACCGACATATTCCCGGTCCATATCACCTGTCAGGTATTCATGGATTTCCGAACGATCTTCGCCGTGACGCACTGCGATATCAATCAACAGATCAAGATCACCGATATCCTGACCTTCAAGGAAATAGGCGACGAACAAGTCTTCAACCAGATCATTACCGACGGCAGGGCGTTCTGCGCAGACCTTGTAAATCAGGCGGTGAGAATCAGTTGAATCCGGTGTGACCTTGATCTGGTCAAACTTGAAATCAATACCAACCGCGGCCCCGGCATCCTCGATGGCCTTATAGACCCGCGACGCACTTTCAGATCCGCCGAATTTTGCCGACAGATAAAGTTTGCGGTCAATGCCACCACTAGGCATATCCGGGTTAAGCAGGAATGGGCGCCAGTGAATGATCAGATTATCAAGCTTTTCGCGCGCCAGCGCCTTTTCCAGGCGCTTCTTGCCGATATAGCACCACGGACAAATCGTATCGACAATCGCCTCGATCCGGATCGGCGACATCGATGGTTCACTTTGTCCGACTTGCCAGTTCATAACGTCATCCATTCAAAAATGATGTACCGGTCGCAAGTGGTGCAATCCCAAGATGATCCGCCACTGTTTGTCCGATATCGGCAAATGTATCACGCATTCCAAATGGACCGGGTGCGATGGCCGGGCCAAAGGCCATTATCGGCACAAATTCACGTGTATGGTCGTTGCCGCGCCAGGTTGGATCACATCCATGATCGGCCGTGATAATCACCAGATCACCGGGCTTAAGTGCCGCACGCAATTCGGGAATTCGTTTATCGAATTCTTCAAGTGCATTGGCATAGCCCGGAACATCACGACGGTGACCGAATTCCATGTCGAAGTCCACCAGGTTGGTGAACACAATGCTGTTATCAGGCGCCTCGGCAATCTCGGTCATCATGGCATCGAAAAGCGCCATGTTGCCGGATGCCTTGACCTTCTTGGCAATGCCGCGATGGGCATAGATATCAGCAATCTTGCCAACCGAAATCACCTTACCACCGGTTGAACTGAACTGATCGAGCAAGGTTGGTTTATGCGGGGGAACGGCAATGTCGCGACGGTTTGACGTCCGTTTGAAATCTGCCGGACTTTCACCGACAAACGGGCGGGCAATCACGCGACCAATGTTATAGGGCTCGACCAGCTTGAAGGCGATTTCGCAAACTTCGTACAAACGATCAAGGCCGAAATGTTCCTCGTGGGCGGCAATCTGAAACACGCTGTCGGCCGATGTATAGCAAATCGGCTTTCCGGTCTTGATATGTTCTTCGCCAAGTTCGGCAATGATGGTCGTTCCCGATGCGTGACAGTTACCAAGAATACCCGGCAGTTTTGCCTGTTCAATCAGAGCATCCGTCAACTCGGCCGGGAAGGTCGGAACGGTCAGCGGAAAGTAGCCCCAGTCAAAGTCAACAGGCACGCCGGCAATTTCCCAATGACCACTTGGGGTATCCTTGCCGCGCGATAGTTCCTTGGCATGCCCGAACGCACCAATCATGGCGCCACCATGATCAAGTCCCGGTGGCACACGACCAGTTGCATCGCGTGCCGCTTCGCCAAGACCCAGGGCGACCATATTTGGCACATTTAGCAGACCACTGCGCTGATCATTATCTGCCAGCCCCTTGGCGCAATATTCGGCGATATGACCAAGGGTATCAGAGCCCTGATCACCGAACTTGGCTGCATCGGGTGCCGCGCCAATTCCAAAACTGTCTGCCACGATGATGATGGCACGTGCCATTGATCTATTCCTTCAAACCGGATCGAACGGGATATCTGTCTCGCAGATAGTCACATATCTTAGTAGTTGCCAGTCGCAGCGGGCGCATCCGACGTTTTTGCCCCGCAAGTTTCCAGCAAGGCCGTCAAAACGCCACTGGCCCCAAAACGGAACGTTTCCGGTTTTGCCCAGCCATCCCCCATGATGAGATCGGCGATTGCAATGTAAAGGGCTGCATCCTCGGTGGTTTTAACCCCACCAGACGCCTTGAAACCTGCGTCAAGACCATCTTCTTCTTTTGCATCTCGAATGGCGGTCAACATGGCCACTGCGGCTTCGGGCGTTGCACCAACCGGGACTTTACCGGTCGAGGTTTTGACGAAATTCGCACCGTGTTTGATCGCCAGACGCGCCGCGTCATACACCTTGCCAAGATCATCAAATTCGCCGCTTTCCAAGATGACCTTCATGGTGGTCATGGAACCGCAGGCCATGCGCGTGGCATCGACCACATCCTTGGCAATTTCAAGGTCGCCATCAATGAAGGCCTTATACGGAAACACCAGATCGACCTCGTCGGCACCCTTGGCGACGCAATCGGCTGTTTCATCGCCAATGCGCTGGGCATTGGTGCCACCGGCCGGGAAGTTGACGACGGTCGCTGTCTTGACACCGGACTGACCAAGTGCCCGCCAGGACGTTTCGATAAATGGCGCATAGACGCAAACCGCTGCTGTGTTGCCCACAGGCGTTTGCGCACGTTGGCAAAGAGCCTTGATCACCTCGGGCGTGTCATCGTCATTCAGACTGGTCAAATCCAGAACAGAAATGGCGCGACGTGCAGTATCGGCATCAGCAACGGCCTTTGCCTTGGCAGCGGCAATCACGTCAGAAACGGTTTTCGGGTCAAACATCAGAACATCCTTGCAACGCGCCAAGCGCGGTTGGTCATTTCCGGCATTGCACCGTGTCCTTGTTGTAACCGGTGCGGCTGCCTGATCAGGTCTTAAAGATAAAGACGGATCAATCAATCGCCAACAAAGTACCCAACCTTGATTTGGCAATCAATCGATCCGTCTTGAAACACAGTTTCAATCAGAACCGGGGAAACAGTTCCGATATGTTGTGAAGGCGGTTATTTGGAAAGCAAAAGCTGTCCTTCGCGACCCGGCAACGGTTCTGCACCTGCCACAGAACACAGATAACCACCCGGCACCACAAGACGGGTGCCCAGACGCGAATAAAGAACACCATCAGTTCGACTGGAGAACGGCGTCTTTTCACCTGTCTCACAATCAAGAACATAGCCAAGTTCTTGGCCAGCCTTGACCATGGCACCAGCTTCAACCCCGAACACAACCATCCCGCCATGAAGCGCGGAAACGCGGTCAACACCCGAAAGCGGGGTTGCATCGCATTTTGCTTCGGGAAGCGGGCCGGGATCGCCGGCAATCATTCCACGACGCTGTAGGAATTTGAACATATTCAAGGCATCAGGAATGGCGAAGGTGTCATAAACGTCACGGTCACCGCGCAGCTCAATGGTGGTTGCAAGCGTTGCCATCGGGATCGGGAACTTGTCGCCATATGTCCGGCGCAGTTCGACCCATGGGCGGCTAAACGCTTCATCAAACGGGTTGTCGCCGCTGATTTCGGCAATCAGGGAACACTCCGAACCGATTTGCGCGGAAAGGTCGGCTGCATCGGGCCAGTTATGGTCACTGATGTAAAGATGCATCGGAGCTTCCCAGTCGCAATGCAGATCAAGAACATAGTCTGCATCAATGGCCAGTTCCGCCAGTGTAAGGCGCAAGTCCTGCAAATCGGTCAGCGGACTGATATCCTTGCGATGCTGTACAATCAGACGGCGCAACTCGGCCCGGATCAGTTTGACGTTTTCATCGGCATCCTGACCCAATTTTCCATCGACGGCGGCGATTAACGCCGCGCTCAGATCCGGGTAATAACGATTGAAGTTCTGGCCACTGCGCAGTTCAAACCGGCCAAGCGGCTTCATATCAACATATTGGGTGAAGCCAATCGGGTTAGCGAACGGAACGACAACAATCTCGCCGGTAATTTCGCCCTTTGCGTCAGCTTCTTTCAGAAGCGTTTCCAGATGATGCAGCGTCAGGACACCGGGCAGTTCATCGGCATGTAAAGCCGCCTGGAAATAGGCCTTTGGCCCGTTGCCCGGTTTGCCATATCGGCGAACTGTCAGGGCGCGGGACGTTCCCATTTGCGGGCGCACGAGTGCAATGCGTTCTTCTTGCATTTTGATTTCCTGGAATATGGTGGCGTGGGGCAAAACAGCCCGGTGAAATTATGATCATCCGGGCTGTATATGGGTATTCTTCAGATAGAAGCTGTTTTGGGCCCGACCGGTTGCTTGTCTTTGCGACGTTCATTGCGGCGCAAATAGCGTTCAACACCCTTAAAGCCGAATGTCAGCACATAAACAATGATCAGATAGACCACACCGGCCGAAATAAACGCCTCATAGGGAAGGGCGGTTCGTGCCACGATCTTTCGTGCTGCACCGGTCAATTCCATCATGGTTACAGTCGATGCCAGCGACGTTGCCTTAAGCGTAAAGACCACGTCGTTGGTGTAGGCAGGCCAGATCATCTGCCACATGCGCGGGAAAATGATACGGCGATAGGTCGTCCAGGGTGTCATCCCGCACGCGCGTGCGGCTTCCAGCTCGCCACTTGGCACGTTTTGAATGCCACCGCGCATAATTTCCGCGACATAAGCCGATGTGTTCAGAACAAAGGTCAGCAGGCAGTACCAGTAGGGATTGCGCAGATACGTCCAGCTCCAGTGATCTTGAATGCCATCGATGTTGGAAATTAACTGCCCGACGCCATAATACATCATGAACAATTGCCCGATCAGTGGCGTTCCACGAAATACATAGATAAAGGCAAAGGGCAGGGCCTGGACCCAGACCTTTTTGGAAACACGCGCCACCGCCAGCGGAATGGCAAGGAGCGTTCCAAAGGTAACTGAGATCACCAACAGCTCCATCGTCAGCAAAAAGCCGCGCCAAAGCCAGGTATCGTATTTGCCAAGAACGTAAATCAGATCTTCAAACATACCCTATGCCCTCGCGATACCGCGGGCAGCCCGCTTTTCAAGATAGTTGAAGGCAACAAGCGAAACCGTTGTAAATGAAAGAAACATCAGCATCGCAACAAGGTAAAACGTAAAGGGTGCCTTGTCGGTTCCAGCACCAATCGCCGCCTTGCGCATAATCTCTTCAACACCGACAACCGAAATAAGGGCGGTATCCTTGATCAGCACCTGAAACAGGTTATTCAAGCCGGGAAGGGCGAAACGCCACAGTTGCGGCAGTTTGATGCGCAGGAAAATCTGTTTAGGTGTCATACCGCATGCGGTCGCAGCCTCAATCTGTCCGACCGGAATGGACTGCATGGCCGCACGAAACACTTCGGAGGCGAATGCTCCCTGAACAAGTGCAAGCGCAGCAACACCAGACCAGAAAGCCGGAATATCAACACGCGTTTCTTCGCCTGAAATCATTTCGGCGATGTTCTGGACGGCGATCGTGCCGCCGAAATAAATCAATAAAATAACAAGAAGCTCGGGAATGCCGCGAATAAGGACCGTATAGCTTTCCCCGATAATACGAAGAGAACGATAACGCGACAGTTTCGCAGATGCGCCCAGCAAACCGATAATGATCATGAAAGGCAGAACGGTAAGGCAAAGCTGAACTGTAACCAGTCCCCCTTCAAGCATCTGCCAACCGCGGCCGTATAAATCGAGCATGGTTTCTCCAGCTTTCCTTGATGCCGAATGTGCTCCATTCCCCTTCAATGAAACACGAAACAACAATAAGGGCGGGGCGGCAAATGAATGCCGCCCCGGAACAGTGTGCAGATCAATTCGGGTGCAGGTTGATCGCTGGGAAATACTTTTTGTTCAGTTCAGCATAGGAACCGTTTGCAAGCATTTCATCCATCGCCTTGTTCAGGATTTCTTTCAGATCCTGGTCTTCCTGACGGATGCCGATACCAGCGCCGTCACCGAACCATTCGCGCGGTGCGAACTGGTTGGAAACAAAGCCGTAACCTTTGCCTGCGTCGGATTTCAGCCAGTCTTCCAGCGTACCGGAATCAGCAAGGGTTGCGTCAACGCGACCTGCGGTCAGGTCAAGCAAAGCTTCGTCTTGGCTGCCATACATACGAATTTCGATGCTCGGGAAGTTGTCTTCCAGGAAGTTTGCATGGGTGGTCGAGCGCTGTACGCCGATAACCAGACCATCAAGCGCGTCTTCCATGACTTCGCCGTCTTTGTAGGCTTCGATCTTCATACCGTCTTTGCCAACGAAGACAGCAGGGGTGCTGCTGTAATAATTGGTGAAGTCGATGGAACGTTTGCGTTCTTCGGTGATCGACATCTGTGCGATGATCGCATCATATTTCTTGGCCAGAAGACCCGGGATCATGCCATCCCAGTCCTGGGCAACGATTTCACATTCGATTTTCGCGGTTTCGCAAAGCTTGTTCGCGAAATCAACGTCAAAACCAATGAGTTTGCCATTCTCGTCAACCATGTTGAACGGAGGGTAGGCACCCTCGGTTGCGACAACAACCTTCTCCCACGCCGCATTTGCTGCCGATGCGCTAAGAGCAATTGCAATAGCGGTAGCCGAAGCAACCTTGATCCAGTTTTTCATTCAAATTCTCCCTTGTAAATTGGAATGGCGTACAATCCCTTGCACCCATTCACGCGACTGCCGCCTCTTCTGCGACAGTCTGCCAAATCAGAAATCACGCTGAAGGAATTGCTTCATGCGTTCCGATTTGGGATTCTCAAACACATCAGTCGGATTGCCAAATTCCTCAACCCGACCCTGGTGCAAATACATCACGTGGCTGGAAACCCCTTTTGCAAACCCCATTTCATGGGTCACAACCAGCATCGTGCGGCCTTCTTCGGCCAAATCCGTCATGACTTTCAGCACTTCCCCGACCAGTTCCGGGTCAAGGGCCGATGTCGGCTCGTCAAACAGAAGAACTTCCGGCTCAATCGCCAATGCGCGTGCAATCGCAGCGCGCTGTTGCTGACCACCGGAAACATGTCCCGGATAATAGTCGCGCCGCTCATACATCCCGACCTTCTGCAAAAGGGCATCGGCACGTTCGATGGCTTCCTTTTTCGGAACGCCAAGAACGTGAACCGGTGCTTCGATCACATTTTCAAGAATGGTCAGGTGGCTCCACAGGTTGAAGCTTTGAAACACCATCGCAAGCTTGGTACGGATACGTTGGAGTTGCCTTTTGTCTGCAGCTTCCTGCGAACCGTCCTTCAATGTCTTCATGCGAATAAGTTCGCCGTGGACATGGACTTTGCCCGCATTCGGGGTTTCAAGCAGATTGATGCACCGCAGGAACGTACTTTTGCCCGAACCAGAGGAACCGACAATCGAAATCACGTCCCCGGTATGCGCCGTCAGGTCAATTCCTTTAAGGACTTCGTGATCCCCAAAGTTTTTGATCATCCCTTCGACCTGTAGGGCGGGTATGTTTTTGCTCATAGCGCCTGAAAAGCTTCCCTGTTGAGAGTCTGAATTTTGTTTGTCTTAGCATCCTTGCCCGGATGCTCCCCCACAAGACACGCCTTTGATGCGCCTCTCATGGCACCAATAATTGCCTATGGCCGCTGCGTATTTCCACTGATTTTTTGCATTTTTATGAATAAACCATAAGTTTCAAATGGTTATCGATATCACCTCGCAATCGTGACGCAAAAATATGCCAAGTCTACGTACTGTCACGCAATTAAACGCCAAGCGATTTTTGGAAAAACGACGACATCGACAGACTCTTGTGCAAAAACCACGCAGCAAACCATCATTGCACCGATAAGGTGCAATGATGGTTATGAAAACAAGGGCAGGGGTGAAAATGGTGTATTTTCAGTCGTTCTCGCGGACCGACTTCAGGAAGCCCAGAACCTCTTCACGCAGTTGCTGGGCAAGTTGACGCATTTCACGTGATGACACCAAAAGAGAATTGGCTTCTTCACTAACCATATTCGATGCATCCGAAACGGCCGAAACGTTCTGCGATACATCCTGTGTACCGGACGCAGCACGCTGAACACTGTCGGCGATTTCACGTGTCGCTGCACCTTGTTGCTCGACCGCCGCTGCAATGGCATTGCAGAACTCGTTGATCCGTTCGATGGTACTCGAAATGGATCCGATTTCTGAAACGGACCTGTTGGAAGACCCCTGAATACCATCAATCTGCGTCTGAATATCGCCAGTGGCCTTGTCAGTCTGGTTGGCCAATGATTTGACTTCGCCAGCAACCACAGCAAATCCTTTACCGGCATCGCCGGCACGCGCGGCCTCAATGGTGGCATTAAGAGCCAGAAGATTTGTTTGTCCGGCAATGTCCTGAATAAGCCCGACCACTTGTCCGATCCGTTCTGCTGCCGCGGCCAGCTCGGTCACAGTCGCCGTTGTGCTGTTGATACCATTGACCGCTTCTGTCGCCACATCAATGGACTGGGTAACCTGGGCACCGATTTCCCGAATGGCCGCCGACAGTTCCTCGGTCGCGGATGCCACGGCCTGAACGTTTTCAGTTGTGATGTTCGCGGCATTTGAAACGGCGGCCGCCCGGGCAGTTGATTCCTCGGCATTGGCCGAAAGCTGGGTTGCGACCGATTGGGTTCGTTCTGCCGCGTCTGCGACTGTTTCAACAATCGAAAGGACGCTCCTTTCAAAATTGTCCGCCATCTTATCCAGCGTTCTTTTGCGTTCTTGGGCTGCACGCTGGGTTGCCTGTTCGTTTTCGCGCGCCAACCGGTCAACTTCGGCTGCGTTATTCTTAAAGACAAGAACCGCGGCTGCCATTGCACCGATTTCGTCCTTAAGTTCGG
This sequence comes from Thalassospira profundimaris, assembly GCF_003326675.1. GTDB lineage: Bacteria > Pseudomonadota > Alphaproteobacteria > Rhodospirillales > Thalassospiraceae > Thalassospira > Thalassospira aquimaris. Next base: position 15,038 of record NZ_JPWF01000008.1, read on the forward strand.
TGCCCGGTACTTCAATGTCTTTGTCCCCGCGGGCCAGCCGGGTCATTACGGACGTCATGCCAAGAACCGGACGCGAAACCCAACTGCGGACCAGAATGCCCATCAACCCCATGATCGCAAGCACAGCAATGATCGCAGTTATGACTGCTGTAAAACGAAACTCTGTCAAAGACGCATATGCCGCATCGCGATCAATCGCGAAGCCAAGATACCAGTTAACCGAAGGCAATCCATTAACCTTGAAGAAGGTGAAAAGCATGTCCCCCTGATCATCCACGATGCTTTGCATGCCTTCTGCCACCGTCGGAGTATTTTCCGGGAAGACTTCTGAAATTGGCTTTAAGGTAAATCCGGCATCAGGATGAATAAGGACGGTTCCCTGATCATTAACCAGAAAACCGTAACCAATCCCGCCAAGATCAATACTGCGGACCAGATCGCCAAGGATGGTGATGTTTATGTCACCGCCAACAACACCAAGCAGTTTCGATCCGTCAAAAACCGGGGTTGTTGCCGTCACAATTAACTGGCCGGTTGAGGCATCTGTGTAGGGTTCGGTAAGGGTACTATCACCAATCGCAACAGCATCTCCGTACCAAGGACGCTTGCGCGGATCATAGTCCGGCGGCAGGTCATCTGGCGGATACATGGTCATCACGCCGTCCGCACTTCCGAAATAGGAATAAATGAACGATTCAACCAGCGCCTGACCACTGGCAATCTTGCTGACAGCAGCAGGGGAGCTGTCTCGCGCAATGTTGTTTGCAAGGCTTTCGACCAATAACCTTCTGCCATCAAGCCAGTTTGAAATCCCGGCAGTCGCCAAAGACCCGCTTTCGCTAAGCTTTGATTGCAAAGCGCTCTGGATGGATGTTCGCTGTTGATAATCAAAATACAGGATAAAGGCGGCAAATGTCGCGACAACGATCATTGCTGCCGCAAGAAGAATCCTACTGCCGATATTCAAAGACATTGCGCCGCACTCCGAATAAGGAAAACCTTTTATGACGTTGTAACGTTCCCGTGCGATTACAAGCGCTTGAAGCAAGTGTTCGTGCGTTACATCAATAAAAAATGATTTAGAGGTGCACTGCAGCCTTCACCGCAAGGTTCGACCAAAGTCGCATATGACGTGAGACCAACATCACTTTCCAAATCCCTTGTTTTAGTGATTGATTATGGAACGCGTTGTCTTCAACCTTTAGCTTCCCCATATGTGGAACTGTCTTGGAGCGCCTTGGGGGCAACGTCAGATAAACACCGATTAAAACGGAGGAAATAGATGAAGCGCGCATTTATTGCAGGGATGGCGGTCGCGTTTGCGTTTGGGAGTACCGCAGCCGTGGCACAGGACCGCACCGGCTGGCCGGAAAGCTTTACTGTCGGAACGGCATCACAGGGTGGTACGTTCTTTGCCTATGGTTCAGGCTGGGCAAACCTTGTTGCTGAAGAACTTGGCATTTCCGGTGGCGGCGAAGTTACCGGTGGCCCGATGCAGAACATGGCACTGGTTCATACCGGCGAAGCAGCATTTGGCATGACCACCATGGGACCGGCAGCGGAATCGCTTGCTGGTACCAACCCGATTGCCCCGGGCGTTCAGATGACCAACGCCTGTGCAATGTTCCCGATGTATCAGACGCCGTTCTCTATCACGGCTTTGTCTTCGTCGGGCATCTCATCGGTTGCCGATATCCCGGAAGGTGCGAAAATCGGTTTTGGTCCGGCTGGTTCAACCTCCGACACCTATTTCCCGCGGATGCTGGAAGAACTTGGTGTCAAGTTTGAACGCCGCAACGGTGGCTGGGCCGACCTTGGTGGTCAGCTTCAGGACGGACTGCTTGACGTTATCGCATTCGCCGCTGGCGTTCCGGTTCCGGCTGTTAGCCAGCTCGAAGTTCAGACTAAAGTGAACATTATCGAGTTCACCGAAGCAGAACAGAAACAGATCATGGATGCCTTCCCGGTATCCGAATTCAATATCGCCGCAGACACTTACACGACACTGACGGCACCGGCACGCTCGGTATCGATGTGGAACTTTGCGATTGCCAATTGTGATCTTCCGGAAAGCTTTGTCTATGCCGCAACTGACGTTGTGATGTCGGATAACGCCCGCATGGTTTCGATCCACCGTGCAGCACGTTCGACCGTTCCGGAAAACTGGGACAAGAACAAAGTCATGAAATGGCATCCGGGTGCCGCCAAATGGTTCAATGAACATGGCGCGTCCATTCCGGCTGACATGATCCACTAAGTCAGTCACATATGATCTCGCAGGGCGGGCCACCAGACAAGGTGGCCCGCCTTTGCTCAATCGCCGCCAAGAAGCTTGCCAAAAACAATTGCCCAAAGAGTGTGGGGAAACCAATGACCGAACCAAACAATCAGGACAACGAACATCTTATTGCTGATGGTGTGGACGAAGAGCCGATTGAACATAACCGACGCCTTTTTGAAGGGCGCGGGCTCAGTTTCATTACCATTGCTGCTGCGATTTACGCTGCCTTCCATATGCTAGCGCTCAATGGCGTATCGCTGTCGGCGATGACTGGCGGGTTGGTCAATCTGGATTTCCTGCCTGCTTTTCCGCTGGAAACCTGGAATTTCCGCATCGTTCACGTTGCCGGCGCGTTGGCTATCGGTTTTCTTTGGTACTCTGCCAACAAATTTGTAGATGAGCCAACCGGCCAGACACCATTGCTCGGCTATCTGTCCTATGTCCTCCTTGTTCCTGCCTTTGTTGCTGTTGGTACTGCAATCAGCTTTGCCTTCGAAATCAGTAACGGCGCGATGTGGAACGGCATTGATGCACGGATCAAATTCAATGAAACATGGGTCTTTGGTGCGCCGCTTATGGCTGCGACCGTTGGCGGTATTGTTCTTTCCTGGTTTAACAAAACCGGCAGAAACCGTTATTCGCCACCTGATTTTGTCCTGACTGTCTGTGGTCTTGCCGTTGCGATCTATCTGATCACGATTTACGGAACCCTGATGCGCAACTCGACCGGGACGCCATTTGCACCGATCGGGATTTCCATTGCCGCGATTTCCGGTACGCTTTTGATCATGGAACTCACACGTCGCGTTGCTGGTCTTGCGCTTGTGATCATTGCGACGATCTTCCTTGTTTATGTCTTTGTCGGCGAGTTTCTGCCGGGCTTCCTGCAGTCACCGGCCATCACCTGGCAGCGCTTCTTTAGCCAGGTTTATACCGATGCCGGTATCCTTGGTCCGACGACGGCTGTTTCTTCGACCTACATCATCCTGTTTATCATCTTCGCAGCCTTCCTTCAGGCTTCCAAAGTTGGCGATTACTTCGTGAACTTTGCGTTCTCGGTCGCAGGTCGTGCACGTGGTGGCCCTGCCAAGGTGGCAATCTTTGCATCCGGCCTGATGGGGATGATCAACGGTACGTCTGCGGGTAACGTTGTGGCAACCGGTTCCCTGACCATTCCATTGATGAAGAAGGTCGGCTATCACAAAAAGACTGCTGGTGCGATTGAAGCAGCTGCGTCAACCGGCGGGCAGATCATGCCGCCAATCATGGGGGCAGGTGCCTTCATCATGGCCGAGATTACCGGTATTCCTTATACCGATATTGCCATTGCGGCGGTTATTCCGGCGATCCTGTACTTCGTATCGATCTATTTCATGGTCGATTTCGAAGCCGCCAAACTTGGCATGCGCGGCATGAAGGAAGATGAACTGCCGCGCTTTAACACGATGGTCAAACAGGTTTACCTGTTCTTGCCGATCATCATTCTGATTGTGGCACTGTTCCTTGGTTATTCGGTTATCCGTGCCGGAACGCTGGCAACGGTTGCTGCTGTGGTCGTAAGCTGGTTAACACCGAACCGGGTTGGCGTTCGATCCGTTGCCAAGGCCTTCGAGCTTGCTGGCGGCATGTCGATCCAGATCATTGCCGTTTGTGCCTGTGCTGGCATCATTGTCGGGGTAATTGCCCTTACCGGGGTTGGTGCACGTTTCTCCAACCTGCTGCTTGGTCTGGCAGAAGCATCGCAGCTTCTTGCACTGATCTTTGCAATGTTGATCGCCATCCTGCTTGGAATGGGGATGCCTACAACCGCGGCATATGCTGTGGCGGCTTCTGTCGTTGCACCAGGCCTGATCGAACTTGGTATTGAACCGCTGACCGCGCACTTTTTTGTGTTCTACTTTGCCGTGGTTTCCGCGATCACGCCGCCGGTTGCCTTGGCATCCTATGCGGCGGCTGGTATTTCGGGGGCCAACCCGATGGAAACATCCGTTGCCTCGTTCAAGATCGGCATTGCGGCGTTTATCGTGCCGTTCATGTTCTTCTATAACTCGGCCATCCTGATGGATGGGACATATCTGCAAATCGCACAGGCACTGGTTACGGCGGTTGCCGGTGTGTTCCTGTTGTCTGCGGGCGTTCAGGGCTGGTTCCTTGGCCGCAATGCGGTTTGGTTCCTGCGCATTGCCTTGGTCATAGCAGCGCTCTTTATGATTTCAGGTGGCATTGTGACGGACCTTATCGGGGTCGGCATGGCCGCGGCGATCTGGTTTGTTCAACGCGTGCTTAAACCGAAACCGGGCGCAACATTCCGGACCGGCAGCGCCGACTAACCTTATATCTCAGGCTTATTGAAATAGAAAAGCGCACCAGAATATGGTGCGCTTTTCTTTTGGGATCATTGGGCCGGAAAATCAGTCGGCGACTTTTTTCACAAATTCCGATTTCAACCCCATCTGGCCGATACCGGGAATTTTGCAATCAATGTCATGATCGCCATCAACAAGGCGAATGCCTTTGACTTTGGTTCCGACTTTGACAACAGCAGATGAACCTTTAACCTTAAGGTCCTTGATAACGCTGACTGTATCACCGTCAGCAAGCGGCGTTCCGTTGGAATCTCTGACAACCTTGTCAGAAGACGCATCACCTGATGCGGACCATTCATGCGCGCATTCCGGACAAATCAAAAGCTCACCATCTTCATAGGTGTAGGGCGATTGACATTTGGGGCAGGGCGCTAACTCACTCATATCAAGGACTTTCTTTACAACGTTTTCAGTGTACTTCAGACGTAGGCAACATTTCGCAGAACAGGGTTAGCTGCGTCAAGACAAACAGTAGCTGTGCAATCGTGATTTGCTGGCGAAGAATACGAAACGCTTGTTGAAATCCACAAATATCAATTCCAACGGGGCACTTTAAGATAAATACCAAATTCGGACGCACTGTTATGTGTGCTGCTGCTTGTAGCGTCGAACGCTGGTAAAACCGTTTAGCATATCCTTTCTGAGTTGCCTTCGCCAAACCCAACGATGTCTACCAATACACTACCAGTTTTAGTTACATATCTGCGTTGCAGAATAAGAACTGTGCGTGTGGCTATGGATCAAGCCATAACGCATAAAGCCAATGCACAAGAGAGTCTTTAATATGGATTGGGTCCCAATAGTTTTTGGTACTTTCAAGGTTGTCGCACTGATCACCGCCATGTTCTTCGCCATCAAGTGGCATTACGATCAAGGCGAGAAGGGAGACCGGCAAGCGCTATTGCGCTCTGGCGCGAAGGTCGCCACAGGTTTCGCAATCGCCTTATTTGGCGTCGGTCTTCTGGCCTTCACGCTTAGCAGAATGCTTGGCTTGGAACTGAGCTACTAATCACCTCGCAAGAGCGGCGCACCGAAAAGACACCAGTGATCTTCATCGCCGCTCGTTTGCACAGTCGATTTACCAAGTGTTGTGTCCAAACAGGCGCGACAACACGGAAATTCGACTGCGTTCTATAGAAAAATGATGTCTGGGGAAATGGCGGAGAGGGTGGGATTCGAACCCACGGTACCCGTAAAGGCACGACGGTTTTCAAGACCGTTGCATTCAACCACTCTGCCACCTCTCCGCAAAAATGGTCGGAGCATTTCGCTCTGGGCGCTTTCAATAAATTGGGTGTGCCGCCCTGTCAATAGGCCAATCATCGATTGTCGCCAATACTGGCGAAATAATGTGTTTTCAGGGTGCTATGGCAACCAAAGAGTGAAGCAGTCTCAGATCATGTTTCATGCGATCTGAATTGCAGACCAAAGCCCAGACATGCGTGCAATCCTGATGAATAAACTTGCCAAATTCCGGGCTGGTGCTGGTTTCAAACATCGGTAAAAGGTTGCCAGACACGAGTGGCGATTCGCACTGTCCGGCACAAACCAATCTCCGTCGCACACATGAACAACACATATTCAGAAGACGCTAATTTAGAACGGGACCGCTTCCGTGGGCGCTTAACGACATGATAAAAACATCTTTATTTCAGAATAATACGCCAATTACCTGATGTCGGGCTTTCAAACATTTCGCCCTGATGCTCAAGCTGTCGCTTCATTCCCGGCAGGTGTTTCACATCTGCGACTATCCATTTAGCAAGTCTTAACGTCTGAGGCGGTATCAAATTCCTAAGCCGTGGTTTGCGCAAACAGGATCGTGAGGTCCAATGTCGCAACAAAATGGCGATCGAATGACTGGATGCACGGCCCGACGGTGGCCTGATCCGATAATCACGACCCTGAATGAGGCCTTTGATGAAATTCTGGAAATTGCTGACCGCCGCCTCTGTGCTTTCTGTTTTGGTTGCAAATGCACCTGCCTATGCACAGACCGATGAAAAACTTCCAGAATTCACGACCGAGGGGTTCGATGAATGGCTTGTCGACTTTAAAAAAGAAGCAGTGACCAAGGGCATTTCCCAGTCAACGCTTGATGTAGCCTTTGCCAATACCAAGCCGATCCCCAAAGTGATTGAGTATGATCGCAGCCAACCCGAATTCAAGCTGACCTTTGAACAGTATATTCAGCGTGTTGTGCCGCAATCGCGCGTCAATGAAGGCCGCAAGAAATATGCTGAAAACCGCGCTGTCATTGATGCTGCTGCGAAGAAATACGGCGTTCCGGGTCAATATCTGACAGCATTCTGGGGTATCGAAACCGGCTTTGGACGTCATACTGGCGGATATTCGGTTGTTGATTCACTTGCGACCTTGGCATTCGAAGGCCGTCGCGCCGAGTATTTCCGCAAGGAACTGCTGAATGCGCTGACCATCATCGATGCTGGTCATATTGCACCGGAAAACATGTCGGGTTCCTGGGCCGGCGCAATGGGGCAGGCACAGTTTATGCCTTCCACCTTCCTGAATTATGCCCGCGATGGGAATGGGGATGGCAAGATCGACCTTTGGGGCGCCAAGGAAGACGTTTTTGCCTCGGCTGCGAACTATCTTTCCACGGTCGGCTGGAAAGGGGATGAACGCTGGGGCCGTAAAGTCAGTATTCCGGAAACCCTTGATAAATCACTGATCGGTCGTGACATTCGCAAACCGATTGCCGAATGGCAGAAGCTCGGTGTCCGGATGCCGAATGGTACCGACCTTCCCAAAGCAGATATGGAAGCATCGATTGTTACCGTAAATGACGGTGAAGGTCCGGCATATATGGTTTATAACAACTTCCACACCATCATGCATTGGAACCGGTCGACCTATTTCGCAATCGCCGTGGGCACACTGGCAGATGCAATCGCAGGCCAATAACGTTTCAATGTCTGAAGACAGGGAATTTTCCCCGTCACTGACAAGACCAGAGCATCTTAAAGCGGGGACACCTTGATGCCCAAACCAACAAAAAGTGCATTTGCACGTCTGCGAACGAATGGCCGCCTCGGATTGTCAGTGGTTGCCCTCGGGATGCTTTTGGCTGGATGTGCAGAGACACAGCTTGCGGTTCATGGTGTTAAACGCCTTGGGGGCGTGCAATCACAACCAACCCAGGTCGGCAACTACAAGATCGGCAATCCCTATGAGATTGCCGGACAATGGTATTATCCGGCCGTCGATTACGAATATAGCGAAACCGGTATCGCGTCCTGGTATGGTCCGAAATTCCACGGCAAGAAAACCGCCAATGGCGAAGTTTTTGATCAGTATGAAATTTCTGCAGCCCACCGGACATTGCCTTTGCCAAGCATTGTCCGGGTTACCAACCTTGAAAACGGCAAATCGCTGAAAGTGCGCGTTAACGATCGTGGTCCCTTTGCCCATGGGCGTATCATTGATATGTCGCGCCGGGCGGCACAGTTGCTTGGCTTTGAAAAGCAGGGTACGGCAAAGGTCATGGTCGAAGTCATTGAAAGCGACAGCCGTCAAATTGCCGCTATTGCGCAGGGCAAAGCAGCCCCGACCGTAACCGTTGCCGAACAGAATACCGTCACAGCAGCCCCTCGGGATGTGGTCGAAACGGTACGTCTTGACGATGGTCCCATTACCGAAACGGGCCAGCCGACCACGTCAAAGATCAAACTGACACCGCCCGAAACGCAGACCACTGTGTCGTCATCTCCGCTAGAAGGCACGGTTGAGGAAGCCGCGATCGTCAATGTCGAACCGATTACAAGTTCAGCCATTTATGTTCAGGCGGGTGCCTTTTCGATCTATGACAATGCGCTAAACCTTCGTAACCGGCTTTATGATCTTGCCCCAAGCAAGATCGAACCGATTGATGTTAAAGGCACAACCTTTTACCGGGTGCGTCTTGGTCCGTTAAACACTGTGCCAGAGGCAGATATCCTTCTGGAACGTGTTATCGCAACCGGCCAGAACGGTGCAAAAGTAGTTGTTGAATGTGCAGATGGCGGCGCGGCCAAGTCGGGATGTTGATTGCTGAAACTGGCTATGCTACCGCTTTTTCTAATATCGGCTTTGCCGTTTTCTCTTAACTTCGCTTAATTTGTAAGAGAATACGCTTGGTGTTGCACATTTTTGCCGAATTTGCGACGTAAGCAGCAAGGCCAACGTACCGGAACACCGGTCAAACAGATTTTATTATACAGGGTTAAGACGCTATGACTTTCATGCCGCCAGTTCCGTTCAAAAACAGTCTGAACCGGGTAGTGGCCGGGGCCGCGATATTGGGCTCCGTCATGGCAATGTCGATGACCAGTGCGCGGGCAATCGAGACGACCGCGCGCGAAGCCTATATCATGGATTTTGACACCGGCACGGTGCTGCTGAACAAGGATGGCGACACGCTGACCGAACCGGCATCCATGACCAAGATGATGACTGTCCATATGTTGTTCAAGCATATCAAGGACGGCAGCGTGTCTATGGATGATACCTTCCACGTAAGTGAAAAGGCCTGGCGCAAAGGCGGGTCCAAGATGTTCGTCGAGGTAAATTCCGACGTATCTGTTTCCGATCTTTTGCACGGCATCATCGTTCAATCGGGTAACGATGCAGCAATCGTTGTGGCCGAAGGTCTTTCTGGCACAGAAGAAGCCTTCGCCGACGAAATGACCCAGGAAGCCCGCAATATCGGCATGACCCAGTCGGTCTTTAAAAATGCGACCGGTTGGCCTGCAGAAGGGCATCTTGTGACCGTTCACGACCTTGCCACACTTGCCCGTGATACCATTCGCAATTTCCCGGACCTTTATGAGCTCTATTCCGTCAAGGAATTCACCTATAACGGCATTCGTCAGCCGAACCGCAACCCGCTTTTGGGTACCAGCGCGGGCGTTGATGGCCTTAAAACCGGTCACACAGAAACAGCTGGTTATGGCTTGACGGCTTCGGCAGAGCGTGATGGCCGTCGCTTGATTATCGTTGTGAACGGGCTGAATTCGGTACGTGAACGCCGCACGGAATCCCAAAAGCTTCTGGATTGGGGCTTCCGTGAATTTGACAATTACGACCTGTTTTCAAAGGACGAGGCGGTTAGTTCCGCCAATGTCTGGCTTGGTGCGGAAACCAAAGTCGATCTGGTTGCAGACCAGGACATTCTTCTGACCCTGCCGCGCAGTGCAAGTCGCGATATGAAAGTGTCAGTCGTCTATGAAGGTCCGATTCCGGCACCGATCAGCAAAGGCGACCAGATCGCGACCCTGAAGGTCGAAGTTCCGGATCAGGAAGCACGCGAGTTCCCGCTTTACGCTGCACATGACGTTGGACGTCTTGGCTTCCTTGGCCGCATTGGCGCAGCCTTCAAGTATCTCCTTTGGGGGGCAAACGGGTGATCGAAAAGCCCGGTTTGTTCATCAGCTTCGAAGGCGGTGAGGGCAGCGGCAAATCAACTCAAATTCGCCGTCTCGAAGAATGGTTTCGCAATCAGGGGCGCGACATTGTTGTCACTCGCGAACCCGGTGGATCATCGGGTGCAGAAGAAATCCGCACTCTATTGCTGACCGGTGATCCCGGTCGCTGGGATGCGGTGACCGAAGCCCTTTTGATGTTTGCATCCCGCCGCGATCATGTTGAACGCACCATCCGCCCGGCGCTTGCAGACGGAAAAGTTGTTCTTTGTGACCGCTTTGCCGACTCATCTGTTGCCTATCAGGGTTATGGTCACGGTCTTGGACCGGACTACATCCGCAATCTTTGGGAACTGGCAATTGACGGTTTCAAACCTGATCTGACCTTGATGTTTGATTTGCCGGTTGAAGTTGGCCTTGCGCGTGCCGGGGCACGCTTTGCCAATGTCAGCGCCGCCGAAGACCGGTTCGAGCGGATGGGACTTGAATTCCATCAGCGTCTGCGTAACGGCTTTCGCGAAATTGCCGATGCTGAACCGCAGAGATGTCGCATCATTGATGCCGATGGCGATATTGAAACGGTTTCGGAACGCGTGATTTCGACGGTCGAGGCGTTTATTGCCGGGCAGGGGGCTTGATCGCGAATGGCTGGCAGCATTGACCTTCCGGACGAAGAAAACCCTTTTGCGCCGCGCCGCAACGATGCCCTGCTTGGGCATGAAGAGGCCGAGAAAACCATTCTAGAAGCCTGGAACAGCAAACGTATGCATCATGCGTGGCTTTTGTGCGGGCCACGCGGCATTGGCAAAGCAACGCTTGCCTATCGCATTGCACGTTTCATCCTTTCCGGTGGAGGCGAAAATGGCGGTGCTGGTTTGTTCGGGGATCAATCCGATGGTCTCTATGTCGATCCGGAAGACCCGGTTGCGCGTCGTATTGCCGGCGGCGGGCACGGTGACCTTAAAATCATCGAACGCCAGTATGATGAAAAGAAAAAGCGGCTTCAGGGCGAAATCACCGTTGCCAATGTTCGTACTGTCGGCAACTTCATGTCAAAGACATCGGCCGAAGGTGGATGGCGGATTGTCATTGTTGACGCAGCTGACGAGTTAAACCGCAATGCAGCCAACGCCATTCTGAAGGTTCTGGAAGAACCACCGGCAAATGCGATGATGATTTTGATCGCCCATCACCCGGGACGTTTGCTTCCAACCATTCGATCACGGTGCCGTCGTTTAAATCTTGGTGCACTGGAAGACCATCAGGTTGTCGATCTTTTGGGGCGCTATTGTCCCGAAATGGATCTTGGTGATCGTGATGCGCTGTCCGGTTTGGCCGAGGGCAGCATTGGTCGCGCGCTTCAGCTTCATGAAGTCGGCGGGCTTGAGCTTTATACCGAGATGGTCAGTCTGATCGCCTCGTTGCCCGATGCCGATGTCGCGGCCCAGCACAAATTTGCCGAACGTTTTTCCCCGGTGGACAAGGACGCGGCCTTTGCCACAGTGACCGAACTTTTGCATTGGTGGCTGGCGCGCATGATCCGTTTTGCAGCCACCGGCCAGCCCCCTCGTGAAGTCGTAGAGGGCGAATTGCCGGCCATGCAACGCATGGCTGCTGCGCAACCGCTTGATCAATGGCTGGAGGTATGGGAAAAGATCAACGAATTGATGGGCGCGACCCGTGGTTTGCATCTTGATCGCAAGCAGGCCTTGCTGAATGCATTCTTCATGCTTGAAGAAACCATGCGAACCTGACATCACTGCCCAGTAACCGAAATTTTGACCATCACGGCCCATTTCGGGCCGTTTTGTTTCACGACTTGCGCGAAGGATTTGCGACCATGACCGGGCACAAACAGCCCTATTACATCACAACCCCGATCTATTACGTCAACGACAAGCCCCATATTGGCCATGCCTATACGACGCTTGCCTGTGACGTTCTGGCACGCTTCAAGCGCCTGGACGGGTATGACGTGATGTTCCTGACGGGAACCGACGAACATGGTCAGAAAGTCGACAAGTCGGCTGCTGCCAAGGGTATCGACCCGCAAACCTTTACCGATCAGGTCTCGCAGAACTTCCGCGATCTGGCCGTGCATATGAACTATTCAAACGATGACTTCATTCGCACAACCGAAGAACGCCATAAAAAGGCCTGTCAGGCGCTTTGGAATACGCTGCTTGAAAAGGGCGAGATTTATCTCGGTTCCTATGATGGCTGGTACTCAGTTCGCGACGAAGCATTCTATGCGGAAAAAGAACTGATCACCAAAGACGGTGAGAAACTGGCACCAACCGGCGCGCCGGTTGAATGGGTGTCTGAGCCCAGCTATTTCTTCAAGCTGTCGGCTTGGGGCGATCGTCTGCTTGAGTTCTATGAACAGAACCCGGACTTCATCGCACCGCAGTCGCGCCGTAACGAAGTCCTCAGCTTTGTGAAGGGCGGGATGCATGACCTTTCGGTATCGCGCACCAGCTTCAAATGGGGTGTACCGGTTCCGGGCGATGAAGATCATGTCATGTATGTCTGGCTTGACGCACTAACCAACTATCTGACCGCTGTCGGCTACCCGGATGCCGATCCGGCCAAGCTTGAGAAATACTGGCCGGCAGACCTGCACATGGTCGGCAAGGATATCCTGCGTTTCCATGCTGTTTACTGGCCCGCATTCCTGCTTGCTGCTGGTATCACGCCGCCCAAGCGCGTTTTTGCCCATGGCTGGTGGACCAATGAAGGTCAGAAGATTTCAAAATCGATCGGTAATGTCATTGATCCGTATGATCTGACCCAGAAATATGGCCTTGATCAGACCCGCTATTTCCTGATGCGTGAAGTACCGTTCGGCAATGATGGTGATTTTTCCCATCGTTCCATGGTCAACCGCATGAACAGCGAACTGGCAAACGATCTTGGCAATATGTGCCAGCGTGTTCTGTCGATGATTCACAAGAACTGTAACGCTGCAATCCCGACACCGGGTGCATTGACCGATGCCGACAATGCCATTCTCGGCAAGGCCCATGGTATGCTTGAAACCGTACGCGCCCTCTTTGACGAGCAGGCATTTAACAAGGGGCTTGAGGCAATCTGGAGCCTGGTTGGCGATGCCAACCGCTATGTCGATGAAATGGCGCCTTGGGGCCTGAAAAAGACCGATCCGGAACGTATGGAAACGGTTCTTTATGTTCTGGCCGAAATCATTCGCCATGTCGGCATTCTGGTACAGCCGATCATGCCGGATTCCGCATCGAAGATCCTCGATCTTCTGGTTCTTGGCGACGACAACCGCGGCTTTGAGATGCTCGGCGCTGAGCATGCGCTTGTTCCGGGAACTGAGATCCCGAAACCGGCCGGTGTGTTCCCGCGCTATGTCGAAGAAGACGAAGGAGAGAAGGCATGAATGTCGCCCTTGTCGACAGCCACTGCCATCTGGATTATCCGCAGTTTTCCGAAGACTTTGCCGGAACCATCGCACGCGCCAAGAATGCCGGCGTTGGTATGATGGTCAGCATCGGCGTGAAACTGACGACATTCGATCAGGTGCGCGCCATTGCCGAGAAGTCCGATCATATCTATTGCACGATCGGCGTTCATCCGCACGAAGCAGGCGAAGAGGGGCTTGCAAGCCCCGAACCGCTGCTGGCCAGGACATCCGACCCTAAAATCATCGGGATCGGTGAAAGCGGGCTGGACTATTTCTATGACAATGCCCCGCGTGAAGCCCAGCAACAAAGCTTTCGTGCACATATTGCCGCATGTCGTGAAACCGGACTGCCTTTGATCGTTCATACCCGCGATGCGGATGATGATACGATGGACATTCTTGAAGAAGAATACGAGAAGGGGCCGTTTACCGGCGTAATTCACTGCTTTTCTAGTTCGGCAGCTCTTGCACAGCGGGCTTTGAAAATCGGTTTTTATATCTCGTGTTCGGGGATTATTACCTTTAATTCGGCCAAGGAAATCCGCGCAGCCCTTGAAGATGTGCCGCTTGATCGTCTGCTTGTTGAAACCGATGCGCCGTATCTGGCCCCGGTTCCCAAACGTGGCAAACCGAACGAACCATCCTATGTTGCGCATACGGCGGCAAAGCTTGCCGAAATCAAAGATGTAAGCCTCGAAGAAATCACCCGCATCACCACGGACAATTTCTTCCGGTTGTTTACCCGGGCTGACCGTAAGAACCTTTTGCTGTCCGGAGAAGCCGCGCAGTGACAAAAGTAACCATCCTTGGCTGTGGATCATCAAATGGTGTGCCATCTGTTGGCCTTGGATGGGGAAAGTGCGACCCGAGCAACCCGAAAAACCGGCGTTTACGCAGCTCTATCCTTATTGAAGAAGCGGGCAAGAAGATTCTTGTCGATGTAACGCCGGATTTTCGCGAACAGGCCCTAAGCCATAATATCGATCATCTTGATGCGATCCTGTTTACGCATTCCCATGCCGATCACGTGCACGGGATTGATGATTTGCGCTGGCTGAACGTCGCAATGAACAGTCCAATTGATATCTATGCCAACGCGCAAACGATTTCTGACATCGATCAGCGGTTCAACTATGTCTTTACACCGCTGCCTGATGGCGTTGAGTATTATTTCAAACCGGTTCTGGTGCCGCATGTGATCACAGGGGCACTGAATGCAGCAGGGGTCCCGATAACCGTTTTTTCGCAAGATCACGGCTACGGGGAAAGTTTGGGCTTCAAGATTGGCAAGTTTGCCTATTGCACGGATGTCGTCGAGTTCCCAGAGGAATCTAAGCAACATCTGTATGACCTGGATGTCTGGATTGTTGATTGCCTGCGTCACAGACCACACAACACACACGCACATCTTGAAAAAGTTCTTGGCTGGGTTGAAGAATTCAAACCCAAGCAGGTTTACATGACCCATATGAGCATCAAGTTCGATTACGCACAGGCGATGGCCGATACACCGGATCATGTCGAACCGGCGTATGACGGGCTGGTGATCGAGGTAAACTAGATACAGGACGCCTTAAGAACAGCTAAATTCCAGACGTGGGGCAACCTGATACCCGCGTCATTTCTCCACATCAATAAGTTCTATAATATATATTATGACAAAACCAACTCATTTATATCTGTTGCGTTTATCTGGACATTCCAGCGCTACGCCCCACATGTGAGGCTTGTGTAGCGTAGCGGAACAAGGCTCACATGTGGGGCGCGTCCGCCTTCCGGAGAAGGTTTACTGAACGATGCCGACTATCGTTATCAATAGCCCACATCTCCCGAACCACTTACTTGGCGCATTATCAGCTGATACCGATGGTGTGCCTAGATACTGGATAATTGTTTGGCTCGACAGTTTAAAACCCAAATTGGCAAAAAGTACCCGCAGACGATATTGTCGCCATCTCAATACTTTCTACGACTACAGCGAAGAACTTTACGGTAGACGCACGTTCGATCGGGCAATCTCCGATTTAGACTTTGATCAGATTGAAACGATACTAAGTGGGTATCTCTACCGCCTCAGAAACCTTCAAAAGCACGAATCTTCTGGCAACCATGCTCATGACATTTGGAACACCTGCACTGCTTTCTTATTTGATTTGTTGAACTATCTCGTACCGCAGTCATATGACAATAAGGTTGGTGAGTTGTTTGAGAGACTCAAGCATCGGGTAAATCTATATGATCAGTTGACCCTCAGCGCCCATGCACGACCTACTTCAGCAAAGGTGCTTCCTGCCGCCGTCCTGACCGAGTTGTGTGAGATATTCAACCCGAACTCCTCCTCAAACCCTTTCCGTACGGAGAAGCAAAGGTGGAGAAACTATCTTATTTTTCATCTTCTGACTTCACTAGGTGTACGCCGAAGCGAACTTTTACTACTCACCACCACTTCGGTTAAACAAGATACCTTTTATGGCAGCAATGGCTGTCAAACAAAGACATGGATTTCCATAGAACCACCAAATGTCAAAATTCGTGACCCTCGACATACTGAACCGTCACTAAAAACTTCTTTCTCCGCTCGTAACATTCCAGTCAATTCCGAGCTAACAGCTATCCACGATACTTATTTGCGCAACTTCCGAACAAGGTCACCCTACCCCTACCTTCTAACATCTCGAAATGGACTTCCATTATCCACAGCTCGGGTAAATAGTGTTTTCGCTAGGGCAAAAGAGAACCTCTCTAACAATGCGCTTAACTGTATTGCGAACGGGACACCTCTCTCTCCCCACGCCCTACGCCATACCGCAGCAGTCTACAGAATTCGAAAACACATCGATCAAGGCGATTCTTTGGAAATTGCTGTTGAAAAATTGCGTGTTTTTTTTGGTTGGGCACCGACCTCACAAATGCCACGGCTGTATGCCAGGGCCTATTTTGAATCTTCGCATCAGGACGTTTGGTCGGAGAACTTTGATCGATTTATTCACGGACTTAGGTTGACTTTGGGAGGCCGTTCCCATGAGCAAACCAGAGTATGATTTTGACGGTTTGATTGCATTCATCCAGCAGAACATTAACCGCTGGCCACCTCTTCCTGTACTAGCGCGTTATTATGACGACTACGCGGAATGTTATAACACACTAATTAATATCCGGACCGAAGATCGATGGCGCACTGAAATAGATGGAAGAGTTGAATACTTTGATTTTCGGCGGATTCCCGAAGGAGCCCGCGATTTATTCAAGCACTGGGTTATAAGTAAGATAACCACCGGTTTGAAATGTCGAGTGGTTCATGCTTATTTGCAGCGAGTTGTGCTTTGGTGCTCACGTTACTCAATTAATAAATTATTATTAGTGATAATTTCGGGACCTGACGAAATACAACATTCTTGGCAGAGTTTAGTAATATCCACAGACATCAAAAAAGATACAGCAACGGCTATCAAAAGCTTATTAAGCTTCATCTGCGAGAAAAATTTAGGTGCATGGCACCCATCTTATATGCAGAGAATTTCTGCTCTACCCACCCCAAAACTGGATTTGTACAAACGCATTAAATCAGGTGACTGCTTTATCTCTAGCAAAGATCAAACTTCTTTCGTGGAAAGGATAGATGCTACGGTTAAGGTTCTGAACAACAATAGCTCTAAAGAATCTCTATTTGAGATACAGTCGTATTGCATGCTCGTGCTCTGCTTTCAATATGGTTTGAGAGCAGGGCAAATAGCTCGCATATCTGTAAGTGATGTACGCTGTTTTGACACTGGTGCTGTTCATATATCTTTCCCTCGTACAAAGCAGAGAAAGTCACATTTACGTGCTATGCGGCGCATCAAGCGTGAATGGTGCCCACTTTTTACAAGCTACCTTCAAACAAGAAAGCCCTCTTCTGACAAACTCTTTCACCTCAAACCTAATGAAGTAACAAAGCGTATCAAAGATTTCACAGAGGATATATGTGGCACGCCATATACGCCGGGACATTTTCGGCATACAGCCAGTCAAAGATTGGTGGATGCTGGGGCATCATCTGTGTCCGTAGCGGAGTTCTTGGAGCATTCAACGCTGAATGCGGGGACTGTGTATTACGATACATCAGCTAATCAGGCCGAATTGATTAACCAAGCGCTATCCATTTCCCCAATTTATTCAAGGATCGCCGAAGTCGCTCGTACAAAAACAATCACGAAGAGAGCACTTGGCGAGGCCCCCAGTGACACCATAGTAGCAGGTATGCCACATGGTATTCCTGTATCTGGAATTGGAAAATGCACTGTTGGTCAACCAAACTGCCAAAAACACCCCGTATTTTCTTGTTATAATTGTCGTCACTTTCTCGCGCTGAAGGACGAAGAAATACACAAACGGACGCTGACAGATTTTCGGCAGGTCGCACGTGAGTTTTACAACGCTGAACGCATCAGTGAAGTTTCTCCAGCATTTCTCCAGTTAAAAGATACAATTGCGGCTGTGCAACGAACTCTCCAAGGCATTCAGGAGATGGATCGAGAGGGTTAAACCAATGGGAATCTCTGAATGTAAAACTCTAATTGCCAATGCTCAGCAACTGGCACGACAACGTGAGCTTAAATGGGACACGCCTATCGACGAAGAAGGAAACATTTTTAAGGAACACAGATGGAATTTAAACGCACTCATCGGAACTCCACCTCCTCCTCTAATTTGGTTAGGGACCACTAGAATTACGGCAAATGCCGAAAAATCACTAAGGGAGATGTGTCTACAAAGAGATGTCCCCTGCCCTCAGCGATTATTCTTGGACGGGCACTGGTTAGACTTTTACAAAGCCATCATTATCAATGAGCTATTAGTAAAGAAGAACAAGCTTAGCCACGTAAATTCGAATATTGCCAAAATCATCCGGATCATTGGTGTCGTAAATCAAGCGCATCAACCTTGGGAAATCACCGCCGACGATGTTCGGCATTCTTACAACGTCGCACTTGGCGTAGGCAGTTCGGGCAAGATTGCCGCGAATTTTGAAATGGTAGTGCGCCTTGTTTTTGACGGAATGCAAATAGCGGATACTCGTCCCCTTGCACAGTATTGCTTACCCTACCGAGATCGACAGAATGCTCAGAATAAAGTAGATGAACGGCGCATTCATGAACGTACATTTCGTCAAACAGAAGGTGTTCGGACCAAACTGTCGGAGCGCAAATCGAGTAAATCTTTGCCGGACAAGCGGGCTTTCTGGGAGCTCGTTGAAATCATCTTTACAGAACCACCCAAAACTTTTGCCGACTTCATTCGCTTTAGAATACTCCAGCTATGTATTATTACAGGACTTAGAATAGGTGAAGTCGTTTCGTTACCGGCCGATTGTTTGAGATGGCGGAGTTACGCAACAAAGGATGGACAACCTGCAGAGAAGGAACACGGGATTTCGCAATCCCTTACATTGAAGTATTTCGCCGAAAAGACTCTTACTCAGCACCATAAATCTTCTGTGATACTTTCAGAAAACATCCAGCATGTCCCTCCCCTATACGCAGAAGTTGTTGAAGATCTAGTGCAAAGTACGTTGGCAGCTACGTCCGTTATGCGCAGTAATCTCGAACAGCAAATCAAACGAAATAGCCTGTTTCCAGATATTGACCAGTCGGCATTAATTCCCGCTTATGAGGCTTATGCCAGAGTTACAGGAAACATTACGGTTAGTTCTCGACCTGTTAACCAGGAACTTATTGCTTTATATCGCGCGCATTATCAAGAAAGCGCACTACGGGACATCTATCGCGAGCAAGAAGATAACATCGCCGCCCGCGGCATAGACGTCACTCCCCAAATTCGTTCATTGCACACTCGCTGGCGAGAACACGTGGATGTATTTGACTGTCACGGAGTAAAAGTTGAGGGGAGAGTGTCTTGGTCAAATGCCTACTTTAAGGTCTATCAAATTGAAGCCTTTCTCAGAAAATACCGGCGAGACAAAATGCCTGATTGGATACCCGGCACACTGCATAATGGCTCTCCGATCTATCCATATCAGCATCTATTCCTAATGCCTGTTCGAGCGTTAGGTGAAGGCCGAAATGGTGGGATAACTGACCTTCTCCACTATTACGCAATAGGAAAATCCTCAGCGTCCGACATCATGCTAATGCTGGACGGAAAACGTAAAGACAGCATATTTGCGCGATATCGCCCAAGCATTGCTGAGGATCTAGCAATTAAAACGCACTCATTTCGACATTTGCAAAATACCGAACTCATGCGCCTTGGCGTCGCTGACACGGTCATATCCAAGCGCTTCAGAAAAGATGTACGTCATTCTGCTTCATATGACCATCGGAGTCTTTTTGAGGAACTACAACATATTGAAATCGAAGACGAACTTGTAAACGAGCTTAGTGAGCGCAGTCAGATCCTGTTTAAGATGATCAAGGAAAAGCAAATTGCTGGCCCAATAGTAAGCGAATTCTATAAACTTCAGGATACCGTGGGGTTCGATGACGCAATTACCTATCTGCAAACCGAGGCAGATGGCTTCCATGTTACCCCCTACGGGGTGTGCTTGAATGCTTTTACAGTTGATACATGCCCAAACCACCTTGAGTGCTTCAATAACTGTAAACACCTAGCCCGGACGAAAGTTAAGTCGGAAGAAGACAACCTTAGAAAACTCAAAAGACGGTTATCCAGTTGGATTGATCAAATTGAGAGACAACCTATCGATGTTCGGCCACTCGGTTGGGAAAACCAGTTAACGCACGCTCAAACGCGATTAGACGCAGTGCAGAGAGCTCTCGATACCAAGCCGGGACAAAAAGTCTCACCAAATGGGGATGACCTATATGATGGTGGCTCCCTCTCTAACGCTTCCATCTTAGATGGCTGATGTAGTTCTTTAACGCAAAGAACCTGCAGAGAGAAAAGACAATGACCCTATCTCAGCAAGACTTGTTGGCGTTCGAAAGGCAGCTGAAGCAAATGTTAGCTGAAGATATCGACCTTTCTGCTCGTTCATGTGTTCGGCGTGGTTTAGTCAAAAACCCTTCAGATATTACTCGCATACCGGCTCGCCGAGATATTCTTGAAAAATATAGAAACTTTCAGAGAGAACGGCGAAGCAAAAATGATGACCGGCGTAAAGTCAAACAGCTAAAGAAAGAACTGGAGGGTGCGAGAAAAGAGATAAAAGAACTAGGTGAGCAACAACAAATGCTAATTGCATCCCACCGAGCGATGATTGCGATAATTGGAGAATACGGCGGGATGGCAGCTTGGAGAAGCTTCTTCGGTGAGTATGAAAAAGCGCTAACCTTCTTGGAAACCGCCTCCGGCCTTAGGCATGCTTCTGATCCAGCAAAAAGAAAGAGCGCGACAAAAGTCCAACGTCTTTCTGCGGAGCATGACTAAACGAGTTAAATGTCTAATATTTAAGGATTTATTTTCACCCTAAACAACTGAAAACCGCCGGTTGAACGATCTAACCGCGACAAAAGTCCACTATCAAAGGTTCTTTTCATCCGATCAATTGGATCGACGATCTACTCCCTTGGATCATCGACATCCAATCCTGATTTCCTCTCGGAAACTGGTATTGAGGTAGCCGTGACGCACCCTTTACTTCCGCCAATCAGACAAGCGCGAACCTCGCCCGGTAACCATTTGGCGGAGCGTCAGTTTCACAGCCTGAGGCAACTTGTCGAAACAAAAACTTGCTACCAACTCATGTCGCGGTTTGGCCGATGATATTGAAGAGAGGAGGCTTGTTTTCAGTGCGGTCGTGGTGGAAGCGCCAAAATGCGATCTGAGCAGTTGTTCATCATCCAAAAGTCAAGACCATCAATTCTTACGAATTGGGTGTTGACCTCGTATGGGGGGAAGCGCATCCACCAATAAATTTCTTTGCTTATGTACAATTCGTCAATGGATATCTGCCTAGTGGTAGGCGCTGGCCATTTCAGAAGCTCACGCAACCGCTCCATGTTTGTTGAGAGAAAAGCCCTGCGCCTCTCGATCTTGGCAAACTGCCCCCTGTCAGGGGAAATCCCAAAAATCCGCTCGCGCAATCGTCTTGCATCCTTTGGGCAAAAGGGAGGTTGGTTGTACTTACATTCGCCAACTAGCCACTTTCCCTCTTGCGGCCAGTAAGCGAGGACGTCGAAGTCACCAACATCGTCAAATTTTTCCTCCGGAAAACGGCGATTAAAGTCGATGCCTTTAACGGAGAACGAGGTGTAACTCGAGACGATTTCGAAAGCCAAGTGCTCTAGCCCCTTTTCATGAGCTTGCTTAATCGTCCGGACCTGCTTCTGGATCGATGGCCAATCATAGTCAGCCGGTAGGTAGCCACTCATGACGTTTCCCGCCCAAATTTTTTGTGCGTTCTGCGCAGATGCTGCGCCCCAAATTAGGATATCTTGGTCTAGGGGAACTAGTGGCTTGATTGTATATCGTCCGCCGCGTTTTTTATGCTCCCAAATGGGGACATCCCCTTCGTCGACATCCTTCCCGATCAGCCTCCGAATCTCGGTCGGGCGCAGGCTAAGGAATTGAACGATGCTATCCGCCTCATCTGCGCTTATTCCGTCAATGAACGAGCAGAGCGCCTGCACAATGTTGCTCTTTGTTTCACGGTAGGAAAGTTGGAAACTCGATCTCCCATGAAGTGTTTCCCACTGCATCAAGACTGACAGAGCGTCCATCATGTGGCTGAAGCTGAACTGAGTATCTCTGAGGAAAGCTGCATCAAAATCCTCTTTGTATCCATTATCGGCATTCTGCGGCATTGTATCAGCGCTGGAATCGAGGTCGATACCTAGGCTGTAGCTCGCCTGTTCTCGTTTGAACGCCTCTTCCTGGGCCACCTGTTGGTCGGAATAAAAGACGTTCGGCACCAATTCCTCGCTGATTTCGATCCCTCCGGTAGCGATTCCGTTGTGAAGCGCGTCGCTGGCGCTGTAAAGGACCAGAAGCCAGTCGACATGCGCTAGAAGTTGTAGGATGTCGTCATCAGACGGCATAACGTCCTGTGTCGACGGCAGGCTGAGGGAGCTCTCCAACAGAAAGCGGAGATTGCGACTTTCTGTTACGAGGTCGTGAAGGGCATCAGCAAAAGCTTGTTCTCGATCATAACTGACTTCGTGCCTAAGACTTTGTTCCAGGCGATCTCGTGTTCGCTGAAATTTTACAGACCACGCGTCATGTTGGGCGACGCAGTACGACAGCACCCGATTCTTGTTGAAGCGACCAATTTGCTTGTGAAGTTGATCACGAAAGGCATTGCGTGCCAAATCGATCAACCTTTTTGCCTCATCGAGCTCAAATCGGCCGGGCTTGATACCGTGCTCTTTAAAGATGATCGCAATGGCTTTACGAGCAAGCTTGAACATATCTGGTCGTGGTTTTTGCGGATCAACGAAGTCTGGGACATCGACGATTCGCGAGGATCGTGAGAGCATGAACCGTGGTTTGCCCGGCGCCACCGACCGCACCTTCTGCATCAGCATTGCGTCCATGGGCTCTCCGAGAAATGCTGCCATTCCTTCCAAGATGGAACAGGCGCAACTGACCTCGAAGCTGTTGTCGACCGGATCTTCAAAGTGGGCCAGAGCAGATGAAAGATTTATGGAAACACCGACTCTTATGGATGTGTCGTCGCTACCGTCGTCGATCTGCTCCCATCCTTGAAGTAAGGGTATATCGTCACCTTCAACCTGTGGTCCAGACGCAAGCATTTCCGCGTTAGCCCTGAGTTCGACAATGATCCGATGCCGGTGAAACATCTCGGCGGCCTCGAAATCACCCCGCATGCGGTAAATGGCGTCGGCAACACAGTGCGTGAAGAGTTCTAATACTCTGATGTCCAAGTTATCAAGCTCAAGTTGAATGTGGTGGACGAGAAGCAATGTGCATCCTGACACCGTCATTGCCCAAGCCTGCGTGGGCTGTGCCTTCGAGGTCATATCCAGAATTCCATCCTCGCCAGGCTCAATGACCCAACTCCTTGGCTCATCGTTTGGGAAACATGCCGGTGCTATGCTCCAGAATTTGGTTAACTCCTCGTATCGCCAGTTCGATCCACTGTGCGGATCGATCATGACGAGGTTCGGTTCAATCGCTCCATCTATCAGGACGCCATGGGAATAGCGAAACGCTGCAAATTTGTCCGTGAGGCTAAGGAGGCCCAGGTGGAGGGCGCCTTGATTTGCCTTGATATAAGCCCAAAACCGATCGAACTCAGACAGGTCCTTAATTGAGTCGAAAATCGACACCAAATCAGCAATTGGAAGAATCTGAGCAGATTTCGTTTCGGGAGGTATAAAGTTGCTTCCCTCAGTAGATTCCTGCGGTAAGGCGGCCAGAATCACGATCTCGTCCGGCTTTATGGCGTTGCCATCGACGCCCGAAAATTGGAGACCTTGGCTTGTGCCGTCAATCTGGATCCCCCAGTCCTGGCGAGTTACCAGATCTAGAAGCTCGGCCTCGATCGCGGGAAGGCGCTCTAAATCGCCCTTGCTCAAGATGACGACGAAATAAAAGCAGCTATCACCCCGTAAGAAAGCGGCGAAAAGCGTCGGTATAATTCTATTCTCGTCACGAACCCAGAATGGTCCCCTGATAATCGTACCGTCAGCTATTCTGCTAGCGAGAAATTCGCTGACCTGTTGCGTGAAATTGTAATGCCCCCTGAAAGGTAAGGCTTCCGCCCGATGCCCCCAAAAGTCGACGATGTTGGTTACAGCGCATCTTGGTGCTACCGGGAATAGAAGCTCACCGATCTTAACAAAAAGAGCTGGGAGCAGTTTGCCGGTCATCAAGGCATCCCCAAAGCCGAAGAAGCTCTTTGGAAAGTCCGATTTTCCAAGCTCCACAACCAATTCCGAGCTGAATTGCCCGGGTCTTGTGAAACTGGTTCCAACAGAAAGAAGTGTCGCCCGGCACACTTGCCAAAATGGTTCCGGGGGAATCTCGATATGCCCCGGAGAAATGCCGTCTATGTCACCGACGAGCGATTTATCGATGGAAGTTAAAATGCTATCTTGCAGAAGGACCCCGGCAAACATGTCGTCCAAAGCGGCCTGCTTATCTGCATTCGTGAGGCGAAAGGCTTCGATGTAATCCGGAACGCGCTCAAGCGAGGTGCCATAAAACAGGCGCAGTGCTCGCCCCTGCCAGTAACTCTTGACTTCGCCCCAATCTGCTTCGGGAACATAGTCCTCAAGCATAGGAAACGACGGAAGCAGTTCGTGGATGTGTGTTAAAGCCTCACAAAATGTTTTATAGTCCTTCACTCTGGATTCAGACTTAAATCGATTTGGTGAAATTGCAGCAAAAATGCCGAACGCAAACAGGTGTTTGATCTGGCTTGAAATATTCGGAAGCCAAAGATCTGAAACGCCGAGTGTCAGAATGACGTCTTCAGCGGAATACGCTGTGAATAGCGCCTCCAACGAGGACCGCACTTTATTAAATTGCAGGTCGTGAGGATCGTCGGCGGGCGAAGACGAGCCTATCATGCCAAGAACCTGGTGGAGATTAGGAGGCGTCGGTTCCTCAAAACCGGACCGTAAGCAGCATTTTTTATATTTCTTGCCGCTCCCACAGGGGCACGGATCATTCCGACCAATTTTGCTCACACTGTTCCTCCGGTCATTAGTAGTTATGATTGTACGCTCATCAAGCCTAGAGCATTGGTCGGCATCCTCCTAAAGCGGTGTTACTGATTTTGTTCATTAAAGTTCCTTAACGGACAAATTCACAGCCGAAACAATTGCTGTAATCTCGGTAATATAGCCAGCATGCACTTTCACGAACCAATATAGGGTTTGGTCCCGTTGTTTAGCGCGGCAAGGGCTTTCTGCTCTTCCGCTACTTTGTCTGATGCATAGATCAGAAACTGTTGGATGTCCGGCCAAACATCGCCGATCCCCTGCCCAATGGATTTGATCACGGCACTAAAACGCGCGCGGCTCTCAGGATGGGCCAAGACAAAGATCACCCCAACCAACAGCAACAGCTTCATCCAGTCAGGCATTCGTGCGGCCATATCGCGAAAAAACAGCATGACTTTTCTCAGGACCGAAAGGCTTATGTTGGAAATAACAACACCGCCAACTTTGATCGAAACTGAATAGCTTGCTGACCGGGCATAGGCGCGGATTGTCATCACCAGTTTTCGTTCAAGCCTAGTACCACCAAGCGCATCAATATCTTTATCGTTGCTTAAAATGCCTAGCGCGGATATGGCGTTTTGTAGTTGCACATAAGGTGCATACTTGGGGTCCAAACTCTTTGTCGTGACCTCCTGCGCTTGATCAAATCGCGCGTCAAATATGATAGCCGCCTTATAGCTTTTCCAACTGGATCGCAAAGCCTCCTGCGATATTTTCTTTTTTTGCGATACCTGCGGAATGGTGCTTGTAAGCATCTCAGTTTCAAGCCAGCTCGGCGCGCAAAGCCTTACGACACCTGATTTAACGACCTCCTGAAGGGCGGTTTGTTCGAGGTGAGGGTTTTGATGCTTGTGCAGCAAGTCGCCAATAGCGATGTTTGCATCAAGCACGATATCGAACCTTGGTAGCTGCCCTGTCGCTTGCTCAAGAGCAGGATGTAAATCAATAAGCTGGCGCAAAGAACTCAGAATGGCTGAGTCGAGATAATTCGCCGGTTGATATGATTGCGAATCAAGCATTGCGCCGCTCCCTTTCTATCCACTGGCCCATAGTGCATCCTGAAAGCACTAGGTATCCGTCAAGTGTAAAACGCCAAAAAGCCTAACAGCACATTTCGATATTTTCTTTGGGTTTTCTGATGCTTGGGCCTGCTCTCGATGAATTCATGTCCCTGACATTACCACAATCACATCTGAATTATAGGTTGTATCTCCCTGGGTATGCCTCTCTTTTTGCTTTCATGGAGGGCATTCAATGCAGAACCAAATTGATCTGGAGACACTTCTCAAGTAGGCGCTTAAACAGGCCATGAGAGATCGCAGATACTTCTATGTTTCGTGCTATCTCAAACCTGCTATTGAAACACTCCAAGAGTAAAAAGAAGTGAAAAAAGCGTTCTGATATCAAGTTGTAACATTGAGCAAACACAGACTGCCCGGCACGTTGCCGGGTAGGTTCTTGAGAGGGTGATATCGTCAAACACTAACGCATCAATTTTGACGTATTAACCGGTATTTTCGACGTTAACGTATCATTTTTGCGACATTATCTCAGGCACCTAATAGCAGTCATTATCAGTAGCGCACCTGTTTGGCTGATTCGCGAACACCCTCAGCACTCAGACTCGGCTTACTAGCATTTAGTCATCATCGAATACCGGCGCAGTATCATCGAAACCTGTCCAAACTGGCACCTCACTTTTGCTCCGAACACGCTGGCGATCTGCAATTGGCCGAGCACGACGTGGCGCAAACGGGCTGTCACGTGGTTCCGGAATATAGGCGGCCATTGCCTCGACCAGGTTCATCGCTTTGAGAACGCGCAGGAATGTATCGAGTGTGGCGCCCTTGCCATTGAGCAAGCGGCTGAGAGTTGGAACAGATATACCGGCTTCATCGGCGAGTTCCTGCTGGGTAAGTTCAAGATGAATCCGGTATCGATTCAGTCGCTGCGCAATATCCTGATGGATCTGGTGGGTGGAAGCGATCTGATAGTCGAGTTTAGACATGATCCGGTTTCCTGCGACAGTTTGCATCAGGCCGAGCTGAGCTTGCAGAGCTGCTCACTGTGGTTGTTCTAATTCAATTGATGAGTTTCTTTCACGTTGAATTGGTTATCAAAACTCACCAAATCCGTTCCGTGACCAGCCATAAGTAAACGCTGCTCCCGCCCCACTAGTGCGGCGGGAACCGTGGTTACCATATTAATGGCGCTTGCCATGGGCACACCAACTTTTTGAACCATAAACTTCAACCCAGCCTGTATGCTAGAGTTCGCTCCACCTATCGTTCCTGTTTTCGTAACTAGTGAGTCTGTTTTATCCAGCATGACGTCTTCCAAACAATCGATGCCATCCGTGACTATCGCGTCTGACGGCATAATATCACTTACGAGAAATACTTGATCGGGCCAGCAAGCCCGCTTGAGGACTTGGATTGTTTCACGTTGGAGGTGGCGTCCATCTGCTATTATCGAGGCCATTCGCGATCGATTGCCAATCAACCAACCAAGCGCATGAGGCATCCTTGATGAAAGCGGAGGCATTCCATTGAATAAGTGGGTGCAACCGTGTATTGCGGGCGGAGATGACTTTACCCAAGAACAATCTGTGTGGCCTGCTAAAACAGTCACATTGGACATCGATAACAAATCCTGCAACTCGTTGTATGGTATAATCTCCGGTGCCACGGTTGCGATTACAGGGCAGTATAAAGAAACCGCCCGCACGAACTCCACATGAGCTTCACTAGAAGCCTTGATACGTTCGCTTGGGTGGCCCCCCTTAAAGTCCGGATTTATCCACGGACCTTCAACATGAACACCGCTAAATCCAAATTTCCCCACTGTCGTTTGAACTACATGCTTGATTTGGTTGAATTTTGTTGATGGAACCGATGTCAAAGCTCCAAACCAACTAGTAGTTCCTTGTTGTCGAAGGAGCGTTCCGATCTCTTCGATACCGTCTCCGTTCGTGACATTTTCAAACAATGTGTTGCCGATCCCATTGACCTGTAGGTCCATCCAGCCTGCTGAAAGGTTATGGTTTGTGATGTCGATCAGTTCCTCATGATCGGATAAATCGACCTGATCCATCCTACCAATCGTTTCGATCTTGCCATTCACGGTATCAATGTATCCGTGAGGGATTACTTGTTCGTGCGTGTAAATATCTGCATTGATGAAAATCTTGCGCAATTAAGTTCTCCCTACCAATTCTCTTCGTCATTCCATCCTTCTAAGGGATTCCGTTCAATCTTTTGAATCGGACGGCAGGGACTGCCAAATGCCAGAACGCCAGATGGCACGCTATGAAACACCAATGATCCGGCTCCAATGAATGCCTTATCACCGATACTAACTCCCGCCGTAACCACGCAAGCTGCACTAATGATAACTCCAGATCCAATGATAACCTCTTTGAACTCTTCTCCAGTATTTCGGAGTGGCCCTTGGTCAGAGCGAATGTGCTCTTGACTTCCGACAAATGTAAGAGGTCCGATTGCCGTAGATTCACCAATATTCACGTCGCCATGACCATATATGACTGTATTTTCGCCAATACTCACACGGTTGCCTAAAGTTATCTTCCCACCATATGATACTAACCTAACACCAGCCTTGATATTGCAGCCGTTCCCAATTTCAATAACGCCAGTGCGCCCCGCGTTAAGTGAAGCCCGACCGCTTATTTGGGTCGAACTGCCTATGCCAACCGAGCCTATTTTTTCAAAACCTAGTGACATGATCAGGAAATCTCTGGCGGCGGACGCTGTGTGCGCTGCTCCGTCCACGGGCAGCAAATATCGTTCCGTGTAAATTCAACCCATTCGAGATTTTCCCAAGGCCTTTCAAAATATCCACCACCAACGATGGGCTCTCTGCCTCGCAAGACATTCCACATGAGAACCAATGTAGATCGTGTTCCTACGAAAACACATTGCTCACCCTCTTGCTCAAGGTATGATAGAAAATGCTGTCCGTTTTTATAAAATTCGCTAGGTTCAGTAGCGTTAGGAATTTTAAGCATTTGAATTTCGTCCAAGCCCCTCCGCCACCGATCCATCGCCAATGCATGAGCCGGGAACCGTTCTCTTGCTTCGGTGCGGGACAGGCCATCTAGTATCCCCAAATTGTATGGAGGCAGCAGCTCGGTGACCTCAGGCTCAACATTAATATCGGCACATATAATAGACGCAGTCTCTAAACACTGAGGTTTGGGTATCACTAAAACTCGGCTAATCTTACCGAAGTAATCTCGCAAGTCTGATGCAAATGTTTTAGCTTGAGTTCGTCCTTTTTCAGTTAGTTGAGATCCACTTCCCCCATGCCGATCCTGAACATTTTTTTCAGCCTGTGCATGCCGTACTAGGACTATCCTTCTCATAATCAGATCGTGAGGTATGGGTATTTTTTTAAGTACAGGTCTGCGATAACAAACATCTTGTAGTAGTAGGGGTCTACTCGCGGGATGAAGTCTTCCGGAGAAATTTCTTTAGAAATATGGCTCCAGTCTCCAGAACGATTTTTTTCAATGCCTGTAACTTCGATAGAAGGTAACTTTCCAGTAAAGAGATCTAACCCCTTGGCGATCGGCAAAGAGATCATTCCGTCTAACTCAACTTTATCGAGAACAAGATCCTCAATTTTGGGTGCATTTGGATAGAGAAAGACATGTGCAAATTGCCTATTAATAATCTCGCCAGCTTTAGCTACATCATGCTTAACACCCAAACTAATAAGATCTTCGAACGCAACCCGAATTCCAACCTCCTCTTCGATCTCACGCACACCGTCACTGACTTTTTCGCCAGCAGAAAGATGACCCGCTGCTGAGATATCCAAGTAGTCCGGAAACAAGGCTTTGTCGGCGGCGCGTTTCTGGACTAGCATGCTTGGCTCTCCGGATAAGCTCAACATCCAACAGTGGAACGAATGGACCCATAATCCATTGGCTCGAGTCACGCTTTTTGGCGCAGTGCCAAGCGATCTATAGTTCTCGTCGAAATAGTCAAATTGTTCTTCAGCCATTTGGCACCTCACAGTTTATCAAGTAATTCGTAGGGTACAGGAGTTTCTTGGATCATTTCGTTTGCTTGGGCTTTGTATGCAACCGCGGCCTCAGGATCTTCTTTAAGCTCCGCGATCTTCGCTAATCCATTCAAATTGCGGATAATTTCGTCTCTCCGACCGACGCTCTGTGCCTCCCTAAGCCCTCTATGGAATACTGCTTCAGCCTCGCCGCGGCTCGTCGAGTCGCCGATTCTCAAAAGAATTTTGCCTCGAAGCGCGTATGATCTTACGGATCTAGTGACATCCCCGTTTTGATCACGAATATCCGCAGACTCTTGAGCAAACTTTAGAGCCTCTTCATATTTTCCTTCAAACAAGAGAGCGACGGCAGTCGCATATTTTATCCCACCTAGCATTTCGGCTTTCTGCTTATCGTCATCGATCTCATCAGCGGCTAATTCCGATTTTTGCAGAGCTTCATACACCTCCTTGAAACGCCTATCGATCGTCGCAATGCCGGCTAGATGCCGATGCGCCTTAGAGACCCAGTAGGGGCTTCCAACGCGCTCCGCGATCTTTAGTCCGAGCTCGATCTTTTCTTTAGCTAAGGTGCGTTTTTCCATAGCCACCAGCGTCCAGCCAAGATCATCAATTAAAGCCGCTATTTGCTTATGATCATCGCCCAAACGTGCGGCCGCATTTGCGGCAGCGTCACCAACCGCAATTCTTGCTCGCAATAGTCCCTCCACCCACAAATGGCGGGACAGTGTATCTCTAAGCCTAAGTACATGCCGATCACGCCCTTTTTCGGAAAGCGATGATATGTATAAAGAAATCCCTTCAATGAACGATGCTTCGGGGGACACGGGCACCATACCATTCCTTAGCTCGGTGAGTTCACTTTGTACCTGGCTGAGATTGGACCTTAATTGATCTCGCTCCGGTTCCAGCTCCAAATGAGCCCTGCGCAACACAAAAACCCACTGTGCCGAGACAAATAACAAACCGATAAAAACAACCTTTGCCAGCAAAGTGGCTCCAACATTTTCATCGAACCAAGTCCGAAAGTCATCCCAACTATAGAAAGCAAGAAAACCAAAGACGATCGGAATCAGTCTTGAAAATCCCGCAATCCAAGTGTCCGATAAAAGAAATTTGATAGCTTTCTTGACCAAACCCAACCGCCTAAGTTTCTATTGCGACATGTAAAATGCTACTTTTAGGGGAAGAAAGTCAAGCTGCGGCGAAGCCGGACCGACAATTAGGGGCAGGAATCATTAATGCCACCATATAACGATAGTGGCGATTGTTATTGCGGCAACGAAGGTGCTGGCAGACTAAGTTGAACTCTTCTCAGTTGTAAGCATCCACTCACGGCTACCTTGACAGGTTTTCAACACCCGTTTCAGGGAGATGGTCAGGCGTGGAAATCGATGTTCCAGGGTAGTAGTTCGTCGATTCAACTGATCGGATGACCGGCAATACGATCAACGACGAGACGTCGCGTTAACGGACTGTCACGTGGTTCCGGAATATAGGCGGCTATTGGTTCATCGTCGCTTTAGGAATGGATCCAGTGTGGCGCCCCTGCCATCGAGCAATCGGCTTAGGGTTAGCCCAGATATGCCTGCTTCATCAGCGAGTTCCTGTTAGGTGAGTTCAAGGTGAATGCGGTATCCTTTCAGTCGTTCTGCAATATTCAGATGAACCAACAAAAAGTGAAAACCACCATCGACAGAGAAATTCATGGTAAGATGGTCGATACTACTCAATGTAAGGCCCTTTGGTGTAGGAACCTTGGGCCAATGGGATTCTTATCAAACGAATGGGATTTCAAATGTCCCAAACAATCCCGTTAAACGCCCTAAACGCATATTCGGCATCATCCTTGGCAAGGTCGAACTGTTGGATCTGAGGCTACGAGAAATCACAACAAAAGTCATTTAGAAGCACTTTTTTTGTAAGTTGTGATTTAAAGTAAAAAACGCAGTATAGCATTGTTTTATATAATCAAAGTTTCGGCCAAAATCACAACGTAAATTTTGGTGAGACACTTTGACAAATTTTATATTGCCGGAAATATGATATACTCCAATCACTTAGCCTTCAGTGCTCGCAGATTGTGTTCAATCGGATGCTGCTGCCGTTTCAAATCGGATGCTGAAAATACAGCCGCTATGCCCTTGCGGCTCCGACAACTTGACTTTGGTTTCGTGACGCATTGCGATTTCTTTGACGATTGAAAGACCGAGACCGCAGCCGTCTTCCTGCTTGTTGTCATTGATCCGATAGAACCGTTTGAACACATCTTTATGGTGTTCAACAGGAATACCCGGTCCATTGTCCTCGACGGTTAGTCTGACGGCGTCCTGGTGATCTATTTTCTCAAGCCGTACGGTAACGGCACTGCCATCCGGGCAATAGATCAACGCGTTATGCACCAGGTTTTTAAGAAGCTCTTCGATCAGTGTTGCGTCGCCCAGGATGAATGCTGGCTCTGTCAGGCCTTCATACCCAAGATCTATGCCGCTTTCGATCGCGGCTGGTACTTTTGCACTGGTGACGGACCGTGTGATCTCGCAAAGATCAATCCTTTCAAATGGCCGTCCGGCAAGTCCTTCGGGTGCTGCACGCGCTGACGCCAGCAACTGATTGGCAAGATGCGATGTTTGCCGGGTTGATGCCGCAATTGTTGCCATGATCTGCCGCATCTTTTCGGAATCTTTTTCACGCTGACCAAGCTCTGCCTGTGTACGAAGTGCTGCCAATGGCGTGCGAAGCTGGTGTGCGGCGTCTGCTGTAAACCGCTGCATTGTTTTCAGACTGTTTTCAAGCCGTCCGAACAACTGGTTAATGGCCCCGACCAGATGCCGTACCTCGGTTGGAACGTCGTGCAAAATCGGCCGCAAATCCGTTGGTGACCGCCGATTTAAGGCTTCTTCAAGTCGCGTAAGCGGTTTAAGGCCCTGACCGATACCGAACCAGACAATGATCGCAGCCAACATGATCAAAAGAATTTGGCGCGCTGCTGCACTTGCCAGAATATCTTCGCTCAGGCTGGTGCGTGTTCCCATGGTTTCGGCAACAAGCACGTGAAAACGCGTCGCTTTGCGGACACTTGCGACATAACGGGAAATTGCGCCAATCCGAACCGGCTCCCCATTATAGACCGCATCATAAAAAACCGGTTCTTCGTGGAGTGGTAAAAACTGTTCCGGCACGGGTGGAAGGTCTTCGTAACCGGTGATGAATTCGCCCTGCCCGGTACTGACCTGATAGAAAACACGGTCTTCTGCCGCACTGGTCAACATCTCAAGCGCAACATAGGGCACATCGACTTCGATCTTGCCACCGATCAAAACAACACGGTCGGCAATTGCCAATGCAGAACTTAAAAGTGCGCGATCAAACGCCTGATTTGTCGACTTAATTGCGTTGCTTCGAACTTCAAGCAGCATCAGAGAACTGATCACCAAGAGCGGGATCAGCAACCATATGACAAGCCTGCGCCTTAGGGATCCGTTACGCCATTTCATGTCTTTTTCAACAAATAACCAAGCCCGCGAACGGTCTGGATTTTAACCCCGGCGGTTTCGACGCGTTTGCGCAACCGGCTGATATAAAGCTCAACCGCATTGGCACTGATATCATCTTCAAAACCTGCAAGTTGGTCAGAAATCTGCTCCTTGCTTAGGACATGTCCGACCCGCAGCAGCAGGATTTCAAGAATATTAAGCTCCCGGCGCGGAATTTCGATATCCTGATCCTCAATCATCACCCGCCTGGCCACGGTATCAAATGTCAGTTTTCCGCATTTGATCTGGGTGTTGTGCGTGCCTGCATGGCGGCGCATCAGCGCCCT
Organism: Thalassospira profundimaris; assembly: GCF_003326675.1. GTDB lineage: Bacteria > Pseudomonadota > Alphaproteobacteria > Rhodospirillales > Thalassospiraceae > Thalassospira > Thalassospira aquimaris. The sequence continues at coordinate 49,055 of NZ_JPWF01000008.1, forward strand.
CACCCGCGCTTCGAGCTCTACCAGCTCGAACGGCTTTGCCAGATAATCATCCGCGCCAAGATCAAGTCCCTTGACCCTGTCTTCAATATCGCTTCGTGCGGTTAAAATCAGTACCGCACTTTCAGCCCCGCGATGCCGCAAGCGTCGCAAAATTTCCAGGCCGTCAAGTTTTGGAAGGTTCAGATCAAGCACAACAAGCCCGTATTCCTGCGTGCGCAGGATATCGTCGGCTTCCTCGCCATCGGCAATCACATCAACAGCATAGCCCGATTGACGCAAGGATCGTGCAATCCCGTCGGCCAGTGCTGCGTGATCTTCGACAACCAGGACTCTCATTGTTTGTACTTCTCTTCCCTGATACACCGTTCTACGGCTTTGTTATGCTTTGCCATTTATCATGATGAACATGATATAACAGAATGCCTCGACACCCTTTGTTCATATCACAGCCACCAACTGGCCGAAGTGACATAGAGTATCCAAAATGACCCTGGGCCGTACCCTTATTCGTTTATGTGCCATCCTGATCACGATGCAAGCATCTTCTGCATTGGCAGAGATGTTTACCTTTGAACCATTACGCACAGCACAAATCCCCGACCCGGAACAGTCAATTTTGGCCCCCGAGGCACCAACTGCAGTCATTTACGGATCAGCCGATATCGGGGCCTTCAGCCCGGTGATCGAAGCTTTCCAGCAAGAAAACCCGTTTATCCAGATTGAGTATCATCAACTTCAAACCCTTGAAATGTATGATTTGACGCTGACGCAACGGGCAAATGGCGAGGCAAATGCTGATCTGATCATCAGCTCGTCCATGGATTTGCAAATGAAACTTGCAAATGATGGCTATGCAACATCCCATCAAAGCACCCAAACACAGGCATTGCCGCAATGGGCGCGCTGGCGGAACGAGGCCTTTGCCGTCACCCAGGAACCCGCCGTCATCGCCTATAACCGGGCTTTCTTCCGTGAACATGGCATTGAACCGCCGCGTACCCGAAATGACTTCTTCGAACTTCTGACCAAACATGACGACCTGTTCAATGAAAAGGTCACGACCTATGACATTGAACGAAGCGGCGTTGGTTTCCTGTTTCTTGCCCGTGATGAACGGTTCTTTCCCGGTATCTGGGATTTCGTCCGTATACTCGGTCAGTCCAAGGTAAAGCTGTACTCGAACACGTCACCGATGCTCGAAAAGATCGCCGACGGGCAGGTTGTTCTGGGCTATAATCTGCTAGGCTCCTACGCCGAAACCTTCAGCCATCGCAACCCCAACCTTGGCGTTATCCTGCCCGACGATTTCATTGTCGTGTATTCGCGTATCGCAATCATTCCGCGGGCAGCCCGACATCCGGAGCTCGGCGCACGCTTCCTTGATTTCATGTTGTCGATCAAGGGACAAAGCGTTCTGCAAAACGACGGCAATTTCAATCCGGTACGTTCGGATGTTCCGCAAAGCCCGTTCTCGTCGCTGATTTTTGATCGTTATGGTGAACGTGTACGTTCTTTCCCGGTAGGTCCGGGATTGCTGGTCTATCTTGATCAGTCAAAACGTGAACGGTTTATTCGTCGCTGGCAGGATGCGTTGCTTAATCGTCGCTAGGCACCCTGCCCGACATTTGCCCTACTCGCCTGACTGCAGTTTTGCGTCTTCGGGAACAGCACGATGTTCGGGACCGGTATAATTCCAGATCATCCGACGCGGGATCGGCCCCTTGTTGCGCCCGCCCTGTTGGGTTTGCTCCCACGCATGGGCCAAAATCCCGACCGAGCGTGACAAACAGAACAACCCGCGGGCCAGTTCAGGTGCAAATCCCAGTTCGGCATAGATCACCGCCGTCGCACCATCAATATTCATCGGTATGCGCTTGCCTTTGCGGGCCAGAAGCTCGTCTTCAATGGCGCAGGCAATCAGCCCGATACGCCCACTGACATGGCCTTGCACGGCCGCATCCTTGACCAGCTCCAACAATCTCGGCGCACGCGGGTCAAGCGGATGGAAGCGATGACCGAAGCCCGGAATATGTTTACCAAACTCGGCGATCTGATGATCAAGCCCGGCCGAGACCGCATCTGGCAATGACGCCCCCTCGTCCATGCGACGTGCGATATCGTGATAAAGGGTTACTGCCTGTTCACCCGCACCGCCATGAACATCACCAAGCACATTTACCGCACTGGCCATCGCATTGTTCAGACCAACACCACAAGTCGCCGCCATACGGGCGATGGCAATGCTTGGGGCTTGCGGACCATGATCGACGGCCGAAACCAGCGCTGCCTCAAGCAATTGTGCCTGACCGGCTGTTGGCAGTTCGCCACGGGTCATCAGCCAGATCATGGTCGGGAAACTGACATTGCCAATCAAATCCTGAATGGCATAACCAGCGTAATGAATGCGACCCGGCTCCATATCGATGATGTCCGTTGCCCACCAGTCGCAAACTTCGTTCTCGATATCCTTCGCGGTTTTCTCGCTCAAAGCACGCCCTCCTCGGCCAAGGTTGCGATATCGTCCTTTGACAGACCAAGGGACGCAAGTATGTCTGAATTGTCCTGCCCCAGCACCGGTGGTGGCATGTCAACTGATGGCGCTTCACCATCCATTTTGATACCGGTCTTAAGAATGCGGATATCGCGATCCGCCCCGGGCACATTTTCAAAGGATGCCAACATGCCGCGATCTGCAATCTGCGGCAGCGCAAGAACCTGCGGAACGGTCAATACTGCCCCGGCCGGAACACCAACTGCATTGAACTTGTCGACCCAGTGACCGGTGTTTTCGGTGGTCAAAACCCTTTCGAGCAAAGCAGTCAGAACATTACGGTTCTCAAGTCGTTCCTTGCGCGATGTGAAGCGGTCATCCTCAATCAGGGCTTCAAGGCCCAACACTCCGCACAGGGCCTCAAACTGTTCCTGTTTGTTTGCCGCGATATTGATCTGCCCGTCGGCTGTTTTGAATGCACCTGATGGTGAAGAAGTGAAATTGTCATTGCCGTTCGCAGTAGGCTCTTTGCCCGCCACAAGATAGTTCGAAACCACCCACCCCATGGTCGCAATGACGGATTCCAGCATCGAGATATCGATAAAGCATCCCTTGCCATCCTTGTTGCCAAGCGCACGTCCGGCAAGGGCGGAGCTAATGGCAAAGGCCGCTGTCATGCCCCCGATGGTATCAGCAACCGGATATCCGACCCGATAGGTTCCCTTATCTTCTTCGCCGGTGATCGTCATGATCCCCGAAAGGCCCTGGACGATTTGGTCATAGGCCGGAAGCTTTTTCATCGGGCCGGTTTGCCCAAACCCCGAAATCGCACAATAGACCAGCTTCGGATTTACAGCAGCCAAAACATCATAGCCCAGTCCAAGCCGGTCCATCACACCCGGTCGGAAATTCTCGACCAGCACATCCGCACGTTCGACCAGCTTTTTAAGAATGTCCTTACCACGCGCGTCCTTAAGGTTCAGCGTGATGGATTTCTTTCCGGCATTTTGCGCCATGAACGAGATACCCATCAGCTTTTCATTAAGCCCCATATCGGCACCCAGCTGCCGGGCAAGGTCGCCGCGTCCCGGTGCTTCCACCTTGATGACCTCGGCACCGAGATGGGCCAATTGATGGCAACAAAACGGCCCGGCCAGAACATTGGTAAGGTCAAGCACAGTGATGCCCGACAGTGATTGTGATCCAAACATGGAAACTCCATAAATTCTGTCTAGTAGAATTATGTTCTATTATATAGAATTTATGACCATCGCGAAATCATTACCAAAGGCGTCCTAGCGTCATCACATCAGGAAAGACTCGTTTTTCATGTCAGAACAAAATGTTAGTGCCGTTGAACGTGCCCTGAAAATCCTGGAAGTTTTCACCGATCAGGATGCGGATCTGTCCCTGAAAGATCTGGCCGAGCGCACAGGAATGTATAAAAGCACCCTGTCGCGACTGGCTGGCACATTGGAGTCACATGGATTTCTGATGATTTCGGGACGTGGCCGTTATCGTCTCGGCCCAGCATTATGGCGGCTTGGTTCGATGTATCGTCGATCCTATCGCATGGATGATGTGGTACGCCCGCATCTTTTGGCACTGGTCGAGGAAAGCGGCGAAACCGCCTCCTTTTACGTGCCGGAGGGTTCCAAGCGTCTTTGCCTGTTTCGTGAAAACTCGTCCCGCAGCCTGCGACACCATCTGGAAGAAGGTGCGTTATTGTCATGTGACCGCGGGGCAGCAAGTCATGTCATTCGCGCCTGGGGGGATGGTATCGATGACCGATCCATTCAGGTTCTTGACGACAGGTTTGCCGAAAGTGAAGGTGAACGAGACCCGGACATATCGGCCATTGCAGTTCCCGTTCTTGACCGTCGCGGACATTTTTTCGGTGCCTTGGCTCTATCTGGTCCGTCAAGCCGCTTCACCCAAGAAAAGCGTCGCAATGCGTTGATCTTTCTTGAAAAACACGCATCCGAATGTGGCGTAAAGCTGTCCGGCTAACGCTGTGTTTTCCACCACCTTTTCCATTGACGCAAAAATGCTGTGAAAATTTTTCACACTAATTTCCGCAATGACAGGTTGATGACAGGTTCTGCTGCTAACGTCCTCGCACTGCCGATCCGGTAACTCGTGAAGTTGCCGGGACAAACAAAAAGAATATCGGCAAGGGAGGTCTGACTTAATAACCGCATGCAGATGGACTTAGGGTATCCGCATCGCGGTTTTTGACGCTCTTCCTTGCTGAAGTTTTGTTCCTGCTGGTCGGTCCGCCACCACAATGGTGGCCTGGGAAAATGCTTTAGTGTCTGGAGGAGACCCTGATGAATAAGCTGACGATGTTCTCGCGTCGCGGATTTATTGCTGCAGCTACGGCTGTTGCTGTTTCAACTGCTGCATTTGGTGCAATCGATGCCAAAGCCGCAGAAATCAACGAAATTCACTTTGTCATTCCGGGTGGCGCAGGCGGCGGCTGGGATGGCACCGCACGTGGTACCGGTGAAGCCCTAACCAAATCGGGCCTGGTTGGCACCGCGTCTTATGAAAACATGTCTGGCGGCGGCGGCGGCAAAGCCATTGCCTATATGATCGAAGCAGCGGATCGTCTGGACAACACCCTGATGGTGAACTCCACCCCGATCATCGTTCGTTCGTTGACCGGTGTCTTCCCGCAGTCCTTCCGCGACCTGACCCCGATTGCAGCTGTTGTTGCTGAATATGCTGCATTCGCAGTACCGGCAGACAGCCCGTATCAGTCCTTCACCGACGTTGTAAACGCAGTCAAATCTGATCCGAGCTCTGTCAAGTTCGGTGGCGGCTCGGTTCGTGGCGGTATGGACCATATCGTTGCGGCCTATGCAGTTCAGAAAGGCGGCGGCGACGCGAAACAGGTTAAATACATTCCGTACGACGCCGGTGGCAAAGCAATCGCCGGTCTTCTGTCGGGTGAAACCGAAGTTCTGTCGACCGGTCTTGGTGAACTTCTCGAACTTGCCAAAGCTGGCCAGGTCCGCATTCTTGCTGTGACCTCCAAAGAACGTATCGAAGCAGCTCCGGAAGTTCCGTCGCTCGGTGAACTCGGCATTGATGCTGAATTCGTCAACTGGCGCGGTTATTTCGGCTCGCCTACTCTGTCCGCTGACAAAGCAGACGCCTATGCAGCCGTCCTCAAAGACGTTCAGGCAACCGAAGCATGGGAAACCGTCCGCAAGCGTAATGGCTGGGAAAAAATCTATAAGCCGCGCGCAGAGTTTTCCTCCTTCATGGAAAACCAGGAAAAGGTCGTTGGCGACCTGATGCGTGAACTCGGCTTCCTGAAATAAGCCATTAGAATACAAGTAAAAAGACCTCCGAAGGAAACCACGCCATGTCCATCAATCGCGACAAATTCGGCGCATTGCTATTCCTATGCCTTGCTCTGATCTATGGCTTTTATATCAGTGATATCCCGCTCCTGTTTGGGGACGAAGATGCACCGTTTAATGCCAGAACTCTCCCTACTGCCCTTGCCTGGATACTGGGCGTGGTTTCCTTCGTCCAACTGATCCTGCCGGCCAATGAAGAGGCCGGCAGTCTCTCAAATGCGTTTCGCGGCCTCAAATGGCGTCGCGTACTCATTCTTGCTGTGCTGATGGTGTTCTATGGACTGACCATCAAGAGGCTTGGTTTTCCGCTTTCGACGTCACTCTTCCTGATGGGCGGATTCTACGTCCTTGGTGAAAGACGCCTTCATGTCCTGATCCCGACGGCTGTCGGTGTTGCGTTGGCATTCTGGGGGCTGTTGCACCTGATGGGAATTTATTTGCAGCCGGGCGATCTGTTCTACTGGATTTCAAACAATGCTTGATGGAATTTTCCAAGGTCTCTCGACCGCCGTCCTGCCAATCAACCTTTTGATGGTTTCGGTTGGCTGTTTCGCGGGTACCTTCATCGGGATGCTTCCCGGTCTTGGCCCGATCACCGCAATTGCCCTGATGATCCCGATCACCTATGGATTTGATCCGTCAACCGGACTGATCCTGATGGCCGGTGTTTATTATGGCGCCATCTTTGGTGGTTCCACATCATCCATCCTGATCAACGCACCGGGTGTTGCCGGTACGGTTGCAACCGCCTTTGACGGTTACCCGATGGCCCAGAAAGGTCAGGCAGGCAAGGCCCTTGCAATTGCCGCCTACTCATCTTTCTCGGGTGGTACCATTGCGGCAATCTTCCTTCTGGTAGCAGCACCTGCATTGGCATCCGTTTCGCTTTCATTCCAGTCTGCCGATTATTTCGCCCTGATGGTTCTTGGCCTGACCGCTGTTTCGGCCTTTGCCGGCAAGGGACAGGTTCTTAAGGCGATCACCATGACGCTGTTTGGCATCATGCTCTCGACCATCGGGACTGATCCGGCCGCAGGTGTTGCACGCTTTACCTTTGGCAGCATGGACCTTGTTGATGGTATCAGCTTCCTACTGTTGGCGATGTCGACCTTTGCGCTTTCCGAAGCTTTGTTGTCGATCCTGCGTCCGACAAAGGACACGCGTAGCGACGAGGAAAAGGCCCTTAAAAGCCTAGGCTCGATGAAGCTGTCCAAGGAAGAAGTCAAAACCATGGTTCCGGTAATCGGCCGTTCGTCGATCCTTGGCTTCTTTACCGGCGTTCTGCCCGGTGCCGGTGCGACCATTGCCTCTTTCCTGGCTTATGGCATGGAGCGCAACCTGGCATCGGCCAAGGAAAAGCTGCAATTTGGCAAAGGCTCGATCCGTGGTCTGGCTGCACCCGAAACCGCAAACAATGCGGCGTGCTCCGGCTCGTTCGTTCCGCTTTTGACCCTTGGGATTCCGGGTTCGGGCACGACGGCTGTCATGATGGGGGCGCTGATTTCCTATGGCGTTCAGCCCGGTCCGCGCCTGTTTGTTGAACAGCCCGCCGTGTTCTGGTCGGTCATCATCTCGATGTATATCGGTAACGTGGTGCTTCTGATCCTGAACCTGCCGCTGATCCCTTATATCTCGCGTTTGCTTGCGCTGCCCCAGCAGCTTTTGGTGCCGTTCGTTCTGTTCTTCTCGCTGGTCGGTGTTTATCTGGTGACCTTCAACACCATGGACATCCACATGATGGTGATTGCCGCAGCAATCGCAATCGGCCTGCGTCTCCTGAACTATCCGATGGCGCCGATGCTTCTTGGCTTCATTCTGGGCAAGATGATGGAAGAAAACCTGCGTCGTGCATTGGCAATCAGCGACGGTTCGATTTCATTCCTCTGGGAACGCCCGATCACGCTTGTCATTCTTCTGATCAGCATCCTGTTCCTTGCTGCCCCGCTGATCGGTAACTTCCGTGAATGGATGCGTAACCGCAAAGCGGTTCCGAATGACGGTGAGTTCTAAGACACGACGATAATCGCCACGAAGGAATTTGGTAGATGCGTTTTATTGATAACCTGTCGATTGGTCCCAAAACCCTTTTGGTTCCTGTCTTCCTGATGGTCGTCATTGTCGCGATGGGAATTGCCACAGTTGCAACTCTGCAAAGCGAAAAAGAAACACTCACCAGCCTTCGTGTCGAAGCCTATGAACGGCGATCCGATGCCCTGACGTTAAGCAATGCCTTGAATGAAGCGCACGGATCGCTGTTTCGCATTCTGACATGGGATTCCAACGGCATTAATGCCGCTGTAGTTCCCGACCTTCGTGAAAAGGTCAGCAAACTGTCCGCCGAACTGGCACCGATCGCCGAACGACTGGCAACTGTTGGCGGTGAAGAATTTTCAGCCAACTACGCCAAATACATGGAACAGGTTGATCAGTTCCTTGTTGAAAGCGAAATGAATATCTACGGCGCGCTTGAAGTTATCGCGCAGGCCGATGAGACATTTCAGGCGCTTCAGGTCCCCCTGAATGCCATCCTGGTCCAGTCCCATGAAATTGCTACCACCTCCTTTGCCGATGCATCATCAAAGGCAGAAGCATTGCAGCGCGTATTTGTCATCGTTGCTGTGGTGGTTGTCGGGATTGCCGGGATCGTATCGATCTTTGTATCGCGACGCATCTCACGCCCGATGACCGATCTTGCCCGCCTGATCGAACAAATTTCCAATGGTGATCTGGATATCGACATCCGCGGCGGTCAGCGCCGCGACGAGATCGGAACCGTTGCCCGGTCAGTTACCGTACTGCGCGACCAATCACGCGAAGCAGAAACCCTGCGTAAGGAACGCGAACGTGTGCGCGCTGTCGAACGCCAGCGTCAGCAAGATCTGATCGAAGCAACCGAGCATTTCCAGCGCACCGTTCAGGAAGCCCTTTCCGGCTTTGACCGGGAATTCGGATCATTGAATGGTTCGGCAAGTGATATGGAACAGATCGCCACCCATGCAAGTGCGCGTTCCGCCGATGCCAGCCAGCATTCCGAACAGGTCCTTCATCATATCGAAGCGGTATCGCAAACGACCGCAAGCCTGTCCGAAGCCATCGCCGAAATCGGCCATCAGGCACAGAATTCTGCAACGGTCGCCGGTCGTGCGCGTGAAGAAAGCGAACATTCCCGCGCCTTGTTCGAGCAACTGACAACCGCAACCCAGCGCATTGGCGATATCGTTAGCCTGATCGAAGATATTGCAAGCCAAACCAATCTTCTTGCCCTGAACGCTACGATTGAGGCCGCCCGTGCGGGCGATGCCGGCAAGGGTTTTGCTGTGGTCGCTGGCGAAGTTAAAAACCTTGCCTCGCAAACAGCACGTGCCACAGATGAAATTGCAAGCCAGGTCGAAGAAATCCGCGGGTTGACGGACAATGTGGTCGCCGCCCTTCATAGTGTGGCAGATGTCATTGGCGAAGTGGATCAGTCCGCGGCGGCCATTGCCGCCGCTGTTGAAGAACAACAAGCATCAACCGCTGGCATTTCAGACAGCATTCAGGATGCGAATGGCGGCATGCGCACCGTTGCCGAGGCTGTCGGCGCACTTGATAATGAAACCGCACGGGTCCATAACGGCTCGGAAAATGTCACACGGGCAACCAACACCCTGAATACCGAAGCATCCCGTCTGCGCGACGCGATCGACGGGTTCCTCGATCAGATTGAAAAGAACAAGGCTGAAGCATAATGACCAAAACACAGAACGATCCATCGAATGACAGTTGGATCAATCGCGCTTCTCGTGTTTTGACACCGGCCTTTTTCAAAAAACTGACCATTGGTCTCGGCATTGGTTTGATCGGTGGCTTGATCGCCCATTCCATCAATATGCCGCTCGCTTGGATGATGGGCCCGATGCTTGCGACCTTTATCGCAAGCCTTATGCGGGTCCCAATGGGAATCCCCATGCAGTTTCGGTCTGCCATTCTGGCGGTGATCGGCATTTTTCTGGGGGCATCCTTTACGCCCGATACCTTTGATCAGGCCGCGCGATGGCCGATCAGCATGATTGCCGTTCTGCTGTATGTCCCGGTCATCACTGTCATCATCACCTGGTTTTACAGCAAGGTCGCCCGTCTTGATCCGGCAACGGCCCTGTTTTCCGCAACGCCGGGCGGCTTGACGCCGATGGTGGTGCTGGGTGCCGCGGCGGGCGGGAATGAACAGGAAATCGCCCTGACCCAAGGCCTGCGCGTCCTGTTGCTGGTTATGTCCGCACCCTTGATCGTTCTGGTGATTACCGGTGTGGTCGCCAATGGTCACGGCGATGCTGATGCCATCCATATGAGTCTGGGCGAAGGCACCCTGACCGCCATATGTGCCCTGATTACCATTTTTGTATTCCGCAAGATCGGCGTTCCGGCGTCCTACATGACCGGTGCCATGGCTGCCAGCATGGTCTTGCATGTCACAGGCATCGTTGAAGGCAACCTGCCCGACTGGCTTCTGGCTGGAAGCCTCCTGATCCTTGGTTCGGCCATTGGCAGCCGCTTTTCCGGCGTCAAGCTTGCCGTTCTTGGACGTTTGGCGATCTATTCAATCCTCGCAACTCTTGTTGTTCTGGCCTTTACTGGCGTGGTTGCATGGTTTGTCGCGCAATGGCTTGATCTTGATTTTATCGCTGTCCTTCTGGCCTTTGCCCCAGGCGGCGTTGCCGAGATGTCCTTGATCGCACTTGCCCTAGATGTCGAGCCAAGCTTTGTTGCCTTCCATCATATTGTACGTATTTTTGAAATCGTACTATTGGCCCCGATCATGGCGAAGTGGTTCGAACGCCATATGAAACGCAAGAATGGCGCCACGGAATAACGCACCGTTCAGCACACGTACAATTATCTGAATACTCAGAGGATTACGGGATAAATCGCACCTGACTTACCAAGAAAACACAGGCGCGTGTTAATCCCGTTTTTCAACAATGACATCGTGGTCAAGAACGGGTGCAACATCAATATCACTGGCATCCATCATGCCTGACACCCGCTGCAATGCCGCGATCAGGAATGTCTGTTCCCATTCTTCAAGATTGTTGAAGTTATCAGAAAAACGATCATGCAATGCCATTGGCGCACGATCGAGAATAGCCACGCCTTGATCAGTCAGACGGACAAATACCTTGCGCTTGTCGGTATCGCCACGTTCGCGCGATACAAATCCCATTAACTGCAATTTATCGACCAATGACGTCGTCGATGCCTGGGCAAGATTAACCTTTGCAGCAATCTGGCCGACCGTCATTTCACCGAACTCTTCCAAAGACTGCAACACCAGCAATTGCGACGTTTTCAATCCGGTAATTTTACCGAGTTTTTTTGCGTGAATGTCACTCGCGCGCAAAATTCGGCGAATTGAAATCAGAGCTTCGTGCAATTTGTCCATTTTGGCGATCCGGGCATCAATTATTGTCCTGTTGCAGGCACTGTTTTAGCCGTGAAACCCGCAGTTCGCAACGAATTACAGCATAATTCAATCGACTTTCTATGATTTAATATATCGACACTCGGTATTTTATCACGCTGCAGGTTTCACCAGCTCAATACACTTTCATCGAAATACGATTAATTATAAATTGTTTATTTTCACTAAGTTAACTTGTTTAACAAGATTTTCACAGTCAAACCCTTGATCATTTTATATCGATATTCTATACATCTGACGCGACATGAATGATCGTATATCGAAATAACAGAACAGGCAGACCGATGAAAATTGCCACCACAAAGGGCAATACCGGCCAGAAAGCCAACCTGATTATCCGAAAACCCAAGGCCACAGACGGCGCAACAGTGAACAACCTGATCGCCGAGTGTAAGCCATTGGATGAAAACTCGATGTATTGCAATCTGCTGCAATGCTCACACTTCGCAGACACCTGCGCGATTGCAGAACTTGATGGCGAAGCCGTAGGGTTCGTATCGGGCTATATTGTGCCCAACAAAAACAGCCAGCTATTCATCTGGCAGGTCGCCGTATCACCCAAGGCACGCGGATTGCGCCTGGCAAAGCGCCTGATCCTTGACATCCTTGATCGTCCGGCATGCCACAACGTGACCGAACTGAACACGACGATTACGTCAACCAACGCCCCGTCTCAGGGCGTCTTCCGTTCAGTCGCACGCGAGCTTGGCGCCGACGTCAAACGCAAAGTCCAGTTCGAACGTGAAACCCATTTCGAGGGTGCCGCCGCGAGCGAGATTTTGTGGCAGATCGGCCCGTTTGAACGTGAAGATGTCGAACGCGTTGCCGCCTGATCTAGCCCAACCAATTCGGCCAAACTAATCTGGCCAACTGATTTTCACCCATTTCATGCTGTGAACCGATCACATCCTTTTTGGAACAACCCGACCGCCGGGACGTTTGGCATGACATGTGGATTTGATTTTCCCAATCTGAAAGAGGGAACCATGACTGTATTTGATCGCCTTGAATCGGAAGTTCAGAGCTATGCACGCTCCTTCCCCGTCACCTTTGAAAAAGCAGAAGGCGCCTGGCTCACCGACGACAACGGTAACCGCTATCTTGATTTTCTTGCTGGCGCAGGCAGCCTGAATTACGGGCACAACCATCCGGTCTTGCAGGAAAAGCTGATTGATTACATCAAATCAAACGGCATTACCCACGGCCTGGATATGCACACCAAGGCCAAGGCAGCCTTCCTTGAAGCGCTTGAAGGCAAAATCCTCAAACCGCGTGATATGGAATACAAGGTCCAGTTTACCGGCCCGACCGGCACCAATGCCGTCGAAGCCGCCCTGAAGCTGGCACGCCGCGTCAAAGGCCGTGAAACCGTCATTTCGTTCACCAACGGCTTCCACGGCTGCACCTTGGGCTCGCTTGCCATCACCGGCAACGAACACCATCGTGGTGCAGCTGGCGTGTCGCTTGATAATGCCGTTGCGGTCCCGTTTGATGGCTATATGGGCGATGGTGCCGATACGACTGAGTACCTTGACCGGGTCCTGTCCGACAATTCCAGTGGCGTGGCCCTGCCCGCTGCCGTGATTGCAGAAACCCTTCAGGGCGAAGGTGGCTTGAATGCTGCTGATTTCGGCTGGCTCAAAAACCTCGAAACGGTTTGCCGCAAACACGACATCCTTCTGATTATCGATGACATTCAGGCAGGCTGCGGTCGTACCGGCACCTTTTTCAGCTTTGAGCCCGCAGGTATCAAACCCGACATGATCACGCTGTCGAAATCTCTTTCGGCCTATGGCCTTCCGCTTGCGGTGGTTCTGATCAAGCCGGAACATGACATCTGGCATCCGGGCGAACATAACGGCACCTTCCGTGGCAACAACCACGCGTTTGTGACTGCTGCTGCTGCACTTGATCATTTCTGGTCGGATGACAAATTCGCATCCGATGTTCGCGACAAGGCCGAATTCCTTGGCGCACGCCTTGAAGAAATCGCGCAGCGTTATGGTGATGGTAAATTGTATCGCAAGGGCCGTGGCCTGATGCAGGGCATCTGCTTTGAAAGCGGTGAAATGGCATCCAAAGTCACCAAGGAATGCTTCAAACATAATCTGGTTATCGAAACCAGTGGGCCGGAAGACGAAGTGGTGAAATGCCTTGTGCCGTTGATCATCTCCAAGCAGGATTTGGCACATGGTCTTGATATTCTTGAACTGGCAACAGCCAAAGCCATGGGCAAGAGTGTCGCACCGGCCAAAGCTGCTGCTGAATAATGCCGACTTGGGCGGCGCGCACTTGTGCCGCCCTGCCCCACAACTTTATAAATCAAAGAGTTAAAGATGATTGTTCGCACACTGAAAGAATGTGAAGCATCCGGTCGCCGCGTTGTATCGGACAACTGGGAAAGCACCCGTTTGTCGCTTGCAGATGACGGCATGGGCTTCTCGTTCCATATCACCACCATCTATGCCGGCACCGAAACCGAGATCTGCTATGCCAACCATTTCGAGACGGTTTATTGCATCTCGGGCAATGGTGAAGTCGAAACCATCGAAGATGGCAAGAAATACAAGATTGAACCGGGCACGGTTTACATCCTGAACAAACATGATCGCCACTATCTGCGTGGCGGCACCGAGGACATGGTTGTGGCCTGCGCCTTCAACCCGCCTCTTAACGGTCGCGAAGTTCATGATGAAAACGGGGTTTACCCGCTCGATGGTGACGCACTCGCCAGCTAGGACTCTTGATTGGGGCGGCCGGTAACGACCGCCTCAAACTTTCTTACACCAATAAACTTCCAAGGAAACGCCCCCAAAGGAGGCAACATGCTTTCAGCCCAGAAAAAAACGGACGCTGGGCATAGCGTTCACAAGATCGGCGGTACGTCGATGACCCAGGTTGATGCGGTCATGGACAATATTCTGGTCGGCAATCGTAGCGAACAAGAGCTGTATAACCGGGTCTTTGTCGTTTCTGCATATGGCGGTTTCACCGACCTTTTGCTGGAAAACAAGAAAACCGGTGAAGCAGGCGTCTATCAGCTTTATGCCGGGTCGGAAACCGATTGGGCCTGGGGTGATGCCCTGACCGGGGTTTCCGAAAAGATGTGCGAAATCAACGAGAAGATCTTTGGTGATGCGCCGGAACTGAAACTGGCCAATGCCTTTGTGCAGGAACGCATCGAGGGCACGCGCAGTTGCCTGATGGACCTCCATCGCCTGTGCAGCTTTGGGCATTTCAAACTTGAAAAGCACCTTCTGACTGTTCGTGAAATGCTGTCGGCGATTGGCGAGGCACATAGCGCGCACAACACCATGCTGCTGCTACGCGCCAAGGGCGTAAACGCGGTATTTGCCGACCTTTCCGGCTGGCGTGAACCCGAAGCATCCACACTTGATGGTCGCATCAAGAAAGTCTTCGAAGATATCGACCTTACCAGTCAGCTTGCGATTGCAACCGGCTACGCCCAGTGCAGCGAAGGTTTGATGAGCATCTATGGCCGCGGCTATAGCGAAGTGACCTTCTCGCGCATTGCCTGCCTGACCCGGGCCAGCGAAGCGATCATTCACAAGGAATTCCATCTTTCCAGTGCCGATCCGCGCATTGTGGGCGAAGATGCTGTACGCCCGATTGGCCGGACAAGCTATGACGTGGCTGATCAGCTTTCCAACATGGGAATGGAAGCCATTCACCCGCGTGCGGCCAAGGGCCTGCGCCAGAATGATATTCCGCTTCGGATTGCCAATACGTTTGAACCGGAACATCCGGGCACAGTGATTGATGATCACTGGAACCCTGAAAACAGCCGCGTTGAAATCGTCACCGGCGTTCCGACCGCGTTTGAGATCGAAGTATTCAATCAGGACATGGTTGGCGTTCCGGGCGGCGAGGAATCAATTCTGAGCGTCCTGAAACGTTATAAGGTTCCCACCGTCACCAAGAACCTGAATGCCAATACGATCACGCATTACGTGGCCGCACCGCTTAAGCAAATCCGTCGTTGCGTTGACGAGATCGAGGCAAAGCACCCCGAAGCAACCGTTCAGACCCGCAAGGTCGCGATTGTTTCGGTTATCGGTGCCAATATTGCCCAACCGGGTCTGTTTGCACGCGCTGTATCAATCCTTGATGATGCCGGTGTTGAACTGGTGGCATCACATTATCCGAGCCGTCGGGTTGACCTTCAGTTCGTTGTTGCCGAAGGCGACTTCAACAAAGCCGTCATCGCCCTTCACCGCGGACTGGTCGAAGGCAAAAAGGCTGAACGCGCAAACACCGCAGATTCCGGCGATGATAGCGCTAACAAACAGGAAAAGCTTAAAGCCGCTTAATGCGCAAAGGCATCCTGACATCAGATCAAAACCCGCAAGTGCGCACTTTGCCTTGCGGGTTTTGTTTTGCCCCGATCATAGACTTGTCAGCAATGATGCACCGCGATAGGACTAGGTAATTGTTCCAGTCCGGTTTGAAGGAAATCCATATGAGCATGCATAATAGCAAAGCCATTAACGACCTGCTTGATGTCATGGCGCGCTTGCGTGATCCAAATGGCGGTTGCCCGTGGGATTTGGAACAGGATTTCTCGACTATTGCCCCATACACCATCGAAGAAGCATACGAAGTTGCTGACGCCATTGCAGATAACGACATGCCGGAACTCTGCAACGAGCTTGGCGATCTGCTTCTTCAGGTCGTTTTTCATGCCCAGATGGCCAAAGAAGCCGGTCACTTTGAATTTGAAGATGTTGCCAACAGCATCGTTGCCAAAATGATCAGCCGCCACCCCCATGTCTTTGGTGACGGGGATGCCACCACGACCGAAGGCGTCAATCAGACTTGGGAAAAAATCAAGGCGACCGAACGCGCCCAAAAGGCCGAAAGCAAAGGACATGAACGCCATAGCGCCCTTGATGGTGTGGCAAGTGCTCTTCCGGCCCTTATGCGTGCGGAAAAACTGACCAAGCGTGCGGCCCGTGTCGGATTTGACTGGCCAAGTACCGATGAAGTGTTTGACAAACTGCACGAAGAAATCGACGAGCTTAAAGCCGAGATGACCGACAATCCTGATCCCGCCCGCTTGCAGGACGAACTGGGCGACATGCTGTTTGTTATGGCCAATCTTGCACGCAAAATCGGTGTTGATCCCGAAGTAGCACTACGTGGCGCCAACCACAAATTCACCAAACGGTTCCATTTTATCGAGGACGAACTGGCCCGCGACGGTCGAAATGCGGCGCAATCCGATCTTGAAGAAATGGACACACTCTGGAATTTGGCCAAGAAAGTCGAACGGGGCCAAGCATAAATACCCGACCCCATTCGTATCTTGATACGCGCAACACTAGCCTTCCAGCGGCATGTATATTTCCGTAAGCAGTTCGGTCGGCGCAACTTCACGTGGATTATTCAGGTATTCTTCAAACACCGGTCCATCACGTACTTCTTCACCTGATTGCGGCAACCATTTGCCAAATAACCATAAATACGCGGACTTCATGTCCGCATATGGTCCCTTGTAGCGCAAACAGGCATAGCGTCCTGCGGCAACGGTTGTTCGCACAACCGGCAACTCGACATCGATTGCATCACTGTCCTTTAGAAGCGCGCCCGCCTTTGAAAACAGGTCATCTTCCCGATAGGCATCCGGATCGGTATGATAAACTCCGATTAACCTGATATCCGGGCCGACCAGTCCGCGAATAGCCAACCATCCGAACAGCCGGTCAAAGGCTTCACCGATCTCCATAAACGCCCCATGGTGATGTATGCTTAAAAGTGATATTTCCGGAACATTACGGACTTCGACATGCCAAGGGCCGTTGGCAGACACACCATGTTCGTCCAGCGCATCGTGGAATTTACGGTGGCTGCCTTCCTTGCGGTAACGCGCTGGCGGCATGCCGTAACTATCCGAAAAGATACGGGTAAAGGATTGCAGGTTGGGATAACCGCACCGTTTGGCAATTTCCTCAATTGCAATTGCGCTGTTGGCCAACATTCCGGCCGCCGTATGCAACCGGACGCGCTTAACCGTTGCGGCCACAGTTTCCCCAAACACACCATGATAGATACGGTGCCAATGGGTCGGCGACATACAGGCAATTTCGGCAAGCTTGTTCAGATCAAGTTCATCTGCCAGATGATCATGAATATGGGCCTGCACCCGGGCTAGACGATCCTGATAGGAACGTTGGGCATGTAATTTGTTCATCGTTCTCTCGTGCATTTGTTGTGCAGTTCGAAAACGCTAACACGCGTCTATTTGACAAATCTTGCGGTCTTGTCTTGCCTTGCCGTCCAATGATCAGGGGAACAAGGGCAGCAGGATTTCGTTGATTTCGTGCCACAAGTCTTCCGAGCTTGCGCAAAGAAGGCCCGGTGCAGTTGCATTGGCGTTATATTCGTTGCCCTTTCCGGTCACGATATAACGGGCTAATCCGCCGGCTTCACGTACAAGCAATGTGCCCGGTGCGTGATCCCATGGCTTAAGCGTCCGATACGCACAGAAATCATATGCGCCACGTGCCACTTCTTCATATTCCGCACCACAGCAGGAATAATGTGCAACATCATCAAAGAAATCGAGATGACCGTAATGCTTGCGAATACGGTCACGGGCATAGGAAATCAAAAAGCCCTTAGCATCGCTTGCCTTGGCAATATGCGACCGGACTGAAACCGGTTTATCCTGGAACCTGGTTCCCGATCCTTTTTCCGCAACGGTTGCCGTTCCTTCAATCGGATCGACAATCCAGGCTGCAACGGTTTCACCCTGATGATAGAGACCAACCATGCAACGGAATGGCTGACGGTGATGGGCAAAGTTTTTGGTGCCATCAACCGGATCAATAATCCAGAACGGGTCCGAACCGGCGAAAACGCGGTCCTGCAACTTGGCATCGGCATGGGCGGCCTCTTCACCAAGGGCAAGACTGCCGGGCAGAAGATCGGTCAAACGAGCCGTCAGGACACGCTCGGCCTCGGTATCTGCGATGGTTACCAAATCCAGCGCATGGGATTTGGTATCGATATCTGCGTCATCAAGTTGACCGAAACGGGGGGCGATTTCCGTGGCCGATACCTCGCGGATAATTTCGGTAACTTTATCCATGTCGACTTTAATCGCCACACTACTTCTCCCGTTGGGTCAACTCGATTACGTATTATATCAGATGGATTTCAAGACCGGCTTTCGCACACCAGTCTTCAAATCGCCCAAGCCGTGTGGTGTCCACACGGACCTGAATGGTTATGCCGTCCGCACCTTCACTGCGTTGCAGAACTTCACCCTGCTCGTAAAGCCGGGCCAGTGATTTGCCGTCTGAATAAGGAACGCGCAGTTCGAACACTGGCATATCCTCGGTCAGACGATCTTCAATCAGTGCAAGCAGGCCGTCGCAATTCGTACCTTTGACAGCAGAAATCGCGATGGTGTTATCGTGACGGGCTGCATATTCCGTAACAGCCTGGAAGTCTTCGCCTTCCATCTGGTCGATCTTGTTCAGGGCCTCGACCAGTTCCTCGCCGTCAATGGCCTTTTGCAGACCAAGTTCTTTTAGAACCTCAAGCACGTCCATTTTCTGTGCTTCGGTCTCGTGCGAGGACGCATCACGAACATGGACAATCAGATCTGCTTCGAGCACTTCTTCAAGAGTTGCCCGGAATGCGGCAACAAGATCGTGCGGAAGATCAGATACAAAGCCCACAGTGTCAGACAGAATGACCTTGCGACCACTTGGCAAAATCAGACCACGCATGGTCGGATCCAGCGTCGCAAACAGCATGTCTTCGGCAAAGACATCGGAAACCGTCAACTGGTTGAACAGCGTCGATTTACCGGCGTTGGTATAACCGACAAGTGCAACAATCGGATATGGCACCCGACGACGGGCTTCGCGATGAAGTTCGCGCGTACGTTTGACTTCTTCAAGTTCACGGCGAAGCTTGGCCAGCTTGTCACCAATCAAACGACGGTCGATCTCGATCTGGCGTTCACCAGGACCGGCAAGGAAGCCACGACCACCACGCTGACGTTCAAGGTGGGTCCAGGTTCTGACAAGCCGGGACCGCTGATAGCTCAGCAATGCCAGTTGAACCTGCAAACGCCCTTCACGGGTGCGTGCGCGATCAGCAAAGATTTCAAGAATCAAGCCGGTCCGGTCGATGACCTTGCATTTCCATTCCCGTTCCAGGTTACGTTGCTGGATCGGGGAAAGCTGCCCATTGATCATGACGATATCGGCTTCTTCGGCTTTGATTTGCAAACCAAGCCGTTCAACAACACCGGTCCCAAACAGGGTCGCCGGACGTGTTTTTGCAATGGGCACAATATCTGCGCCCACCACTTCAAATTCCAATGCACCAGTCAAACTGACTGCTTCATCCAGACGTGAAGATGCATCGCGCCAGGACGCCGTTGGGTCCGCACGTTTTAGTTCCGGATGGAAAACCAGGACCCGGGGGGCGTCAGGCGTTACGCCTCCCCCCGAAGTCAGAGATTCGTCAGCTATTTTCTTCGTCCGTCGCAGGCTGGCTCGGATCAAACAGTTTAATCGGTGTCGTCGGCATTACCGTCGAAATCGCGTGTTTGTACACGAGCTGGGTGTGAGCATCGCGCCGCAGCAAAACAGAGAAATTGTCAAACCAGGTGATAATACCCTGCAATTTGACTCCGTTGACCAGAAACACGGTAACCGGCGTTTTGTTTTTACGGCAATAATTCAGGAATACGTCCTGAACATTTTGTGATTTTTCCGCCATTGGTTAGACCTAGCCTTCTTTTATGAGCGTTTTTTTGGTTTCGGGCGGCCAAGGAAAATGTGGGACCGTCGACTTTCAGGTCAGTCACGACCCCTGCCCCATTTTTAATGACCAGTCTGAACTATAAGACTTTCGGGAAGCTTTTTACAACCCTTACAAGCGCCTCGCAATCAGCGAAATGCCAATCAGGGCTAAGAGTCGCAGAATTCTGCGTATCACTGTGACCGGTTAATTCATCACCGATCAGGATTGCCGTGGCCCCGACATTGCGCGCGCATTGAATATCGACCACACTATCCCCTACAAACCAGAGATTCTCATATTGCGACGCCGAAGAGTCGCCCATCGCCATATGGACCGGATCGGGTGCCGGTTTGTCATTCTTGGCATCGGTTGCACCAACGATCTTTCCAAAAAATGACGACCATTCAAGGTGCTCTGCTTCTTTGCGCAGGAAGTCACCATTCTTGTTACTGACGACCCCGATATAGGTGCCGTTGTCACGCAGTGCACACAAAAGATCATACGCCCCGGCAAGTGGTGTCAGTGTTTCCAGATGAATGGACCGAAAATGGGCATAGAAGCTGTCTTTGGCAGCTTC
The DNA here is from genome assembly GCF_003326675.1 of Thalassospira profundimaris. Classification (GTDB taxonomy): domain Bacteria; phylum Pseudomonadota; class Alphaproteobacteria; order Rhodospirillales; family Thalassospiraceae; genus Thalassospira; species Thalassospira aquimaris. The sequence goes on from NZ_JPWF01000008.1 coordinate 69,736, forward strand.
CCAGCGATCTTCGCCAAACAGAACCGGAAAACTGTCGCGCAAAGAACGCGCGACGCGTTGCTTGGTTTCTTCGAGTGTCCAGCGTTCTTTGCCGAAATCGTCAAAGGTCATGTTCAGGGCGGCCTGAATGGTCCCCCAGCTATCGACGAGGGTATTATCCCAGTCAAAAATGACGGCCTTTGGCGGATGGGGCAATTTGTCAGACATTTGAACTTCCGGTGGCGTTGGTGGAGATTATTGGTATGAGGATTGTTTAATCCGCTGACCGATCAGAAATATTCCAACCGGACAGCGAACATTTTCTCGACCTTTTTGATCTGCTCGGAACCGGCAAAGACAACAATGCGGTCATTGGCCTCGATCACAGTGTTGGCACGCGGCATGACGACTTCGCCGTCACGCAAGATAGCCCCGAACACTACGCTGGCCGGCATAGCGATATCCTTGATTGCCTTGCCAACGATTGGTGCAGTTTCAAGTGCCTCTGCTTCAAGAACCTCGCCAAAGCCTTCTGACAGGCTATGTACCGCACGGATACGGCCACGGCGCACGTGATGCAGGATCGTTGACACCGTCGTCATGCGCGGACTGATCACAACGTCAACGCCAAGTTCGGACACCAGCGAGTTATAGGTGCTTTTGTTGATCAGGGTCAGTGCGCGTGGACAGCCATACCGCTTCGCCAACAGCGATGACAGAATATTGGTTTCATCATCATTGGTCAGGGCAACAACAGCCTCGGCATTCCCGACATTGGCTTCTTCAAGCAATTCCGGATCAAGCACGTCACCACGCAGAACCACGCTTTTCTTCGGAAGTTTCTGCGCGACGTAACGGGCACGTTCCGGATCCGCTTCGACCAGGCGGGTCGTAACGCCAGGGAAGTTCTTGTTGATTTCTTCGGCCAGGAACAGGGCAATGTTACCGCCGCCGAAAATCACGATGCGGCGCGCCTCGGGGTCTTCATGACCAAAGGCCGACATCGCACGGGATACCTGATCGCTTGAAACCGCCAGATAAACCAGGTCCCCAGCCAGCATCTGATCATCGCCCTTGGGATAGACCGGTTTGTCATCGCGGATCATACCAAGGATCGAGATGTTCAAATCCGGGAACAGCTGATGAAGCTGCCGCAAAGGCGTGTTGATAACCGGGCAATCCTCGTTGCAGCGCAGACCAAGGATTTTGACCTTGTCATCGGCAAACGGGATCATATCAAACGCGCCGGGTGCCTGAAGACGGCGGGCAACAGCACGTGCTACTTCCATTTCAGGTGAAATCACCACATCAATCGGAAGCTTATCGCGACCAAACAAACTTGCCCATTCAGGCTGCAGGTATGTCTGGCTACGGATGCGGGCGATCTTGGTCGGCACATTAAACAGGGAATGTGCGACCTGACAGGCCGTCATATTGACTTCATCGGCAAAGGTGACAGCAATCAGCATATCGGCTTCGTCAGCCCCTGCCTGCTGTAACACATCCGGATGCGACCCGAACCCGATGATGCCTTTGACTTCCAGCGTGTCTGAAATCTTGCGAACCAGTTCTTCCGACTGGTCGATCACGGTAACATCATTGTTTTCCGCAGCCAGATACTTGGCAATGTGGAACCCCACCTGCCCTGCGCCGCAAATGATGACCTTCATCTTGTTATCTCCCGTTCACAACAGTCCAGGACATGAATGGCTTTATCAGCTATTCACACCAAGGCTTTTCAGCTTGCGATGCAAGGCTGAACGTTCCATTCCGACAAAACTTGCCGTCTTGGAAATATTCCCCCCAAACCGGTCAATCTGGGTTTGAAGATATTCTTTTTCAAACATCTCGCGTGCTTCACGCAGCGGCAATGCCATGATTTCACTGGTTTTGTCAAAACTAAGCGACGTCGGCACATCCGAAAACAGTTCGGATGGCAACATTTTACCGGTAATCAGATCCGTTGTTTCGTCATCCGGCGCCATGATCATCAACCGTTCGATGACGTTACGCAACTGACGGACATTTCCCGGCCATTCATAGGCATGAAGCGATGCCATTGCTTCAGGCGAAAGCTTGCGCTTTGGCAGGCCCGTCGCATCGGCATAGCGTTCAAGGAAACGTTCGGCCAGTTCCGGGATGTCGTCACGGCGTTGCTGCAATGACGGCACCTCAAGCGGAACCACATTCAATCGATAATAAAGATCCTGACGGAATGTCTGCTCGGAAATACGTTGTTCAAGATCGCGCGCAGTCGTCGCAATCACGCGTACATCGACGCTGACAGGTAATGCACCACCGACACGTTCAAATGTCTGCTCCTGCAAGACACGAACAATTTTGCCCTGGGTTTCAAGCGGCATGTCAGCGACTTCATCCAGCAACAAAGTCCCGCCATGGGCCAATTCAAGAACCCCGGTTCGCGCTTCGCGATCGGCACTGGCAACCGCACCAAAAAGCGATTCCTCCATGGTTTCCGGCGAAATATTCGCACAATTCAGCACCACAAACGGCGCCTCAGCACGGGCGGATTTCTGATGAATAAGCCGCGCAACAACTTCCTTGCCCGATCCTGCCGGACCATGGATCAGGATACGGCTTCCGGTCCGCGCCACGCGTTCAGCGGATTGGCGCAGGTTATTGATGACCGAAGACTTTCCCACAAGTTCGGTGTCTCCACCCGCCCGCAAGGTCAGTTCGCGGTTTTCGCGACGCAGACGCGCGTCATCAATAGCACGTTCGACCACCATCAAAAGACGGTCGGTGTTGAACGGCTTTTCAATAAAGTCGTAAGCACCGATCCGTGATGCTTCGAGTGCGGTTTCAATGTTGCCGTGACCGGAAATCATGACAACCGGAACTTCGCTATGTTCGCGTTTGATCAGTTTGAGCGTCTCGATACCGTCGTGATCACTTTCGTCCATCCAGATATCAAGAACCACCAGACTTGGACGGCGTGCAGAGACCTCGGACAGGGCCTCCTGGCTCGATCCTGCCTGACGGGTGGTATAGCCTTCGTCTTCCAGAATACCGGAAATCAACGCTCGAATGTCTTGTTCATCATCGACAATCAGAATGTCGTGCGCCATGTCGGAACCAAATCAATCTTATTCTTGTTACGATTTTGGCAACTTAATCAATTGCCTGAGGATTGAGCGCGCAGCGCCCCTTTTTCAATATCGGCGTCTGTCGCTTGCGGGAAAGATAGCGTAATGGTCGCCCCGCTTTCAACGCCGTCAGAGAGTATAAGCTCTCCGCCATGGTCTTCCATGATTTTCTTGACGATCGCCAAACCAAGTCCCGTTCCCTTGGATCTGGTGGTGACATAGGGCTCGGTCAATCTTTCACGATGTTCGGCCGGAAGACCTTTGCCGTTATCAGAAACAGCAACAAACACACGCTGATTATTTGGTGAAATCGTAATCGAAATTTCGATCCGCCCCCGCGGTAATTCACCCTCTTCCGGCTTTTCCCGCCCTTCGATGGCCTCGGCCGCATTTTTCAAGGTGTTGATCAGGCATTGATTGACCTGATGGGCATCACATGAAATCTGCAAATCTTCGATGCCGGTTCGATCAAAATCATAGGTAACGTTGCTATGTGCCTGCTTTTGCAGGAACACCGCACTTTTCACCAGCTCGCTGATATTTTCCATACGCATCTTGGGCGATGGCATTCGGGCAAAGCTTGAAAACTCGTCAACCATGCGCCCGATATCGGACACCTGACGAATAATCGTATCCGTACAGGTCTTGAAGACATCCTGATCGTCTTCGATCTGCTTAAGGTAGCGCCGTTTCAGACGTTCGGCAGAAAGCTGGATCGGAGTGAGCGGGTTTTTGATTTCATGGGCAATACGACGCGCCACATCGGCCCAGGCAGCCATACGTTGTGCGGTTTGCAGTTCGGTCACGTCATCAAACGTCACGACATATCCAAACACCGTCCCGTCATCGGCCCATTCCGCCGTCACACGTGCCAGCAATGTCAAATTGACGCCATCGCGGCGAATTTCGATCTGGCGCGGTTTGCTGCGATCACCATCCCGGTTGAAGTCGTCAAAGAGCGGCGCAAATTCCGGAATAACAGACGTCAGTTCCTGCCCCAGATAACCATCAAGATCCACTGCAAGCAGATCAGATGCACTGCGGTTTGGCAGATCAATATTACGATCCGGGTCAAGACCGATCACCCCGGCGGTCACCCCGCCCAGAATGGCCTCGGTAAAGCGGCGGCGTTCATCAATCAGACGGTTGGCAGCAATCAGTTCGCTACGCTGCGTTTCAAGCTGCGCAGTCATACGGTTAAAGGCACGACTTAGTGCTTCAAGCTCGTCACCCTGCCCGTCAAGCGGCACGCGAAACGACAAATCACCATCGCGGACGCGCTCGGCCCCGGTGATCAGTTCGGAAACCGGCTGAACCAGGCGCGTCGCCACCATCAAGCCAAGCGTCACGGCTGCCAGCAACAAGACAACCGAAATCAGGACAAAGATCATGACAAAAGTGATGACAATGCCTGAACGCTCGCCTTCCAGGCTTTCATAGGCATCCACAGCACGGCGAGCCTTGTCGATACGATCCAGAACATTGGGATCAACAAACCGCCCGACCAGCAGGAAGGCATCAATGAAACTTGGAATCTTTGCCAGTGCGCGAATGCGGTTGTCACTGTTGCCGATCATCAGAACGACGTCTTTTTCCCGCGCTTCATCAAATACTTCTGGCGGAATTGACGCCTGATCGGTGTCATAGGAAAAACTGTATTCCGATTGGGCAATGATTTGGCCCGATCCATCGATCATCATGACTTCCGGCAGTCCACGTGCCAGTGCCTGATCGGTCAACATGTTCGAAATACGTTCCGGATTGGTCGAAAAGTTTACCCCGAACCGTTGAAGGTCGGCGGTTGTTGCCAAAACGTCGGCCCGGATCAGTTCCTGATGCTCTTTCAAATAGGCATCGGCAATGACCATACTTTCTTCAACTGCGGTACGGATACGGTCGCTAAACCAGCCCTGAATGCCGAAATGAAGGAAGAGTGCTGAAAACACCGCCACAACAATAGCCGGCGTCACTGCCACCAGCGAGAACATCAGGACCATACGGGTATGAAGCTTCGCACCGGCAACACCGCGGCGACGCTCGACCCAGATCTGGACCAGCTTGCGGGCAACCAGCGTTGCCAAAAGCAACACCAGCACCAGATCAATATTCAGCAGCAGCAGAATCAAGCGCGGATCAGGACGGAACGGCGCTGTCCCGGTCATCGCGAGATAGGTCGCGGTTACAGAAACAAGTGCCGCCGCAACCAAACCAAACGCAAATCGACGCGATTGCCCCAGCCGTCCAAGAAACCGTACGAGGCCCGATCTCAGTAACCTGTTGGAGATCGAGCCGTCCGTGTTGTTCATTTCGTGCCCCTGACGACTTCCAGCCCAAGATCACGGATCTTTTTGCGGAGCGTATTCCGGTTCAGACCAAGAACTTCGGCCGCCTTGACCTGATTTCCGCGGGTTGCTTCAAGTGTCACATTCAAAAGCGGACGTTCCATTTCACGCAATATGCGGTCATAGAGGCCATTGGATGGCAAGTCTTCTTCGTGCGCGTCAAAATATTCGCGGACATGGCGCTCAATCGATTCCGACAAGGATTGCGGTTCGGCACTGGGTGCTGCCTCGCTGACATTGTTTTCAGAAAACTCTGTCTCGATAACATCAACGCCAATCACATCGTGCGAATAAAGTGCCGTCAGGCGGCGCACCATGTTTTCAAGTTCCCGGATGTTACCCGGCCAACGGTGCGCCTTAAGCCGCGCCATCGCCTCGGATGACAGTGTTTTACGCGGAAGACCTTCCTCACTTGCCTGCATCAGGAAGTGATTGACCAGTTCCGGGATATCTTCAAGACGTTCGCGCAAGGACGGTAAACGGATCGGCACGACATTTAGGCGATAGAACAAATCTTCGCGGAATGTGCCTTCGCGGATCAGTTTGCGCAGGTCACGGTGCGTTGCCGCGACGATACGCACATTGACGCGGATCGGCGTACGACCACCAACGCGGGTATATTCCCCTTCCTGAAGAACACGCAGCAATCGTGTCTGCGCCTCAAGCGGCATATCGCCGATTTCATCGAGAAACAGCGTCCCGCCTTCGGCCTGCTCAAAGCGACCGACCTTACGTTCGTTCGCACCGGTAAAGGCCCCTTTTTCGTGACCGAACAGCTCGCTTTCGATCAATTCGCGCGGGATTGCGGCCATGTTGATCGCAACAAACGGACCATGGCGCCGTCCGCCATATTCGTGCAATGCACGCGCAACCAGCTCTTTACCGGTTCCACTTTCACCAGTGACCATAACAGTCAGATCGGTGTTCATCAGGCGCGCCAAGGCACGATAGATTTCCTGCATCGCTGCCGAACGACCAATCAGCGGAAGACGATCATCGCCCTCTTCATCGCCAGTTTTGCCAGACTGGCTTTCCTGCGGCGTTTCAAGTGCACGGTCAACAATCGCCATCAACTCGTTAAGATCAAACGGCTTTGGAAGATATTCGAACGCACCGCGCTGTGCTGCCTTGACCGCAGTCATCAGAGTGTTTTGCGCACTCATGACAATCACGCGCAGGTCCGGACGCAATTTGCGAATACGCGGTACCATATCAAGCCCGTTTTCATCGGGCATCATGACATCGGTAATCACCAGATCGCCATCCCCATCGGCAATCCAGTCCCAAAGGGTACGGCCATGACCGGTGCTGCGAACTTCATGTCCCTGACGCGACAATGCCTGCGTCAGAACAGTCCGAATGGCGCGGTCATCGTCGGCGACCAGAATTCGTGCAGGGCTCGTGCTCATGCGGTGTGTTCCCTGTTATTGATTATTATCGGTTGTTCACTGGCCCCCTCGGCCAGCGCACGATTATAGATCGGCAACATGATCTGAAATTCTGCACCGCCCCCCGGCACATCTTTCACTTCGATCACGCCACCATGGTCATTAATGATTTTCGCGACCAGAGCCAGTCCAAGACCAGACCCAGTCGGCTTCGTCGTAACAAACGGATCAAACAGGCTTTCACGCATATCCTGCGGAATGCCCGGACCATTATCACGCACCGACACGACAAGCGGCAAATGAACACGGGCATCCCCACCGGCAACGGCCAAACGGATACCATGCTGATAACGTGTCGATATGGTGATTTTCCCGTCCTGTGGATCGACGGCCTCGCCAGCGTTTTTAACCAGATTGAGAAACACCTGGATCAGCTGATCACGGTTGCCAAATACCGGCGGCAATGACGGGTCATAGATTTCCTCAAAGACAAGGTTCTTGGCAAAACCGTTTTCAGCAAGACGGCGGACATGTTCCAGCACTGTATGGATATTAACCGCGCCACGTTCCATCGGCTTGTCGGAGAAAATCTCCATCCGGTCGACAAGCTCGACAATCCGGTCAGCCTCGTCACAGATCAGGCGGGTCAGAACCCGGTCATCTTCATTACTTGTCTGTTCAAGCAATTGTGCCGCACCGCGAATACCCGAAAGCGGGTTTTTGATTTCATGTGCCAGGATCGCAGCCATAGCACTGACCGAACGGGCCGAATTACGGCTTAGAAGCTGATTGTCAATTTTCTGGGCAATCGAGCGCGGCTCAAAAGTCAGTACGGCACAGTCACTGTCATCAGGCATGGAGCCAACGGTCAGGTTGACCGTATGCTTGCCAATTTTCGGGCTTTCAATCAGCAGATTGTGGTCGGCAACAAGCGTTGCCTCGTCAATGGCCTGCTTGATCAGGGAAAAAACCGGGCTGTCAGACGGTATAAAGTCACTCAGATCACTGCGGCACAGGACACTGGCGCTGGTGTTGAACAACTGTTCTGTCGCCTGATTGACGAACCTGATTTTTCCATCCCGATTGGCCACGACAACTGCACTTGCAATTGCGTTCAGCACACCGGTCGGATCAACCCCGTTGCCTTTTCCAAATCCCAGTCTCATTCAATTTTCCCCGACGACTTAAGTTTTGTATCGTCAAATTATTGTTATTGAAGTGATCAGGCAGCTTCCTGATCACATTTGATTTTGTTTTCGATTAACGGATCATAGAATGCCCGAATTTGATCTTTCACTTCATTCGGATCATCCAGAACATTGATAACACGACGAAATTCAGTCGCATTGCGCATGCTATTGCAGTACCAGGCAAGATGCTTGCGGGCAATCCGAACGCCCTGACGGCCGTGATGCTCAATCATCGCATCATAATGGCGCAGGATCGTCTGCAATTGAATATCAAGGCTTGGTGCCGCAATCTTCTCGCCGGTCTTCAAGTAATGGGAGACCTGCGCCAAAAACCACGGCCGCCCATAGGCACCGCGACCAACCATGACGCCATCCGCACCAGAACGGCGCAGTAGCTCTTTGGCGTCCTCTTCGCTGGTTACGTCACCATTGCCGATAACCGGAATAGAAACAGCTTCCTTGACCAGGGAAATCGCATCCCAATCCGCATCGCCCTTATAGAATTGGCAGCGGGTGCGACCATGAATGGTCAACATCTGAATACCGAGCTCTTCGGCAATTTTGGCAAGGGTTGGCGCATTACGATTATCATCGTCCCAGCCAAGGCGCATTTTCAGTGTCACAGGAACTGAAACGGCATCCACGGTTGCCTTGATGATATCCGCGGCCAGCTTTTCATCGCGCATCAAAGCCGAACCGGCATAGCCCTTTGTCACCTTTTTGGCAGGACAGCCCATATTGATGTCGATGATCATCGCACCGCGGGCTTCGTTCATACGGGCGGCTTCGGCCATTTCTTCGGGTTCGGTCCCGGCAAGCTGAACAGAAAGCGGGCTTTCGGCTGTGCAATCGCCATGCATCTTGCGGACTTCTTTTTCATGCCGCTGGATGCGGGTCATCGCATCTGACGCAATCATTTCAGACACAACAAGATGACCGCCAAACTGGCGCACCTGTTGACGAAATGGAAGGTCAGTCACACCTGACATTGGTGCCAGAATGACATTCTCTGGCACATGTACAGAACCGATCTGCAATGACATGAAGATAATCCGGTTGCCTAAAACTTGGGCAGATTAATAAAACTGGCCCCGCGTTGCAACAACTCTAAGCGCATTGAGCAAAATATCATGGTGCTTTTGGTTCGACTACGCGGCAAATATGCTGTGTTATACGGCCAAATGCTCCCAAAGCACTATCTGGCTACGCTATTTCGCACAACGAAGTGACTAGCATTTATGCATCACAGGTTCAGAAAATGATGTTCCGGACCGTTTCAGCTGCACCTAGCCGATAATATATCCCGACACCAGTCGAACACCCGGGAATGCCAGAGTCAAAAGCAACCAGGCCCCCAAGACGAACCGAACGGCCATGCGGCCGCGCAATGTCGATCTTTCATGAATATAGATCAGAACACAAATTGTCGCAAAACCAAGCAGGGTCAGCAGCATCTTGTGATCAATGGCCCACAGACTGTTGCCTTCGACATAACGCAGGGCAAATCCCGATACGATCCCGATGATCAAAACCCATGCCGACCATTTCAGGAACCCGACCAGCATATATTCACTGTCACGCAATGGCGGCAAACGGCGGCTCCAACGGGTGGGTTTGCGGTTTTTAAGGGCATGTTCCTGTACGACATAGGCCATCGCAGCGATGGCCGCCAGCGTCACCAGCGCATAGGTTACAAGTGAACTGCCGATATGCGCCCACAACCAGCCGGAATAAAGCGCTGGTCCCGTAACCGTTGGCGGGACATGGCGCCCGAAAAATCCAAAAACAGCCGCCAAAACAGCAAACAAAAGCAGATAGCCACCAATATATCCGGCAAGGCGCCAAACTTGATGGGGGCCCTTGCAAATGACAAGACCACCAAAAATCATGATCACAGTCAGTTCCGACCAGTGCAATGCCGCAGTAAAGCCGCGCGACTGGACTTCTTCGCCGGTCAGACCAAGCACGATCATCGTGCCGATCGCAGCAAGGCAAATTGCCCCATATAACCAGATGTCACGCTTTGGCTCGGCACGCATGATCTGCGCGGTAAGCGGTAACAAAGCCAGAATATGAATATATGCAGCAAGCATGTGATGGTCCGTTTCTGTCGTAAGACGCAGATAAACCCGTAAAAGCCAAATGGCGACTTGGCAAAGGCCTCGCAGAAAGATAGCCTGCGGCGCAATTCAGACAAGCCATGGCATCATGTTTATGACCAAAAAAATCGGGGTTGTCATCGTTGCTGCGGGCAGCGGTAGCAGATTTGGCGACCCAATACCAAAACAATATCACACGCTTGGCAGCAAAACCCTGTTGGGGCACTGTATTGAATGCTTTGCACGTCACACTTCGCCCCACCTTGTGCAGGTGGTCTACAATCCCGATCATCAGGCCTGGTATAATAATGCCATCACAGAAATTGGCATACATTCCCTGCCCGCACCGGTTTGCGGTGGCGTCACCCGTCAGCAGTCTGTATTGAACGGTTTACGCGCACTGGAAGCGCAGCAACCAGATATTGTTCTGATCCATGATGCCGCGCGCCCAGGAATCTCCGACGAGGTTATCGCACACGTTCTTGGCGCGCTTGAAAGCCATTCCGGTGCAATTCCAACCTTGCCGGTGACCGACACCATCAAACAAACCACAGATGCCGGTATCATCACAAAAACCGTTCCGCGCGAAACATTGCAGCGGGCGCAAACGCCACAGGGCTTCGTATTTAAAACGATCCTGAAGGCGCATCTGAAATATGAAGGCCAGGAATTCACGGATGATGCCGCCCTGCTTGAAGCCATGGGCATTGATGTCATCTGTGTTGAAGGCACCACATCAAACGACAAGATTACGCGGCGCGACGATATCGGACGCGCCCAGGACTGGGTTAACTGCACAAACAAGGATGTTTCCCCGATGCAGCAGGAAGAATACCGTGCCGGAACCGGCTTTGACGTTCACCGGTTTGCACCGGGCGATCACTGCATTCTTTGCGGGGTAAAAGTACCGCATTCAGCTCGACTTGAAGGCCATTCAGATGCCGATGTCGGCCTGCACACCCTGACCGATGCCATTCTGGGCGCTATCGGGGCTGGCGATATCGGGCAGCATTTCCCGCCAAGCGACATGCAATGGAAAGGTGCGGCATCCGACATCTTCCTGAAACATGCGGCGGACCTGGTGCGCAAGCGTGGTGGCCGCATTGTTAATGCCGATGTGACGCTGATTTGCGAACGCCCGAAAATCGGCCCGCACACGCAGGCAATGCGTGAAAAAGTCGCCGAGATCCTCGAGATCGAAGTTGATCGCGTTAACGTCAAGGCAACCACGACCGAGCGTCTTGGCTTTACCGGCCGTGAAGAAGGCATTGCCGCACAGGCGGCCGTAAGTGTGGCGCTGCCAATCAGCTAAGAAGCGGCGGTTTTGCCAGAAAACTCAAAGGGCAGGAATTTAATCCTGCCCTTTGTCATTTGTGCATTTCAAAACCGTAACCGGATCAGGAGGCTGTTGAACCGCCCTCTTCTTCCGGAAGCTGGTGTTTCATCAGAACCGGAACCTGGGCCATACCAAACACCATGGTAATCGGCATGATGCCCCAGACTTTGAAGGCCACCCATGTGTCGGTCGAGAAATTGCGCCAGACAATTTCATTCACAACCGCCAGGAACACAAAGAAGAACGCCCAGCGCCAGGTCAAAATGCGCCAGCCTTCGTCTGTTGCCTTGAATGCACTTTCGAGAACCAGCTTCAGAAACAGCTTCCCGGCCATCAATCCACCAAACAGAATGGCAGCAAACAACAGGTTAACAATGGTCGGCTTGATTTTGATGAACAGTTCATCATCGAGATACAGCGTCAACCCGCCAAACACGATGACGAAGACGCCACCAATCAACGGCATGACCGGAATGGTCCGGGCAATGACATAGGACGTGATCAGGGCGACTATCGTGGCTGCCACAAAGACAGCGGTTGCCGTCATCAGGTTTGTTGTTGCATTAACCGCAAAAAACAGGACCAACGGCCCCATTTCAAGGGCCATTTTTGTAAGCTGGTTCATTAAGACACTTCACTCAATGGATCAAAATTTGCGCCATCCTAGGGGTCAATGGCGTGCGATGCAATCACATCAACCGTGATCACGATCCCAACTGGCCTTGCAACCAGGATACATAGGGCTGATTTCCCCGCCCCAAGGGAAGCTCAAGGATGCAGGGCACGTCATATGGATGATGATCTTCGACCCACTTTGCCAAAACACTGGCAGATTTCGTTGCGGTTTTAAGGATCACGATCAGTTCGTTCTGTTCCTCGACATCCCCGTTCCATTCGTAAATGGCCGTCATTGGCGGAAGGACATTTGCGCAAGCAGCCAGCTTTTCACGGATTGCCCCACCTGCGATCACCCGCGCGATTTCCATATCCGGAACAGTGACATAAAGAAACGACATTTCACTGTTCTGAAATCCGTTATCCGTCATTGCGATTGCTCCATGCTTGATAATCCGTCACACTGAAACCCGACAATGTTTATGACACCAATCATATCATAACGGTGCGGGGAGTACCGATGACGGGGAAAAAACATTTGAAACCCACTGATGTTCAGCTCGAATGGCTACGTCGCGGCCTTAGTCAGCCAGGGGGTAAGTTGCCGTTATTTGATGGCAACGGCAAACAAATCAGTGAAAAAACGGTTCGCAGCTGTATCGAACACGGCTGGGCCGCGCCGTGGTTTGACAACCCGGTCAAACCGGACTGGCTGATCTGCAAACTGACAGATGAAGGCCGCAGAGTAGCCGCAAGCATGTCAGACAAATAGGCCCGATCATTTTTCACGGTAATACCAGCAAGTACATCACAATGCGACATTGCACCGATGTTCACGACATCAGTGTAAAAGCATCATCTGCAAATTTATCAGGGAAGATATTGGTCGGAGCGAGAGGATTCGAACCTCCGACCCCCTGCACCCCATGCAGGTGCGCTACCAGGCTGCGCCACGCTCCGACCGTATATTTGCGCTCTTTGGCGCGGCTCGATAAATAGCGGCGCAACGCCAAAGACGCAAATGATTTTTACGGATTTTTTTTGACTTCTTGCAGGCTCACCCGAAGGATGCCTTGAAGCTCCTGCAATTCATCCAGAACGCTTTTCAAAGCTGATTTATCGAAGGATACAGGATGCCCTTCGGCAACCATCTTGCTTGAAGAGTCGGAGGCAAATGCGGCCTGATCAACCTCAGCAGCACTGACAGAGATTTCTGACGGCAACTTGCCCTTGTTCTGATCAAGAAGCTTTTGCACGCCTTTAATCGTGAAGCCCTGATCATGCAGCAAGGAGCGAATGTTGGACAGGAAATCAATATCTTCCGGGCGGTAGTAACGGCGCCCGCCTGCCCGTTTCATCGGCTGGATCTGCGGAAATTTGGATTCCCAGAACCGCAGCACGTGCTGCTGAAGACCAAGTTCCTTTGCCGCTTCGCTGATTGTGCGAAAAGCAGAGTCAGACTTTGCTGAACGGCGGGATGTGCCCGCCTCAGCCCCCAAGTTCGTTTTCATGAGTTCTTTTCTTAAGCGTTAATTCGAGCTTTCAGAACCTGTGACGGCCGGAAAACAAGCACCTTACGCGGAAGAATAGGTACTTCTTCACCCGTTTTCGGGTTCCGTCCAATCCGCTGGCCTTTCTGACGTACAGAGAAGCTTCCAAACGAGGAAATCTTCACCACTTCGTCCTTGATCAGCGCGGTCGAAATTTCATCAAGAACAGTTTCCAGCAGCTGGGCGGACTCATTCCGCGACAGACCTACTTCCTGGTAAACGGCTTCTGCGAGATCCGCACGGGTAATCGTTGTTTCCGACATATCAGGCCGCCTCCTTATTTCGGGACTTTATACACAAGGCTATATCTGGTGGCGAAATCAGTCAATATCAACAGGATACACTGCTTTAAGGCGGAATGTTGTGATTTTTACGGAATTGCCGTGTTTTTCTCGCCCAAAGCAGTCATCGTAACGCAGATTTTACCAGCGGACGAGCGACGCGCCCCAGGTAAACCCACCCCCCATTGCCTCGAGGATCACGATATCGCCGCGCTGAATACGGCCATCATGAACTGCCTCGGACAAGGCCAGCGGAATGGATGCAGCTGACGTATTGGCGTGACGATCAACCGTCACAACTACCTTGTCAGGCGAAATACCAAATTTCTTCGCCGTGCTATCAAGAATACGGCGGTTGGCCTGGTGGGGTACAAGCCAGTCAATTTCAGACGCGTCAATGCCTGTATCCGCCAGAACTTCGCGAATCACACTTGCAAGATTTGTAACGGCATGACGGAAGACTTCCTGGCCTTCCATACGCAGATGTCCCACCGTCTGGGTCTGGGACGGACCGCCATCGACATACAGCAATTCATATTTGCTGCCATCTGAATGCAGGCGGCTTGCGAGAATGCCCTGATCGTCAATCGTACCCTTGCCTTCGACGGCCTGAACAACAACCGCGCCAGCCCCGTCACCGAAAAGAACGCAGGTACGGCGATCTTCCCAATCCAGAATACGTGAAAATGTCTCTGCACCAATCACCAGTGCGGTTTTGGCCTGACCATTGCGGATATACATATCTGCAGTCGTAAGGGCGTAAACAAAGCCCGAGCAAACGGCCTGAACGTCAAAGGCAAATCCTTTTACGCTCAAACGGTTCTGAACCTTGGTTGCCGTTGCCGGAAAGGTATTGTCCGGCGTTGCCGTGGCAACGATGATCAGATCAATATCCTCGGCAGTCACGCCGGCATGTTCCATCGCCTTGACGGCAGCTTCATAGGCAAGATCACTGGTCGTTTCGTCATCTGCTGCAATGTGACGCTGACGAATACCGGTACGTGCCACGATCCACTCATCAGACGTATCGACGCGTTTGGCCAGATCATCATTGGTTACAACATTTGCAGGAAGGTATGAGCCGCAACCAATAATGCGAGAACGAACTGTCATGATTTGGGGACCGCCAGTTATCTTGATGTTTTGGTGAATTTACTCAGTCTGCCCGACCGATGGAAACCGCGACTTCAGTGTCGGGAATATCTATTCCGGTCATGGCCTGCTCGAAAGCAGCGAGTTCATTTTTGATGCTGTCATTGAGTTTGTTCACGATCAGATCATGGCAAACCCCGATGGCGTTGGAAAAACCGAGCGCATCTGTTCCGCCGTGACTTTTGACGGCAATGCCGTTCAGGCCCAGCAACATCGCGCCGTTATAACGGCGCGGATCCATGCGATCACGGAAACGCTGAAGCGAACGACGGGCCAAAAGATAGCCAACCTTGGCAAAGAACGAACTTTTGAAAGTTTCGCGCAGAAAATGCACTAGAAGACGCGCAGTCCCCTCGGCCGTTTTAAGTGCGACATTACCGGTAAAGCCGTCGGTGACGATGACGTCAACGGTTCCTTTGGCAAGGTCGTCGCCTTCAACAAACCCTTCGAAACGGATCGGAAGATCGATCTCGCGCAGGATCGCAGCGGCCTTTTTAACAGATTCGTTGCCCTTAAGTTCCTCAATGCCGACATTGAGCAACCCAACAGACGGTCTTTCCAGCCCGAACAGAATACGGGTGAAAACCTCGCCCATCAGAGCAAACTGCACCAGATTGTTCTCATCGCATTCGATATTCGCACCGAGATCAAGCATGACCGTTTCGCCGCGCTGCGTCGGCATATAGGTCGCAATCGCCGGACGGTCGATACCACGAACGGTTTTCAATACAAATTTGGCCATGGCCATCAGCGCACCGGTATTCCCGGCAGAGACGACGCCCTGTGCGTCCCCTTCTTTCACAGCATTGATGGCAAGGCGCATGCTCGAATCACGGCGCTGACGCAGCGCGACGGAAGGTTTGTCTTCCATCGAGACTTCCTGCGTGGCGTGACGAACCTCGCTTACGGCTTCCAATGCAGGATATTTCGCAAGCAGCGGCGTAAGCCGCGCCTGATCACCAAACATCAGAAACTTGAGATGGGGAAGCCTTTTAAGTGCAATTTCAGCACCTGCAACGACCATCTCTGGCGCGTGGTCTCCTCCCATCGCGTCTAGTGATATGCAAACCTGTTCAGGCAACGTATTCTCTTATGGTTGTTCTAA
Organism: Thalassospira profundimaris; assembly: GCF_003326675.1. Classification (GTDB taxonomy): domain Bacteria; phylum Pseudomonadota; class Alphaproteobacteria; order Rhodospirillales; family Thalassospiraceae; genus Thalassospira; species Thalassospira aquimaris. The sequence continues at coordinate 85,880 of NZ_JPWF01000008.1, forward strand.
AACTTCTGAACCGGATATCCGGCGGCCTAGCCATCAGGCCAAGCTTTGTCTTTTTTATGGCCGGAACGCCCGTAATTACCGGAATTCTCGACCAGTTACAAGGTAAAGCCGAGCCTCATATACGGCGCGTTCCCTATGCTGCCATAGGTATAGTGCCTGTTAAAAGTGAAATGCCGGTAAAAACCGGCATATTCATTTACCCTAATTTTCAAGCAGTTAGCCATCAGAGATGGTTACTTTTTCTTTTCGAGCTGCTCTTTCAAACCGGCGAGCTGCGCAAACGGATTTGGACGTTTTTCTTCCGCAGCTTCTTCTTCGGTTTTAACCGCAGCCGAAAGCTCCGCACCGTCTTTGCGCGGATACGGATTCATCGCAACGGCCAAAAACTGCGCAACAACTTCACCCAAATCGATTTTGCCATCGACAAGCGGCTCGGGCTGATCAAGCAACGCCATCAATTCTTCTTCTGACAAATCTTCAAGATCGTCCGGGCTCGACGGAAGGTCGTCTTCTGATACATGGGGTGAGAACAGAACTTCAACAGTGTCCTCTACCACTTCCGGCACAGGTTCGAGTGTCGCGACGCAATTCTGTACGATTTCGGCATTCATCGGACCGCGTACAGTCACTTCGCCATTTGACGCCGTGCTGATGGTGAGTTCTGCCGTAAGGCTGTCGATAGAAACCAGCTCGAAGCGCTTGGCCAATGCCGCGCGTTCGCTTTCGGTCGCTTCGATGACCAGCTTTTCTTTCGCACTTACCTGTTCATCGGTTTTGACGATGCGCGAAAATTCGGGAGTGAAGGTATCAGACATCAGGTCTTTCTTTCTATTGCGGGGCAGCAACGGCCAATTTGGGGGCATTGGGAAAATGCACCTTGCCATTCTGCAAATCTAAAATAGCCTGTTTTGACAGAACTGCCAGTGCATCATTTACATAGCCGACCATCGCCATAAGCTGTTCATCGGTTGCCGTCGTGTCGGCAAAAAGGTTGCGGTTCAACGCCGCAGCAAGTTCTGCGGCCCCCGACTGGACACCCTCTTCGTACGCAACAATGCGACCGTGATAGGATTCAGACATTTTGCGGATCCTTTTGAGGATTCCCACATCGCCAATCCCCATTTCGCGCATGTTCTGATCAAGGTCGGCGAACATCACATCAAAGATGGCCTGCGCCAAATCCTTGTCCCCATTTTCCGCCTTAAGACGGCGGAACAGAACGAACGCATGGACCAAAATAAGGTCGAAACGCCCCTCCAAAGTGTCGGGAACACCCAGTTTTGCGTAAAAGTCCGGTTGGCGTGCCTGGGTTACCATTGCGGTGTAAAGTTCAAAGGCAGCAGTTTGCTTGCGGTCTTTTTTCTTAAGCCATCCAAACAACAGTAACACTCCTTCGTTGACATTCCTGTCATGGCACGCAGAATGCCGTAAATCTTATTCGGGGCGGTTCTGCCCCGGTCATTGCCCGGCAATATCATGCGCCTAGCGCAGAAACTCAAGGCAATTCCGGTTTGATTACAACAAGAGGGTCGCTCTGGTGAGCTTCATGCATAACAAAATTACCCGCATTCCCCTGATCATGCTGGCTGGATTGGCTGTTATTTATGTGTCGGCATGTAGTCCTCGGATTGCAACGCGTGGCAATGCGCCAGAGCCAGAACAGCTTGAACAGATCACGGTCGGAGAATCGACAAAGGGTGATGTCACCGACATTCTCGGTTCGCCTTCAACGGTTGCAGCTTTTGATGAAAATGTCTGGCTATATATTTCAAAAACAACCGAAACTGTGGCTTTCTTTGAACCTGAAACGGTCCAGCAGAAAGTTGTTTTGATCAGCTTTGATGCAGCCAACCGCGTCGAAATTCTGAGCCAATATGACCTTGAAGACGGCAAACCGGTAATCCCGACAGATCGCGTCACCCCGACCGCCGGTCGTGAAATGACGATCCTGCAACAGCTGTTTGGCAACCTTGGCCGCTTCAGCGAAGGCAAATAGACCGCCTTGTCGTACTAGCTGATTATTCCTTGAAATGGTCGAACCCGCCAGACGCGAGTTCGGCCATTTTACCATCCAGACCCCGGATCAACACTTCACCGATGCGCTCAGTAACTTCGCCAATTACAGTTACCCGATTGCCAAGTGCGGCGATATCATCCTTGCTCCCGGCAATCAGCAGTTCGTAATCGTCACCGCCCCCCAAAATCTGAGTCCAACGGCTGGAATTTTGGGCAAGAACTGCGTTCGCAGCGTCCGAAACCGGCATCTGATCCTGATAGAAAATCATCCCGACCTGTGACGCGTCGCAAATCTTGCGGCAATCTCCAGCAAGGCCATCGGACAAATCCATGGCGGCAATCCGCGATCCTGTCGCCATGCAAGCCTGGCTAACCTCGAAGCGCGGTTGTGGCACCCAGTAGCGATCCTGAAGGAACGCACGGTGCGCGGCATCAAGCGTTTGCAATTCCCCGGCAAGAACCGACAAGCCAAGTGCCGCATCGCCCAGAGTCCCGGTCACGGCGAGAACATCCCCCGGACGTGCGAAATCACGCCGAAGGGCCCTGCCCGCCGGTACATAGCCAAATGCTGTCAGGCTGAAAAATGTTGGGCCCGGCGTGCCGACGGTATCACCACCAAGCAAAGAGACATCAAAGGCCTCGCAATCCTTGCCGAAGCTTTTGGCAAAGCACGCAATCCAGTCTTCTGAAAGATCACGGTTATAGCCGGTGGTCAGGACCACACCGCCGGGAACAGCCCCCATTGCCGCCAAATCGGACAGGTTTACGCGCAGAACCTTTTGCGCAACAGTTTCCGGGCTATCAACATTTCGGAAATGGACGTCAGCCACCAGTGCATCGGTGGTGACAACAATTTCGGAACCTGGTGGAGATGAAAAAACAGCCGCATCGTCCTTTAGGGATAATGCGGCCGGATTCCGTTGCGCAATGGGCGCAAAGTGGCGCGCGATCAGATCAAATTCTCCCGATCGCGCTGCCATATCAGTTCTGCCCGGCTTCACCAGCGCGCAGGTTCTTGCCAATGCGGTCAAGCACCGCGTTAACAAGCTTGGGTTCATTCTCGTCAAAGAACGAGTGAGCTGCGTCGACATATTCGGTGATGACCACACGCATCGGCACGTCTTCACGTGCCATCAACTCATATGTGCCTGCACGCAGGATGCTGCGCAGTACCGTTTCAAGACGTTTGGTGGTCCAGCCTTTTTCAAGCGCACCATCGATCAATACGTCAAGATCGGTCATGCGCGCAGCAACGCCCTGCACAAGATCAGCAAAGAAACCGCGATCCGGATCGATCAGGTCTTCATTACTGACATCAAGGTCGCGTCCACCGTCGCCATCAAGGCGGAAATCGGAATATTCGCGCACGATATCACTTGCCGGAAGCTGGGACAGCTCGGCCTGATAAAGCGCCTGAATGGCGGCAAAGCGCGCTGCGCTACGCCGCTGGGCGGCTGATGCCTTTGGTTTATCGGTCATTACTTGTGATGTATTCCAAAATGGTTTTGAACTTCGATCTGACGCAGAACAGCATTGGCAGCTTCGCCACCCTTGTTCTTTTCGTCCGCCTTGGCCCGTGCCAGCGCCTGTGCTTCATTCTCGACGGTCAGAATACCGTTACCAATCGCAAGATTGTAATCAAGGCAAAGCTGCATCAGGGCACGGTTGGCTTCTTCGCAGATGTGATCATAGTGTGTGGTCTCGCCACGGATAACGCAACCAAGTGCAAGATATCCGTCATAGCGCGGCCCCGTTGCCAGTTCTTCCATCGATTTGACGGCATAACGGATGGCAATCGGCACCTCAAAGGCACCAGACACCGAAATGCGGTCCCACGTTGCACCACCGGCTTCCAGAGTCGCTGCTGCACCTTTGACAAGGTCTTCAACGATATGCGTGTAATATGGTGCATCCACAATCAGAATGTGGGGGGCATTGGTCATGGTTTTATTCCTCCGAGACGACAAGCGGACGCTGATCAACCAGATTTAGGCCGAAGCCGTCAAGTCCTACAATGTGGCGTTTGGTATTTGAAAGCAGAATCATGTCGCGAATGCCCAGATCATGCAAGATTTGTGCGCCGACACCATAGTCGCGCAAATCCGCATCGCCGGTTGCTTGTGCAATTTCCTGACGCAAGGATTCGCCATCCCCGCCATTAAGTTCGATCAGCTTGGCGATAGCGGACGACAATGTATTGGGCCGGGGTTCACGGATCAGAACAACCACACCACGCCCCTCCTCACCAATTTGGCGCATAGCAGCTGCCAATTGTCCCTGATGCCCGATCTGCGTATCGCCCAGCACGTCTTCAAGAACATTCAGGGCATGAACACGGGTCAGGACCGGTGCAGCATCACTGATGTCGCCTTTTACAAGGGCGATATGTTCGGCATAGGTGATGTTGTTGACATATAAATGCATGTCAAACTCGCCACCATTCACACTTTGGATTTTCGTCGTCGCCTTACGCTGCACGACCTTTTCGTGCTTGCGACGATACCGGATCAGGTCCGCGATTTGTGCAATCTTCAGGTTATGCTTCTTGGCGAACTCCACCAGTTCCGGCAGCCGCGCCATTTCACCATTTTCGCTCATGATTTCGCAAATCACACCGGACGGATTCAAACCGGCAAGGCGTGCAATATCCACCGATGCCTCGGTATGACCAGCACGCACCAGAACACCACCCGCACGCGCACGCAGCGGAAATACGTGGCCTGGCGTCACGATATCATGACGACCGGCAGTCGGATCGATGGCAACCGCAACTGTGCGGGCACGATCCGGGGCCGAAATGCCGGTGGTAACACCCGTTTTTGCCTCGATCGAGACCGTAAAGGCGGTCTCGTGACGGGTACCGTTATGGGCACTCATCATGGTCAGGCCAAGTTCGTCACACCGCTCGGATTCCAGCGTCAGGCATATCAAGCCACGGCCATGGGTTGCCATGAAGTTGATGGCATCCGGTGTTGCCATCTGGGCCGGAATGACAAGATCGCCTTCATTTTCGCGATCTTCATCATCGACCAGAATGAACATCCGGCCATTACGGGCCTCTTCGATGACTTCTTCAATCGGTGACAGATATTGATTTGGCATCTTTGATCAATCCTTACCCAGCATCCGCGCAACATAACGCGCCAGCATATCGATTTCGAAATTGATGCGGTCGCCCGGCTGTTTCGCGCCAAGGGTGGTATGCGTTTGCGTATGTGGTATCAGATTGATACCGAAACTGTTTCCGTCAACCTCGTTAACAGTCAGAGACACGCCTTCAAGCGTCACTGAACCCTTTGATGCGATATATTTTGCGAAAGCTTCGGGTACTTCAAAGGTCAGACGAAGCGAGTCACCTTCGGGAATGCGCTTGGTCAGGGTCGCAACCCCGTCAACATGGCCAGATACGATGTGGCCCCCAAGCTCGTCACCCACACGGGTTGCCTGTTCGAGATTGACCTTGGCACCCACCGACAGATCACCCAAGGTCGTGCGATCAAGGCTTTCGGCAGATGCCTCGATGGCAAACCAGTCTGTACCGGTTTCGATTACCGTCATGCAGGCACCGTTACATGCAATCGACGCCCCCAGAACGATCTTTGACGTATCAAAAGATGTCGTGAACTCGAACCGGGTATCACCGGTTTTCTCAATGGCGCGAACAGTTGCAATATCGGTAATGATGCCAGTAAACATGCCGTTATTCCGTTTTAAAATCATAAGTTACCGCGATATCTTCACCGACTGAACGAACAGACGTTCGGGTAAATCGCGGCATATCTGAAAGCTTTTCGATGCCAAGTTCTGCGACCATTGCCTTGCCCTCCGCCCCCAGAACGGACGGGGCAACGAAATGAATGATCCGGTCAACCAGTTGCGCATTCAGCAGTCCGGCAGCAAGGTTACCACCCGTCTCCACCAGCACCCTGGTCAGTCCAGCATCGCCAAGCTTTTGCATGACGTCATGTAGGTCCAAATGATCGCCCGCGCATCTGGCAGCGATCACTTTTACCGAAGTTTTTTCAAATTTTTCCGATAGTTCGATGAGTTTGCTATCTGCGGTGACAAGCCAGGTCGGAACATCATCCGCACTTAGGATCAGTTTTGCGGACGGTGAAACATCACCAATACGATCAAGAATAACCCGCACCGGCGAATGATGCCCGCGACCAGGCAAACGACAGGTCAAGGTCGGATCATCCGCCAAAACGGTCTTAGCCCCCACCAGAATGGCGTCATGGCTGGCCCGCAAAAGATGGCCTTCTTCGCGCGCAGCAGAACCGGTGATCCATTGGCTTTCGCCCGATTTGGTGGCAGATCGCGCATCCATGGTCGAAGCAAGTTTCAAAGCTACGAATGGACGTCCCTTTTCAATGCGGGACAGGAAACCTTCGTTAATCTTGCGGGCTTCATCAGAAAACAGGCCAACATCAACCTTGATACCGGCATCGGAAAGCATCTTGTGCCCGCGCCCGGAGACGCGATTATCCGGGTCGGTCAAGGCACTGACAACGCGTGCGACACCTGCTTCAATCAGGCCCGCGGCACAGGGCGGTGATTTTCCGAAATGACTGCAAGGTTCAAGGGTAACATAGGCAGTTGCGCCACGCGCCTGTTCGCCGGCCATATCAAGGGCAACACGTTCAGCATGGGGACGACCACCGGGACGGGTATTACCACGACCAACGATGACGCCTTCCGGGGATACCAGGACACAGCCAACTGACGGGTTTGGCCAGACATTTCCCAAACCGCGTTTTGACAGGCTCAATGCGACCCGCATGAAATGCCGGTCGTCTTCGCTAAACGCGGGGGGTGCCATTACTCTGCGTCCGCCTCTTCTTCCCCGTCATGCATTTTTTCCACGAATTGCTCAAAATCGCGTGCTTCGCGGAAATTCTTGTAAACCGAAGCGTATCGCACATAGGCGACCTGATCGAGGGCATTGAGCGCCTCCATCACCATTTCGCCAATGGTATCGGTTGAAATGTCGCTTTCGCCACTGCTTTCAAGACGACGCTGAATGCCATTCAGGGCCTTTTCAACGCGCTCATCTTCAATCGGGCGCTTGCGACAGGCAAGAAAGATCGACCGCGCCAACTTGTCGCGGTCGAACAATTCGCGTTGCCCGTCCGTTTTGACCACCATCAGTTCACGCAACTGCACACGTTCAAACGTCGTGAAGCGCGATCCGCAAGCCGGGCAGAACCGCCGACGACGAATGGCATGATGCTCTTCGGTCGGTCGGGAATCTTTGACTTGCGTGTCAGTATGTCCGCAAAACGGGCAACGCATTATCTATGCCTCAGCTCTGACGATCAGGAATAGATCGGGAAGCGTTTGCAAAGGTCTTCGACCTTCGCACGAACAGCTGCCTCGACCTCGGCATTGCCTTCCGGGCTGTCAACCATGGCATCAAGAACGTCACCGATCAGTTCACCGATCTGTTTGAATTCTTCAACACCAAAGCCACGGGTCGTACCAGCCGGCGTACCAAGGCGAATGCCCGAGGTAATGGTCGGCTTTTCGGTATCGAACGGAATGCCGTTCTTGTTGCAAGTGATGCCTGCACGTTCCAGTGCCACTTCTGCGGTGTTGCCTTTGAGGCCTTTCGGGCGCAGGTCAACCAGCATCAGATGGGTGTCGGTGCCACCGGTAACGATGTCAAAGCCGCGCTTGACCAGAACTTCGGCCAGTGCCTTGGCATTGTCGACAACCTGCTGTGCATATTCCTTGAATTCCGGACGCAGTGCTTCGCCAAAGGCAACAGCCTTCGCTGCAATCACATGCATCAGCGGACCACCCTGCAAGCCCGGGAAGACCGCAGAGTTGATCTTCTTGCCGATCTCGAGGTTGTTCGAAAGGATCATGCCGCCGCGCGGCCCACGAAGGGTTTTGTGCGTGGTGGTGGTAACGACATCAGCATACGGAAGCGGGCTCGGATGAACGCCACCGGCAACCAGACCGGCAAAGTGCGCCATATCAACCATCAGAAGCGCACCGACCTTATCAGCGATTTCACGGAAACGCTTGAAATCGATCTGACGCGGAATGGCCGAACCACCAGCAATAATCAAAGCCGGTTTGTGTTCAACAGCCAGTGCTTCAACCTGATCGTAATCAAGGGTCAGGTCGTCTTCACGTACACCATACTGGATCGCATTGAACCATTTACCCGACAATGCCGGACGCGCACCATGGGTCAGGTGACCACCGGCATCAAGCGACATACCAAGGATGGTATCGCCCGGCTTGCACAGAGCCAGCATGACCGCACCATTTGCCTGTGCACCGGAATGCGGCTGCACGTTGACAAATTCACAACCAAAGATTTCCTTGGCGCGTTCGATTGCCAGTGCCTCGGCAACGTCAACATACTCACAACCACCATAATAACGACGCGACGGATAACCTTCGGCGTATTTGTTGGTCAGAACAGTACCCTGCGCTTCGATAACAGCCTTGGAAACGATGTTTTCCGAAGCGATCATTTCGATCTGGTTCTGCTGACGGGCAAGTTCATCGGTGACGGATTTGAACAATGCCGGATCGGCGTCGGACAAGCTGGTAGAGAAAAAGCCTTTGAACGACATGCTGGGGCCTCTTTCGATGCGATGTGACGGGGCAAAGTGACAGGCGGGCAATTATCGTTGCACCCTGCCCGTTCTGGTTAATGCCAGATGGCGGTGAAATAATTCGGATCAGGACATCTTCGCAATGCGACCTTCATGACGACCGCCTTCAAATTCGGTCAAAATGAAAGCTTCAACGCAATCAAGTGCCGTCGCTTCGCCAAGAAGACGTGCGCCAAGGCACAGGACATTTGCGTTATTGTGCTGACGGCAAAGTTCAGTCGACAGACGATCATGAACCAGTGCGGCGCGAACCTGCGGGAAACGGTTGGCAGCGATGCTCATACCGATGCCTGAACCACAAACCAGAATGCCTGCCTCGGCCGAACCATCAATAATCGACTTTGCAACAGCCTGCGCGAAATCCGGGTAATCGACCGAAGCCGAACCATCAGTGCCGAGATCGGCAACTTCGATCCCGCGATCTTTCAGCAGCCCGATAATGGCAGATTTCAGCTCTACGCCACCATGATCAGAAGCAATGGCAAGGGTTTTGACGGTCATGTGCGCGCCTTCATTTGAAAGTCAAAGAATAAAATTGAGCGCCTTGTAGCATATAGCTGTGCCTCTGCCAACGCAGAGCTCGGCCCAAACAACAAGTTTTCCCCAAACGCGGCAACACGGTTTTCCTGGCCAGAAATTACATGGGCACTACCGCACCAAGAAAACAACACGCAATGGTATTCCCATGGAAAATTGCAGCACCCTAAAATGGCAAATATGAACTTCAGGAATAATAATTCTGGATTTAACCTGAATTGAAATACTATCCATTTGGTCAATATATGCGATATTCATCAATCAATAATCAAGGCACTTATTGTTCGGGTAAACTTATACGCTGCCATATATACTTGTTTTATGCACAAAGCAGATAACTGACCCTTGTTATTTTCTGTTGTTTGACTATCTCTTTAGAATAGTGCATTAGGTTTAATGTGAATTTTCAAATGAAGGATTACTTCAACCATGGCCGAAACTGAGAACAGCGTGCTTGACCGCGACGAACTCTTGCAGATGACCGTTGATATTGTATCTGCCTATGTCAGCAACAATGCGCTTGCTGCTGCGCAGATCCCGGAACTGATTTCTACTGTCTTTTCTTCGCTTGATGAAATTCGCGAAGTCGAGAAAGAACCTGAACAAGAGCCGATCAAACCCGCCGTTCCGGTCCGCAAATCCATCGGCGATGACTACATCATCTGCCTTGAAGACGGCAAAAAGCTCAAGATGTTGAAACGCCACCTGCGGACGACCTACAACCTGACGCCGGAAGAATACCGCGCGAAATGGGGGCTGCCGGCCGATTACCCGATGGTCGCACCGAACTACGCCAAACAGCGTTCCCAGTTTGCCAAGAAAATCGGCTTGGGCCGCAAGGCGAAATAAAGCCTAGAAATTTCAATACGACGCCTTAAACAAAAAACGCCACCCATTTGGGTGGCGTTTTTGCTGTCTTGTGAAAGACAAGGTGGTCAGTTTGACCAAGGACCAAACTGACCAGGATTTTCAACTTACGGATTCTGGATAGCACCTTCGAGGTACTGACCGTCTTTCCAGTTGTAGACCCAGTAACCCGGAGCATCGACGTCGCCTTTGGCGTCAAAGGTGATCGCGCCAAGAACGGTGTCAAAGGTCGCACCGCTGTGAAGCGCTTCGATGACAGCTTCAGAGTCAGTGGTGCCGGCTTTGGCAGCAGCCTGCGCCCAAGACTGGATCGCACCGTAGGTGAACAGGGTGTAACCTTCCGGCTTGTAGCCGATATCATCGAAATACTTGACCAGTTCCGCGTTGCGCGGATCCGTTTCAATGGCCGGAGAAGCGGTGAAGATCGTACCTGCGCCTGCATCGCCGGTGATTGCCCAATACTCAAGAGTATTGATCGCATCACCAGACATGACTTTGGTGTCCATGCCCTGCGCACGCATCTGACGAACGATCAGACCGAGTTCGGTGTGGTAGCCACCATAATACAGAACATCAATACCAGCTGCTTTCAGCTTGGTCACCAGTGCCGAGTAGTCTTTCTCGGCCGGGGTGATTGCTTCGTAAAGCGCTTCGGTAACGCCAGCAGCATTCAGGTTCTTCTTGGTTTCGTCAGCCAGACCTTTGGAGTAAGCCTGTTTGTCGTGAACAATGGCGATTTTCTTGTCGCCGAAGTTTGCAGCCAGGTATTTACCTGCAACTTCGCCCTGCTGGTCATCACGACCGCAAACACGGAACACGTTGTCCATGTCACGTTCGGTCAGCTGCGGGTTGGTCGAAGCCGGGGAAATCTGGACGATGCCTTCTTCGAAGTAAACTTCAGAAGCCGGGATCGAGGAACCCGAGCAGAAGTGACCAGCAACAAGAGCAACGTTCTTGCTTACGAGCTGGTTGGCAACTGCAACGGCCTGTTTCGGATCGCAAGCGTCATCGCCAATTTCGAGGACGAGCTTTTCACCGTTCACGCCGCCAGCAGCGTTGATATCTTCAACAGCTTTTTTCGCACCCTGCGTCATCTGTTCACCGAACGCAGCATAAGGACCGGTCATCGGACCAACAGTCGCGACAACGATGTCAGCTTTGGCTGCACCCATTGAAAGAACAAGCGCGGAAGCAGTGGCAAGAAGGCCGAGCTTGGTTTTCGACATTAGAGAAGTCTCCCTGTTCCAAAGGTTGGTCCCGTCACCATGACAGAACCATCTTTTCGGACCCGAAACCGGCTCATATTATTCGCCGATTACCGGTTTCAGCTCCCAAGTACTTTAGCACCCCAGAATTGACGCGCAATAGTACAAACCGGTTTATTGCCAATTATTTAGCAATAGAGTGGTGACGCAAAACGTCACCACAAAAATCAACGCACATCAGCACCTTCGCGGGCGCGAAATGCAAACGGCCCTACCCGTTCATACAGCCACGGATATTGCGACAGCATCTTGTTAACCTGCGTCAAGCGGAATGCCGCAAAGAGGATAGCAAACAAGATAACGGTGTCGAAAATGTAGCCTGTAAGCGAGAGAAGCTCGCCTTTGAACAGAGCATAGACCAGAAAACGGTCCACCAGCCCCAGCAACAAACCATAAGGCACGAGCTGATAGGATGGACGCCAGGTATTGGCGATGGCCTGCCCGGTCATGAACGAACAGAACCCCATCAAAATGATGGTGATGCCGATCGTCACACCGATGCTGGTACCAGTAATCGATTCCATATCAGATCTCCCTAGTGGCCGCCTTCGAGGTAAGCAGCACGGACTTCCGGATTTGCCAGAAGTTCCGCACCCGTCCCCGAGAGCGTAATGTTGCCATTGACCATCACATAACCGCGATGTGCAAGCTTGAGCGCATGGAATGCGTTCTGCTCGACAAGGAAGACAGTCACCTTGTTCTCACGGTTAATTTTCGCAACAGTCTCGAAAATCTGCTTTACGACAAGCGGTGCAAGACCAAGTGACGGTTCATCAAGCAAAAGAAGACGCGGACGGCCCATCAGGGCGCGACCGATTGCCAACATTTGCTGTTCACCGCCAGACATCGTGCCTGCACGCTGGCTGATACGTTCCTTAAGGCGCGGGAACAGATCAAACACCATTTCAAGATCCGAATTGAAATGTTTCGGGTCCTGGGTGATTGCCCCCATCTGAAGGTTTTCGAATACCGACATACGCGGGAAGATACGACGCCCTTCCGGCGATTGCTGAATGCCAAGATTACAAATCTCGTGCATCGGCATACGGCTGATATCCTGGCCTTCAAACAGAATGCGGCCTTTGCTTGCCTGTGGTGAACCACAGCAGGTCATAAGCAGCGTGGTCTTACCGGCACCGTTGGCACCGATAAGGGTGACGATCTCACCTTCGTTGACTTCCATATCAATGCCCTTGAGGGCTTCGATATTGCCATAGAAGGTATGAACACCTTCGATCTTAAGCATGGACATATCGATGAACTCCCTCAGTGCGCATTCGGATCAACATTAAGGTCGGCAGCAACTTCCGGCGGAAGCTCGTCATCCTCTTCTTCGCCAAGATAGGCGCGGATAACGGCCGGATCATTCTTGACGGCTTCCGGATTGCCATCGGCAATCTTTCTTCCGTAATCAAGAACAATCACATGGTCGGAAATCTGCATCACGACGCTCATGTCATGTTCGATCAGAAGACAGCCAACGCCCTGATCATCACGGATACTCTGCAACAGGATGTTAAGTTCTGCCGACTCACGCGGGTTAAGGCCCGCCGCCGGCTCATCCAGGCACAGAAGTGACGGATCAGTACACATTGCACGTGCGATTTCCAGACGACGCTGGGAACCGTATGGCAAGTTACCGGCACTCCAGTCAGCCTGATCATACAGGCCAACCTTGTTCAGCCAGAACTTCGCCTTTTCGATCGCTTCCTTTTCCGCCCTGGCATAACGGCCAAGGTTGAACAAGCCCGCAATAGAGAAAGCAGATGCTTCCATCAGGCGGTTATGCTGGGCAACGATCAGGTTTTCCAGAACAGTCATCCCGGTAAACAGGCGAATGTTCTGGAAAGTACGTGCAACACCGTTATTGCGTGGAATACGGAAACCTTCGGTCCGTTCCAGCAAACGGGGGCCGTCATTGGCATGAAGGGTAAGACGCCCTTCGGTCGGGACATAGAACCCGGTCAGGCAGTTAAACACAGTGGTTTTACCTGCACCGTTCGGGCCGATGATTGCCGTGATTTCACGCGTGTTCGCCGTGAAAGACAGATCATCAATCGCGACCAGACCACCAAATCGCATGGTCAGGTGTTCGACTTCGAGCAGTTTGTTGTCGGTCATTTCAACTCTCCGGCAACTTTTTCTTTCTGGCTCATATTGAGCAGAATGGTCGGGTCACGGAAGGACAACAGACCGCGCGGACGCCACAGCATGATGGCAACAATACCGGCACCAAAGATCAGCATGCGGTATTCGGCAAGTTCACGGAACATTTCCGGGAAACCGATCATCACGATTGCCGCCAAAACGACCCCGATCTGACTGCCCATGCCCCCCAGAACCACAATCGCAAGAATCACAGCCGATTCAAGGAAGGTGAAACTTTCCGGGCTGATAAAGCCCTGACGGGTGGCAAAGAATGCACCGGCAAAACCACCGAACATTGCACCGATAGCAAAAGCTGAAAGCTTGGTGTTGGTCGGGTTGATCCCCAGCGAACGACAAGCGATCTCATCTTCACGAAGAGCTTCCCATGCACGCCCGATCGGAAGTTTGCGCAGACGCATGGTGACAAAGCTCGTCACCAGTGCCAATGCAAGGATCAGGTAGTACAGGAAGATCAGTCGGTGCATGGAAGAATATTCCATCCCGAACAGTTCGTTGAAGCCGATAGCCCCATCCGGTACACGGCGCGAGAAATCAGCCAGACCAAAGAAGCTCGGACGTTCGATTGAAGAAATACCATCTGGACCACCCGTAAAATCATACCAGTTGATCAGAACAACGCGGATGATTTCACCAAAGCCCAGCGTCACGATGGCCAGATAGTCACCACGAAGACGCAGAACCGGGAAGCCAAGGATAATACCAAAGCTTGCAGCAAAAATACCGGCAAGCGGCAGGCAGAGCCAGAAGCTCAGATCAAAGTTCTGCGACAGCAACGCATAGGAATAAGCACCAACTGCGTAGAATGCCACATAACCAAGATCCAAAAGACCCGCCAGACCGACCACGATATTCAGACCCCACCCCAGCATGATGTAGATCATCACAAGGGTTGCAAGGTCGATGGCAGACCGGTTTTCACCAAACAGGAACGGGAAGATGATGAAGAATATAATCCCCACCAGACCGATCTTTTTGGTGTTGGAACGATAAGCCAGCTGAATTTTCGACGACAGCTTTGTGCTTTCATCGACTTCGGCAACGCCATGCTCTTTCATCGAGAAATAGGCAATGGCAAAGACGATAGCAACAAAGGCAATGGCAAGAACAATGCTAAGAGCACTGCCGAAAGCCATATCGAAAACAACCGGTGACGCCCAGCGGTCATCCATATCGCGGAAGCGGACAAACATCTCGAAGACCGCAACAGCCGTTGCAGTAATCAAAAGTGCCTGAACCAGACGCGAGATCGCCTCGCGGCGAATGATCAAGGCCAAACGTCCAACGACAGTTGAACCGATGGCAATCAGAACGAGATCCCAACGCACAGCCAGTTCCAGGCCTGTCGGACGGTCAACCGTCTCGACACCCAAAATCATGACTGACATCAGCAGCGCGATAACTGCAAAGAACGCGAGTTCCTTAACAATTTCCGAGCCGTTGGTACGAGAAGAAGCAAATGCAGAAGACATCAGACTTTCTCAACCTCCGGCTTGCCAAGCAGACCCCACGGACGGAAGATCAGCACGAGAACGAGAATACCGAACGTCGCAACGTCCTTGTATTCAATCGTGAGATACCCCGACCAGAACGCTTCGATCAGACCAATCAGCAAACCACCAAGCATTGCGCCCGGCAGAGAGCCGATACCACCAAGAACAGCCGCGGTGAACGCCTTAACACCGGCCAGGAAGCCGATATAGAAGTCGATCACACCATAATACAATGTCACCATCATACCTGCGACCGATGCCAGGGCTGCACCCATGACAAAGGTGGTGGAAATCGTGCGGTCAACGTTAACGCCCAAAAGGCCAGCCATGGTGCGGTCCTGTTCACAGGCACGCTGAGCGCGACCCAAAGAGGTCTTGGCAATCAGCAGCGAGAAGACAACCATCAGAACGAATGTCAGAACGATAATCACGATCTGCATATAGCTGAGCTGGACGTCGAAATTCGCGCTTTTCATAAGGGTAATACCGCCCTCAACAAGCGGCTGCATCGGTTTCACGCGCGCACCCTGCGAAATCTGTACAAAGTTTTGCAGGAAGATCGACATGCCGATGGCAGAAATAAGCGCTGCCAGACGGAACGATCCGCGCAGTGGCCGATATGCGACCCGCTCCACGCCCCAACCGTAAATCGAGGTCAGAACCATTGAAACGAACAGCATAAGAAGAAGTGTAAGCGGAAGTATTCCGCTGATCCCTGCGGCCTGACAGATCAGGAAGGTAATCAGGGAATGAAACGCACCGAGCATGTAAATCTCGCCGTGCGCGAAGTTGATCATGCCAATAATGCCATACACCATCGTATAACCGATGGCGATCAAACCATAAATGGCTCCCAGCGTCAGACCGTTGATCAATTGTTGTAGGAAATAAGCCCAATCCATTGCACAACCTTAGATTTGGCACAGACAAACAAGGTCCTCGCCAGCTCGGCAGAAGGCATCAAGCCACATATATATGTATTGATTGGATGAGACATAGTCTCCCCATTGCCCCCTTGCAAACCCGCGAAGCCTCCGTCTTATTGTTATCGGGTATGACCCGGTTATAACTTTCGGAGCCGACCATTCTGGTTGTGGTTCTTACTACCGAAAGCACGATTAGAGCGAGAACCTTAGACACATGTGTTCAAAGGCTGCAAGCGGCTTTCGGATTTTAGTGAAAATCACCAAATCAGGTTTTGATATTGGAATAAAACACTGATCCAAGAAGCCACCCACTCTTTATATTGTATACATTATCCCTTTTTGAGAACGTATTCAAGTTTTTGTGCAGCGACCCGCTTTAATTGTTCAGGATTCCGACTCACAGGTCCTGCCACAGTTACCTCGACACCCGTTTTCCCATCAATGGCCGTACAGCGCAGATAAGAACCCACCTGCCGAAGTTCAAAATAAATCTCGTTCGAGGTGTTGTGTCGTGCGGTCATACTTGCCCTGATGGTCCTGTTATAGCGTTTCCTCCATTGTGCGCCCATTCTCGCACAACGCAATAGCTAACAAAAACGGGCCCGGAAATCCGGGCCCGTCACATCATGCATCCACTGACGAAATCACTTTTCACCATCCAGCATTTTCACAATGGCCGAGAAATCCATACCGCCATTGCCACTATTTGAATAAAGCGCATACAGGCTTTCGGCCAATGCCCCCATCGGCGTAGTTGCGCCGGAAGATGCTGCTGCCTGCTGGGCAAGCTTAAGGTCCTTAAGCATCATATCAACCGCAAATCCCGGTTGATAATCACGATTTGCCGGGGATGTCGGAACAGGTCCCGGCACCGGGCAATAGCTTGTCAGTGACCAGCACTGGCCGGATGCCTTGGAGGAAATATCAAACAGCTTCTGCGCATCAAGCCCAAGACGCTTGGCCAGCATAAAGGCCTCGGATACAGCAATCATACTGACACCCAGCACCATGTTATTGCAAATCTTCACCGCCTGCCCTGCGCCGCTGTCGCCGGCATGAATGATATTGCTGCCCATACCTTCAAGGATTGGCTTGGCACTGGCGAAATCGGCATCAGACCCGCCAACCATAAAGGTCAGCGTACCGGCCGCGGCCCCCGCCGTTCCACCCGAAATCGGGGCATCCACAGCACCAAGACCAGCCGCACGGGCCAGTTCGGATGCCTTACGTGCGGCGTCAACTTCAATGGTGGAGCTATCAATCAGCACCGTACCCGGTTTCGCATTGGCGATCACACCATCTGCACCTTCATATACAGACAGCACATGCTTGCCAGCAGGAAGCACTGTTACAACAAAATCAACACCACTTGCTGCCTCGGCAATCGTTGCGGCCTTTCCGGCCCCGGCTTCGATTGCCTTTGCCACCGCATCTGCGGAAAGATCAAACACTTTGACTGCGTGGCCCGCCTTGACAAGATTGGCAGCCATTGGGCCGCCCATATTGCCCAGACCAATAAAACCGATATTCGCCATTTGAAGTCTCCTCTGCCATCCCCTGCGGGACCTTTGTTTTAATTTCAAGAACCGCTTTGCGGCCCAATGCATTCTAAAGATTAAGTTCTTTGTCTGATGGAAGCAGTTCGAAATACTCCGAAACTTCGCGCGGATTAACCTGCCCAATATCGCCATGCTGCCATTTCGGCGCATGGTCCTTATCCACGATCACCGCACGCACACCTTCAAACAGATCGGGCTTGCACACCATACGTTGCGACAGGCGGAATTCCATGTTCAGAACTTCTGCCAGGGTCAATTCGCCACCCTGGCGGATTTGCTCAAAACTGATGCACAATGCCATTGGGGATTTGCCCGACAGAACATCCAGCGTGTGCTTGCCAAACTCAGTACCTTCGTCCGCCAAAGCCTCGAAAATCGCAACAACGCTATTACCGGCAAAGGCAAGATCAATCGCCTCGCGGTTTTCCGCCAGAGGCGCGTTGTCAAAGGCCATCTGATGCCGCCCCAGAATATCCGCAACCGTTTCAGCCGCATGATCATCATAGGACGCCACCGCCAGTTCAGCCTTAAGACGATCAAGATCAGAAGACACCATTCCGTGCGTTGCAAGACCGGTATACAGGCAATCGGCGGCCTTGATCCTTGCCCCCGTCAGGCCAAGATACATTCCGATCTTGCCTGGACAACGGGGCAGGAAATAGCCACCGCCAACATCCGGAAAGAACCCGATCCCGGTTTCTGGCATGGCAAACAAGGTGCGCTCCGTCACAACCCGGAACTGCCCATGAATGGACACGCCAACGCCACCGCCCATGGTGATCCCGTCCATCAACGCAATGTAGGGTTTCGGATAATTGGCGATGTAATGATTAAGGTGATATTCGCGACGATAAAAAGCATCGAGCATGTCTTCATCATCGATTTTACGGGCATCATAAAGACCGCGAATATCGCCACCGGCACAAAACGCCTTTTCACCTGCCCCTTCGATTACAATTACCTTGATCGACGGATCGGCTTCCCACGATTTCAGTTGTCCCATCATCATGTCGACCATCACAAGATCAAGCGCATTCAGCGCACGTGGCCGATTTAGGACAATCTGGCCAACGGCCCCCTGCTGAGAAAACAGGACCGGGGCTTCGGCAACTTTGGTTTCCGATGTGTTTGACGTATCATTCATGATCTAGTCTTTCAGGGCTGCACGCGAGATGATCAGCCGCATGATTTCGTTGGTACCTTCAAGAATCTGATGCACGCGCAGATCGCGCAACAGGCGCTCAATCGGATATTCGCGGATATAGCCATAACCGCCATGAAGCTGAAGCGCCTGGTTGCAAACATCAAACCCGATATCGGTCGCGAACCGTTTGGCCATGGCACAGAACTGGGTGGCATCACCGGCTTTGTGATCAAGCTTCCATGCGCCTTTATGAAGCATCAGGCGCGCTGCTTCGAGTTCGGTCACCATATCGGCAAATTTGAATTGCAAGGCCTGGAACTGATCAAGGCTTTTGCCAAACTGTTTGCGCACCTTCATATGGTCACGTGCATGTTCCATTGCTGCGCGCGCCCCGCCGATAGAACAGGCTGCAATATTCAAACGACCACCATCCAAGCCCTTCATGGCGAACTTGAAACCTTCGCCCTCCTCGCCCAAACGGTTTTCAACCGGGACCTTGCAGTTACTAAAGATCACGGCCGAGGTCGGCTGACTGTTCCAGCCCATCTTTTCTTCAAGCTTGCCAAAAGACAAACCCTCGGCGTCCTTTGGAATGATAAAGGTTGAAATGCCGCTTGGACTATCATCGCCGGTGCGCGCCATCACCACATAGATGTCGCTGCGCGATCCGCCCGAAATAAACGCTTTTTCACCATTAAGGACATAATGATCACCATCACGGACTGCACGGGTGCGCAGTGATCCGGCATCTGACCCCGCCCCCGGCTCTGTCAGGCAATAGCTTGCAAAATGTTCCATCGTGACAAGCTTGGGCAGATATGTTTCGCGCTGGGCGTCCGTACCAAATGTATCGATCATCCAGCACGCCATATTATGGATAGAGATATAGGCAGCCGTTGACGGACAAGCCGCAGCCAGTTCTTCAAAAATCACAGCCGCATCAAGACGACCAAGCCCTGTGCCCCCGAATTCCTCGCGGGTATAGATTGCCGCAAAGCCAAGTTCAGCCGCCTTGCGCAACGTTTCTTCGGGGAAAATGTGTTTTGCATCCCATTCACCCGCATACGGGGCCATTTCATTCTGGGCAAAATCACGCGCAGCTTGGGCAAATGCCTGCTGATCGTCAGACAGGTTGAATTCCATTGGATCGCCGCCTCTGAAGTTTATCTGTTTTCCCTTTACGTAAACGTGAAAACACCCCTTTGTCAATTCATTCGGTATAACAGTACCGAATTATCACAATATTGGTAAATCACACTATTTGCGTGCATTCACGTAGAGGTTTTCACCAATTGCTTCTTGCTGAGCACATCCTTGTCAGCTTACCTTGTCGGCGTCAGGAATAACGATAATTCAGGGAAACACATAATGTCCTCCACGAAACCGGAAACCATTGTCCTTCATGCAGGCTATCGCGCCGACCCGACCACGGGATCCGTTGCCGTGCCGCTTTATCAGACCACCAGCTATCAGTTCCGCGATACCCAGCATGCTGCTGATCTTTTCGCCCTTAAGGAACTTGGCAATATCTATACCCGCCTGATGAACCCGACCAATGACGTGCTTGAACAGCGCATTGCCGCCCTTGAAGGTGGCGTTGCCGCAGTTGCACTTGGCTCCGGGCAGGCAGCATCGACTTTCTCGATCCTGAACATCGCACAGGCTGGCGACAATATTGTCAGCTCGACCGACCTTTATGGCGGCACATGGAACCTGTTTGCCAATACTTTCAAACAGATGGGCATTGAAGTTCGCTTTGCCGATCCGGCCGATCCGGAAAGCTTCCGCCGACTGGCAGATGACAAGACCCGTGCGTTCTATGCCGAAACCCTTCCGAACCCGAAATTGCAGGTCTTCCCGATCCGAGAAGTCGCCAATATTGGTCACGAACTTGGCATTCCGCTGATTGTTGATAACACCGCAGCACCTGTGATCTGCAAACCGATCGAACATGGCGCAAGTATTGTCATGTATTCGACAACCAAATTCATCGCCGGTCATGGCACATCCGTTGGCGGCATCGTGGTCGATTCCGGCAAGTTTGACTGGGAAAAACATGCCAAGCGCTTCCCGCTTCTGAACGAACCGGATCCAAGCTATCACGGTGCAGTTTGGACACAGGCCGTCAAGCCGATTGGCCCGGTTGCCTATGCGATCAAACTGCGTTGCACGCTTTTGCGCGATATTGGCGCGGCCGCATCGCCCTTTAACTCGTTCCAGACCATTCAGGGCATGGAAACATTGCCGCTGCGTATGGAACGTCATTGCGAAAACGCCAACAAGGTTGCGGATTTCCTGGCATCGCACCCGAAAGTCACCAAGGTCATTCACCCAAGCAAACAGGATGGCGAGAGCCGCCGTCGCGCTGACAGCTACCTTAAGGGTGGATACGGATCACTGATGGGCTTTGAACTGGCTGGCGGCAAGGACGCAGGCGAGAAATTCATCAACGCGCTTGAGCTGTTTTATCATGTCGCAAATATCGGCGACACGCGGTCCCTTGCCATTCACCCGGCGACGACGACTCACAGCCAGCTTTCCGAAGAAGACCGCCTTTCTTCCGGTGTTACCGATGGCTATGTCCGTCTGTCCATCGGCATCGAACATATTGACGACATTCTTGCCGACCTGACACAGGCCCTTGATAAAGCCTGATCATCTTAAACGTCATGACGTGATGCGAAACCGGCCGGACAATCGTTCGGCCGGTTTTTCATTGACCGCCCCTTAAACTCGGCATAAGAAAATCATGCACAACCGGCAAAACATGCAAAACAGGCAACCCCGATGTCGAGCGTCATCACCCGTCAGGACGAAATTGTAAAACTGCTGCGCAATATGGGCACTGTCCATATCCATGATCTTGCCGCCCTGTTTCACACATCCCTTGACACAATCCGTCGCGATTTACGCCAGCTTGAAGATGACGGCCATCTAAGGCGTATCCACGGTGGCGCTGTATTGCCCAACAAGGCATCCGAAACATATGAAGAACGCGCCCGTGACCTTCAGCCTGAACGCACTGCCATCGCCCAAAAAACCGCACGTGATCTGATTGCCGATGACGCCGTCGCCTTCTTTGACAGCGGCACGACGATCTGCGAAGTCGCACGCCACCTGAAACCGTCATTTCGCGGCACCGTCATTACGGTTAATCCGATGATTGCCGTAGAACTTGCCCGGCACCCCAATGCAGAAATCATCATGCTTGGTGGTACAATGATCAAGAATGACATGGTGGTTTGCGGCCCAACGACGATTGATGAAATCCGCAAATACAATGCCGACATAGCTTTGCTTGGCACCTGCGCCCTTCACCCGGAAGCAGGTCTTTCCACCAGTCATCAGCAAGAACGTGCAAGCAAGGCCGCAATGATCGCGCAATCGGCCGAAATCATCGCCGTCACCACTGCTGACAAACTTGAAACAAGCCTGCCACACCGGGTTTGCGACCTTGATGCCATTTCCCATCTTGTGACCGGGCGCAAGCTTTCTGCCGGATATCTCGAAAACTATGCCCGACGCGGAATAAATGTCGTTTTAGCCTAACCGCGCATGTTCGACGCCTGATATTACGCCCCTGTTGCCGGAGCCACCTTTGAATGCAAAACTATACCCGCGCCCATAACCATGTCCGCGCCATCTTCTTTTTGCATGGTGCTGCATTTTCAAGCTGGGTGCCACATATCCCGCTGGTTCAGGAACGGCTTGGCCTTGCCCATGACGAACTGGGTGGCATTTTGCTGGCCGCAGCTATTGGCGTCTTGGCCGTCATGCCGATTGCCGGTCGATTGGCCGACAAATTTGGCAGCGAGATAATCGTGCGTTATTCCGGGCTGATATATTTCGTGGCGGTCGGCATCCCCGTCTTCATGCCATCCTATCTCAGCATTTCGATTGCGATGTTTGCCCTGGGATTCTCGGGGGCCTTCCTTGACGTCGCGATGAATGCCAACGGCCTGAATGTCGAACGTCTTAAAGGGCGCAGCATCATGTCCGGCCTTCACGGGTTCTGGAGTTTGGGCGGCTTCACCGGCGCTGGCCTTGCCGCGGCGTGGTTTGCCCTGCCCTTTGACGACACCTATCACCTGCCAGTTATTCTGACGATCTTCCTGATTGCCCATATGTTCATGCAGGCGAAACTTCTACCCGATTATCAGGCACGCCAGGATCAAGCCGCCCGGCAATCAGAACAAACATCCAGCACCAGCGGCACGAAAAAGGAACGCCCGATGTTCCTTATGCTCCTGCCGTTCGGTATTTGCGCCTTTATCGGACAATTCGGCGAAGGTGTGATTACCGACTGGGCTACCGTTTTTATGAATTCGGAACTGTCGTCCGGGCCAACAATGGCGGCCGTCGGCTTTGCAATATATTCCTGCGCGATGGCAACAACCAGATTATCGGGTGACGCCCTGGTGATGAAATTCGGGCGTGCGCCGGTGCTTTTGACAAGTTCGGTTCTGGCCTCGGTCGGGACGTTCGTAATCGCCCTTTCTCCACATTATATTGTTGCATGGATTGGTTGTGGCATTGCAGGCACCGGGTTGGCCGTAATTCTGCCGCTGTTATTATCAGCTGCATCGCAGGCAACCGGCAAAGGTGGCGGTACCGTCGTATCGATCATCGCGGCGACCGGTTATTCCGCCATCATGGCCGGACCACCAATTATCGGGGCAATCGGACAGGTCGCGGGGCTTGTCAGTGCCTTTGCCATCACAGCAAGTTTCCTTGCTCTGATCATCCCTGTTTATCTGCTAACCATGCGGGCGCGCTTACAAATTGCCAGCAATGGTTGATTGCGCGTGAAATCTGTCCCATAAATTGGCTGTCCACCTTTGGGGCCACCCTTTGGGGTTGCCCGCCTCACACAACAGAGAACAGATCATGGCCAATAAATTCGCCTATGGCACTTTCCCCAGCACCCGCCAACGTCGCAATCGCATGACCGACTGGTCGCGCCGGATGGTTGCGGAAACCCGATTGACTGCCCATGATCTGATCCTTCCGGTCTTTGTGATTGATGGCAAAAACCAGCGTACACCGATTCCATCGATGCCCGGCGTTGACCGCCAGTCGGTGGATGTTCTGGTGGAAACCGCAAAGCATGCAGAAAAGCTTGGCATTCCGGCACTCGCCCTGTTCCCCTATATCGATGCCAGTCTTAAGACCAAAGACGCCCGTGAGGCATATAACCCCGATAACATAGTCTGCCGCGCGACCAAGGCGATCAAGGATGCCTGCCCCAATATTGGCGTCATCACCGACGTGGCCCTTGATCCGTTCAATGCTGACGGTCAGGACGGGATCGTTGTCGATGGACAGATTCTGAATGACGAAACAACCGAGGCACTGGTGCGTCAGGCACTGGTCCAGGCACAGGCTGGCTGCGATGTTGTTGCGCCCTCTGACATGATGGATGGTCGCATCCGTGCGATCCGTCAAACGCTTGAGGCCGAAAGCCTCAAGAATGTGCAGATCATGGCGTATTCCGCGAAATATGCATCCTCGTTCTATGGTCCGTTCCGGGATGCCATTGGTTCGGCAAGTGCACTGGGCAAAGCAGATAAAAAAACCTATCAGCTTGATCCGGCCAACAGTGACGAAGCCATGCGTGAAGTTGCCTATGACCTTGATGAAGGTGCTGATTCCGTCATCGTCAAACCGGGCCTGCCTTATCTTGATGTTCTTTATCGTGTCCGTCAGGAATTCGGCGTTCCGGTCTTTGCCTATCAGGTATCAGGTGAATACGCGATGTTGCGTGCCGCCGGACAGAATGGCTGGCTTGACTATATCGGCTGCGCGATTGAAACTCTGTCATGCTTCAAGCGTGCCGGTGCATCGGGTGTCCTGACCTACAGCGCGATTGAAGTCGCCGAGGCGCTTGAAGGTTAAGTCAAAAGCCATTCTTTGATCTCGAAACACAAAAAAAAAGGCCTCGCAAGAGGCCCTTTTGCATGATCGGCTTTGTTTAATGGCAATTACGCGCAGCATGCCGGCTCGGCCACCTCGTCGGCAACACCATGCCCAATTGCGCGGGCACAGAAATGCGGGCGCAGGCCCGATTTTGCAAAGACGCCCTCGATATCCTGACCATCAAGGAAGCCGCCCTGATGGACCAAAAGCGTCTTGATGCCCGATGCCAAACCACCAAGAACATCGGTATGGACAGTATCGCCCACCATCAATACCCGTTCGCGATCAATGCCGGGGTGACGGCGCAAGACTTCCTCAAAAACGTGATGATACGGCTTTCCGACGCATTGCGGCATCACACCACAAGCATCAGCCGCCAGATGGGCAAAGTAGCCCGATTCCACAGACAGGAAATCGCCCATTGGCGCACAGATATCGGGATTACCGACCAAAATCGGGCGCGGATTGGCAGCAAGACTTTGTTGCAGCATATTCTGCTGTTCGTCGGACCAATTTTCCGAATCAATCAACAGGAAGCCACCAACACGATCATACAGGTCGCGATCAGCCCCAAGGGGCTCTACCTGATCGGGCAGTACATGGAACGGCCAATCTGCCGGCGCCATCGCCCCCCAATGAGTAATATCGGCATGTTCGTTCATCATGGGGGCAACGAATTGCTGGCTGCTGATCAAGTTGCCATTGTCAAAATCAAAGCCACGCTTGCGGTGACGTGCAAGGATCGCTTCGGCCGAGCTTGACGCATCATTGGTCACAACCGCAATTTTCTTACCCATATTCTGAAGGGTCGCGACAGTCTTGACCGCACCGGGAATGGCTGTCGGGCCACTATTGAGAACACCGAACGCATCGAACACGATCAGATCGAATTGATCGGCAATCGCCAGAAGGTTATCGACATATTCTGTCTGGGCGGGAACAGCATCAGCCTGGACCTGCGGCAAACGCGGCGCGTAATGCAAATATGCGTTGATTGCCTGCGCGAAATTCAGCCGTGGCCGATTGATGCTCATTCTCAGTTCTCCTGTTCGTGCATTTGGTAGCGCAAATTACGGTCTATTCAACCCGATTGCGACCCTTAATCCATGGCGTTTTAAATGCGCAATGTATTTTCGGTAAAATCAACCCGAAGACAGCACGTAATTTCATTAGCCATGCACCATTAGCATAGCAATAAAAGTTTCGAAAGCGTCATGATGTGACGGAGATATAGCCAATTCATTGCAATTTGGTGACTTTCTGCGCTTTCCAAGCCACTGCCATGCAAAAAATGCATTGGATAAGCCGCGATATCGGGCGTAGATTGCCCTCACGAAATGAATAGGACGTATCGACTGGTAAATGCGCCACCAAGCAGCTGATCATTCGATACATTCAAAACAAACCGACACGTCAAACCAGACAACTATTCCGACACGGAATACAGCGGTGAGAACATGCCGGTTATCTGAATAGACGCCGAACAATCGGCCGGTTTGAAATAGGTGATGAAATGATCGTAACTAAAATTTTTGCTTTCCTTCGTGCTCTTCGCATTCAGTACCAGACCCAGATCGCGCTGCGCAAACTTGATGCGCGCGAACTGGCTGACATCGGTCTGAACCGCGACATGATCGACGATGTAGCACACCGTGTTGCTTTCGGTCGCTAAGCCACGACCGTAGCGTCCTTGAGAAAAACCCCTGCAGATCATCTGCAGGGGTTTTTCTTTGTCCCGATTTTGCCATGGGCAGCAAAAACACCTGTCTGCCACCAGCCTCGGCAAGACTGGCAGGATCAAAATCTAGTTGGCAAACAACGCCTTGTATTCGTCGCGCAGGACGTTCTTCTGAACTTTGCCCATCGCATTGCGCGGCAGATCATCCTTGAAGAAGACCCGTTTGGGCACTTTGAAATTGGCAAGCTGTGATTTGATTGCACTGATCACGCCATCTTCGGACAGGGCATCTTTCGCCGCTGGAACAATCACTGCCACGACCGCCTCGCCAAAGTCGGGATGCTGAACACCGATCACGGCACTTTCAACAACTCCCTCCATCTTGTCGATCAGAGTTTCGATTTCTTTCGGATACACATTAAACCCGCCAGAAATCACCAGATCCTTGGCCCGACCGACAATATGGACATAGCCCTTGGCATCGATCTTGGCGATATCGCCGGTCACAAAGAAACCATCCTCGCGGAATTCCTCGGCGGTTTTTTCAGGCATCTGCCAGTATCCGGCAAAGACATTCGGTCCGCGCGCTTCAAGCACACCAATTTCATCCGTCTCCAGCACATTGCCATCGGCATCACAAACACGAACATCAACATCGGGCAATGCCGGACCAACCGTGTGAACGATCCTTTCGCCATCAAGCGGATTGGATGTCGCCATTCCCATTTCGGTCATCCCGTAACGTTCCAGCAAGGCCTTGCCGGTTCGCTCCTTGAACGCCGTAAAGGTTTCCGGCAACAGCGGCGCCGAACCGGAAATGAACAGGCGCATGTTCTTCGTTACATCAGCCGTAAAATCATCCCCCGACAACAGACGCACATAGAATGTCGGAACGCCCATCATCACCGTACTGCGCGACAACAAAGCCATTACCTGATCCCGATCAAATTTCGGCAGGAAGAACATCTTCGAACCCGAAAGCATCACGCAGTGGCAAGCAATGAAAAGCCCGTGCGTGTGGAAAATCGGCAAAGCGTGCAAAAGGGTATCATCCCCGCTAAACCCCCAAAGATTTTCAAGCGTCGCCGCGTTGGACCACAGGTTCATCTGGGTCATCATAGCGCCTTTGGGTTTCCCGGTGGTCCCGGACGTATAAAGGATTGCCGCCAGATCATCATCCGCGCATGAAACCGGATCGAATGTGTCGGATTGCGCGTTGGCCCCGTCGATCAGGCTACCTTCCCCTTCCATACCCAGCGTCAGGACATGCTTGACACCCTGCTCGCTGGCGATGGCCGTGACTTCATCCTGGCGATGCGGCTGACAGACGAAGATCACAGGCGAAGCGTTATCCATGAAATAGGCAAGTTCACCGGCCTGATAAGCCGTATTAAGCGGCAGGTAAACAAGACCCGCGCGGATGCAACCAAGATACAGGAAAAGCGCTTCGGGGGATTTATCAACCTGAACCGCAACACGGTCACCTTTTTGGGCCCCAAGTGACGTCAACAACCCTGCAATCTGCGCCGATGCGGCATCCGCGTGCCCATAGCTATAAGTCTTGCCAGTTGGCGTTTCGATCAGAACCGATGAAAGTTCGGTCGGAAACCGGTCACGGATACGCGTAAAAAGGCTGTTGGTCACGATATTGCTTCCCCGATGAATTATCGCTCACCCGGCAGATCACCTGTCAGGCCTGATAGAGGACCGTATAGTGCAACCAACAGATATATGCAAACAAGTACCTTTTTACCGGTATCGGAAGTTTTATACATGATCCACAAACAAAACGGGCAAGCAGGTTATCGCCTGCTTGCCCGTAATTTCAGCTGGCCCGGATTAAGCCACGTAGGGGAATTCGCCATCCACGAACGGGAAAGCTTCGCCTACTGTGACCTGCATTTCCGGGAAGAACCCGTTGAAATGGGTGGCCAATGCGTTGCTATAGGCACCGATATGACCGAACTCGATCCAGTCGCCTTCGCGAATATCCGCCGGAAGAGATACCGCCGCTGGCAACACATCCATATTGTCACAGGTCGGACCGTAAATCGTGAAGTCCAGGGTTTCATCCTGAATGAATTCACCATTGATCCGCATCGGACGCACCGGATAACGCAACTGTCCCGTCACTGTTTCCGACAAGCTACCGTAAACGCCATCATTGATGAAAAGCGTATCTTCCTTGCGAAGATGAACCTGCGTGATCAGGGAAACCCCACTTGAAACCAGCGCCCTGCCCGGTTCACACATAAAGGTGGTTTCGGGCATATCAAGCCAACGGATGCAGTCCTTGATTTCATCCATGAATTCTTCAAGGCTGGCACCGCGTTGGTTCATATATTGCCCGGGGAAACCACCCCCAACGTCGATATGCTTTACCGCAACACCAGAGAAATCGACGACCTGACGGATCAGTTCGACCGCAATCCGGTAACCATTTGGCGTGGTACATTGTGACCCGACATGGAAACACAGACCGGCCTCATAACCGTATTCATCAACCTTTTTCAGAAGTTCGGCCGCGACCATTGGGCGCGCACCAAATTTCGCCGACAGGTTATAAGTCGCCCCGGCTGGCGGCGTTGCAAGACGCACATGGATGACAAGTTTCTTGTCGCCCTCGGTCTCTTCGCGGATTTTTTCAAGTTCTTCAATCGTATCGATAACATAGTGATCAATACCGAACACCCGATGGGCATTGCGGATGGCATCGCGGCTTTTGACCGGATGCATAAAATAAGCCTTCATTCCCGGGAATTGTCGGCGCACCAGCGAAATCTCTTCGGGGGATGCTGTATCAAAATGACGCACCCCGCCTTCGTGCAGATATCGCATGACTTCCGGATGCGGGTTACATTTCACCGCATAAAGAACGTCGCCCGGGAACATTTCGACAAAGCGCTGCGCTGTTTCTCGAAGGATATTCGGTCTCAGACAATAAACCGGATAGGAAGGCTTGAGTTCCTTAACAACATCGAACGTCGTATCGAAATGACGTGGCATAAATACTCCATCGTTTGCGAAATTCAGACGCCCAGACACGTACCGCCGCCGGGCTGGTCTTTTTAGCAGTTCAAGGTTAGCAGCCCTTTGGGATGCTGTCATGTAGGTAAAGACGAATTGATCTTGATATTGATGACTGCTGTCGATAATTTGGTAAACCAATACCAAATAACCTATATAGTGTGCCCGACGCAAAAATGCGCAACCGCACGCCAACCCACAGGGAGCCTGAAATGCCTTTCGAACCGAACCTTGATCCGATGTCGCTGGCAACCGAACTTTCCGGCCATCATCTGATCAACGGCAAGCTTGTCGCCCCGAAAAATGGCAAGACCTTTGATGTCATCAACCCTGCCTCCGGCAAGGTTATTGGTCAGGCAGCTGACGGTGACGCCGATGATGTGGGAATCGCGGTTGCGGTCGCAAAGGCAGCACAAAAGGACTGGGCAGAACGCCCTGCCCGTGAACGCGGCAAGCTTGTTGCCGAGTGCGGCCGTATTTTGATGGCACATACCGAAGAACTTGGTCGCCTGGTTGCTCTGGAATCCGGCAAAGCTCTTCGCACCGAAAGCCGGGTCGAGGCATCCGTTCTTGCCGACATGTTCGTCTTCTTCGGCGGCCTTGCCTCTGAACTCAAAGGCGAAACCGTTCCATTTAATCCGAATATGATGACCCTGACCACCCGCGAAGCCGTTGGTGTAGTGGGCGCGATCATTCCATGGAACGTGCCGCTTCTTTTGATGGCGATCAAGGTTGCCCCGGCACTGGTCGCCGGAAACTCGGTAGTCGTCAAATCGGCCGAAGACACGCCGCTTACCGTGCTGCGTGTATGCCAAATCATGCAGGAAATCCTTCCGGCTGGCGTTTTGAACATCCTTTCGGGCTTTGGTCCGTCTTGCGGTGGTCCGCTGGTTGAACACAAGGACGTCAAAAAGGTCTCCTTTACCGGGTCGGTCGAAACCGGTCGTACCGTATACAAAGCCGCCGCCGAAAAACTTATTCCGGTGACGCTGGAACTTGGTGGCAAGTCCCCGATGATCGTCATGGATGATGCCGATCTCGACAAGGCGGTTGCCGGTGCAATCGGTGGCATGCGCTTTACCCGCCAGGGTCAGAGTTGCACGGCATCATCACGTATGCTTGTTCATGAAAAACTTCATGATGAGTTCGTTAAGCGTCTGGTCGACAAGGTTAATACCCTTAAGATGGGTAACCCGCTTGATGAGGAAACCGACATCGGCACGATCATTAACCGCAAGCAGTTTGATAAGGTATGCGGCTATATCGAGATCGGTGAAAAAGAAGGCGCAACCAAGCACGAACTCAGTGCCCTTCCAACCGATGCCGAACTTTCTGACGGTCTTTTCGTTCGTCCGGTGATCTTCACCAATGTTGATCCGAATGCCCGTGTCGCACGTGAAGAAATCTTTGGCCCGGTCGCCTGCGTCTTCAAATTCAAGACATTCGAAGAGGCGCTTGAACTTGCCAATGACAGTGACTTCGGCCTTGCTGCAACTGTATGGACCACGGATCTGAAAACCGCACTGGTTGCAACCAAGCGCCTGGAAGCAGGCTTTGTCCAGGTCAACCAGAACCTTGTTGTTCAGCCGAACCTTTCCTATGGCGGGATCAAGCTTTCGGGCCTTGGCAAGGAAGCATCGCTTGAAAGCATGCTTGAGCATTTCACCTACAAGAAAACCGTCATTCTTAATATGGAATAACGCCGGATACCCCATGCCAGGCGTTTTACTCGACCGGGTTGCAGATACTGCAACCCGGTTTTTCTTTTGCGGGTCTTGACCTTGCCCGGTTAATCCGCAAAGCTGCCTTTCGAAACACATCACCAACCCAGAAAGAACATGGCTATGTCTGCATATACTGACATCCTTTCATCGCATTCCCGTCCGACGCTTCGTGCCGGTGCGATGGCCATGATTATTGGGATTTCCAGCCTGCGAATGTGATCCCTGTCATCTGCGGATGACAGGTCCGGTTAACTACCGTTTTTCACCCATTACATGATATTATTGCCGCCATACCAGATGGATGGTGGCCGCAGGAGCATGGAAATTATGACTGTTTCCTATCACGATATTGTACGCGCATCCGGCTTGCTTGAAGGCATCGTCGCAAAGACGCCGCTGGTAAAATCCCTTACACTTTCAAGCATTTGCCAGGCCGAAGTTTATCTTAAACTTGAAAACCAGCAATATACCGCCTCGTTCAAGGAGCGCGGTGCATATGTCAAACTGGCAAGCCTGACACCCGAAGAACGCGCAAATGGCGTTATCGCCGTGTCAGCAGGCAATCATGCACAAGGTGTTGCCTATAACGCCAAACGCCTTGGCATTCCGGCCACCATTGTGATGCCGAAAAACACCCCGTTTACAAAGGTTCACCATACCCGTTCCCACGGGGCGGAAGTTGTCCTTACCGGGAATGTCTTCGCCGAAAGCCTTGAGGCCGCCGGACGCATCCAGCAGGAACGCGGCCTAACCTTTGTTCATCCGTTTGATGATCCGCATATCATTGCCGGTCAGGGAACAGTCGGCCTCGAAATCCTGAACGAAAATGTTGATATCGACACCATCGTTGTTCCGATTGGCGGCGGTGGACTGGCATCAGGCATCGCAACGGCGGTCAAATCGCGCCGTCCGGATATCGAAATTGTTGGCGTCGAAACCAAGCTTTATCCTTGCATGTATGAAGGCATCCGCGGCGAGGAATATACCGGCGGCGGCGTTACCATTGCCGAAGGCATTGCAGTCAAGCAGCCCGGCGGCCTTACGCTTGAAATCTGCAAGGAAAAGCTCGATGACGTGGTTCTGGTTGATGAAAGCTCGATCGAACGATCCATCCAGATGCTGATCGAGATCGAGAAAAGCGTTGTCGAAGGCGCTGGTGCCGCCCCGCTTGCCGCCCTTCTCGATCATCCGGAAAAATTCAAGGGCAAGAAAGTCTGCCTGATCGTCAGTGGTGGTAACATTGACACCCGCCTTCTGGCGCAGGTCCTGATGCGTGGCATGGCCCGCCAGGGTCGTCTGGTGCGTGTACGCATCGAAATCCCCGATGTACCGGGCGCACTTGCGACCATCAGCTCCCTGATCGGCGAAGAAGAAGCCAATATTATCGAAGTCTATCACCAGCGTCATTTCTATGACGTTCCGGCAAAACAGACCGATGTTGATATGGTTCTTGAAGTTCGCGATACCGGCCATGCCCAGCAGGTCATCGAACGCCTGATCAAAGCCGGGTTTGGCGGACGCCTTCTGGGCAACACGTCGCTTGACTGACGCACGGTCTTAGCTTGTCAGAAAACAGGCATAAAGAAGCGGGCCGCAGAATAAATCTGCGGCCCGCTTTCATTAATAGTTATTCGCGATCAAGTCCGCGATAACGCCCACCGTAATAAAGCAACGGGTCCCCCGTCTGCCCCATCACCAGATGATCGACCTGCCCGACAATGATGCTGTGATCGCCGCCATCATGAACAGCATGGCGTTTGCAAGAAAAGGATGCCAGCGCACCAGTCAGGCGCGGCATGCCATGGCCGTCATCTTCAAATGACACATTATCCCAGCCATCTTGTCCTGGTGCGGAAAACAGCTCGGAAACCGCCTGCTGATTTTGATGCAGGATGTTGATGCAAAAGCGTGTGCACGGCCCGGCAAACAAGGCATGGGTTGCGGCGCGCTGATCAACGGAAAAAAGAACAAGTGCCGGATCAAGCGAAACAGACGCGAAACTGTTGATCGTGATGCCCGCTTTGGAACCGTCCCCGGTACGGGTCGTCACAACTGCAACACCGGTTGCGAATTGACCAAGACAGTCGCGAAAATCACGCGGAGAGAATGACATATTGAAGAATGCTCTTGCTGACTAAACCTATTAAAGCACAGCCCCGTAAAAAGGCTTGGGGAAAATGGCGATTAAACTGCGTTCTGTCAAACCTAACTCGCATCCGATTTAAACGGGATATTAATAAGATTAAAACCTAATAGTGTCATATAGATGCCAGACAGACCTTGTCCCTGCACGTCATTGTTTTGTGATTACATGAACATGTAGTGGGCCAATCTGGATGACTGTCATGGCGTAGCGGGGAAAAATAAGAATGTTTTTGATCATTGGGTACGTCGTTGTGATTGGCGCTGTTCTCGGCGGTTACTTGCCGCACGGCGATTTCGGCGTCCTGGTACAACCCCTTGAAGTTCTTATTATTTTTGGCGCAGCGTTCGGTACATTCCTGATCGCAAACCCGATGAGCATCCTGAAAAAGGCAATTGCCTATACGCTCCGCGCTCTTAAAGGCCCGAAAAAGAAAGCTGCCTATGTCGAATTGCTGGTGTGCCTTTACGCTGTTTTCCGCCTGGCAAAATCAAAAGGTGACCTCGCCCTTGAAAGCCATGTCGAGAATCCGGAAGGCTCCAGCCTGTTCAGCAATTTCCCCGAATTGATGAAAGACCATCACGCAGTTGAATTCCTGTGCGATTACCTGCGCCTTCTGACGCTGGGCACCACGAATGCCTACGAACTCGAAGCCGTGATTGATCAGGAACTGGAAGCCCATCATGAAGAGGACCATATGGTCCCGGCTGCAATCCAGACCGTGGGCGATGCCCTGCCCGGCCTAGGCATTGTTGCAGCTGTTCTTGGCGTTATCGTCACCATGGGATCTGTGACCGAACCGCCGGAAATCCTTGGTGGTCTGATTGCAGCGGCCCTTGTTGGTACATTCCTTGGTATTCTTGCATCTTATGGCTTTGTTGGCCCGACCTCGGAAATCATCAAAAAGACCCTTGATCAGGACGGCAAGTATTTCAGCTGCATGAAGGCGGCACTGATTGGCCATATGCAGGGTTACGCCCCCCAGGTTTCGGTGGAATTTGCCCGTAAAACATTGCCGTCAACCGTTCGACCGAGCTTCAAGGAACTTGAAGACGCCCTTCAGGATGCCCCGTCGGCCTGAGCCTGACAGTCTTACGGATATAAAAAGTAAACCACGGAATTTGCAGCAAAAATGCCTGATATCGTAATCAAGAAAGTCAAAAAAGGCGGACATGGCGGCCATCATGGCGGCTCATGGAAAGTTGCCTATGCTGACTTTGTCACGGCGATGATGGCGTTCTTCCTGTTGCTTTGGCTGCTTTCAAGCGCCACCGAAGAACAGCTGCAAGGGGTTTCGATGTATTTCACCCCGGAAACCATTTCACAGAATGATTCCGGGTCCGGCGGAGTTCTGGGCGGCACCAGCCTGGCAGAAGAAGGATCGCAACGATCCGAATTCGGCATGCCAACTGTCAGCATGGATATTCCGCCGCAACAAACCCCGGAAGAGCGCGAAGCCATCCGGGTTGCCCAGATGGAAGAAAAGGAATTCAACGAAGCCAAGGAGGAACTCCTTAAGGCGATCGAAGAAAGCCCGGAACTTCAGGGCCTCGAAAAGAACATCCGTATCGAGGAAACCCCGGAAGGCCTTCGTATCCAGATCCTTGATGAAGATGGTACTTCGATGTTCCCAAGCGGCAGCGCAGTGATGGCAGACCACACAAGGTTGCTGCTTGATAAGGTCGCGGCTGTGATTGAAAAGATGCCACAGGATGTATCGATCGAAGGTCACACCGATGCAGTGCCATTTAATCGTGCAGATGGCTATTCCAACTGGGAACTTTCGGCAGACCGCGCCTTGGCAACCCGCCGCACGCTTGAAGATCTGGGACTGGAAACGGCACGCTTTGCGAAGGTTGCAGGCCTTTCTGATACAGACCCGCTGGTTCCTGAAGACCCTAAAAACGAAACCAACCGCCGCATCAGCATTACCCTGCTGCGCGGAACCGGCGAACGCCCGGAGCTTACCCAGGAAGGCAGCACAACGGCACCGCAACCAACGGGTGGCGCTATTCCGGCACAGCCACAGGCGGAAACACCACCGGCCGGTGCAACACCACGCCGTCCAACATTCGGCGTACCATCCCAACCGTAATCTATACCCGGCTTGCTGTAGAAATTTCAGTGCCCTTTTGGTTTCATGACCTTTAAACTGTCATAAACAACGCTTAATCTCATAAGATAGATGATCTGACAGGATCGGGATTGAGAACACCAAATGACAGTTAACCAGCGCCGCCTGACGCAGCACTATTTCATGACTGCCCCGATGCCGTGCCCCTACCTGCCCGGCCGGTTTGAACGCAAGCTAGTCACGGAACTTCGCGGGCCGGAAGCGAACAATATCCATGACCTTTTGTCACGTTCAGGTTTCCGTCGCAGCCATTCAATTGCCTATTTGCCAGCATGCAGCGACTGCAACGCCTGTATCCCCGTTCGCGTGCGATGTGCTAATTTTGAAAGCAGTCGATCCTTCCGCCGCATCCAGAACCGCAATGCCGATTTGACCCGTACTGTATTGCCCGCAACAGCAACCCAGGAACAATACCAGCTGTTCAGCACCTATCAGGACGCCCGTCATGGGAATGGTGACATGGCGCGCATGGATGCACGCGACTATCGCGCCATGATCGAAGACAGCACGATTGATACATCGATCCACGAATATCGCCGCCCGGATGGCAGCCTGATTGCCGTTGCATTGGTCGATAATCTTGCCGACGGCCTGTCTGCTGTTTACAGCTTCTTTGATCCGGCAGAGCACAAACGTGGTCTTGGTACATTCATCATCCTTGACCTGATAGAAGAAGCGCAACTTCTTGATTTACCACACATCTATCTGGGCTACTGGATCGGTGACTGTCGTAAAATGTCGTACAAGATGCGCTTTCAACCACTTGAAGGTTTCCGCAACGGTCAGTGGGTCTCGATGAAAAACAGCGGTCATAACATTGATTGACCGCCCCCATTCCGCATAGCCCACTTCTTCACATTAGACTAAAGTCCAAGATCACAATTCGATCCTCAGTTGCCTGTCAGTAAAGACGCATATAAGCTGCTGGTCAAAGCCGATTAACCGGCTTTGACATATAAATCATGAGCTTGCATCTTTGGGAGGCTGTAACTAATGAAACGTCGCCAATTTCTTTCTGGCGCTGCTGTAGCAGGTGCAACCGCTGCTGCATCCACCTTCGCCAAACCGGCACTTGCGCAGGACGTTCGCGAATGGCGTATGGTCACCACCTGGCCGAAAAACTTCCCGGGCCTTGGCACCGGCGCAAACCTTCTTGCTGAATACATCACCAAGGCATCCGACGGTCGCCTGAAAGTCACCGTTTTCGGTGCTGGTGAAATTGTTCCGGCATTCGAAGCAATTGACGCTGTTGGCAGCGGCACCGTCGAAATGGGTCACGGCGCCCCTTACTACTGGAAAGGTAAAGTTGACGCGACCCAATACATCGCAGCAATGCCGTTTGGTCTGAACGCGCAGGAACAGAACGCATGGTTCCAGTGGGGCGGCGGTCAGGAACTTGCTGACAAAGTTTATGCCGAACTGAACTGTAAGTTCTTCCCGTCGGGCAATACCGGCACCCAGATGGGTGGCTGGTTCAACAAGGAAATGAACACCATTGCAGACTATCAGGGTCTGAAAATGCGTATTCCGGGCCTTGGTGGCGAAGTTGTCAAAGCAGCTGGCGCGAACGTTGTGAACCTTCCGGGCGGCGAAATTCCGCCGGCACTTCAGTCGGGCGCGATTGACGCGACCGAATGGGTTGGTCCGTACAACGATCTGGCATTTGGTCTCTATAAATCGGCCAAGTATTACTACTATCCGGGCTGGCACGAGCCGGCGACCGTTCTTGATAACTTCATCAACCTGGATGCATGGAACGCACTCCCGGATGACCTGAAGGCAATCGTTGAACAGGCAAACCGCGCAGTAAACCAGATGGTTCTGTCGGAATTCACCGCACGTAACGTTCAGGCGCTTGATACCCTGCGCAACAAGCACAATGTCGATGTTCGTCCGTTCTCCGACGACATTCTGACTGGCCTTGGCAAACTGTCTGGCGAAGTTCTGCGTGACCTGGTTGCGTCGAACCCGCTGTCGAAAGAAGTCTTTGAAAGCCTTGTGGCATTCCGTACGCAGTCGATCGCATGGTCGAAATTCTCGGAATCTGCATTTGCTCAGGCACGTGTATTGCCGTTCAAATACTAAGTTTTCCGATTTCTCGGAAAACGACGAAGGGCTGGCTTTTGCCAGCCCTTTTTGTTTGCCTGCATGACAGGTAACTCCTCTTTTGGGTGTCGCGTTCGACCGCTGCGCCCAAAGCCCCCTTGCCGCGCACGTCCTAGTCCTAATACAGACATCCGCACATCTAAAGTTTTCAGCGGTCGTTGCGCTTAAACGCACAAGCCGATCCGGTCTAATTGCATAAAGTCGTAGAATATTACCCTGCGACCTCACCGAGCGTTTGACGAGTTATCCGCGATATACGTCCCGCACCATCGTCATAAACGTCCAATATCTTCCTTTTGTCGAAATTCTCATGCACACAGATCGACCAAAAAGATAGAAATATCGACTGAACTTGACGTTATTTTCCGCATTTTATGCTGATACATGACACTTAATATAATACTTATAGATAGTGACATATGTAAAATATCATGATTCTCTAAGGAAAATTAACCCAACCAAATCAACTGCTATATTCCTTAAATAAACATCTTGTCTGTGACCTTCATTTGACACAGAGTTTTGAACTATTGATAAATAGAGAAACAAAACGTAGCAACATGCCAAAATAAACACCTGCGTAGAAGGTTATAAGCATATGACTCGTTTGCTGTTCCTGGGGGCCGGCGATATTGGCAAGGCGATGATTTCGCGCCTGACGGAAACCGGCATGGCTGGGAAAATCGAAATTTCGGTTTGTGACCCGTATTTCAATAATACCGACATTCAAACAACATCCGAAATTACAGCAATCTACCCGACACTCGAAGCAGCCCAGTTGAACGGCGCTTATGATGTAATCGTAATTGCCATTGCGCCCGAGCTTTTTGGTAAACTTGCCCATCTGATGAAGCTCGTCACAACACGGCAATCGCTTGTTATTTCTGTTATGCCCGGGATCAATGTCGAAACATTGCGCCACAATCACGCCTATAGCGTGGTACGGGCCATGCCCAATATCGGTGCTAAATCGGGTCATTCCGCAACCGGCTGCTATGCTGGTCCCTATGTCACCGAAGCTGGTCGCGCCATTGCCACCCGCCTTCTTCAGACAATCGGATCCGTTTACTGGGTCAAGGAAGAAAGTCACCTGCACGCGGTAACAGCCATCTCGGGCTGTGGTCCGGCATATTTCTTTGCCTTTACCGAGGCTCTTGCCAAAGCCGGTATTTCACTTGGTTTGCCAGACGATCTGGCCTTGGATCTTGCCATAGATACACTTCATAGCGCCTCGGCTTCCCTTCACGCGGATCGTTCACCGGCGCGATTGCGCGACGAAGTCACGACACCGCGCGGCGTGACCGCCGCAGCGTTGAAACTGTTTGGCGAAGAGAACAATCTCGAAACACTGGTACGCCGCGCCACAAAGGCGGCCAATGACCGGTCGACGGACCTGGAATAACCCCTTCGGGGGCACCCGTGTCGCGAAAGCGCACGACTGCGACTTCATTTCACACAACATTAGCGCAAAATAATTATGCGACCTGTTTTACTGTTGCGCGTATTTTACTCTACGCCAAATGTCCAATTTTATTATGCATAATTAACCATTTCGATATGCATATCGCATTTATGCTTATTTCTCATTTTGAAAATATCGACACCGTACAAAACTCTGTAATTTACATTTCACATTGTCTAATTCACTGCTTTAAAAATAGTTTTTTCGTCTTTATTTCGCGTTTGCAGCATTCAAGTGATCTGCTTAACGTCAAGCGGCACTGTGTTTTGACATAAAGCACCGTGGCGTAGGGGCTATTACCTGAACAGGGAGACTGCATTCAATGAAAAGACGTCAATTTCTAAGCGGCGCAGCTGTTGTCGGCGCGACCGCCGCTGCTGCTTCTACTTTTGCCAAACCGGCAATTGCACAGGACAAGCGCGAATGGCGTATGGTAACCACCTGGCCGAAAAACTATCCGGGCCTTGGTACCGGCGCTGAATTGCTGGCAAAATACATCACCGAAGCATCTGAAGGCCGCCTGACGGTCAAAGTTTTCGGTGCTGGTGAAATCGTTCCGGCATTTGAATCCATCGAAGCTGTTGGCACCGGTGCTGTCGAAATGGGACACGGCGCACCTTATTACTGGAAGGGCAAAGTTCCGGCGACCGAGTTCATCGCGTCCATGCCGTTCGGCCTGACCGCGCAGGAACAGAACGCATGGTTCTACTATTTCGGCGGACAGGAACTTGCTGATAAAGCCTATGCCGAACTGAACTGCAAGTTCTTTGCATCTGGTAACACTGCGGCAACCATGGGCGGCTGGTACAACAAGGAAATCAACAGCATCGCAGATTTCAACGGCCTTAAGATCCGCATTCCGGGTCTGGGCGGCGAAGTTCTGAAAGCTGCTGGCTCAAACGTTGTGAACCTTCCGGGCGGTGAACTTGCGCCAGCCCTTCAGACCGGATCGATCGACGCTGTTGACTGGGTTGGCCCGTATAACGACCTGGCATTCGGCCTGTATAAATCGGCAAAATACTATGTCCATCCGGGCTGGTACGAGCCGGCAACGGTTCTTGATAACTTCATCAACCTTGATGCCTGGAACGAGCTTCCGGCCGACCTGAAAGCCATTGTCGAAGCAGCAAACAAAGCTGTTAACGTCATGGTGATGTCGGAGTTCACCGCACGTAACAACGATGCGCTGAAAACCCTGATCGAGAAGCACAATGTTCAACTTAAACGTCTTTCTGACGACACCATCAAAGGCCTTGGCAAGCTGACCGGTGAAGTTCTGTCTGACGTCGCGGCGCGTGATCCGCTGGCCAAAGAAGTCTTTGACAGCCTGATCAAGTTCCGCACCCAGTCTGTTGCCTGGTCGAAAATTTCCGAGGGCGGCTTCATGGAAGCCCGCGCGATGGATTACGCATTCCCGACCAGCTAATCTGCCGTCGGTTTGCCCCGACAAAGCTGGTTGCGTGTTCGGAAAAGGGTCGGTTTACACCGGCCCTTTTTCATATCCGCCTATACCGGCAACCGTTTTCTGACCTTGAGTTCCACACCGTTTGCACCGGCTTTTTCGTTGGCAATAAGCCATCTCTTCGCCGGAATTTCCGTTCCCTTGCCCGTGACATATGCACCAAGCAACAAGGTCAAATCACACTCGTCATCAAGTCCGGTCTCGACCTCGCCAAATGCAATTGCGTCGTCAACAAACTGAACCATGACGACCAACGCACGGACCGAAGTATCATTTCCCGCTTCGGCGCTTAAAAGGCGCTTATGATCATCGCTTGAGATATCTATCCGTAATCCCGGATAGATGTGGCTATGATGCGCGCGCATGATAACGGGATCAGTCATCGACACCTTGCCCACTGGAGTCAAAACGTAGGGACTGAAAAGGATCAGAACCCTTCGAATGCTTCGCTGACAATTTCGTAAGTGTTCTGGATATGGTTGCGCGCAGCTTCTTCAGCGCGTTTGGCATCATGCGCCTTCAGACCTTCAAAGATCTCGCGGTGCTGGTCATTGGACGCAACAGTTTGTTCTTTGGTGAAAATGATCGGTAGACGAAGATTCCAGTACTGGAACTGGGTCCGCTCATACATTTCCTTGAAGAAGGGATTGGCAGATGCTTCGACAATCTTTTCATGGAAGTGATGGTTGATGCGGTTGATTTCCGAGCGCGGTTTGCTCTCGACATCATCCATTTCAGAGATCATCGCATCAAGTTCGGCCAGCACTTCTTCTGAGATCTTGGCTGCTGCAAAACCTGTTGCAACACCCTCGATCGCAAAGCGGTTTTCGAACACTTCCTGTATCCGGGATGGCTCGATCGGTTTGACAAACCAGCCCTTTGAGCGGGTTACAAGCCCCTCGCCCTGCAAGCGCAAAAGTGCTTCACGAACCGGCGTTCTGCCCACATTGAGCATAGCAGTGATATCGTCTTCGACCAGGCGTTCTCCAGCGCGAAATTCGAGCGTCATGATCTTGGTACGCAGCATGTCATGAACACTCATTGCTGCCAGATTGCTTGCCGGCTTTTTCGCCATGGTCTTTCTCCAGTTACCTGATTGATCAGGTGATCAGGCAGGGCACCGCAAACAGCGCCCTGCCCGCGTATCAGTTTTCCATCTGCGCGAGGAACTGTCGGCTGCGTTCGTGCTGGGGCGATTCAAAGAATTGCTTTGCAGGAACATCTTCGGCGACCTCGCCATCAACCATGAAGATCACGCGATCAGAGAAACCACGCGCAATGGCCATCTCGTGAGTAGTAATCAACATGGTACGACCTTCATCTGCAAGTGTTTTTATGGTCCCGATCACTTCATGCGACAGCTCGGGATCAAGTGCACTTGTAGGTTCATCAAGCAGAAGCACTTCAGGTTCCATCGCCAAAGCACGGGCAATTGCAACCCTTTGTTGCTGCCCGCCTGAAAGCTGGGAAGGATAAAAAGATGCCTTGTCCGGCAATCCAACCTTTTGGAGCAGTGCATGCGCCTGCGCGATAGCCTCGGCCTTCTCGCGCTTATGCACCATCATGGGTGCGGTGATGATGTTTTCAAGCACCGTCATATGGCGAAACAGGTTAAAGCTTTGAAACACCATACCAACAGTCGTGCGCTGTTCACTGATGCGCTTGTCGGACATTTCCATCAGCCGGTCACCCTGACGCTGATACCCGATAAGTTCTCCATGAACAGAAACCTGCCCCCCATCAATTTTTTCAAGATGGTTGATGCAGCGAAGCATGGTTGACTTGCCAGCACCCGACGGGCCCAACAAGGCAACAACTTCGCCGGGCTGCACGGTAAAGCTGACATTCTTGAGAACCTG
This sequence comes from Thalassospira profundimaris, assembly GCF_003326675.1. Lineage (GTDB taxonomy): Bacteria > Pseudomonadota > Alphaproteobacteria > Rhodospirillales > Thalassospiraceae > Thalassospira > Thalassospira aquimaris. Next base: position 127,999 of record NZ_JPWF01000008.1, read on the forward strand.
CAAGGAGCCAAAGTACTTGCTTACAGCATTGGCAATCACAGCTGGCAAGGTTGGCTTTTCAGAAGTGTTTGTCATGAAGATCACCGTTGCGGGAAGAGTTTTTCAAGCGTCGTCTGCAATGCCGTCGCAAAGGCCGTCATCAACAGATACCAGAATGCGGAAACCGCCAGCAGTTCAACCACACGGAAGTTCGCCGAGTAGATATCTGTCGTAATCCGCAGCAACTCGAGATACCCGATCGCCGATGCAAGCGAAGTTGATTTCAACAGCATAATATACTGGTTGCCCGACGCGGGGATAATGATCCGGCCTGCCTGTGGAATGACGATTTTTCGCAGAACCTGATTGTGCGTCATACCCAGGGCACGTGCAGCAGAACGCTGACCATCATCAACGGCCATGATGCCGCCGCGAATGATCTCGCTCATATAGGCACCTTCCGCAAGGCTAAGCCCGGCCAATGCCGCGATGAACGGCGTGATTACGGTTGTCATGCGCTGATCGATCAGCACGACATCGGTAAACGGGATCGAGATATAAAGATCCGGGAACATGATCGGAAATGCATTGAACCAGAACAGCAACTGGATCAACATCGGGGTTCCGCGGAAGAAATAGACATAGACAGCGGAAACAGATGCAAGGATCGGGTTACCTGAAACACGCATCAGCGCAAGCATAAGCCCGATAATCGCCGAGATGATCAGTGCAAGAGTTCCAAGAACCACGGCGTTAAAGGCACCGCGCATGATCTGTCCGTCAAACAGATAACGATAGAAAACTTCTAGGTCCATGATCTGGGCACGGACAGCGGCAAGGATCATCGTCGACACCACAATCAGGGTGGCAGCGCCGAGGAGCCAAGCTCCCCAGCGCCGACGATGAACAATCTGAAGGCTCATACCCTCGGTGTTCAAGGCATTGGTCATTGTTAATTACCGTTTGGAAGCCGGTTTATTGATGGTGATTTCCGGCAGCGCACCGCCACCAAGACCCCATTTACCCATCAGAATGGCGTAAGTGCCGTCTTCAAGCATCGTTTGCATGGTTTTCTGAACTGCATCACGCAAGCCGTTGGCATTCTTGCCAAAACCCCAGCTGGTGACATAGGGCGTCAGAACAAAATTACCACCTGCAATCTGATACTTACCCGGCATGGTTTCGATCATGTACACCAGTGCAGGGAAATCACCCAGGTAACCGTCGACACGCTTCAGATCAAGCTGCATGCGCGCATCCGGTGCGGACGGAAGCTGTTCGGCCGTGATTGGTTTGCCACCATTGGTTTCACAGATGGCAGATGCCTTTTCAACGGCGTCCATGATGATGCGTGACCCAAGAAGGGTGGCAACAGAACGGCCACAGAACTTGTCGATGTGATCAAGTTTCGCACCATCTTCGTCATCACGGACAAGGATAGAGCCACCCGACATCATGTAGTTTACGAAATCGAGCTTTTCTTCACGGGTTTCATTATCGCTGATACCGCCCGAAGCCATGTCAAAACGACCAGCTTCTACGCCCGGGATCAGGGACGAGTATTCGCCGTGAATATATTCAAGTTTAAGACCGAGGCGGTCAGCAACTTCGGCAAGAAGATCGGCACTGACGCCAACCACCTCGGTTTTACCGGGTTCCCGGAATTCCACCGGCGGAAAAGTCTGCTGTGAACCGACGCGAATCACACCGCTGTCCCGGATCTGTTGGGGGACAAGATTAATCACGTCCTCTGGCATTTTTTCAGCATTTGCTGCTGTTAAAGAGACTGAAAACAGGCCAATGGATAAGGCGCAGCCTGCAAGCAATTTACGAATAGTCTGGTTCATCAGAAGACTCCCTGTTTTATTGGTATCGTGAACCGTAATCCGATGGAAACAAAGGAAAATTAGCGGCTAGCAGCCGATTTTCCGGGGATAGCCGACGGGTTTGGACGGTCGGCATCTGGGCACTCGGCAGCCTCGTCATACATCTTGAGAGTCTGCTGAATATATTCTTCCGGGAAGCCCCACTCTTTCATGCCCTTGGGGATGTGATTCCAGTAGAAATGCGGCGGACGCATCGGAATACCCGGGGTGATCAGACGATAGGTCCAGCACTCGTACATTTTGCCGTCATCGCCATAGGCGGTCAGGAAGCAGCGCTCGAAATCGTCATATTCGTCTTTGAAATGATGGCCTTCATGTTCGAAGATTACACCCAGTGCATTGTTGCCCCATGCGTCACGGGTATCAGCAAGGTGACACCAACCACGATCGGTACGATCAGCCGCTGCATGGAACTCAAGGCGATGGTTGGCAGCGTAGCCCTTGGTCACCATTTTCGCGTTCGGCATGAAGCGGCGAAGTTCCGCATCGTCCAACCAGGTGCAATAACCGAAATAATGCATATTCTTCCTCAATTCTGTTTTGTGGGCGAGACAGCAGGCCGGATACCGGCACTGCCAAAACGTTCCGAAAACACACGACCGCAAATGCCGTTTAGGACCTTTTTTCAATCCGGCTCGGGGTTCGGGTTGTGCTTGCCCTTTGCCGAGAAAAACGATCAGCGCGCTTTCGATATACTCGTTCGTATACGAAGAAATATATCACGCCAAAACCAAAATTATCACATGCTTGCACACCGCAGTTTTCCGGGAAAAATGCGCGAATTTTGATTTACGTAGTTTTCGGTATAACACCCCGTTTTCCGACAATGAGAGACCGGCGAAACCCTTTGCGCTCTGCCGATTCATTCGTTGTTGCTATCGATGGATGCATTTGAAATCACACGGAACTTTCAGTTCGTATATTTTCTTGTATATTTTACCGTATATTGTTATGGCTAAACACCTTGCGGGTGGTCGCCCGACACTTCCACCCCATTTTCAATCTGAAAACGAGACTGCAATGACCAATATGTTCCGCTCTCTTCATCATGTTTGCGTCGTCGTTCATGATCTGGAGAAATCACTGGCCTATTACAAAAGCATCGGTTTTGACGGCTGGTTCGATTACCCGAAGGGCACGGCTTATGAAGTGTTTAATGTGCCCGATGTCGCCGCATCCAAGGCGATGAAATACAAATGCTGTGATCTTGATAACTTCCAGCTGCAACTCTGCCAGCCTGGCCCGGAAGACAGCCCACAGCGCCGTCACCTCGACCGTTTTGGCGAAAGTGTTTATCACTTGGGCTTTGAGGTCGCAGACCTGCTTGGCTCAAAAGCAGATGGCGAACAGGCCGGACTAAAAGTTATTGCCAATGGCCATCGCGAAGATGGCACAGGCTTTTGTTATTTCGACACCAAAGAAGGTGCAGGTGTTGTTTTGGAACTTCGCAAAACCCAGCATCAATAACACCTAGGGTCATCGCAATAAGCCGGAATCAAAAAAGGCACCCTTTCGGGTGCCTTTTTCTTTGGACTATCTTGCTCTGAAATAAGATCAGAACAGAACACTCGGAAGCCAGGTCGCCAGCCACGGGAATGCCGCAACAAGACACAGACCAAGCATCTGGATCATCACAAACGGTATAATCCCGCGATAAATATCAAGTGTCTTGATCGCAGCCGGCGCAACACCGCGCAGATAGAACAGTGCAAAACCAAACGGCGGCGTCAGGAAGCTGGTCTGAAGGTTGATGGCAATCATCACACCAAGCCAAACCGGGTCAATATCCATCTTGAGCAGGATCGGACCAACAATCGGGATCACCACGAAGACGATCTCGATGAAGTCCAGGAAGAAGCCCATGAAGAACATCAACAGCATGACAACCAGCATTGCGCTGAATTCGCCACCAGGAAGGTTGTGCAGCAGGTCTTCGACCAGAAGATCACCACCAAGACCGCGGAACACCAGCGAGAACACCGACGCACCAAGCAGGATAACGAACACCATCGCACTGACCTGAACCGTCTGGCGCACAACATGGCGCAGAACTGCCATATCCAGACGCTTGTAGAATGCAGCCAGAACAATCGCGCCGATCGAGCCGAATGCAGCAGATTCAGTCGGGGTCGCAATACCGGTCAGGATCGAACCCAACACAGCAACAATCAAAAGTCCCGGAGGCAGCAATGCACGAAGCACTTCACCCCAAAGACCTTCCGGACGCTTGCCTTCGACCAGCGCAGGCGCGGCTTTCGGATCGATCAATGACTTGATGATGATCCAGCCAATGTACAACGCAACAAGTAGAAGCCCCGGAATGAATGCACCGGCAAACAGGTCCATCACCGAAATCGGTTCCGGTGCCCAGTTGCCAATTGCACGCTGTGCCTCGGCATAGGCGCCCTGCAGGATATCGCCCAGAAGAACCAGAACAATCGACGGCGGAATAATCTGACCAAGCGTACCCGATGCGCAAATGACACCGGTCGAAAGTTTCGGATCATAACCGGCCTTCTGCATTGCCGGCAGGCTGAGCAAGCCCATGGTCACAACCGTGGCACCGACAATACCGGTCGATGCTGCCAGCAACATGCCAACAATAACCACCGAAATACCAAGACCGCCACGCATGGTGCCAAACAGCATCCCCATGGTGGTCAGAAGCTTTTCGGCGATCCTTGCACGTTCAAGCATGACGCCCATGAAAACGAACAAAGGAATAGCCACATAAAGCTCGTTGGTCATCACACCGAAATAGCGCGACGGCAGCGACCCCAGAAGCGGCATGTCAAATGTGCCCATTGCATTACCGATAAGGGCAAATACAAGACCGGTCCCCGCAAGCGAGAAGGCAACCGGAAAACCAAGAAGAAGCACGCCGCAAGCAACGGCGAACATCACCAGGCTAAGAATTTCCCCCGTCATCAAACGCCCTCGTGCTCTTCTTCTTTGATTTCAAATTCTTTGTGGCCAGCGAGCACCAAAATACTGCGCGCAGCAAGCGAAAGCCCCTGCAACAGCATCAGCACACAGAAGACCAAAATCACCGATTTGTATAAGAACAGGCCCGGAAGACCGCCCGTCTCGTGCGATCCTTCAAGACGGTGCCAGCTCGTCGCAACATACGGATAGCTGTACATCAGGATCATGATGAGCACCGGCATCATCAGGAACAGGGAACCAAAAAGGTCAACCCATGCCTTGTAACGCGCCGATGCCGGACGATAGAAAACGTCCACACGAACGTGACCACCGTGCAAAAGCGTGTAACCCGCTCCTACCATGAACATAATGCCGTAAAGCCACATATAGCTTTCCTGCATTGATACCCAGCCGACTGCGAAGCCATAACGCAATGTGGCTACCAAAAACGTGATCACAACCATCGGGATCACCAGCCAGGCTACCGCGCGACCGATCAGGTCATTAAGACCGTCTATCGCGTGGACGAAATTTCCCAGAAATCTCACTTTTCACTCCCAAGCCCTTATTAATCTCACAGGAATATTGCGGGCTTCCTGTTAATCAGGTTGCGAAGTTACATTTTAACCATCAAAAACACCATATCTTTTGGCACGCAAATCCGCCATATCTGGGTGAATTTGCAGCATATGATGTTGTTTGCATCTATTTTGGCCAATCAAAGGTATAAAAAAAGTCGGAGGGTAAAGCACCTTCCGACTTTTTTGGTTCCAGAATGATCTGTCCGACTATTCGAATTTATTCGACCGCGGGAAGCCATTTGGCGGCATGCGCCCTGCCCCTGCACGTTTGCCGATCCATTCGCCAAGCTCGGTCACAGTGCGGGTGCGGCCTTCGCTGCCCCCCATTGCCCAGCTCAGACCATCTTTAAGATTGAACAGGATCAGGTCAGAAAGACCGCCCTGACGATATTTCTGCAAAATAACGCCCCGGCCACGGGTCATTTCCGGCACTTCACCAACCGGATAGATCAGCAGTTTGCGGTTTTCACCAAGAACAGCGACATGGTCCTTTTCGACCGGAAGGAAGATTTTGGCGACTTCCCCGGTTCCAAGGTTCAGCACTTGCTTGCCGTTTTTGGTCTGGGCAACCACGTCTTTTTCGGCGACCAGGAACCCACGACCACCAGAACTTGCCACAAGCAAGTTACGACCGTCTTTGTGAACAACCATCGATACGATGTCATGTTCCTGCGGCAGATCAATCGACAGACGGATCGGCTCCCCATGGCCCCGGCCACCGGGCAGCTTGTCGCAAGACATGGTATAGCAACGACCCGCCGTCGACAGGATCAGCAGCTTGTCCGTGGTAAAGGCCTTGATCGCAAAGCGATGTTCGTCGCCATCCTTGAATTTAAGATCACTGATATCGGCGGTATGACCTTTGAGTGCACGGATCCAGCCCATTTTTGAACAGATGACCGTAATCGGTTCACGTTCAATCAAGGCTTCAAGCGGCACTTCGATTTCTTCGGGCGCATCGCCAATTTCGGTGCGACGTTTGCCAAGCGCGGTTTTCTTGCCGAAATTCTCGCGCATGACTTCGATCTCGTCGCGGATCTTCTCCCAGCGCAGGCTTTCGCTGGCCAGAAGTGCTTCGAGACCTTCTTTTTCTTCGGTCAGTTTGGCGTGCTCGTTCTTGATTTCCATCTCTTCGAGCTTGCGCAACGACCGCAAACGCATATTCAGGATCGCGTCGGCCTGAACTTCGGTCAGGTTGAACGTCGCCATAAGGGCGTTTTTCGGTTCATCCTCAAACCGGATGATACGGATCACTTCATCAAGGTTCAGATAGGCAACAAGATAGCCTTCCAACACTTCAAGACGATGATTGATCTTTGCCAGGCGATGTTCGGAACGACGGATCAGGACTTCCTGGCGATGAGCCAGGAATGCGCGCAGAACTTCACGCAAATTCATGACGCGCGGCGTGTTATCACCATCAAGAACGTTCATGTTCAAGCCAAACCGGATTTCCAGTTCGGTATTTTTGAACAGCATTTCCATCAGATGTTCCGGCTCGACCGCACGGGTGCGCGGTTCAAGAACCAGACGAATGATATCGGTGGACTCATCGCGCACATCGTTCAGAAGCGGCAGTTTCTTTGCCACCATTAAATCAGCGATGCGTTCGACCAGTTTGGCTTTCTGAACCTGATAGGGAATTTCGGTGATCACAACCTGATAAAGGCCGTGGCTCAGCTTTTCGACTTCCCACTTTGCACGCAGGCGGAATGATCCACGCCCGGTAGCATAGGCTTCAAGAATGTTTTCATGCGGTTCAACCAGAACACCACCGGTCGGGAAATCCGGCCCCGGCACGCAACGTACCAGCTCGGCGATTGATGTTTCCGGCTTGTCGATCAGTTTGATCAGACCCGTGCACAGTTCACCAACGTTGTGGGGCGGAATATTGGTTGCCATACCAACCGCAATACCGGCCGCACCATTGGCCAGAAGGTTCGGGAAGGCTGCCGGCATAACAACCGGTTCCTGTTCCTCGCCATCATAGGTCGGGCGAAAATCAACCGCATCCTCGTCCAGGCCATCCATCAGGGCGGCGGCAACCGCAGTCATGCGGGCTTCGGTGTAACGCATTGCCGCGGCGTTATCGCCATCAATGTTACCGAAGTTGCCCTGACCATCGACCAGCGGATAACGAACCGCAAAATCCTGTGCAAGGCGCACAAGCGCGTCATAGACCGACTGATCACCATGCGGGTGATATTTACCGATCACGTCACCAACAACACGGGCGCATTTCTTGAACCCCTGTTCCGGGTTCAGTTTAAGCTGCCGCATGGCGTAAAGAAGACGACGATGCACCGGCTTAAGGCCATCACGCACATCAGGCAGGGAACGCGACATAATCGTCGACATCGCATAAGCGAGATAACGTTCGCTTAGCGCATCAGCAAGTCGGGTTTCCCTGATTTGACCGGCACCAGCCGGATCGGAAGTCTTGGTGCTCATGAACGATTTTTCTTGTTGCTTGGCAGAATGGACAGGCGCAAGGGTATTCGGGACCCGAACAGCTTGCGATACTCGCAACATACTACGCGGGGCATAGGGGCGGTCAACAGATGCGAACCAAAATGATCAATTTATTTTTCTTCGCTGCCATTCATGCGCCAGACATGGCTGACAAGCCTGTCACGTGCGGCAACCGGTTTGATGCCCTTGGCTTCAAAGATATCGCGATGAATGAAAAATCCCGTCAGCTTCAATCCATCGCGCATCTGATCCGAAAGTTCGGCTTCCTTACGCGTTTGCGATGCCCTGCCAATCGCAAGAAAAGCTGGTAATGGCAACAACCTGTCACGATAGGCATTGCCCGCCGGTTCGCTTACTGCACGGCCGCTTTTGGGGGAAACATAGGCCAGATCACTGGTCGCATCGGTCGCCGCACAATGTTCAAGATCAAGGCCATAGCCAAGCTCTTCGAGCAAACCGACTTCCCAACGGATATAGGTCGGCAACCACTGCTCGGTCTTAAGCGCTGCCATCAGGGCAACCGTCCCATGATACAAATCAGGATGCGTTTCGCGTTCTGGCAGGGTCGCATCCAACATCGCGCAAGCCGAACTCATCGCCATCAGGGGGCCCGGCTGCAACAAAAGATCGGCGGCATGTGCGCCTGTCAACTCACAGCGAAATTGACCCAGATGTTCGGCAAGGCGGGCCGACCACCCTACCCGTATCTCGTTGCCCGGTTCGAGCGTGCCGCGCATGGATTTGCTCATCGCACCGCGTACCATGCCGGCATGACGTCCATAGTCGCAGGTCAGAACCGATAGCCGGACCGAACTTTCGCCCAGTTTGCGTGTCGAAAGAACAATGCCATCATCACGCCAGTCCATTCCGGCCTCTTAGAAATAGCCGCTGGGAACGATCAGGCGTGTCACCAGGAAGAACATACCAACAAGGCAGGATGCCAAAGCAAATATCGCGGCACCAAAGATGACCTTGCGCAGCAACGAACTGTTTTCGACTTCGTCAATCGCCTGATCAATCGGATCGGTAGAATTTCGGGTCATCAGTTTGGTCCTCCGCCCGTCATTTTCCAGAACAGGCCCAGCACAAAAACGCCAACCGCCACCAAAAGCGCAATCAGATTAAGCGGGCGATGCAGAAAAGTTTTCTCGCGTTGCACAGATGCGTTGCCACGACCGTGACGGAATGGTCGTCTGGCAATACGCGCAACGATCATTGCGGCAGCAGCGCCGACAACGATCATCACAACACCCCAGAACGATCCGATTTCCATGAGTTACCCGGCAATTGATGGTCAATCTGTGCAACGCAAAGACTTATGCGTTGGGATCAAGGCCCCACATGGCAAAGCGATTGGGATCATCGCCCCAGTTTTCACGGACTTTAACAAACAGGAACAAATGCACGCGGCGTTCGAAAATGGCTTCGAGCTCCTTACGCGCATCGCTTCCCAATGCCTTGATCCGCTTGCCACCTTTGCCAAGAATAATGGCTTTCTGCCCTTCGCGTTCGACGAAAATGGTCTGTTCAAGCTTGACCGAACCGTCTTTGCGTTCTTCCCAAAGCTCGGTCTCGACCGTTGCCGAATACGGCAATTCCTGCTGAAGCTGATAATACAGTTTCTCGCGGGTGATCTCGGCCGCCAACAGACGCAACGGCATATCCGAAACATCGTCTTCGGGGAACATCCAAGGACCATCAGGCATTTTGGCAGCAAGGAAATTCACAAGATCCTGCGTGCCAGCCCCTTTCTTGGCCGAAATCATAAAGACATCGGTAAAGACTTCGTGGGCAAACAGTTCCTGGGAAAGACGCAGGAGTTTTTCCTTGTCGGAAACCTTGTCGACCTTGTTCAGCGCCAGAATGGCTTTGCGGTTCTGGTCTTTAAGCTGATTGATGATCGCAAGATCTTCGTCGGTGATGCCAGAACCGGCATCAATGACAAGAACCACGAGATCCGCATCATCCGCACCATTCCAGGCCGCTTTGACCATGGCCCGGTCAAGACGGCGTTTGGGTGCGAAAATGCCCGGCGTATCAATGAAAACAATCTGCGCATCTTCGGTCATGACAATACCGCGCACACGGGTACGGGTTGTCTGGACCTTTGGCGAGACGATCGACACTTTCGTGCCGACAAGCTGGTTCAGGAGCGTCGATTTGCCTGCATTAGGCGCACCAACAAGTGCGACAAAGCCGCAACGCTGCTGATAAGGTAATCTGTCTTCGGCCACCGGTGTGGGAACCTCATTCATCGCTTAGTTTGTCCAACATCATGCGAGCGGCAAGTTGCTCCGCCTCGCGTTTAGATTTTCCTTCGGCACTGACGTTTTCGCCATCGCTGGTCGTCAGTTCGATGGTAAAGATCGGTGCATGCGCCGGACCTTCACGTCCGACCATTTCATATTTCGGCAGCGGCTTGCCCCGCCCTTGCAGCCATTCCTGCAACTGCGTTTTCGCATCTTGCGGCGGCTTGTTGGCTTCATCGAGAAGCGGCGTCCACAGCTTTTCGATAAAACGGCGCGCCGGTTCAAGTCCGCCATCAAGATAGAGTGCGGCAATCACGGCTTCCATGCAATCAGATAAAATCGCCGGATTTGTGTCTGCACCTGCTGCCCGTTCGCCCTTGGCCATCTGAATGTGGTCGCCCAGATTGATCTGAATGGCCACACGCGCCAGCGTTTCACGACGCACCAGTGCGACAAAGCGCTTTGCCATCGCTCCTTCGCGCTCTCGCCCGAACCGGGTATAGAGCATCTCGGCAACAACAAGCCCCAAAACCCGGTCCCCCAGGAATTCAAGACGTTCATTGCCACCGCTGAGCGCATCTTTACCCTTGGCCGCACTTCTATGAGTAAGTGCAACACGTAAAAGGTCAGGATTGGAAAAACCGTGATCTATCTCGGCGATCACGGGGATGCCGTCGCTCATCAGTTGACCCCCTGGAACAGGCGATCAAAGCGGATGCTGCCAAGGTCATAAACCGGCTGTGAACTGTCCTTGGAATAGAACAGGAATTCAGCACGACCGACCAAATTTTCAATCGGGACAAACCGGAACCGCGACGGGAATGCACGGCTGTCAGCCGAATTGTCGCGGTTATCACCCATCATGAAGTAGTGACCTTCAGGTACGGTGAATGCCTCAGTATTGTCGCTGGGACCCTGATCCCCGAACAGTTCCAGAATACGGTGAACCTTACCATTCGGAAGCGTTTCGATATATTGCGGGACAGCTGCCGAACGACCACTGCCATCCGTCAGGATGTAATCTTCGATACGTTCGCGTTCGATCAGTTTGTTATTGATATACAAACGACCGTTGGTGACCTGAACCGTATCACCCGGAAGGCCTATCACGCGCTTGATATAGTCCTGGGTGGTGTCAGACGGCAGTTTGAAGACAACCACATCACCACGCTCGGGCTCGGATTCAAACACCCGCCCCGGAATAACCGGAAGACTGAACGGCATGCTGTGTTTCGAATATCCGTATGAAAATTTAGAAACAAACAGATAATCACCAACCAGCAAGGTCGGGATCATCGAACCAGACGGAATATTGAACGGTTCGAAAGCAAAAGTCCGAACCATAAGTGCAATGACAATGGCCCAGAAAACGGTCTTCAAGGTGTCCAGAAGTCCACCCGTTTTCTTTTTCTGCACAAGCTTTTCCATTCCGTATTTAACCAATCAATTTATCTGTCAGTCAGCCGAAATTACCACGACGGCATTCGCCAGCGGGTATTCGTCCGTTAATGTCACATACACCGAAGCAGTTTTACCGTCCGGAGTTAATTCTTCAAGTCGTGCCAGCGCACCGTTGATCAATACCATATCGGGCTTACCACTTGGTTGATGTACCACACCCATGGTGTTGTGATAAACACCGCGGCGAAAACCGGTACCAAGTGCCTTTGAACATGCTTCCTTTGCGGCGAACGCCATTGCAAGGGATGAAGCCGTTCTATGGGGCTTCCGGACGGCACGCGCAATCTCGACATCGGTAAAGACACGCTTCATGAAACGCTCGCCATGGCGTTCAAGGGCAGTCTCTATCCGACGGATATCACACAAGTCTGTGCCAATCCCAATGATCATTTTGCATTGCCCGTCTGATCACGTGCCTCGGTCATCAATCGACGCATTTCTGCAATCGCGTCTTCCAGCCCGACAAAGACCGCTTCACCGATCAGGAAATGCCCGATATTAAGTTCGGCAATCTCCGGCATGGCGGCAATCGGTTGCACGGTTTCGTAATTCAGACCGTGACCGGCATGGATTTCAAGTCCAATCCCTGCCCCGTATTCCACCGCCGCACGAATACGTTCGAGTTCGCGCGCCCGATCTTCTGCGTTTTCAGCATCGCAATAGGCACCGGTATGGATTTCGACCACCGGGGCACCAAGGCTTTTTGCAGCATCAAGCTGCGCACGGGATGCCTCGATAAAAAGTGAAACGCGAATGCCTGCATCCCCAAGCTCGGACACAAAGCGTTTCAGATGATTATGGCCGCCAACAACGTCAAGACCGCCCTCTGTTGTGCGTTCCTCTCGTTTTTCCGGAACAAGGCATACTGCGTGCGGCTTTGTTTCAAGCGCAATCTTCAGCATCTCGTCCGTTGCAGCCATTTCGAAATTAAGCGGCAAATCAACGTCTTGACGCAGCTTTTGCATGTCTGCATCACGAATATGTCGACGATCTTCGCGTAAGTGGGCTGTTATGCCATCGGCACCGGCGGCCTTTGCCAAGGCTGCTGCACGAACAGGATCGGGGCTGTTGCCGCCGCGGGCATTCCGGATTGTGGCAACATGATCAATATTAACGCCGAGCCGAAGTTTCGAACTCATTTGGAGTCATCCTGCTTGCTGATGGTGTGTTTCGCGACATTGCCGATCTTGTCTTTGGCATTCTCAAGCATCGGAACAAGCCCGTGACGTTCCGATTTCTTCATCCTGCGCAAAATACGGTTGTGACGATAAATGATCACTGCACGACGGACCGGAAAATAGAACAAGGCCCAAACCACGATGGAAGTCGGTATGCATCCGATCACCATCGGCCAGATAATATCGACGATACTGGCCCAAAGGTGAGCCAGCGTCTGATGGTCTGCGGCATCCCAGTGACCAAAAATAAGTCCACCGCCGATATAGCTTACGCCGAGAACCACAAAATCCCACAGGACCGCCATGTCAAAATGAACGGCGACAGATGTTTCATCAACACCAAGTATCCAGTTACCGCAGGTATAAAGCCATAACCAGATGAACGGAAACGTCCATGGATTTCCAACAACCGTTCCCAAAATCGACGCAACCACGTTGCTGCGCGTCACAAGACTGATCAGCGCGGACGCAATGAAATGGAAACCGATAAAGGGTGTGAAGGATACGGCGGCCCCGATCGCAAAGCCCGAAGCAATGCTGTATGGTGTGCCGGGCAAACGTGCGACGCGATGAGCAAAGTATTGCGAAGAACGACGCCATCCGCCACGCGGCCAGACTACGTTCCGTACTCTTTGCATTGATGATGGTTTTATGCGGCGGCGAAACATGCGGGTCAGTTCTGAAAATCAGGTAACGCAATAAAAAGTCGAGGCATATGCGTAAGTGCTGACTGCGTACTTGGCAAGGCTTTTACGCGATCCTCACCTAAAAGATGAATAGCTTCACAGCCCGCCATTATCCGCGCGCGCGCTCAACGGCATTGACAACCGGTGTTGCCCGCAATGCCGCAATGATATTGGTCAGATGTTTGACATCGACCACATCGATATCAATCAGCATTTCAAAGAAGTCAGTGGTGCGGTTGGTAAAGCGCAAATTGGTAATGTTGCCGTGGTTCTTGGCAATGACGCTGGTAATTGAACTGAGGGCCCCCTGTTCGTGACCAACGGTTAGACCCAGACGCCCGATGAAATGTTCCGGTTCACCATCATTGTCCCAACCAACATCAAGCCAGCGTTCAGGCTGCTCGGTAAAGGTTTCAAGCGTATCGCAATCAATCGTATGGATCGTCACACCTTTGCCGGTTGTAACAATCCCGACAATACGGTCGCCTGGCAATGGGTGACAACAGCCGGCATAATGCACAGCCATCCCCGGAATAAGGCCCTTGATCGGGATCGCATGATCATGTTTACGAGACCGGACCTTATCAAGTGGCACGATCTTGCGTGCGGTTTCCTTGTCCTTGGTACCCGGGAACACGGCATGAACGACTTCGCGTCCGGTATGGTGCCCTGCCCCGACCAGCGTCAGAAGTGCATCGACGGACGGCTGTTTGAAAATCTTGAGAACACCGTCAATCGCCTTGTCCGAATAGTCGTATCCTTCCTGACGGAATGCCTTCTGCAAGATCGCCTTGCCGAGGTCCTTATATTGGTCTTCCTGCTGCTGACGGATGAAACGGCGAATTCGCGCACGTGCCTTGCCGGTAACAACAAACCGTTCCCAGGTCGGATTCGGTGTTTGCGCCTTCGATGTTACGATTTCGACCTGATCACCGTTATTGAGCATGGTGCGCAGCGGCACCATCGCGCCATTGACCTTTGCCCCGACACAGGTGTCCCCGATATGGGTATGGATCATATAGGCGAAATCGACCGGGGTCGCGCGCGCCGGAAGCGCTATCACATCGCCTTTCGGGCTAAAGCAGAATACCTGATCCTGGAACATCGCCAGTTTGGTATGTTCAAGGAATTCTTCCGGTTCTGATGCGTGTTCGAGAATATCAAGAAGGTCACGCAGCCAGCGATATTGAACGCCTTCTTTTTGCTGCCCGGTCGGTGTGTCCTGCTTATAGGCCCAGTGGGCAGCCACACCGTTCTCGTTGACCTCGTGCATCTGACGGGTGCGGATCTGAACTTCGATACGGTGGTTTTCCGGACCAAGCACCGTTGTGTGAATGGAACGGTATCCGTTGGGCTTTGGCGTCGAGATATAGTCCTTGAACCGACCCGGAACGACTTTGTAATTGGCATGCATATAGCCAAGAACCTCGTAACATTCCGGCAAATCTTCGACTAGAACACGGAACGCCATGATGTCAGAAAGCTCGCCGAACGTGATGTTCTTGCGCTGCATTTTCTGCCAGATCGAATACGGACGCTTTTCACGGCCATAGATATCGACCTTAAGTCCCTGACGGGAAATGACGTCTTTCAGTTCGGCCACAATGCGGTTTACGACATTGTCGTCTTTTTCACGCAGGAATTCCAAACGTGCGATGATAGAATCGCGGGCCTCGGGATTGATATGCTGGAAGGCAAGGTCTTCAAGCTCTTCCTTGATGTCATGCATACCGATACGCTCGGCAAGTGGCGCATAGATTTCAAGCGTTTCAGCAGCGATCCGAACGCGCTTCTCGGGCTTTGAAATATAATGAAGCGTCCGCATGTTATGCAGACGGTCGGCCAGCTTGACGAGAAGAACACGAATATCTTCAGACATCGCAAGCAACAGCTTGCGGAAGTTTTCGGCCTGCTTTGAATCCGCAGATTTAAGTTCGATCTGGGTCAGCTTGGTAACACCATCAACCAACTTCATGATGTTGGTGCCAAAAAGCTTGGTGATTTCTTCTGGTGTGGCGTCTGTATCTTCGATCGTGTCGTGCAGAAGCGCTGTGATAATCGTATCACAATCAAGCTTGTAATTGGTCAGAATGCCCGCGACTTCGATCGGATGGGAAAAGTACGGATCGCCCGATGCACGCTTTTGCGAACCATGTTTCTGGGTTGCATATACATATGCCCGGTTCAGCGTTGTTTCGCACGCTTCCGGATCATAAGCCTTCACCCGTTCCACAAGTTCGTATTGGCGCATCATTCAGGGGCATCTCCGTCTGGTCCACTCGGGGGTTTTGGTCGAACCCCTTCATAAGATAGTACGATTTAGACAAAAAAAAGCCACGGAAGATAATTACCGTGGCTTTTCTTTTGAAACAGGCTCAGTTCAACGTCTATCTGGCCTTATTCTTCTTCAGTCGGCATGATGACGCCAACAGAGGCATCTTCAACTGCTTCTGCAACCAGTTTCGGACCGAAATCGTCTTCGGCTTCTTCCGGCTCGTCGCTTTCAACATGCCGTTGCAGACCCTGAACCATGCCATTGCGCAGATCGTCAAAATCAACCGTTACTTCGGCGATTTCACGCAGCGCAACAACCGGGTTCTTGTCGTTATCACGATCAATGGTCAGTTCTGCACCGGCCGAGATGTTGCGTGCACGCTGAGCTGCAAGCATAACAAGCTCAAAGCGGTTCGGAATCTTGTCAACGCAATCTTCGACGGTAACGCGCGCCATAAATGTCTCCAGAAATACTTTTGGGGTGTCCAGACCGAGCTTTATAGCGCCGGATCATGTGTGTTGCAACAGCGAAACCACTCTTTCGGGCAGGTTTTCGCAAGGTTATTTCAGCTATCTGCCTGCTTTCTGATCTGCTGATCCGCCGGAAGATCGGCAATCAGATAATCAACAGAACGAAGAAGAACAGGATGAACCCAGTCATTTGCCACATCACGCAGGGGCAAAAGCACAAAGGCCCGCTCAGCCATGCGCGGATGGGGAACCTGAATGCCGCCCTCTTCACGCACAAGGTCACGGCCATAGGCGATCAGGTCAAGATCAATTACCCGTGCAGCATTGCGTTCACGGCGCACGCGACCAAATTCGGCCTCGACCTCGTGCAACCGTTCCAGAAGATCATGCGCCGAAAGTCCGGTTGAAATCCGCGCCACACCATTCACATACCAAGGCTGATCCGAGATCGGAACCGGTGCCGTTTCATAAAACGATGACACAAGATCAATCGAAATATCGCCATCCCGACTCAAACGTTGCAGTGCCGCTTTCAATGTTTGCGCAGGCGCACCATATTCATCGGTAGGCAAATTGGCACCGAAAGCAATCAGGATGGCATCAACTGAAGATGCACTGGTCGGAGTTGGTGTCGGCGTGCTCACAAAGCAGACTTTCAGTTCAAGTGGATAGCAGGCAGTTCTTTGCCCGGCGGCTCATTCCCGTCAGGCGCGAAAGACGGCATATCTAAGG
Organism: Thalassospira profundimaris; assembly: GCF_003326675.1. Lineage (GTDB taxonomy): Bacteria > Pseudomonadota > Alphaproteobacteria > Rhodospirillales > Thalassospiraceae > Thalassospira > Thalassospira aquimaris. The sequence goes on from NZ_JPWF01000008.1 coordinate 144,893, forward strand.
GAGGCATCATACGCTGTCTACGATATTTTCGCCTTTCTTTGTCCTACCAGCCACGGTAGATATTGAGTGTTCCGTATTTTTTGGAACGGCATAATTAAATTTGATGTTTGAGGAATTTCAGGATGATTTTTTACCCGCAAGAACGCATCGGGTTGTTTATTGACGGCTCGAACCTCTATGCTGCTGCAAGATCGCTTGGCTTTGACATTGATTACAAACGCCTTTTGGATCTTTTCGCCCAGAAAGGCCAACTTATCCGGGCCTTCTATTACACCGCATTGATCGAAGATCAGGAATATTCCCCGATCCGCCCGCTGGTCGATTGGCTGGATTATAACGGCTATACCATGGTCACCAAACCGACCAAGGAATTCACCGATGCCGCCGGTCGCCGCAAGATCAAAGGCAACATGGATATCGAGTTGGCAATTGACGTCATGGAAATGGCGCAACATCTTGATCATGTTGTTATTTTCTCGGGCGACGGTGACTTCCGCCGCTTGGTCGATGCCGTGCAGCGCAAAGGCGTTCGCGTTACCGTCGTATCCACCGTCAAGTCCAACCCGCCGATGGTGGCAGACGAGTTGCGCCGTCAGGCAGATAACTTTATCGAACTGACCGAACTTGAAGGCACGATTGCCCGCAAGGTTCAGCCGCGCCGTGACGACGGCCATCCCGAAATTGATGATCATCCCGATCATCCGGAACTTGACGATTTCGATTTCGAGTAACGAAGTCCGACTTCGCCCATCACCTTTACGACCGGTTACGGCACCATCCGTAACCGGCAAATTTATCAGACAGCCATGACCAGCTATCAGCAGCCCGATATCGATTGCCAGCTTTGCCCGCGTCTTGTTGAATTCAGGCGCGCCAACCAGGAAAAGTTTCCGCAATTCTATAACGGTCCGGTCCGTCCGTTCGGGCCAATAAATGCAAGATTGCTGATTGTTGGACTTGCACCGGGTCTTAAGGGTGCGAATGCCACAGGGCGCCCGTTCACCGGCGATTATGCCGGTGATCTTTTATATGACACCCTTAAGAAGTTCGGCTTTGCCAAGGGTACTTATGACAAGCGCCCGGATGACGGCCTTGAATTGCTGGATTGCCGTATCACAAATGCAGTGAAATGCGTTCCGCCTGAAAACAAGCCGACCGGGCCAGAAGCCAATGCCTGTCGCCCGTTTCTGATCAGTGAATTTGGCGCAATGGAAAACCTGTCTGCCATCCTGTGCCTTGGACAAGTTGCCCATCAGGCAATGTTGCGCACCTTCGGGCTTAAGCTTTCATCGCTTAAATTTGCCCATGGCGCGTCACATAAAATGGAAAATGGCATCACATTGTTTGATAGCTATCACTGTTCGCGCTACAACACCCAGACCTATCGCCTGACGCCAGAGATGTTTGAAAACGTCTTTGCCGACATCCGCGCACATCTGGACGGTTAATTTGCCTGATTCCTCGCCTATGAATGACCTGCTCGACCGACCTGTTCAACGTCAGCCGATAGACGTGCTGCGCGAGGTATTCGGCTATGACAGTTTTCGGGGCCAACAGGCCGAAATCATTGATCATGTGATTGCCGGAAACGATGCACTGGTTCTGATGCCCACGGGCGGCGGCAAATCACTTTGCTATCAGGTTCCTGCCCTGTGTCGTCATGGCACGGCGATTGTCGTATCGCCTCTGATTGCATTGATGAAAGATCAGGTCGACGCCCTTAATCAGCTTGGCGTCAAGGCAGCCTTTATCAACTCGACCCTGTCCCCGGATGCCGCGCGCGAGATCGAAACCCGCGCTGTTGATGGCGACATCGACCTTTTATATGTCGCACCTGAACGCTTTGCGACGGACCGGTTCCTTAATCTGCTGGACCGTATCAGCATATCTCTGTTTGCAATTGACGAAGCCCACTGCGTTTCACAGTGGGGCCATGATTTCCGGCCGGAATACCGCCGACTTGACCTTTTGCCGACGCGATTTTCGCACGTACCGCGAATTGCCTTGACGGCAACGGCGGATACCCCGACGCGCAAGGACATTGCCGAAAACCTGCATCTGACGGATGCACAGTGTTTCATTACCGGCTTCGACCGGCCCAACATCACCTATCGGATTGAAACCAAGGGCAATTCGAAACAGCGGCTGCTTTCGTTCCTGAACCGCGAACATCCCGAAGATGCCGGCATTGTTTATTGTCTGTCGCGGCGCAAGACCGAAGATGTTGCACAGTGGCTTACCGATAACGGACGCCCTGCCTTGCCCTATCACGCCGGTCTAACACAGGAAACGCGACAACTGCATCAGGACCGCTTCCTGCGCGAAGACGGCATGATCATTTGCGCGACGGTTGCCTTTGGCATGGGGATCGACAAACCCAATGTCCGGTTTGTCGCGCACCTCAACCTGCCCAAAAGCATGGAAGCCTATTATCAGGAAACCGGCCGCGCGGGCCGTGACGGCCTTCCGGCCAACGCCTGGATGAATTACGACCTTTCCGACATCGTTTCGATCCGCAGCATGGTGGCAAGTTCCGACGCCCCCGAAGCACAGAAGCGCATTGAATCACGCAAGCTTGACGCGCTGGTTGGTCTTGCGGAAACCACCAAATGCCGTCGACAGGTCATCCTGTCCTATTTCGGCGAGGATCAGCATCAACCTTGTGGCAATTGCGACACCTGCCTTGAGCCGGTCGAAACATGGGATGCCACCGACGCATCGCGAAAGGCGCTTTCGGCAGTTTATCGTACAGGTCAGCGGTTTGGCCCGGCGCATGTGATTGAAGTTTTAATGGGCCGCAAGACCGAAAAAATCCGCCAGAACGGCCACGATGATCTTTCGGTTTATGCGATTGGCAAAGATATCGCGCAACCACAATGGCGATCCGTCTTCCGGCAACTTCTTGCCATGGGGTATTTGCAGGTTGACGTCGAAGGTCATGGCGGTGTGTACCTGACCGAGGAATCGCGACCGGTTCTGCGCGGCGAGAAAGTCGTCGAAATGCGCATGGACCCGGGCGAAAGCAAACGCGCCATGACCCGTCGCCTGCGCGATTTCGATACCGAATTCGAGAATGAAGACGACCGTGACCTTTGGGAACGGTTGCGCACCATGCGCCGTGAACTGGCAACCAGCCAGAATGTCCCGCCCTATGTGATCTTCAGTGATCGCACATTATGGGAAATGGTCCGCTTCAAACCACGCACACTGCAAGACATGGCATCAATCAATGGTGTCGGGGTCAAGAAGCTCGACCAATACGGTCTGGCATTTCTTGATGTGATGGATGGGCGCCGGTAAGGCTCAACACCCAAACCTGTTTAATTGCTTGGCAGTGCTGCATTGATTGCAGCAATGATCTCGTCATCACCGGGTTTCACCCGTGTGTCAAAACTGGCGACAAGATCACCGTTTTTCCCGATCAAATATTTGTGGAAATTCCATTTGGGGGCATTTTCATCCCCCATGACATCCAATGCCCATTTGAAAAACGGATGCGCATCCGAACCACGGACCACCGTTTTGGACGTCATCGGGAAATCAATGTCGAAATTGACCTCGCAGAATTCCTGAATGGCGGCGTCATCGCCATATTCCTGACCACCGAAATCACCAGACGGCACACCAAGAACAACCAGCCCTCGATCACGGTAATCTTCCCAGAGTTTTTGCAGCCCTTCATATTGCGGCGTAAATCCGCACATCGAGGCGGTATTGACCAACAGGACGGCTTTGCCCTGATAATCGGCGAGATGAAGCTCACCGCCAATGATGGACGGAAATGAAAAGTCATGCGCCGTTTGCGCATCAGCCGATGCCATGGCCCCTCTCCAGGTAAAAATGACTGCAATCACCGTAAGCAAGCATGTTACTGCAAAACGGCGGCCCTTTTCAATTTGGTGTTGAGGATCAGCCATAACGCTCCTCCGTCCAGGGATCGGCATTGTTGTGATATCCACGTTCTTCCCAAAAACCTGGCGCATCGTCTTTGACAAACCGGATCTCGCGCACCCATTTCGTGCTTTTCCAGAAATACAGCTTTGGAACCACAATGCGCACCGGACCACCGTGTTCTTCGGTCAGGGGTTCATCATTCCAGTGATGGGCGATCAGAACGTCTTCATCAAGAAACTGATCAATCCTCACATTTGTGGTGTAACCGTCATGCGCAGTGAACAGAACATGTTTGGCATCGGGATGGGGCCGCACCATTTCCGCCAATGTTAGCGCTAACACGCCTTGCCAGTCATTGTCGTATCGCGACCAGCTGGTTACACAATGAATGTCATTGCGCGCCCGCACATTTGGCAGATCAAGAAGATCAACAAAACTCAGCGACAGCGGGTTTTCAACCAAGCCGGTAATATCAAGTTTGAAGTCATCCGCGCTGACATGTGGCGTGATGCCCAAATCAAGCACCGGCCAATCCTTGACCAGCCTTTGCCCCGGCGGCAGGCGATTTTCACGCGCCGCATCGGATGTTCCGGTTAACAAACGGCCATCTTCGGCCCATTTGCGTTTGGCCTCGATCAGCTTGTCTTTGATTTTGCCCGAAAAGCTTTGTGTCACGGAGGTCTCCTTCCTGACAGGCTGATACGAAAAATGGCGTCGACATGTTCACCATGACAACGCCATTTAATCATAAAATCTGCACGGTAATGCAATTCACTTCCTTGCGATATGTCTCGATCACAACGGAACTAGTTGAAATCGCGCATGATACGCGCCTTGTCACGCTGCCAGTCACGTTCCTTGACCGCTTCGCGCTTGTCGGCTTTTTTCTTGCCCTCGGCAATGGCGACTTCAAGTTTCGCAATCCCGCGATCATTGAAATAGAGTTTGACCGGGACAAGCGTGAAGCCCTTTTTATTCAGGGCATCATGCATCTTGGCGATTTCGCGTTTATGCAACAGCAACTTGCGCGGACGGCGTTCTTCGTGGCCGAACGGCATCTTGCTTTGATATTCAGGAATATATGCGTTGATCAGCCAGACTTCATCATTCTTGGCTTCGGCATAGGATTCCTGAATATTCCCTTTGCCATCACGCAGGGATTTAACTTCGGTGCCGCGCAAGACGATCCCGGCTTCGAAAGTTTCCGTCAGGAAATAGTCAAAGCGGGCTCGCCGGTTTTGCGCAACGACCTTGTTGTTATCTGTCTCTTTCTTGGGTGCCATAAGTCGCTAATTATCGCTTATTGGCCGAGAAGTCCGGCACCTTTAAGCGCGGCTTCGACCTTGCGTTTGGATTCATCGGCAATCTCGACCATCGGCAGACGCATATGGCTACCACAAAGACCAAGAAGTTCAGCCGCGTATTTGACCGGACCCGGGCTTGCCTCGCAGAACATTGCCTTGTGAACCGGCATCAGGCGGAAGTTCAGTTCCTGAACCTTTGCCAGATTGCCCGCGGCCCATGCGGCGTGCAGATCGGCACACAGTTTCGGCGCAATGTTCGAAGTCACAGAAATGCAGCCATGACCGCCCTGTGCAAGGAACGGAACAATCGTACCGTCTTCACCCGACAGTTGGCAGAAATCAGCACCCGCAGCCAAACGGGTCAGTGCCGGACGTTCCAGATCACTGGTAGCGTCTTTAACACCGACAATGCGCGGCAGTTTTGCCAGCTCAGCCATCGTATCGACGCTCATATCAACAATCGAACGACCCGGAATGTTATAGATCACAATCGGAATGTCGGTTGCATCGTGGACGGCTTTGAAATGCGCATACAGACCCTTCTGGGTCGGCTTATTGTAATAAGGTGTCACAATAAGTGCTGCATCCGCACCGGCATTCTGCGCATGACGGGTCAGCGAAACAGCCTCGGCGGTCGAATTCGAACCGGTCCCGGCAATCACCGGACCACGACCCTTGGCAACTTCAAGTGCCAATTCGACAACGCGATGATGCTCAGCATGGCTCAGCGTCGGGGATTCACCGGTGGTTCCGACAGGCACAACACCTGTCGTGCCCTGTTTAAGTTGCCAATCCACAAAAGACTGGAACGCCTTTTCATCAATCGCACCATCTTTCGTGAATGGTGTGATCAAAGCTGTGATTGAACCCTTAAACATGGATATCTCCAAACATTGGATGGATTGAAAGCGGACGCGAAAATAGCGGCTGTTGGTCATTCCCGCAAGCACTGTATACAATAATCGGAAGGAACTGTAATCGGGGTTGCATTTTCCGTTCAGGACTGTTTGGCTTTTATGGATTTCACTGCCATAATGCGCCGGTCTAGAGTGCATTCGCTGCCGGAAGGCAAAGGGGACAAATACATGGCGCAAGCGTCTATCCGCAAGATTTCGGTCTGCGCATTGGCACTGGGCTTTTCAATACTGATGCCAGCAGGACATCAGGTGAAGGCAGCAGCAAACGAAGACAGTGTTCTTCTTATGCAACCGCCCTCGCCGACCTATTCGGCTGTCAGTCGCGCACGCCTGAATGCGTTCCTTGAAGCTGTTGAAAGCGGTCGCACCGAAAGCTTTGAAAAGCTGTTGCCGAACTTTGACGATCCACTGCTGCAAAAGGCCGCAGAATGGATGTTGCTGACATCGGCCAATTCCGGTCGCAGCTTTGAAGAAATCACCACTTTCATTGATGCACATCCCAAATGGCCCAGTCAGGCCCTTTTGCGTCAGCGCGTCGAAGAAGCAATGAGTGATGCCGTGCCGGACGAAGAAATTCTGGCATGGTTCAAGCGTTCCGCACCGGTCACAGCAGATGGCGCCACCCGCCAGATCAAGGCACTTTTGGGTGCCGGACAAGAATCGGCAGCCACAGCACTGATCCGCAGCAGCTGGATCAACGAGAATTTTGGCCGTGGCCAGGAAAAGCGTTTTCTGGATCGATATGGCAAATATATCGATCAGGATACCCACCAGCAGCGCCTTGATCGCCTGTTATGGGAAGGTCGTCTGACGACCGCAGCACGAACCATGAAATATGTCAGCGAAGATTATCGTCTGCTGGCAGAGGCACGCGCAGCGCTGCGTGCCATGAAAGGCGGCGTTGATGCCGCTGTAAACCGCGTTCCGAAAAAATACCAGAATGATCCGGGTCTGATTTACGAACGCGTTCGTTGGCGTCGCGTCAAGGACCGGGACCAGGAAGCCCGCGATCTTCTGTTGTCGCAGGCCAATGACCTTGCCTATATCTCGATCCGCCCGCAATACTGGTGGCTTGAAAAGGCCATTCTGGCGCGCCGTGCCTTACAGAAAGGGCACATTTCGGATGCCTATAATCTGGTCGCCAATCACGGACAGACCGATGCCGGCGACATTGCAGAAGCCGAATGGTATGCCGGCTGGATTGCACTTGAATTCCTGGGCGATGCCGATATTGCCCTGACGCATTTCCAGAATCTTTATGACGTTGTTCAATACCCGATCAGCTTGTCGCGTGGTGCCTATTGGGCCGGACGTGCAAACACGGTCCTTGGCAACAAAGAACGCGCCAAGGAATGGTATCAACTGGCCGCTGAACATGCCCATACATTCTATGGGCAGCTTGCCATTGACGAGTTGGGTTCAAAGCCGACCTATTCGGTTGAACAGCCGGTTCCAAGCCCCGAACAGCGTAAAGACTTCGAAAGCCAGGAACTGGTTCAGGTTGTCCGCAAACTGGGCGACATTGGTCTTGGCAATATCATCCGGCCGTTCATCATGGCACTGGTCTATGAGCATGATGAACCTGAATATCTTGCCATGGCGACCGATCTTGCCCGTGAATACGGCCGTGCCGACCTTGGCATTATTGCCGCCAAGCGCAGTATCCGTGCTGGTAGCGGATATCTTGATGCCGCCTACCCGGTTCATGAACAGGTGCCACTTGGCCGTGCGCCTGACCCGGCACTGGTTCATGCCATCATGCGTCAGGAAAGCCTGTTTAATCCATCGGCCGTGTCATCGGCCGGCGCACGCGGCTTGATGCAATTGATGCCGGCAACGGCAAAGCGGATGGCGCAATCACTTGATCTTGAATATTCGACCGAACGCCTGACTGAAGATCCGTCGTTTAACATCGCACTTGGCCGGGCTTATCTTAACCGATTGCTTGATCGCTGGAACGGTGCCGAGGCATTGACGATTGCCAGTTACAATGCCGGTCCGACCCGTGTAAGCCAATGGATCAATGAATATGGTGATCCACGTGATCCCGATGTTGATCTGGTCGACTGGATCGAAATGATCCCCTATAGCGAAACCCGAAATTACGTTCAGCGCGTGATGGAGGGAACTTATGTCTATCGTCGGCGTTTTGCCCGCGACGAGATTGCAATGGGCCAGAACGACACACCGGATAAGGATTAACTCTCTGCTTTCGGTTTGCGTTTTGGCGTTGCCTGCCCATATTTGATCCATACTGCTTGTCAGAAAAGGTCAGCCAAATGTCCGATAATGCACTGTCTTCCTGCCGCGCATTTGTTTTCGATGCTTATGGAACACTGTTTGATGTTGGCTCTGCCGTCGCAAGACTGCGTGATAGCGTCGGGGATGAAGCAGACCGGCTATCTGCCCTTTGGCGCCAGAAGCAACTTGAATATACCTGGCTTCGGTCCCTGATGGGCGATTTTGCCGATTTCTGGACCGTTACCGGCGACGCCCTTGATTACGCCATGGACCAGACAGGTAAAAAAGATCCTGTGCTGCGCGCCAAGCTGATGGAAACCTATTTGTCGCTTGATACCTTCCCCGAAGTGGTCGAGACGCTTAACAGCCTGAAGGCAAAAGGACACAAGCTTGCCATCCTGTCGAATGGTGCCAAACACATGTTGATCTCGGCGGCCAAGTCATCGGGCATTCTGGCGCTGTTTGATCAGATCATCTGTGTTGATGACCTCAAAACCTATAAACCGCACCCGAATGTCTATCAGCTGGCCGCGGACAAACTTGAACTGCAGCCTGCCGAAATTTCGTTCCAGTCTTCGAACGGCTGGGACATTGCCGGTGCCGGACATTTCGGTTTCCGCACAGCATGGATCAATCGGACCCAACAGCCAAAGGAACGGCTGTCGCACGACGCCGATGTCATTCTGGGCGGTCTTGATGAATTACTGCCTCTGATCGGTGAACCGCAAGGCGCATAGTCCAAAAGGTTCCCTGAAATCATATAAAAAGGCAGGTCCCATCGGGGCCTGCCTTTTTAAATTCTTAAATCGGGACACTGTCAGATGGCCCACCCGCCATCAAATCCCCGGTCATCATCCGGTTCGGATTATTTGTGTTCTTTCTTCACATTGGAAGCAACGATCTGGCCGGCCTGAATGACGGTCAAGCCGCCCTCTTCGGCCACACCTTCGATGCGGCGGCAATGTCCTTCGATATGCGCACCAGGCTCAATCGACAGGCTTTCATGAAGAATATCACCAATCATACGGGCGGTATCAGACAATGATACATCCCGTGCACGAACCTGACCGATGACGGCGCCGCAGATGCGGACTTTATCAGCAACAATTTCGCCGCGCACTTCGCCATGCTGGCCGATTGTAAGCGTACGGGTACGGATATCCCCGTTCACCGAACCGTCAACCTGCACGTCGGATTCAGATACCAGATCCCCGGTAACACGAAGATCTGCGTTGATGACCGAAAGGCCACCACGTTTTTCAGTCGCAGGGTTTCCGTTTTTAGTTGTCCCTGTCTGTGTCGTCTTGCTCGTTTTTGAAAACATAACGTCCCGCCTCAATAAACTTAATAGGATTGACCGGCTTGTCATGAACCAAAACCTCATAGTGCACATGGCTACCGGTGCTTCGACCGGTACTTCCCATAAGCGCGATGTGGTCCTGGTAACGCACTTCGTCGCCCTTCTTGACGAGGACCTTAAATAGGTGTCCATAACGGGTTCGAACGCCGTTACCGTGATCGATTTCGACCATCTTCCCGTATTTTCCACTCCATCCCGCATGCACCACTTTGCCCGGTGCGGTTGCCAAGATGGGTGTCTTCACCGGCCCGGCGAGATCAACGCCGGAATGAAAAGCCCAACGACCATTGATCGGGTCTTTTCGTTTACCGAATGAACTTGACAGATAGTAAGACGTGGCAGGTTCCCCAAGCGGCGTCTTCTTCAATCGGTCTTGCAGATTGGCCAACTGATCCATGCGATCCGTCAGCGCCATTGCGACATTTACAAACTCTTCGTCCTTCGGGTGTTCTGGCTCGAACGCCACGAAGGGTCCACCAACTCCCGGCTCCTGCGGTTTCATCGGCGGCAAAACAAATGCTTCCGGCTGCAAGCCGGTCATCTCGAGCACATTTTCCAGTTCAAGAATGGTGCTGTCTGCCGTTTCGGCGACACGCTGCATGGCTTGTTGCTGGATCGTGTGCAAATCTGCGATACGCTGACGGGCGTCACTCAGTTCACCCTGAAGTTTTTTGGACCGTTGCAAGGCCTGATCACGTTCGCGCATGACACGCGACATCACGGTCTCGACGGTTTCCAATTCATCGCGCAGCGCAAGGTTGCGGTTGGTGATACCGTCAATTTGCCCCTGCAGCGCATTCATCTGGTTATCCATCGACGTGCGAAGGGCCGAAATCCGGACTTTTTCCTTCTCGCTCGAGGCGAGTTTGGAGGTGTAGTCCTGGACCCGCGCTTGAAGCTGCAGGTTCTTTTCAGCCATCGACAACAGATTGCGATGGGTGTCTTCCATTTGCGCGGTGATCTCGCCAAAGCGTCTTTGACTTTCGGTCACACGTGCAATCAAACGATTATAAGACAGTTCGCTGCGGAAAAGCTGTTCTTCACGCGTCGCAAGGCGCTGATCAAGATACCAGCTATAACCGCTAACGCCGACAGACCACGTGATGGCCGCGACACCGAAAGAGGCCAGCGCAAGCTGACCATATTTTCCAAGACGAAGCTGGTAAACGGAATCGTTGGACCGGACAAGAATTTGCCGATCAGGAAACCACTTATCCACCAAGCGACGCATGCCGTGAAACGCCGACATATTTAGTGTCTAACCCCTAGTTGCCCGTAGTTACGCCCGGATAGATCCCGGCGCTGCAAAGTTTCTTTTGACCCCGCCTGCGACTTATTAACCTTTTTCTTTACGCTACCTGTAAGTTTGCACGCAGGCAAGAGTGTTAACACACCCTTAAGAGTAATTTTTTCACCGTCCGAAGCCGCTGCTATGTTACCTATGACCATCGATCACAGCTCATATATATATAATCCATGGCTATTTCCCGTTTTCTGATTACTTGCACTGCCACCTGGTTCTTCAGTGGCAAAAGCCCCAAAGCACCGGGAACTGCCGGTTCACTGGCTGCCTTACCGTTCGGCTGGCTAATCTGGTTTTACGGCGGGAATGAGGCGCTGATCATTGCCAGTGTCATTATTTTTGCCATCGGTGTCTGGGCTGCACATCAGTATAGCCACCTGCTCGGTATTCACGATGCCGGTGAAATCGTTATTGATGAAGTAGTTGGCCAATGGATGTGTCTGCTTGTGGTGCCGCTAAGTGCTGCCTGGAGTGACCTGATGTGGCTTTTGATCGCCTTTATCGCGTTTCGCATTTTTGACATCGCCAAGCCCTGGCCCATTCGCTGGGTTGACCGTCGCGTCGGCGGCGGATTTGGCATCATGTTTGATGATGTTCTGGCGGGTGTCTTTGGCATGATTGTTCTTGCCCTGCTCGTGCATGTGATCGGTGGATAGAAAACAGATGATGATTGATGACGATATCCTCAAAGCAGCCAGTGTGCTGATCACCCGTTGCAAAGCGCAAGGCGAGATGATCGCAACGGCCGAGTCCTGTACCGGCGGTCTGATCACAGGCAGCCTGACCGCCGTTGATGGCAGTTCATCGGTTGTCGATTGCGGATTTGTCACCTACTCGAATGAGGCCAAACATCACCTGATTGGCGTTGGCAACGATTTGCTTGAACAATTCGGGGCGGTTTCAGAACCGGTTGCACGCGCCATGTGCGAAGGGGCGCTGGAACGCGCACCCAATGCATCCATCGCAGTTTCCGTTACTGGCATTGCCGGCCCTGGTGGCGGTACAGACACCAAACCGGTTGGTCTTGTGCATTTTGGATGTGCGGGCAAAGACCGATCAACCGTCACATATCACGAAGTATTTGACGGCGACCGCCATGCTGTTCGCAAGGCCACGGTCCTTAAGGCTTTTGAGCTGATCAGCGATATGCTGGATCAGAAATAGTGCCCTGCCCGATCTGGATGCATCAAATCGGGACAAATCAAAAGCTGTCGTAAGGGATTAAATCGAGGCGAAAGCCTAGCTTTCGGAAGATGGCGTTTCAGGTTCGCCATAAACCTCGCGGGCGCGGGTTTCAAAGGCACCGACCATCAGCTTAACTGCTTCGTTAAAGACGACACCAATCATCTTTTGCAGCAACGCAGACCGAAATTCAAAATCGACAAAGAAGTCGAGCCATGTACCGCCGTCTTCGTCCTTTTCAAATACCCAATGGTTATTGAGATATTTGAACGGTCCCTGAAGATATTCGACATCTACACGGTTGGGGCGATCAAGCGTTACCTTGGATGTGTATTTCTCTCGAAACATCTTAAAGCCGATCACAAGATCAGCCTGAAGCACATCGCCGTCACGCTTGCGTACACGGGATGCCACGCACCAGGGAAGAAACTCGGAATAGGAATCGATATCCGCGACGAGTTCAAAGAGCTGTTCCGGCGTATAGGGCAGTTTCCTGCGCTCTGCATGCGTCGGCACTCGATGTCTCCCCTTATCGTCGCGGCGTATCGTTAAAGCTTATTGGGTTGCGGCTTCTGCGCGCGCAGCCTTTTCCTTTGCAGCATCGGCAGCGGCAAGCTTTTTCTCGCGGGCTTCACGCAGCTGTTCGAAGTCACGGTCAGCATGGTAGCTCGAACGGGTCAGCGGCGTTGCCGACACCATCAGGAATCCCTTGCCACGTGCCATCGATGCATATTCGTCGAACTCGTCCGGCGTTACGAAACGGTGTACCGGTTCGTGTTTCAGCGTCGGCTGCAAATACTGACCGATCGTAAGGAAATCGACATCGGCAACACGAAGATCATCCATGACCTGTGCCAGTTCCTTGCGTTCCTCGCCAAGGCCAACCATCAGGCCGGATTTGGTGAAGATGGTCGGGTCAATCTGCTTTACCCGGTCAAGGATACGCAGCGACTGGTAATAGCGCGCGCCCGGACGGATGTTGGTGTAAAGACGCGGAACCGTTTCAAGGTTGTGGTTGAAAACGTCCGGACGTGCCCTGGCAACGATTTCAACAGCACCCGGCTTGTCGCGGAAGTCCGGTGTCAAAATTTCGATGGTCGTTTCCGGCGATTTGTGACGGATGGCTTCGATGACGCGGGCAAAGTGCGCCGCACCGCCATCAGCAAGATCATCACGGTCAACGGAAGTGATCACAACATGCTTAAGCTGCATGTCGGCAACCGCCATCGCCAGATTTTCCGGCTCGAACGGATCAAGTGCGTTCGGCATGCCGGTCTTCACGTTACAGAACGAACATGCACGTGTGCAGGTATCGCCCATGATCATGAAGGATGCGTGTTTCTTCTGCCAGCATTCACCGATATTCGGGCAAGCAGCTTCTTCACACACAGTATGAAGGTTCAGGCCACGCGCAAGGTCGCGGGTTTCCTGATAGCCCTTGGAGGTCGGCGCCTTGACGCGGATCCAGGACGGCTTGCGTCCGGATGGACGATCTGGCCGTTTTTGCTTTTCCGGGTGACGAAGTGCTTTTGCTTCGTTGCGCGCCGTCGACATAGAGTTACCTCCGAAGAAATGGACGGGCGGCAATTTGCCGCCACGTCACGCATTTGTCAAACCGACATTCGTCAAAAATGGTCATACCGGGCATGTGCGCCCGGTAGAACCCGACTTTTTTAGAAGTGGATCGCACGCCCATAGGCGTCAAGGACCGACTCATGCATCATTTCCGAAAGGGTCGGATGCGGGAAGACCGTATGCATCAGGTCCTCTTCAGTCGTTTCGAGGCCCATGGCAACCACAAAGCCCTGGATCAGCTCGGTCACTTCGGTGCCAACCATGTGCGCACCAAGCAATTCGCCGGTTTTGGCATCAAACACGGTTTTGACAAGACCTTCGGCCTCGCCCAATGCAACCGCCTTGCCATTGCCGATGAACGGGAACTTGCCAACCTTGACTTCGTAACCGGCATCTTTGGCCTTGGCCTCGGTCAGACCGACACTGGCGACCTGCGGATGGCAATAGGTGCATCCCGGAATCTTGAGCGGGTCAATCGGGTGAACGTTTTTGACGCCCGCGATTTTCTCGACACAGATTACGCCTTCATGCTCGGCCTTGTGGGCAAGCATCGGCGGGCCGGCAACGTCACCAATCGCGAAGATGCCCGGTTCTGCGGTACGTGAATATTCATCGGTCCCAATGACGTTGCGATCAACTTTGACCTTGGTGGTTTCAAGACCAAGATTTTCCGTGTTGCCGATCACACCAACAGCCGAAATCACACGATCAACAGTGAGTTCCTGCTTCTTGCCGTCTTTGGTTTCGATGGTAACGACCACATTGTCCGCATTACGTTTCAGATTTGCGACCTTGGCCTCGGTCAGGATCTTCATCCCGTCCTTGGTCATCATCTTCTGCGCAAGGGCTGCGACTTCCTTGTCTTCGACCGGCATGATCTGTGGCATGATTTCAACCACGGTCACATCAGCGCCAAGGGTGTGATAGAAGCTGGCAAACTCGATACCGATGGCACCGGAACCGACAACCACAAGGCTTTTGGGCATTTTGTCCGGCGTCATCGCCTTCTTGTAATCCCAAACGACTTTGCCGTCGGCTTCAAGACCCGGCAGCGAACGCGCGCGTGCACCGGTCGCGATGATGTAGTTCTTCGCGGTATAGGTCCCGGCATCCTTGCCCGTTACGACGATCTTTTTCGGACCATCGAACTTGGCTTCACCATTTATCACGGTGACCTTGTTTTTCTTGAGAAGATGGCCAACGCCACCTGCAAGCTGTTTGGATACGCCGCGCGAACGCTGAATGACCGCATCAATGTCAAAGGACGGCTTTTCACATGACAGGCCATATTCCTTGGCATGCTTCATGTTGCGGTAAATTTCTGCCGAACGCAGCAATGCCTTGGTCGGGATACAACCCCAGTTCAGGCAGATACCGCCAAGATGTTCACGTTCAACAACTGCCGTTTTCAGACCAAGCTGGGCAGAACGGATCGCGGTTACATAACCACCCGGACCTGCACCAATCACGATTACGTCGAAATTGCTATCCGCCATCGTAGGATCTCCTTCGCCTGCCCGTTTTCGGTCGCAGGTCTTTTAATTCAAATGCTTGCGGGGACCACTTAAAGTCCCCGCGCAACTTTGGACCGTTAGAGCAACATGCTCAGCGGATCTTCAATCAGCTTTTTGAATTCGGCCATGAACTGTGCACCGACCGCGCCGTCGACCGCACGGTGGTCAACAGACAGGGTGCAGCTCATGACGGTTGCAATGGCCAGTGCGCCATCCTTGACGACCGGGCGCTGTTCACCAGCACCGACAGCCAGGATGCAACCCTGTGGCGGGTTGATGATGGCAGAGAATTCCTTGATGCCAAACATACCAAGGTTGGAAACCGAGAAGGTCCCGCCCTGGTAATCTTCGGGCATCAGTTTGCCATCACGGGCTTTGCCAGCAAGTGCCTTCATCTCGGAGGAGATTTCAGCAAGACCTTTGGAACCGGCATCACGAACGACCGGCGTGATCAGACCACCATCAATGGCAACGGCCACCGAGATGTCCTGTTTCTTGCACTGCAAGGTCGCCTTGTCGGTCCAGATGGAGTTCGCAGCCGGAACTTTCTTAAGGGCCAGCGAAACAGCGCGAATCACAAAGTCATTGACCGAAATCTTGATGCCATCACCAGCTTTTTCGTTCAGCTGCTTGCGGGTCGCCAGAAGATTGTCGAGTTCGCAATCGACCGTAAGGTAGAAGTGCGGAACCTGCTGTTTGGATTCCGACAGACGACGCGCGATGGTTTTGCGCATACCGCTGTTCGGGATTTCTTCGTATTCCGGAAGACCGGTAAGATCCGGGTTCCAGCCCGAAGCTGCCGGTGCGCTTGCCGCCGGAGCGGAAGGTGCAGCCTGTGCCGCCGGGACAGCAGCAGCCGCGGCCGGTTTAGCAGATTTTGCAGCTTCGACATCGCGCTTGACGATACGACCACGCGGACCGGAACCGGTCACAGCATTCAGATCAACACCTTCGTTGGCAGCAATGCGACGTGCCAGCGGGCTTGCCTTGACACGATCACCACCGGAAACCGGTGCAGCCGCTGCCGGGCTTGCCGCAGCGGGAGCTGCTGCCGGGGCCGGTGCGGCTTCTGCCGGTGCTTCCGCGGCCGGTGCAGCACCAGCAGCAGAGGTATCAGCACCATCAAGAGCACTGTCGTCTTCGCCTTCTTCGAGAAGAAGTGCGATAACTTCGTTTACAGCAACGCCCTCGCTGCCTTCGGCAACAAGGATTTTACCGATCTTGCCTTCGTCGACGGCTTCAACTTCCATCGTGGCTTTGTCGGTTTCGATTTCTGCGATGACATCGCCCGATTCAACGGTATCACCTTCCTTGACGTGCCATTTTGCCAAGGTGCCTTCGGTCATGGTCGGCGACAGGGCCGGCATCAATACTTTTACAGGCATGAACACATTCTCCCGGTAACGGGGCGGCGCGCTGTTACACGGCGCCTGCCCCTGTCCGTATCACTTAGCGATAGCAAACGGCCTTGGCCGCATCGACGATGTGCTGCTCTTGCGGAAGCGCAAGCGCTTCGAGATTTGCAGCATACGGCATCGGAACATCTTCGCCGGTTACACGGGCAACCGGTGCATCGAGATAGTCAAAGGCATGTTCCATGACCACGGATGCGATTTCCGAACCGATACCGGCGAAGTGCCAGCCTTCTTCACAGGTAACAAGACGGTTGGTCTTCATTACCGAGCGAATGATGGTGTTCACATCGAGCGGACGAATGGTGCGCAGGTTGATGACCTCGGCCGAGATCCCCTGCTCTGCCAGCTTTTCAGCAGCCTTAAGCGCCTTGCCAACCATGATCGAGAAAGCAACGATGGTGACATCGGTCCCTTCGCGTTCGATCTTGGCCTGACCGATCGGCAGAACGAAATCTTCGTCGTCAGGAACTTCGAAGCTCTGACCATACATGATTTCGTTTTCAAGGAAGACAATCGGGTTCGGGTCGCGGATAGCAGCCTTCAGAAGGCCTTTTGCATCTGCTGCCGACCACGGTGCAATAACCTTGAGACCCGGGCAGTGTGCATACCAGGATGCATAGCACTGGGAGTGCTGTGCGCCAACGCGGGCAGCCGCACCGTTCGGACCACGGAAGACAATCGGGCAACCCAACTGGCCACCGGACATGTAAAGCGTCTTGGCAGCAGAGTTGATGATGTGGTCGATTGCCTGCATGGCGAAGTTGAATGTCATGAATTCAACAATCGGCTTAAGGCCCATGAAGGCCGAGCCGGTCGCCAGACCGGTGAAACCGATCTCGGTGATCGGGGTATCGACGACACGTTTGTCACCGAATTCGTCCAGCAGACCCTGGGTGACTTTGTAGGCACCCTGATACTGCGCAACTTCTTCACCCATGACGAAGACGTTTTCGTCGCCGCGCATTTCTTCGGCCATTGCATCACGCAGGGCTTCACGAACGGTCTGGGTTTTGAAGCTGGTATAGGTTTTTTCGTCCTGGGTCGCGTTCATCACGCTCATGGCGCGCGGTTCTGCGTCCGAACGTTCGATTGCACCACTGGCAGCAACCGGTGCAGCAGCACTTGCCGCCGGAGCGGCTTCTGCGGCCGGAGCAGCAGGTGCCGGAGCTGCTTCTGCCGCCGGGGCCGCAGCGCCAGCCGATGCAGAAACGTTATCAAGTGCAGATGCGTCTTCGCCTTCTTCGAGGATATAGGCGATGACCGCATTTACTGCGACATTTTCGGTACCTTCGGCGATAACGATCTTGCCCACAGTACCTTCATCGACAGCTTCGACTTCCATCGTTGCTTTGTCGGTTTCGATTTCTGCGATGACGTCACCGGAGGCAATCGTATCGCCTTCCTTGACGTTCCATTTGGCAAGCGTGCCTTCGGTCATGGTCGGCGACAGGGCCGGCATCAAAACTTCAATCGGCATTGTTCCCTCTCTCCCGGGAAAAATCGGTCAAAAGCGGTTCGCGAAAGTCGCGATCACGCGTCGATCAGAATATCGGTGAACAGTTCAGAAACATCCGGTTCCGGGCTGTTCTGCGCGAATTCGGCCGCTTTTGCGACTTCGGCTTTCACTTCCTTGTCGATATCCTTAAGGCCAGCTTCGTCGATGATGTTGCCATCAATCAGCAGCTTTTTGACCATATCGATCGGGTCGTGTTCCTTGCGCATCTTGTCGAGTTCGTCCTTGGTGCGATATTTCGCAGGATCGGACATCGAGTGACCGCGATAACGGTATGTCTTGAGCTCAAGGATATAAGGGCCTTTGCCTTCGCGACAATGCGCAACGGCACGTTCACCGGCTTCCTTGACGGCCAGAACATCCATGCCGTCAACCTGTTCGCCCGGAATGCCATAGGCAACACCGCGCTGATAAAGGTCCGGGCTGGACGAGTGACGCTGGGTCGAGGTGCCCATGGCGTACTGGTTGTTCTCGATGCAATAGATCACCGGAAGCTGCCAGAGAGCGGCCATGTTGAATGCTTCATAGACCTGACCCTGGTTGACAGCACCGTCACCAAGATAGGTCAGGCAAACACGGTCTTCACCGCGATATTTGTAGTTAAAGGCAATACCGGTACCAAGCGGAACCTGACCGCCAACGATGCCGTGTCCACCATAGAAGTTCTTTTCTTTGGAGAACATGTGCATCGAGCCGCCTTTACCGCGGGAATAACCGCCTTCGCGGCCCGTCAGTTCGGCCATAACGCCGCCGGCATCCATGCCACAAGCCAGCATATGGCCATGGTCACGGTAACTGGTGATCACACCATCGTCGCCGGTAATGGCAGATTGCATGCCGACAACAACGGCTTCCTGCCCGATGTAAAGGTGGCAGAAGCCACCGATAAGACCCATGCCATACAGCTGACCGGCTTTTTCTTCAAAGCGGCGGATCAGAAGCATTTCACGGTAATATTTGAGGAGATCGTCACTGCTCGCCTGGTTGTCGGCGCGCGTAGTGGCGCGTTTGCGTTTCGTGGTCGCCATGTTTCCTCCCGGTGGATGGCTATCGCTTAAGCATCATGTATGAGCGCTTAATTCGGTACTGGACCACCGAAATGACTACCTAAAACGACCACCAAGGGCAAGCAATCAAACGCCGAATAAACTGTTGTTTTGCAACGCACAATCACAAATAAACTGCATTTAGGTTAAAATGACACAATCGGCAAATATACGGAGATCCAGCATTTTCAGTCACTTGAGGAGATACGTTGATTTTCGTTCATTCCCTTGTGTCACAAATGCTATGCTTTTATGACGATAATACCGCATAGCCGTTGACGCCCGAAAACAACCCCAAGAACGCATTCATTATCAATGCAATCAACCCGTCTCGGCAAAAAAGCAAATTTAAACCAGAAGTCAGTTTAAACAACAACTTATCCAAGCGCGTTCATTGCTGAACAAAATTCACAACCGGAAATTTTTATCATAGCCGCTCAATTCCGGCAGAATTTGATAACATTCGGCCCCTGTTGGAACAAAAGTTAATCTGCCGGATTCTCCGCCCTGTTCAAGGGGGATTTCAAAATCAGTTGGTATGGGCCGCGATGGTTGAAAGATCCTGATAACCATTGTGATGGAAGATAATCACATCATCAGGATGCGCAGCATTGAGCATGGCGCGCGCACGTTCATCGAGCAGATCAGGATCAAGATGCCCTGCCCGCAGCGATATGACATGCTGTTCAAGGTCTTTGCGCCGTTCCGAAGTTTCTTCGAGGACATTGGCAATCTCGGTCACGCGATCTTGCATTGACCAATAGGCCAGCAAACCGCGATCACCTTCCACGCTGTGGAAGATGAAATATGCCATCACTGTAAATGCGATTACCGGTGCGACTGCCTGTTTAAGGCGACGAAAGACCGGTGATGTTGACGACATTTACCCCTGCCCCTTGGCGACATCGCCATTTTGGCGACATTCCGAATCATTTCGAACCCACAACATGAAAACAACATACGTTATTTACCTTTGTTTTCTGCCACTTACAGAAGAACAAAGTCATAGCAGGCCCAAATTTACAGAACCAGTAACACAGAGATTGGTAAAAATAGAATTAAGTGACCACAGCAAGGCTGTGAAATTACGGTCATTCAGATAATTCTGATCAAGTCTTTCGGTATGGAAACAAGGGGCTATTTAGATGCGTTTCACATAAAAACAGGGCGCGCTGCCATCGCAACGCGCCCAGCAAGAAATGTCCGGTCTAAGACCGTCAAATCAAATTATTTCAGGATCGAACGACCCGGGAAGTATGCACCGGCACCCAGCAGTTCTTCGATGCGGATCAGCTGGTTGTATTTTGCCATACGGTCAGAACGCGACAGAGAGCCGGTTTTGATTTGGCCGCAATTGGTGGCAACAGCAAGGTCGGCAATGGTCGAATCTTCGGTTTCGCCCGAACGGTGCGACATGACGGCGGTATAGCCGGCACGGTGCGCCATTTCGACGGCCTCGAGAGTTTCCGACAGCGTACCGATCTGGTTGACTTTGACCAGGATCGAGTTAGCCACGCCTTTTTTGATACCATCAGAAAGACGTTTCGGGTTGGTCACGAACAGGTCATCACCAACCAGCTGGGTTTTGGCACCAATGGCCGAAGTCAGTTCAGCCCAGCCATCCCAATCGTCTTCAGCCATACCGTCTTCGATGGAGAAGATCGGGTATTTGCCAACAAGGTCGGCCCAGTATTTGACCATCTCGCTGGAATCAAGGGTTTTGCCCTCGCCCGACAGAACATATTTGCCGCCTTTGTAGAATTCGGTCGATGCGGCATCAAGAGCCAGAACGACGTCTTCTTCCGGGCGGTAGCCAGCAGCTTCGATCGACTTCATGACATAGCTGATTGCAGCTTCGGTCGATGCGATGTTCGGTGCAAAACCGCCTTCATCACCGACATTGGTGTTCAGACCATCAGCCGACAAAGCTTTTTTCAGGCTATGGAAGATTTCCGCACCCATACGGATGGCGTCGGAACCGGTCTCTGCCGATACCGGCATGATCATGAATTCCTGAACGTCAATCGGGTTGTCCGCATGTTCGCCGCCATTGATGATGTTCATCATCGGAACCGGAAGCGTACGTGCGAATGCACCACCAACATAACGGTAAAGCGGAAGGCCCGCGTCTTCGGCAGCCGCCTTGGCGGTTGCAAGCGAAACACCAAGAATGGCGTTTGCGCCCAGACGGGATTTGTTTTCGGTGCCATCAAGTTCGATCATGATGCTATCGACAGCAACCTGGTCTTCGGCATCCATGCCAACCAGAGCTTCGAAAATCTCACCATTGACCGCAGCAACTGCCTGGGTCACACCTTTGCCAAGATAGCGGTCTTCTTTGTCACGAAGCTCGACTGCTTCGTGCGCACCGGTGGATGCACCAGACGGAACGGCAGCACGACCAAAGGCGCCATTTTCCAGGGTTACATCAACTTCGACCGTCGGGTTACCACGGCTGTCAAGGATTTCGCGGCCGCGAATATCGATAATAGCGGTCATGACAGAAACGTCTCCTCACTGGTAGGAACCATGCCGTTTGTTCGGCATGAAGGTTACAGCAAAAAAGAATGCCGCCAATGACGATTGGCGGCATTTGAAAATCATGCGTCGAACATATCCAGACGAACCGGATTGGCTTTTGCCACTTTGTCCAATTCCATCAGAACCGAAAGAACTTCGGGCAATTTGTTCAACGGGATTTGGTTCGGGCCATCAGAGATGGCCGTTGCCGGATTATCGTGGGTTTCGATAAACAGTGCCGCGATACCAACCGACACGGCTGCGCGGGCCAGAACAGGCGCGAATTCGCGCTGGCCACCTGACGAGGTGCCCTGTCCGCCTGGCTGCTGGACCGAATGGGTTGCATCGAAGACAACTGGGTAGCCCTGACGGGCCATGGTGGGAAGTCCGCGGAAGTCCGTGACAAGCGTGTTGTAGCCAAAGCTGGTCCCACGGTCACAGAGCATAATATTTTCATTGCCGGTAGCGGCAAGGTTGTTGGCAACGTTAACCATGTCCCAGGGAGCCAGGAATTGGCCTTTTTTAACGTTGACCGCACGTCCGGTCTTGCCCGCTGCCTGCAACAGATCCGCCTGACGGCACAGGAATGCCGGGATCTGAAGAATGTCGGCAACTTCGGCCACGGCCGCACACTGATCTGGCAAATGCACATCGGTTACAATCGGAAGGCCGGTAACAGATTTCACTTCTGCCAGAATGTCGAGGCCTTCGGAAATACCAACGCCGCGTTTGGACGTGGTGCTGGTACGGTTGGCCTTGTCAAACGAGCTTTTGTAAACCAGTCCGATGCCAAGCCCTTCGGACAATTCCTTAAGGGCTGCGGACATTTCCAGTGCGTGCTGACGGCTTTCAATCGCGCAAGGCCCTGCCAAAACGGCAAAGGGCTTGTCATTGGCGATTTCGATGTTGCCGACTTTGACAGTTTTAATTTCGGTCATTGCGATGACTTTCATTCAAGCATGCGGCACACGGCCACGCGCGCAGTCAGACTGCGTATCGATTATACCAGACGGCTGCGCTCTTTGGCGGCCTTGATATAAGACACGAACAGCGGATGCGGATCGAGCGGACGCGAACGCAGTTCCGGGTGGAACTGAACACCGATGAACCACGGGTGATCCGGGTATTCAACGATTTCCGGCAGACGACCATCCGGCGACAGGCCCGAGAATTTAAGACCTTTTTCCTCAAGCTGCGACATGAAGTTTACGTTAACTTCATACCGGTGACGGTGACGTTCAAGAACGGTTTCACTGCCATAGATGTCACGTGCATGGGTGCCGTCAACCAGCTTGCACTCGTAATTGCCCAAACGCATGGTGCCGCCCAGATCATCTTCGCCGGTACGGCGTTCCACCGAACCACCATCCTTTGCCCATTCGGTCATCAGACCGACAAGCGGGGTTTTGGTCGGGCCGAATTCGGACGAGGATGCATCTTTCAGACCGGCAAGGTTACGGGCTGCTTCCAGAACTGCCATCTGCATACCAAAGCAGATGCCGAAATACGGAACCTTGTTTTCACGGGCATAACGTGCAGCAGCAATTTTGCCTTCTGCTCCGCGTTCACCAAAGCCACCCGGCACCATGATTGCATCAAGTTTGGACAGCATTTCGTTGACGTTGCCTTCTTTTTCCAGCTCGTCAGACGCGATCCATTCCAGATTGACACGGACCTTGTTGGCGATACCACCATGGGTCAATGCTTCGGTCAGGGACTTATAGGCATCGGGAAGCTGGATGTATTTGCCAACGATACCGATGGTGACTTCACCTTCCGGGTTACGGATGGTGTTGCAAATGTTTTCCCACGGCGCCAAATCCGGGTCCTGCGCCTGCAGGCCGAAGTGATGCAGAACTTCGCTATCAAGACCGTACTGGTGATAGCTGATCGGCACCTGATAGATATTGTCGACGTCATAGGCCGGAATAACAGCGGCTTCACGGACGTTACAGAAACGCGCAATCTTGCGGCGTTCATTGATCGGAATTTCACGATCACAACGGCACAGCAGAATATCAGGCTGGATACCAACGCTTTGCAGTTCCTTGACGGAATGCTGGGTCGGTTTGGTTTTCAGCTCACCCGCGGTCGAAATATACGGAACCAGGGTCAGATGCATGAACAACGTGCGGCCATCGCCAAGGTCGTTGCCCATCTGGCGGATCGCTTCAAGGAACGGCAGGCTTTCGATATCGCCAACCGTGCCACCGATCTCGACAAGGACAAAGTCCTCGGTCGCATCAGACTGAACGAATTCCTTGATGGCATCCGTGATATGTGGGATGACCTGAACGGTTCCGCCCAGATAATCGCCACGACGTTCACGTGCAATCACGTTTGAATAAATACGGCCAGTGGTCACGTTATCGGAACGGCGCGATGATACGCCGGTGAAACGTTCATAGTGACCAAGATCAAGATCGGTTTCGGCACCGTCTTCGGTCACATAGCATTCGCCGTGCTGGTAAGGGCTCATGGTGCCCGGATCAACGTTGATATACGGATCAAGCTTACGCAGACGAACAGTAAAGCCGCGTGCCTGTAACGAAGCACCCAAAGCAGCGGAAGCCAGGCCTTTGCCCAGCGAAGAAACAACGCCACCGGTAATAAAGATATAACGAGTCATTTCTTTGCCTCATCTCAAAGCACAAAGCCTCGGTTCAATGCCGTTTAGTGCATCACGAACCGGGGAATACAACAATCAAAAATTGAGGCGGCAAGTTTGCCGCCTCGTGTCGTCGGTTAATTTGTTTAGCGGGTCGGAGCCGCGGGCCCGGTATCCTCAGCGGGTTCAGTAACCGCCGGGGCCGAAGCCGGTGCCTGTTCCAGAATGGAAGTTGGCTTGGTGTGGCTGTTGGACTGCAATGCAAGAATGATGCTGGTGATCATGAATGCACCTGCCAGAATCGCAGTGGTACGGGTCAGGAGGTTTGCAGCGCCGCGCGAGCTCATCACGCCGAAGCCGCCGCCTCCACCGCCGCTGTTACCGCCGATACCAAGCCCACCGCCCTCGCTGCGCTGTACGAGAATCACGGCGATCAAGCCAAGCGCAAGAAGAAGGTGGATTACCAGAATGACTGTATGCATGGTCTCGAAACTCTTGTCCTAACTTCCGATCCGAACACAGTTTGGCCCGGATCGGGCATAAATTTGATGCGTATTTAACGCGTTTTATGGCTGTTGGCTAGGCGCAAGTTTCAATAATTTGCCAAAAATCTTCAACCTTGAGGCTCGCCCCGCCGACAAGTGCGCCATCGACATCTTCAAGTGCAAGCAATTCTGCCGCATTGGACGGTTTGACCGAACCACCATAAAGAATGCGGAATTCGTTACCGTCTTCAAAGCGTTTGACAAGTTCGGCACGGATTGCGGTGTGAACTTCGGCAACTTCTTCGACACTTGCTGTGCGGCCAGTGCCAATTGCCCAGACCGGCTCATAGGCGACCACGGTGTTCTTTGCAGTCGCGCCGTCCGGGACAGAAACAGCCACCTGCCCGTTCACAACAGAGAGGGTCGCACCAAGATCGCGTTCCTGTTCGGTTTCGCCAACACAGACGACCGCAAACAGGCCCGCATCATGTGCAGCAATGGCCTTGCGGCGAATATCGGTCGAGCTTTCACTATGATCGGCGCGACGCTCGGAATGACCAACCAGAACATAACCGGCACCAATATCAGCCAGCATCGGAGCAGCGATATCACCGGTATGTGCGCCCGAGGTCGCAACATGGCAATCCTGTCCGCCAACAGCAACAGCACTATCCTTCGTGACACCAACAACTTCTGACAACAAAGTTGCTGGCGGACATACCAGCACATCACACCCAAGCTGACCCTTTTCAGAAGCCTTTGCAGCCAGACCGGACGCCAGTGCAAGACCGTCTGCGCGCAAACAGTTCATTTTCCAGTTTCCGGCAATCAGGGGACGGCGTTGGGTCATGTCAAAGTACCTCGTGCTGATCATGTTCAGACAATCTTGTTTTCAAACAGCACCTTAACTTTACCAGACTGGCCGTTACGAACTGTTACAAGATCAATTTCGATGCGGCTTTTAGCATGTCCACCGCATGGGGCCAAGTACCGGAAAGCACGCGATCATGCATTTCGTTTGGTATTGCAATGATCTTCTATGCAATCGGCTGTTGCCGCTGCTACGTCTCGCCATTAAGATGCCCGGCAATTTCGTCGGGATTTACGTCCAGTGACGACCATAATTAAAAGCTGTCGATACATTATATCGACACCAAACCACGAATTGTTAGGCTTATCATATGCTTGCTGGCATTCGCACATTTTCGAAATCAATCTTTGCCAAGATCATCTTTGGCGTGATTGCTCTGAGCTTCGTGATCTGGGGCCTGAACGCATCGATGCTTAATCTTGGCACGTCGCGTGAAGTTGCCGAAATCGGCAGCCAGAAAATTACCCCGATTGAACTGGACCGCGCCTTCCAGCGCAGCGTGCAGAATATGCGAAATGTATTCGGCCCGAATTTCAACCAGCAACAGGCCATCCAGATGGGCCTTCTGAACAATACGGTGCAGTCGCTCGTATCTCAGAAAGTGCTGCGTGAAGACGCCAAGGACATGGGGATTGGCATCAGCGACGATAAAGTCCGCGATACCATCTTCACATCGGACAATTTCAAGGACCCGACCACCGGCCAGTTCAGCCGTGACCGTTTCCTTCAGGCGCTTTACACCGCAGGTTACACCGAACAGGAATTCATCGAAGGCGTTCGTGGCGATCTGATGAGCCAGCAGGTTGTCGGCAGCCTGACCGGCACCGCTGCCGTTCCGGAAATGATGGCAAAGCAGATTGTTGCCTATCGCAAGGAACAGCGTAGCGGTTCTTTCTTTGCGCTGAATGCTGCCGGCTTTGAAAATATTGCCGTTGCCGATGATGCGACCCTTCGTAAATTCCACGAAGAAAACGCTGCACAGTTCACGGCACCGGAAAGCCGTGATGTGACCCTGGCAACGCTGAGTGCATCGGATGTGATTTCGACCATTGCGGTTACCGACGAAGAAATCGCCGAATCCTACAAGCAGCGTGAAGCTGAATTCCAAACCCCGGAAAAGCGTGCCGTCGAGCAGATCCTGTTCGCACCGAATGACGAACAGTCCGCGCATGAAGCCTATAAAAAGCTTCAGGAAGGTGCCGACTTCATGGCAATCGCCAAAGAAGCGGGCATGGATGAATCGATGGTCAAGCTTGGCGAATTCACCGCCAACGACATTCTGCCTGATCTGAGTGCCGCGACCTTCGCCCTGTCTGAAGGTGGCGTTTCCGAGCCGGTTGAAACTGCACTTGGGTGGCACATCCTGCGCGTCAGCTCGATTACCCCGGGCAGCACCCAGTCAATTGACGAAGTTCGCGACATCCTTGTTGAAGGCTTGAAGCAGTTCAAAGCCGAAGACGCTATTTATGATCTTGCCGCCTCGTTCGACGAGGAACTTGGTGCAGGTACTTCTATCGAAGATGCCGCACGTGACGTTGGCGCCAAGACCTATAAGCTGAACGGTGTTGTCCGTGGCGAAGGTCTTTACGGCGAAGCAATTGACGGTGCCGATGAAATCAATGCGAAGATCTTTGAACTTGGTAACGGTGAAGAGAGCTTCCTTGAAGAAACCGGTTCCGGCACGCGCTATGTTCTGCGTGTTGAGAACGTAACCCCGTCGGCCCTGCGTCCGTTCGAAGATGTTCGCGATGACGTGGTTGCGGCCTGGACTGCGGACGAGCGTCAGAAACAGATGATGGCCAAGGCCGAAGAACTGGCAAACAATGTCAATTCAGGTTCCGACATTGCAACGCTTGCACTTGATGATGCTGCGTCGCTTAAGGAAACCGGCCTGACCAAACGTACCGGTCAGGGTCTTGGCAATGATGTTAATCCGTCTGTTGCAGCCGCCCTCTTCACCCTTGAAGCTGGCAAGGCAAAGGCAATCCAGACCGGCGAAGAAATCCTGGTTGTCCGTCTTGATGACATCAAGCTTGCAGATGCGCAGACCGCAGATGCATCCTCGATCAATGACGAGCTGAAATCCGCAATCAACGAAGATATCCTTTCGCAATATCTTGGTTATCTGCGCGATGAAATCTCGGTGACGGTCAACAACACCGTCATCAACGGGCTTTATGCCCCGACAGCGACAAACTGATACCAGCACAAAGGGCGACCGGTTAATCCGGTCGCCCTTTTCTTTTTATAAAAGCCGATCACCAGACCAACATTTGGATAGACCATGGAAATCAAACCGGATTTCAACAGCTTCAAGCAAAATTACGAAAACGGCATATCGCAGGTTCTTTGGACCTCCTTGACCGCCGATCTCGATACGCCGGTATCGGCGTTCCTCAAGATCGCCGAAGGCATGCCGAACACCTATTTGCTTGAATCTGTTGAAGGTGGTGCTGTTCGCGGCCGTTATTCATTTCTGGGCCTGAAACCTGACCTGATATGGCGATGCTTTGGGACCAAGGCGGAACTCAACCGTCGTGCCATGGCCGATGCAGATGCCTTTGAGAACGAGGCTGACGCACCACTCGACAGTTTGAAAAAACTGATTGCGGAAAGCTATATCGAATTGCCCGACAACCTGCCGCCCATGAGTGCTGGTCTGGTCGGCTATATGGGCTATGACACCGTTCGTCTGATGGAAAAGCTTCCTGACAGCAACCATGACGAACTGGGCGTTCCCGACGGAATTTTTATCCGCCCGACCGTCACGGCAAGCTTTGACACCATTGAAGATACTGTAACCGTCGTCACCCCGGTCCGCCCGGAAGATGGCATTGATGCCAATGCCGCCTATGATCTGGCCTGCGCGCGCCTGAATGATGTGGTGATGCAGTTTCAGCGCAACCTGTTCATCGACCGTCGGTCCAAATCCGTGCCCGACACCCTTCCCGACCCGAAAGTCAGCGTTGATGAGGTTGGATTTTATGACATGGTTGACAAGGCCAAGGAATATATCCGCGCGGGCGACATTTTTCAGGTTGTGCTGTCTCAGCGTTATACGCTGCCCTATCAGTTGCCGCCATTTGCCTTTTATCGGGCGCTGCGCCGGATCAATCCGTCGCCCTTCATGTTCTATCTTGATATTGGCGGCTTTCAGGTTGTCGGGGCCAGCCCGGAAATTCTGGTCCGCCTGCGTGACGGCGAAGTCACCATTCGTCCGATTGCCGGTACACGTCGGCGCGGCAAAACGCCCGAAGACGATAAAGTCATGGCCCAGGACCTGTTGGACGACCCCAAGGAACGCTCGGAACATCTGATGTTGCTTGATCTTGGCCGCAATGATGTTGGTCGTGTTTCCAAACCGGGAACCGTTCGCGTTACAGACCGCGAACAGATCGAATACTACTCCCACGTCATGCATATTGTTTCCAACGTGGTCGGTCAGATTGATGAAACAAAATATGACGCCATGGACGCGCTTAAGGCGGGTTTCCCGGCAGGCACCGTTTCGGGTGCCCCAAAAGTTCGTGCGATGGAAATCATCGATGAACTGGAATCGGTTCGGCGTGGCATTTATGCCGGATGTATCGGCTATATCTCGGCCGATGGATCAATGGATACCTGCATTGCGCTGCGTACGGCCGTGATCAAGGACGAGAAAATCCATATTCAGGCCGGTGCCGGTATCGTCGTCGACAGCAAACCGGAACTGGAACACAAGGAATGCCGTAACAAGGCCGGTGCCCTGATGGCGGCAGCACGCGAAGCATATCGGTTTGCCTGATCAATCT
The DNA here is from genome assembly GCF_003326675.1 of Thalassospira profundimaris. Taxonomy (GTDB): domain Bacteria; phylum Pseudomonadota; class Alphaproteobacteria; order Rhodospirillales; family Thalassospiraceae; genus Thalassospira; species Thalassospira aquimaris. Next base: position 174,432 of record NZ_JPWF01000008.1, read on the forward strand.
TCGGGATCAGATTGAAAAGGGCCGCAATCATCTGCGGCCCTTTTGCTTTAATGTCGACGTACCAGACAATCAGCCGGTAACACTTTGCGAAGACCGGCGCAAAATATCGGTCACAGGCACAAGAACAAATCCGCGCGCCTCGATTTCGGGAATCCATTTGCGAAGCGCGCTAATCGTCAGATCGCGCGGATGGCCGATTGCAATCGCATAACCCTGCTTGGCAGCAACCCGTTCAGTACGTTCCAGCATTTCGGCGATCTTGGTGGCATCATCCGCATCATCAATAAAGACATCGCGTGTAATGGCGGGCACCCCGAACTGGTTCGCCGTCGAATAGCCGACCGACTTCGCACTTGTTCGCGAATCAAGGAACAGCAGCCCGCGTGATTTCATAACTTCCATGACGATTTGCATGCGTTCGGGATCGGCGGTGAATTTGCTGCCCATATGGTTATTCACCCCGACATAACCGTCAAAGCGATCCAGCATCCAGTTCATCTCGCTGAGAATCTTTTGTCGATCAAAGTCTGCGAACAAGGCATGCGGGCCCGGATCGACCGACTTTGATGACGGCTCCATCGGCATATGCAACATGACTTCATGCCCGGCCTTGCGCGCAGCATTGACTTGCGGCTGTAAATCGCGGGCATAGGGCAAATATGAAATCGTGATCGGACCGGGTAGCTCCGTCGTGCGTGCCGTGCGTGGCTGATCAAGGCCCGCATCATCAATCACAATCGCAATTACCGGCTTTTGCCCGGCATCGGGGGCAAGGGCTGCATATTTGCGCCATGGCACATCGTTTCCCCCTGGTGCGACGGTTGTCGCCGGGCTATCGCTTCCGCTATCGCCGGGAAGAATTTCCTGTTTTGGCCGCGATGGCGGGGGTGTTCCAACAAAATCGGACAAATTTTGTCCACCCTGCCCCGGATCGACGCTTTGACGGCCGTTTTCATCAATCAGATACCCTGTCCGTCCCTCCATCGCAGGTGGCGGCGTTTTCGGTAGCTGATAATCCTTGCGCAGCATCGGCTTGTGTTCCGGTTCTGCCAATGCGTAGTCAGGCGCACGCTGATCGGATGTGCGGCCAAATTCATCGGATGCACGATCAAGTTCAAGCATGCTGCCAACAGCAATGATGGCCGATAATGTACCCGCCACAAATGCACCGCCCAGCATCAGGCGGCCAATACCACCCGATTTCTTTTTCGGTGCAGTTTTCTTTCGGCTGGATTTCTTGGGTGCCGCCTTTTTACGTTTGGCGGTCGTTGCCCGGCGTGCCACGCGGTGGTCTCCAGTATCGTTTGCTGGGTCGCTCGTAGGCGCTGTACGCTTGGGCGTACAGTTCCTTCCCATATGGTGATTATAGACCGATCATGTCGGTTATTGTTGGGATGTTTTAAAACGATGCTGGTTAGCACCCGGTTAAGAGATCATCCCGACATTGGAACAAGACAACCTGCTGTAGGAAAAAACCCTTACTCTGCTTCCGCTTGACGTAGCGGCAAGGGCGTTTATTCTCTGCCGACCTTCAGATGTATGGGCGCCTTTCCGATGTATCTACTCATCGATAATTACGACAGCTTCACATTCAATTTGTGGCATTATCTGCGCGAACTCGGCCCCGAGGTCGAAGTGCGCCGCAATGATGAACTTTCCGTTGAAGAGGCCCTTGCCCTCAAACCTGAAGGCATCGTGATTTCGCCCGGCCCCTGTGACCCGGAGCGTGCCGGTATCTGCCTTGATCTGATCAAGGCAGCAGCAGGCAAGGTCAAGCTTCTTGGGGTTTGTCTTGGCCATCAGTCCATCGGACAGGCCTTTGGTGGCAAGGTGGTGCGTGCGCCCCATTGCATGCATGGCAAGACCGATGCCATGAAGCATTCCGGTACAAGCGTTTTTGCAGGCCTTCCCAGCCCGTTCGAGGCGACGCGTTATCATTCTTTGGTGATCGAGCGCGAAACTTTGCCTGACAGCCTTGAAATCACGGCCGAAAGCGAAGATGGTCTGATCATGGGTGTCCGGCACAAGACCCATCAAATCCACGGGGTTCAGTTCCATCCTGAAAGCATTGCTTCGGAACATGGCCACGCATTGTTAAAGAATTTTATCGACTATACCGGCGCGTAAAACCGCACCGGACCGTAAACCGAGGAAACCCGAATGCCGACTGATAATGATCTGAAGCCAATCTTGGCCAAAGTCGCTGATGGTGAAAAACTGACCGAAAGCATGGCCGAACAGGCCTTTAACGTGCTGATGTCCGGTCAGGCCACCCCGTCGCAGATGGGGGCTTTCCTTATGGGGTTGCGTATCCGCGGTGAAACGATTGACGAAATCACCGGTGCGGCACGTGTCATGCGCGAAAAGGCAACCGGCATCGTTGCCCCGGAAAATGCGGTTGATACCTGCGGTACGGGTGGTGATGGCAGTGGAACGTTTAATATTTCAACCGGTGCCGCGATTGTTGCGGCCGCGGCAGGTGCTGTTGTTGCCAAGCACGGCAACCGCGCCGCATCGTCGAAATCGGGTTCTGCCGATGTTTTGATGGCACTTGGTGTCAATCTTGATGCCGATATGAAGCTGCTGGAAAAAGCGCTTCGTGAAATTGGTCTGTGCTTTATGATGGCAACCCGCCACCATTCCGCGATGCGTCACGTGATGCCAACCCGCGTTGAAATGGGTACACGTACCATCTTTAACCTGCTGGGACCACTGGCCAACCCGGCAAAGACCAAACGCCAGGTTCTTGGTGTGTTTGCCAAGGAATGGGTTGAACCGGTTGCCCATGTGCTTAATCGCCTTGGATCGGTTCATGCCTGGGTCGTGCATGGTCATAGCGGTCTTGATGAAATCTCGACCACCGGTCCGACTTTGGTTGCCGAAGTAAAGGGCGGCAATGTCACGACCTTTGAAATTACCCCGGCTGATTTCGGGTTTGAGACCGCAACCCTTGACGACCTTAAGGGCGGCGATGCGGATGTAAATGCCAAAGCCATTCTTGATCTTCTGGCAGCAAAAAAGAGTCCCTATCGCGACATCGTTCTGATGAATGCCGGTGCGGCCCTTGTTGTCACGGGTGTCGCAACCGATCTTGCCGATGGCATCAAAAAGGCAGCAGAAGCAATTGACAGCGGCAAGGCAGCAGAAACCCTGCAAGGTCTTGTCACGATTACCAACGAAGGAAACGCGGCGTGAGTGACGTTCTTCAAAAAATCTGTGATGACAAACGTGACCATGTTGCGGCCTGCAAGGCGCGCAAAAGCCTTGCTACACTTGAAGCAGAGGCAAAAGCGCAATCCGCACCGCGCGGCTTTATCAATGCCCTTGAAACAAGTGTTGCCAGTGGCCGTTATGGCCTGATTGCCGAAATCAAGAAGGCATCCCCGTCCAAGGGCCTGATCCGCCCGGATTTCAATCCGCCGGAACTGGCAAAGGCCTATCAGGCTGGCGGTGCAAGCTGCCTTTCGGTTTTGACCGATATTCCCTATTTCCAAGGCGATGACAGCTATCTGGTGGCGGCACGTGCGGCTGTTGACCTTCCGGCATTGCGCAAGGATTTCATGGTTGATCCCTATCAGATCACCGAAGCACGTGCATTGGGGGCTGATTGCATCCTTTTGATCATGGCAGCCCTTGAAGACGAACTTGCCGCCGAGCTTGAAGACGCGGCACACAGCCTTGGCATGGATGTTCTGATCGAAGTACACAATGCGCCGGAACTTGAACGTGCGCTGAAACTGAAATCACGACTGGTCGGGGTTAATAACCGTAACCTCAAGACCATGGAAATTTCGCTGACCACAACCGAGGAACTTGCCGGTATGGTCGATAGTGATCGTCTTCTGGTCGCCGAAAGCGGCCTGTTCACCCCCGAAGACCTGGCCCGTATGTCCAAGGTCGGTGCGCAATGCTTCCTGATTGGTGAAAGCCTGATGCGTCAGGATGACGTCACAGCCGCCACCCGCAATCTTCTGGGCCTTGCGGCCTGATTAACGACAGATAAAACAATGGCAGACCAACTTTCCCATATTGATGCTGGCGGCAATGCCGTGATGGTGGATATATCGGCCAAGGCCGATACCACCCGTATTGCCATCGCCAAGGCGCGGGTTCTGATGTCCGCACAAACGGCACAGCTGATTGCGGATCGTGGTCACAAAAAGGGCGATGTTCTTGGCATCGCCCAGCTTGCCGGGATCATGGGGGCAAAAAAGACGCCGGACCTGATCCCGCTTTGTCATCCCCTGCCCCTGACATCGGTTACGGTTGACCTTGAACTGGCCGATGATGTTGACGGTGTCGATATCACAGCAACATGCAAGACCACCGGTAAAACCGGGGTCGAGATGGAGGCACTGACTGCGGCATCGGTTGCTGCCCTGACCGTGTTCGACATGTGCAAGGCGGTTGACAAGGCCATGCAGATCACCGACATCCGCGTCACCCACAAGGAAGGCGGAAAGTCCGGCACCTATACCGCCGATTGATCCACACAGCTCTGTTTGAGGCCCCGTTTCAGGGCATTGATTTCCGGTAATCAGTCCCGGCGGACGGTTTTTACACGCGCATGCTTGACCGCACAGAAGAACTAAAGTAGAACATTTATGTATCCTTTTTGTTCTTACTACAGGTTCGGGAAATATCATGCTGACGCGCAAGCAATATGAGTTGCTGGTCTATATTGACAATCACCTTCGCGATCACGGCATTTCGCCCTCTTTCGATGAAATGAAAGAGGCCCTGAACCTTAAATCCAAATCCGGCATTCACCGCCTTATCACCGGGCTTGAGGAACGCGGCTTTATCCGCCGCCTTGCACACCGCGCCCGTGCCTTGGAAGTCATCCGGCTTCCTGAAAACAGCGATGATGATGCGCCGGAAACCCCGAACAACGTCACATCGATTGCCAGCGCACGCAAGGCGCCCCATCGCACGGCCACCGTACCCACCGCCTTTGCTGAAACCGGCGAAGCCATTTCGCTTCCGCTTTATGGTCGCATTGCCGCAGGTACACCGATCGAGGCGCTGCGCGATCAAAGCACGATGGTTCAGGTACCAGCCGCCCTTTTGGGATCGGGTGATCACTATGCGCTTGAGGTGTCGGGTGATTCAATGATCGAGGCAGGTATTCTTGACGGGGATACAGTCCTGATCCAGCGCTGCGAGCAGGCCCATGACGGCACAATTGTTGTCGCCCTTGTCGATGACAGCGAAGCCACCCTTAAGCGCCTTAAGCGCGGACGCGGTGAAGTTCTTCTGGAACCGGCCAATGCCCGCTATGAAACCCGTGCCCTGTCACCGGATCGTGTACGCATTCAGGGGCGTCTGGTCGGGCTTTTGCGCCAGTATTAAGCATCCCCAAATTAACGACACAAAATCGCCCGGTGCCCTGCATTCGGGCGATTTTGTTTTGGGATGCACTTTATCACCACATGACAGGAACTGGCAGATCAGTGGCTGTCACGTCCGGCCTTTCCACCGATCACAATCCAAGGCCAGTGCCCCGACGTTTCACGCACAGTTTCCAGTTCAGTGTGATCCGTGGTGATCTTTTCCGCATCGAAGGCAACGCCGCCCTGCCACCATAAAACATCATCATCAATCATCGTCCCCGTCCCGGCCTTGCGGCAGGTCTGGCGTGGCAAATCGGTTTTGAGCGTGACCACAACATCGGCATTGCGACAGGCGTAAAACGGGTTGGTCAGCTTGCTTGCAATGATGATGCGCGTTTGCAGGAGTTCCGAACCAACAGACAAAAGGCACGGATCGGTTTTGCAGACCTGCACCCTTTGATCTTTATCCTCGGGCCGGATGCCAAAACGGCCCATCCAGATCGATTTTTGGAAATCTCCGACACCATCGGAGATATGCAGGATTCCCGTATCTTTATCAAAAACTGCCCAGCTTTCCTGATCCCCAGCCACCAGCACGTTTGGCGTCCTTTGGTTCAGATATGTCATTCCGGCAAACACGATAAGCGGCAAGGCCAAACCAAGTGCGACCTGATCACGCCAGACCATAGCCCAGGCAAGTGCAAACATCAGGCAGGCTACAGCACCAAATCCAAGCCCGGAAACATACCAAAGCCCCCATTCCTGGGCAGCCACCATCGCGGCCGTTTCAATCAGCAGTGACAGCCCCGGCTTCATCAGTGCCAAAACCCACCCGGCCAAACCGAACGGCATTAAGGCAAGTGCCAGGACAATCAATGGCATCACCCAGAATGCCATCACCGGAATAGCAATCAGGTTGGCAAACACACCCAACATCGAAATACGCCCGAAATGAAACCCGATGATGGGGGCCGTAACCGCCGTCACGATCACACCGGTGATCAGCAATCCGACAACATAGTAGAAAACACGTTCATACCACGGGTGCATTCCCCGCCGATCCAGCCATCGGCGTCCCGGTCCTTCATAAAACGCGACCAGCGCGCCGACAGCGGCAAAGGAAAGCTGAAAACTGGCGCCAAGAATGGCGTCCGGGCGCAAGACCAATACCGCCACAGCCGCAACACCAACCAGCCGCAACGAAATCGCCCGTCGATCCAGCAACAAGGCAATCCAGACCACCAGCAGCATGACAAAGGCACGCTGTGTCGGCACAGTGGCCCCCGACAGGCCAAGGTAAATCAAACCGGCCAGTGCCGCGATCACGGCCGCCCATTTCTTGACCGGGTATCGCAGGGCAATGAATGGCAATGCGGCAAAGCCCAGTCGGACCAGAAAGAACACAGTCCCGCATAGCAATCCCATATGCAGACCCGAAATTGCCAACAGATGCGCCAGCCCGGACTTGCGCAAATCCTCGGCAATTTCAGGTGTGACTTCACCGCGTTCACCAATGATCAGAGCCTTGGCTATTCCGGCTTCCGGCATACTTAAATATTGATCAATCGACTTTGAAACAGATTGACGCATTTTCTCAACAAACGACCATAAGTCGCTGCGTTCAAAGGATGATGCAGACTTTAAAACCTCGAACTGACGCCCAAAGGCAAAGCCGGTTGCCCCTATGCCGCTGAAATACAGATTGCGGGCAAAGTCGGGATCATCCGGCACGGATGGCGGGCGCAACGGAAACAACCGCGCACGGACACGAACTTGATCACCAATGGCAAATTCAGCATCCCCCAAGAAGCTTAGTCTGACCTTCCAAACCAGCTGGTCAGGGGACAAACCATCTATCCTTGAAGGTTGAAGTGTTACGCGAAGTCGGCTTCCCCGGGGTTCGAGGTTCGTCACTGTGCCTTCGATTTCTGTTGAATAGAGGGTCTTGGTCAGAATGGATTTCGGTCCAAGTTCCATATGCACGGCACTGATAAACGCCCCCGCCATCAGGCTTGCCGCCAACTGCAGGGCAAATGCCAGCATGGCAAACCGGCGCACCATCCAGAAAGCACTGAGCAAAAGAATCACAGCAACGGCATTTTTGGAAACACCGATACGCGCAGGAAGCAAGAAATACAGTGCACAGCCCAACCCAAAGAAGAGAACAGAGGACAAGAACCACTTATTTCTTTGGCTTGTAACAACAAAATTGACTTGCGAGAAAAACCACACAAGCCATTGTTTTAATTCACTTCCTGCAAACGTATTACGACGAATGTCCAATAGCCTGCCTTAAGGTAAGTTTCTATCTAACATCGGCTGTGGTGCAACAGCGTGTCATTTGTGCTATAGCCTGCACGCCAAAAGTCCATACGACAAGCAACAACATCCAGATAACGGATAGATTGAATGACGGTTGTTACCCGTTTTGCCCCGTCCCCGACCGGGTATTTACATATCGGCGGCGCACGCACCGCCCTTTATAACTGGCTTTATGCCAAGCACACCGGCGGCAAGTTCTTGCTGCGCATCGAAGACACAGACCGCGAACGTTCAACGCCCGAGGCCGTAGAAGCCATTTTTGACGGCTTGAACTGGCTTGGCCTGACCGCTGACGAGGAGCCGACTTTCCAGTTCGCCCGTCGCGACCGCCATGCAGAAGTCGCCCAACAACTTCTTGATGCCGGCAAAGCATACCTTTGCTACTGCACGCCAGAAGAACTGACCGAAATGCGCGAGAAAGCCCGCGCCGAAGGCCGCCCGATGAAATATGACGGCACCTGGCGCGATCGTGACCCGTCCGAGGCCCCTGCCGGCGTCAAACCGGTGGTACGTCTTAAAGCGCCGCAAGAAGGCGATGAAGTCATCAATGATCAGGTTCAGGGCGAAGTTCGCGTTGCCAATGAACAGCTTGATGATTACGTCATTCTGCGTGGTGACGGCACGCCGACCTATATGCTTTCGGTCGTAGTTGATGACCATGATATGGGTGTCACCAATGTCATCCGTGGCGATGACCATCTGACCAACGCCTTCCGCCAGAAAGCACTTTATGACGCAATGGGTTGGGATGTTCCGACCTTTGCCCATATCCCGCTTATTCATGGCCCGGATGGTGCAAAGCTTTCGAAACGTCACGGCGCGCTGGGCGTTGATGCCTATCGCGACGAGATGGGATTCCTTCCGGAAGCCGTGAACAACTACTTGCTGCGTCTTGGCTGGGGTCATGGTGACGATGAAGTCATCTCCCAGGAGCAGGCAATCGAGTGGTTTGATGTCAAGGATGTTGGCAAAGGCGCGTCGCGTTTTGACTTCGCAAAGCTGACAAACCTGAACGGGATTTACCTTCGTCAGGCTGATGATAAACGGCTTGTAGACGAGATTTCTCAACGGGTTGCAACCATTGTTGGTATTGATGCAATTGATGCAGCGCAAAAAGAAATCTTGATCAATGGCATGTCAGGCCTTAAAGAAAGGGCCAAGACACTTATCGAGCTTGCCGAATCTTCGGCCTTCTATGTAACGGACGGTGTGGCGTCGGTTAACGAGAAAGCTCAGTCCCTGATTGATAGCGCACCTGAAGGTCTGTTTGCAGAACTGGCCAACAGCCTTGAAGCGCTTGATAGCTGGACCGAAGAGAGCGTAGACGCAAGTGTCCGTGCAACTGCCGAGAAACTTGATCTCAAACTCGGAAAAGTTGCGCAGCCCTTGCGCGCCGTGCTCACCGGCTCTAATTCTTCACCGGGCATCTTCGAAGTAATGATCGTGCTTGGCAAAGAGCAAACGCTGAAACGCATTCGACATTTCGGTGCATAACAACAGCGAATTATAAAAAACTAATAGTCTGTTTGCGCTTAATGCGCCGCAGCATTATGCTGCACCCAACTTGAAACCGTGTTCGTTCAAACAGGGAAGGAAAAATAAGTCATGGCTCAGAATTCCAAGACTTCCCACACCGTAACACTGACCGACAATGCCACTGGCAAGTCGGTCGAGATGCCGGTGATTGAGGGTAGCGTAGGCCCGTCTGTTATCGACATTCGGAAGCTTTATGCTGAAACTGGATTTTTCACGTATGACCCGGGCTTCACTTCGACCGGCTCCTGCCAGTCCGAGCTGACCTATATTGACGGCGACGTAGGTATCCTGCGCCACCGTGGTTATGCCATTGACGATCTTGCTGAACAGTCTGACTTCCTCGAAGTCTGCCACCTGCTGCTTTATGGGGAACTGCCGAACGCAACCCAGAAAGCACAGTTCGAAAACGACATCACCATGCACACCATGGTGCATGAGCAGATGCGCAATTTCTATAACGGCTTCCGCCGTGACGCGCATCCGATGGCCATCATGTGTGGTGTTGTTGGTGCGATGTCTGCTTTCTATCATGACAGCACCGACATCAATGATCCGAAGCAGCGCCTGATCTCGGCTTATCGCCTGATTGCAAAGATGCCGACGATTGCTGCGATGGCATACAAATATTCGATCGGTCAGCCGTTCCGTTACCCGAACAACAAGCTGGGCTTTGCTGAAAACTTCCTTCAGATGATGTTTGGCAACCCGTGCGAAGAGTACGTGGTCAATCCGGTTCTGGCCAAAGCAATGGATCGTATCCTGATCCTCCATGCTGACCACGAACAGAACGCATCGACCTCGACCGTACGTCTTGCCGGTTCGTCGGGTGCGAACCCGTTCGCTTGTATTGCTGCTGGTATCGCGTCCCTTTGGGGTCCGGCACACGGTGGTGCGAACGAAGCTGTTCTGGTTATGCTCAACGAAATCGGCGATGTGAAAAACATTCCGGAATTCGTTGCAAAAGCAAAAGACAAGAACGATCCGTTCCGCCTGATGGGCTTTGGTCACCGCGTTTACAAAAACTACGATCCGCGCGCCAAAGTCATGCAGGAAACCTGCCACGAAGTTCTCAAGGAACTCAACATCAGCGATCCGCTGCTTGATGTTGCCCAGGAACTCGAGCGCATTGCACGTGAAGACGAGTACTTCATCGAGAAGAAACTCTATCCGAACGTCGACTTCTATTCGGGCATCATCTTCAAGGCGATGGGCATTCCGGTCAGCATGTTCACCGTGCTGTTCGCGGTCGCACGTACCGTCGGCTGGATCGCCCAGTGGAAAGAAATGATCGAAGATCCGTCGCAGAAAATCGGCCGTCCGCGTCAGCTGTTCACCGGCGTCGCAGAACGTCCGTTCGTTCCGGTCGACAAACGCTAAGTCGTACCCGAGACGATCTGATACGAACAAAGAAAAGGCCCGGATATTTCCGGGCCTTTTTGCATGTCTGAGGTAACCTGTAACAGGGCATCCTCTGTTGGCGATGTTACCAGTTGCCGGTGTTTTCCATGCTTGCCCACGGCTCTGCCGGTGCAAGGCTTTCACCTTTCTGCAGGAACTCGATGGAAATACCGTCCGGAGAACGGACAAACGCCATGTGGCCATCACGCGGCGGACGATTGATCGTCACACCAGCATCCATAAGCTTCTGACAGGTCGCATAGATGTCATCGACTTCATACGCCAGATGACCAAAATTACGGCCGCCGGAATAGCTTTCCGGGTCCCAGTTGTAGGTCAGTTCGAGTTCAGGAGCCTTGTTTGCCTTGGCATTGGCAACATCCGCCGTCGGGGCAAGATAAATCAGGGTGAAACGCCCCTTCTCGCTTTCGATGCGGCGGGTCTCGCTCATGCCCAGAAGGTCGCAATAGAATTTCAGCGACTCATCGACATTTTCGACACGCACCATCGTGTGCAAATAACGCATAACAATGTCTCCGTCATGGATTGATCAATGACCTGAAACTAAATGCATTCCTTGCCTGATGCCAGACGTTAGAAGTTATTTTTTGCCTATAATTTTCAAAATCTGTTCGGCCGCTTTTTCGCTGGGTGCCCGATCGCCGAAGCCAAGCATTTTACAGGCATCGTCAAACCCGGATTTCTGTTCTTCCCGGGCCGGGCTTTCTTTCATCAGCGCTTCTAGCACCGGAACGATGTTCTTGGCCTTGCATTTTTCCTGAAGGAATTCAGGGATCAGTTTACGGCCCAGAACAAGATTGACGATGGTCACGGTATCAATCTTGATCAGGCGCTTGGCAATCCAGCCGGTAATTGCATTGACCTGATAGGCAATGACATGCGGAACCCCGGCAATCGCCAATTCAAGCGATACTGTGCCAGATGCTGCCAAGGCGCAATCCGCTGCGGCAAACGCATCATGACGTTCCTGATCGGTGGCAACTACGATGGGTGCCAGTGGCCAGCTTTTCATCTCTTCGGTTACGACATCGGCAACCTTGCTGACGGTCGGAACGACAATGCGTGCATCCGGATATTTTTGCGCAAGGGCTTCGACAACTTCCCTGAAAACAGGCAAAAGGCGTTTGACTTCGGAGTTACGGCTTCCAGGTAAAACCGCCAGAAGCCGTTTTTCTGCGTCCAGGCCGTGCTTTGCCCGAAATCTGCTGCCATCCCCATCATGACGCTCTTCGACGGCTGAGTGGCCGATAAACGTCGTAGAAAGCCCTTCTTTTTCGAAGTATGGGGGTTCGAATGGCAGTAAAGCCAGAAGATGGTCCAGAAAACCTGCAATCTTCTTTGCCCGTCCCGCGCGCCAGGCCCACACAGAGGGGGCAACATAATGCACAAGCGGGATACCCTTGCCCTTCAGTTTCTTGCCAACGCGAAAGCTGAAATCCGGGGCATCAATCGTGATCACCACGTCAGGTTTTTCCGATTTGGCGAAATCTGCGGTTTGAGAAATGCGTTTCAGAAGATGCGGGATATGTGGAACCACCTCGGCGATTCCCATGACCGACATTTCATTCATTGGAAACAGGCTTTGAAGGCCTTCGCCTTCCATTCTCGGCCCACCAACCCCGATAAACCGTGTATCTGGTTGCTGACGCTTGATGGCGGCCATCAGGCGTCCACCGAGTTGATCCCCGGATGCTTCGCCGGCAACCAGCATGATCTTCGGGGCTTGCACCATGTGATCAGACTCCATGGCCATCTTTCCCGTCTGCATCACGTAATCCGATGATAAACATGCCAAGCGCATCAGCCCGGGCAATAACAGCTTCTCTGTCGATGATCATCGTACCGCCAGCCAGCAACGCGATACCGCGCAAGCCAGCCTGATGGGCTTCATCAACTGTTGTCAGGCCTATGGCCGGAAGATCCAGACGTTTATCCTGCTGTGGCTTGGATGACTTCACCAGAACACCACCAACGCCGTCGCGGCGATACTGCGCGGAACGGCGGACCATTTCATCCGTCCCCTCGATGGCTTCAAGGGCAAGTACCAATCCCTGCTGAACCACGCATCCCTGCCCGACATCGGCCTGACCCAGAATACGCGCAACGCCAAGACCATGTTTGGCATCTGTCATCGCCTGGTCATCAGGGGAAACTTTACCCAACACGCCTTCGGGCACAGCAAGGTCTGTCAGAATTTCATGCGCTCCGACCAGTCGGAAGCCTTCGCGTTCCAACTCTTCACCAACGAGACGCAACAAGCCGTCATCGCCCAGCGCCTTCATACCAACTTTCATCAGAAGCTTGGCAGCACGCCAGTCAGGGCGCATTGCGGAAAAACTCGGACGTTTGACCTTGCCAGCAAGAACCACATCCCGGCAGTCATTTGTGCGCATGGCATCAAGGATTTTGGCAGCGGCGCCCAACCTTGCCGTTACGTTCGGATATGCATCCAGATCGGCGTCGTTGGCATGGCCATCAAGTTTTACAACGAAAACAGCCCGCCCGGCTGTCTGCGCAGCAGAAGCCAAGCGGGCCGGAAGCGCACCGCCCCCAGCAATAATCCCAAGTTTCGGTAAAGGATTATCCTGCGGAGCTGTCATATTTCGGCGTGCATACGGAACGCATACTTTCCGCTTTGAGGAAGTTGATGATTTCCATCACCGGTCCGACGCCTTCGAAGTCTTTGGCAACTTCTTCAACGCGTTCGGCAAGCGTACCTTCCTGTGCAAACAGCAAACGATATGCCTTGCGCAGGGAATGGATGGTTTCACGATCAAATCCGCGCCGTTTCAGGCCAACAATGTTCAAGCCCGAAAGATATGCACGGTTGCCGATTACCGAACCATAAGGGATCACATCGCTTTCGACACCGGTCATGCCACCGATCATGGCATGTTTACCGATGCGCACGAACTGATGCACCGCCGACAATCCACCGACAATCGCGAAATCCTCGACCACAACATGCCCGGCCAAAGTGCCATTATTGACCAGAATGCAGTGATTCCCGACATGGCAATCGTGACCGACATGGGCCCCGGTCATCAAAAGGCAATCATCACCGATGGTGGTTTCCATACCACCACCTTCGGTGCCGGGATTGAGCGTCGCACCTTCACGAATTTTCGTGCGCTTGCCAACGATCAAGCGGCTTTGTTCGCCCTTGAATTTCAGGTCCTGCGGCGCGTGTCCAACAGAAGCAAAGGGATAAACTTCGCAATCTTCGCCAAGGGTGGTGTTGCCTGCGACAGCAACGTGGCTGTGCAGTTTGACACGATCACCCAAGACAACATTCGGACCAATAACACTGTATGGCCCGATCTCGACATCCTGACCAATCTGCGCGCCATCTTCGACGACGGCGGTTGGATGCACTTTTGACATTATCAGCTATCCCGGATCATCGCGGCGATGGTTGCCTCGGCAACGACCTGCCCGTCTACCTTAACCTGGCTTTCGAATTTCCAGACCGGACCGCGGCTTTGTTTCTTGGTCACATGGATATGCATCACGTCACCCGGTACAACCGGCTTGCGGAAACGTGCGTTATCGATGCTCATGAAATAAACCAGCTTGCCTTCGGCATCGGCACCAAGAGTCTGAACGACAAGAATCGCCGCTGTTTGCGCCATACTTTCAATGATCAGAACACCGGGCATAATCGGCTGTTGCGGGAAGTGGCCGGTAAATTGCGGCTCGTTCATCGTAACATTTTTAACGCCGGTTGCCGATTCATCAGCGGCAATATCGATAACCTTATCAATCAGCAGAAAAGGATAACGATGCGGAATCATTTCCAGAATGCGCTGGATATCAACACTCACCAATTCGGTCATGTGTGTAGCCCTTATTTCTTTTTTCGTATCAGACGGGACAAGGCCACCGTCTGTTTATGATATTCCATAACCGGAACTGCCGGGCTTCCGCCCACAGTCTCCCCCGGTCCGATATTTTTCATGACACCTGACTGGGCTGCGACTTTTGCGCCATCGCCAATTTCAAGATGTCCGGTAACGCCCGCCTGCCCGGCAAGAACAACAAAATTGCCAAGCTTGGTCGATCCGGAAACACCGACTTGTGCGACGATCACACAACCCATGCCCATTTCGACGTTATGGCCGATTTGGACCAGATTGTCGATACGGCAACCATTGCCAATAACGGTATCAGGCCCCGCCCCGCGGTCAATTGTACTGTTCGAACCGACCTCGACATCATTGCCGATCACGACGCGACCAAGCTGCGGAACTTTCACATGTCCCTGTGGTCCCATGGCAAAGCCAAAGCCATCCTGACCGATACGTGCGCCCGGATAAATCAGGCACAGGTTCCCGATCAGACTGTGACTGATCGAGGAATTTGCACCAATCCGGCAACCGGCACCGATCACAACACCTTTGCCAATTACGGCATTGGCTTCAATGATCGTTCCATCACCAATTTCGCAGTTGACACCGATCACAGCGCCCGCATCAACCTGAACACCACGACCGAGCTTTGCCGACGGATCAATGACCGCACGGTCCGAAATTGATCCGTTGCCGGTTTCAAAGGGGTAAAACGCGGTCGCGGCTTTCGCGTATGCGCGATACGGATCGTTCGTGGTGAACAATACCATGCCTTCCGGCGCGCGATCTGCGAATTCAGGACGGACGAAACAGGCACCAGCCTTGCTGCTTGAAAATGCATCAAGGTATTTGCGGTTATCAAAGAAGCTCAGGATCGCGCTGTCCGCATTCTGGAGCGGAGATACATCCTCAAAGACGCGTGACGTATCAGGCCCGTTAACAACAGTCGTACCTGTCAGCTCAGCAATCTCGGAGATGCTGAATGGTCCCTTGCGACTAAAAAAACGCGTATCGGCCATCAGGAGCCTTCCTTGAACTCAACCTTGATTGTCGGAACCTTTTTGTTGATCCGATCAAACACTTCCTTGCTGGCATTCATCGCATTGGCAAAGATGATCACCTGCGCCTGATGCAAGACTAGGGTCGCACGGCGTTCTTCAGCCAAACCGGCAATCACATCATTCAGCGACTTCTGGAAAGTTGCCTGCGTTTCGGCGAGTGCCTGATCCAGAACACGGCTGCGCCCCTGCGCAAATTTCTGGAACCCGGCCACTTTCTGCTGAAACTGCTTTTGCTTTTCCTGATACACGTCAGCGGCAAGCAAGGTACGCTGCTGCGCAAGCTGCTTTTCTTCCTCGCGCAGGGCCTGTTGACGGGTTTCGATATCCTGCTGATAGGCGACCTGACGTTCGCGGATCTGCTTTTTGGCATCCTGCATGGCAGATGCCTCACGCATGATCCCGGCATAATCGACAATCATGACCGATGCCACGGTTTCCGGGTTAGGAGCCTCTTGCGCATGAGCCTGCGGGATCACCGCAGCACCCATTACAAGTGCAGATGCAACAACCAGCTTCTGTAGCGACTTTTTCATAATCATTTTAGAATCTGGTTCCGAAGTTAAGTCGGAACACTTCCTCTTTGTCGTGATCTTCTTTCAGGATGGCCTGCGAAAGGTCGATACCGATCGGACCAAATGGCGATTCCCAGCCGACACCAAAACCAACCGATCCACGAATTGATCCGGTATCATAAACCTCGCCGGCACGGGCGCCATCAACACCTTCGGATGAACCAAAGTCGCTAAATACGCGGCCCTTCAAGGCAAACTCGGACGGCAAGCCAAGCGGGAAGTCCATCTGAACAGAACCAGTGTAATACAGCTTCCCGCCCAATGCATCGTCTGTGGCCTTATCGCGCGGACCAATACCCGCAGATTCAAAGCCGCGAAGGTTTGCACCACCAACCATAAAGCGCTGGGAAATACGTGTATCATCATCAAGACCGAAGATATATCCGGTCCCGACACGGGTCGAGAGAACCCATTCGTGTTCTCGGTCCAGGGGATAATAATATCCACCTTCAACACGAGTACGGATATAGGATTCATCCCCGCCAAGTCCGGCGAAATCGTTCGACAGACGACCGAAATACCCGTCTGTTGGCGCAACAGAACTGTCACGCTTGTCATAGGTCAAGGTATGACCGACCGAAGATTCAATGAATTCTGAGTCTTCTGCCAACAGCAAACGCGACGCATCGGTCGTATCGATATTCGAGTAACTGTTTTGTTCAAGCGTATAGCGGAACGAATGAGACAGATCCTCGGTATATTTGAAGCCTGCGCGCAGACGTCCACCGGTCTGTTCCTCGTCATAGGAACTTTCGTCCTGATTGTCTTCCTCGCGACGGTAGACGTCGAAACCAGCGGCAATTTCGCGATCAAGGAAATACGGTTCAGTGAAGGACAAATCGATCTGCTGATCGGACGATCCCAAGGTGAAGTTCAGGCGCAGATCCTGGCCTTTACCCAACAGGTTACGTTCACGAATGCCAAGCTGACCGAAAGCACCATCATCCGTACCATAACCAGCACCGATCGAGAATTCGCCTGTCGATTTTTCTTCGACATCAACTTCGATAACGGTCTGATCAGGTGATTGCCCCGGCAACGTTTTGACATCAACCGACTTAAAGAAGTTCAAGTTTTCAATACGTTGTTTGGAACGCTTCATCTTGGAGCTGCTGAATGCATCCCCTTCGACCAAACGGAATTCACGACGAATTACTTCATCAAGCGTTCGAACGTTGCCAACAACATTGATACGTTCGACATAAACTTTCGGGCCTTCGGCAATCGTGAAGGTGATGTCGATGGTTCCGGTTTCACGGTTACGCTGAACACTCGGACGAATATCGATGAAGGCATAGCCTTGATCGCCAACCTGCGTTGTCAACGCATCAACGGCATCATCCACCATTGTTGCGTTATACCACTCGCCCTTTTCGATTTCGATCAGAGGCATCAGGGCATCGGCGTCGATTTTGTCGATCTGCGAAACGACCTTGATATCGCCAAACTCGTAACGCTGCCCTTCAGATACCGTGTAGGTGATAAAGAAGTCCGAACGATCAGGCGTCAGTTCAGCAACAGACGACAACACCTGGAAATCCGCATAGCCCGCCGACAGATAGAACCGGCGCAACAGTTCACGGTCAAACGTGACGCGGTCCGGATCGTAGTTGTCATCCGAGGTCAGGATTTTCCACCAGGCACTTTCCGTTGTACGAATAACTTCGGACAGTTCGCCATCGTCAAACGCCTTGTTACCGACAAAGTTGATTTTGCGAACGCCGGTGGCTTCGCCTTCATCAACTTCGAACACCAGATCAACGCGGTTTTGTTCAAGCTGAATGACCTTTGGTTCGACCGTCGCTGCGAAACGCCCACTACGACGATAAAGTTCCAGAATGCGCTGAACGTCGGACTGAACCTTGGTGCGGGTATAAACAACACGCGGACGGAGCTGCAATTCTGCGCTCAGAACTTCATCCTTGAGCCGGTTGTTCCCCTCGAACGCGATGCGGTTAATGATCGGGTTTTCAACGACATTAACCTGCAAGACACCCTGATTGAACGAAAAGGACACATCCGCAAACAGACCTGTGGAGAACAGCGCCTTGAGCGAATTGTTGATTTGACGCGCATCATAGGAATCGCCGGGTGCGACGGTCAGATATGCATTAACCGTCGCACTTTCGATACGGTTATTGCCTTCGACCTGAATTTCGCGAATCAGGCCGGAATTCTGTTGGGCATATGCTGCCACCGGAATGATCAATGGCGCGGTTCCGCCAAGCAAGGCTGCCATCAATGCAGCCGCTTTTACCTTACGCAGCAAGTTAACCCCCTGTTGCTGTCACACATTAGCCAGCAAGTCCTTTGAGGAAACTAAAGACACCCAATTGCGTCAAATCGTTCCACGTTGCGAAAATTATTAAGCTGAATACCAAACCCGCGCCAATACGGAAACCATATTCTTGTGCTTTTGCGCCCAATGGCTTACCGCGAATTGCCTCAATCGCGTAAAACACCAGATGCCCGCCATCAAGAACCGGAACCGGCATCAGGTTGATCAGGCCAAGGCTTATGGAAAGATAGCCCATAAAGAACAGAAGCGGGCCAAAACCACCCTCGGCCACTTCGCCAGACATCTGGGCAATACGGATCGGCCCGCCGAGCTCGGAACTGTCGCGGTCACCACTGATCATCTCGCCAAGTGCCGAAAAAGTCTGTGTCGTCAGGGAATAGAACGTCTCGAACGAACGGCTGACAGCTTCCAGAATGCTATCACGGCTGGTGTCAAAAGCACCGGCCGTAATACCAAGGCGCCCGAATGTCTGGCTGACGCCGTTTTCATCGGCAGTCACTGCTTCTGGTGTGACCGACAGATCAAGTACTTGACCATCACGTAGAACACTCACAGCAAGGGTCTGATCCGGATGGTCCCGCACAATTTCGGACAGCTCGGAAAACCATTCAATGGACGCGCCATCAATAGCCGTAATCTGGTCATTACTGAGCAAACCCGCACTTGCCGCCGGGCTGTTTTCAATGACTTCGCCAACGACCGGCAATGCACGCTGTTGACCAACAGCCGCAAACAAAACGGTAAAGACGACAATGGCAAAGATAAAGTTTGCAAACGGGCCGGCAAACACGATCGCCGCACGCACAGCGACACTTTTGTGATGGAAAGCGTATTTCGCCTCGTCCTCGGCAATGTCGTCACGCTGACCGGCACTTGCCGGGTTCATGTCGCCAAACATCTTCACATAGCCGCCAAGTGGTATCAAACTGACTTTCCAGCGCGTACCCTTTTTGTCTTTCCAGCCAAACAATTCCGGGCCGAAGCCGATTGAAAACGCTTCGACCTTCACACCGTTTTTGATCGCCACCCAGTAGTGACCGTATTCGTGAACGAATACGAGAACGGAAAGTACAAAAAGAAAGGCAAGTAAGGTTTCCATCAAGACGTCCCTTGTCCGGTCAGACCGGAAAATTCAAATTATTCAGCTGCAATGTACACAGCAGTTTCGCGACGTACACAGGCATCTGTTTCAAACACCTGATCCAGACTGGTCAACGGCTGGCTGCCAATCTTTTCCATCATGGTTTCAACAATTTCGGCGATCTGAAGGAAACCGATCCTGTCTTCCAGAAATGCCGCAACCGCCACTTCGTTTGCCCCGTTCAGAACAGTAGGCAGTGTACCACCTTCCTGCAATGCCTGACGCGCCAATCGCAATGCGGGAAACCGTTTTGCATCTGGCTTCTGGAAGTTCAAACCTCCGATCGTGGCAAAATCAAGACGGGGAACATCCACTTTAATCCGTTCGGGCCAGGCAAGCGCATATGCAATCGGCGTTCGCATGTCTGGCGAGCCCAGCTGCGCCAGTACCGAACCGTCGCAATATTCGACCATACTATGCACAACCGACTGAGGATGAACAACAATTTCAATTTTTTCTTCTGCAACAGGGAACAGGTGCCAAGCCTCGATCAGCTCGAGCCCCTTGTTCATCATGGTTGCCGAATCAATAGAAATTTTTGCCCCCATTTCCCAATTCGGGTGGGCAAGCGCCTGGGCCCGGGTGACGGACCGCATCTGATCAAGCGACCATTCCCGGAATGGCCCTCCTGACGCTGTCAGTAATATCCGATCGACCTGAGAGTCGGCCCGGTCTTCAAGCACCTGAAAAATTGCACTATGCTCAGAGTCGACCGGGATCAAGGTCGCATTATGTTTTGCAACCTCGGCCGTCATGAGCGCACCGGCACACACCAGTGTTTCCTTGTTGGCAAGACCGACCCGTGCGCCTCGACGAATGGCTGCCAATGTGGGCTTAAGCCCGGCGGCACCAACAATTGCTGCAATGACGATATCGGATGGCCGTGCGGCTGCCTCAATCAGGGCGTTCTCGCCGGCGCCGACTTCAATGCCGGTATTGGCCAATGCATCAGAAAGATCCTGATAAAGTGCCGGATCACCAATCACTGCGCATTGGGCGTTAAGTTCTTTGGCGATATTGGCCAATGCATCAACATTGCGATACGCGGTTACGGCATCGACAGTGTATTTGTCCGCATGGCTTTTGAGAATATCAACAGTGCTGGTTCCAATTGAACCGGTCACACCAAAAACGCTGACGGATTTCTTCAAGGTCATCAAACACCTGTAAAAAAACGGTCGGTTGTTCGACCGCCCTATCGCAAGGCAAGGCCTGCGAAACAGATAATAACAAATGCGACAGGAAACACCGACAACATCCCGTCGGCGCGATCAAGTAAACCGCCGTGACCCGGAATCAGGTTGCTGCTGTCCTTGACCTTAAAATGACGTTTGAGAGCCGACTCTCCAAGATCGCCAATCTGGGCAACCACGGCCAGAAACATGCTGACGGCAACAATCGTCCAGCTGATTTGACCTGCGCTGAAATAGGTAATAATCCCACCAATCACACCGGCGCAAACCATACCGCCGATCAAGCCTGCCCACGTTTTCTTGGGACTAAAGCGCGGTGCCAGTTTTGGGCCCCCAATCGTCTTGCCAAAGGCATAGCCACCAGTGTCTGTCGCCCAAACAAGGAAGAACAGCCACATGATCGTCAGCAAGCCATCATGATCCTGATCGCGAAGCCAAAGTGCAGCCAATGCAGCCAATGAAACGTAAAGAACGCCAAACCCGGCAAGGAACCAGCTTCGCCCTGCCCGCGCTGACGCGATGATCACACTGATCGCAATCGGCATCGGGATATATTCGGGCTGTCCGGCGATTTGCATCACCATGGCAACACCAAGAGCAACGGCAGCAACAATCGAAATCCCGTTATAGCTTTGCGGGGCACACATCCGCACCCATTCCCACATCATTCCTGCGGAAAACACAAACAACAGAATATCAAAATAAGGGGAACCGAACCACACCGCAGCAATTGCAACAGGTGTCATCACCAGCGCAGAAAGAATGCGCGGCTTCAATCCGGAATTATTATCTTTGAGACGTTCGGCTTCAGATGACGGCACCAAAACGCCGCTCCCGTCCGGCAAAGTTTTCAATGGCTTTTTCCAGATGGCTACGGTCAAAGTCAGGCCACAGAACATCGTCAAACACGAATTCGGTATAGGCCGATTGCCACAACAGGAAGTTACTGATCCGTTGTTCGCCACTGGTTCTGATCAAAAGATCAGGATCAGGAATACCAACCGTCGACAGATTTTGCTCGATCATGTCTTCGGTTATCGCATCCGCAGAAATCTCACCCGAAGCAACTTTTCTGGCAATCGCGCGCATGGCACAGGTAATTTCCGCCCGCGCCCCATAGCTCAGCGCTATTGTCAGATTAAGGCGCGTATTGCCCTCTGTCTGTTCTTCGGCCTTGGCCAGCAGTGCGCGAATATCATCGTCAAACCGTTCCCGATCACCGATGATACGCACCTTGATACCATTCTTGTGCAACGTCGCCAGTTCCCGTTTCAGGAACAGGCGCAACAGTCCCATCAGATCACTGACTTCGCTTTCCGGCCGCTTCCAGTTCTCAGTCGAAAACCCGTAAAGTGTCAGATACTGAATGCCGAGTTCAACCGACGCTTCGATAGAACGGCGAACGGCCTCAACGCCCGCACGATGACCCATCGTACGGGGGCGACCACGGCTACGCGCCCAACGCCCGTTGCCATCCATGATGATGGCAACATGACGCGGTACTGTTTGCGTATCTGAAGGTTGGGGTTGCGAAGAAAGCACAGCCATAATCAGACTTGCATGATTTCCTGTTCTTTATGCGCAAGCGTCTCATCGATATCCGCAATGACCTTGTCGGTCAGTTTCTGGATCTCTTTTTCTTCGCTGTGCATTTCGTCTTTGGAAATCTCGCTGTCTTTTTCCCACTTCTTCAGCTGATCCATGCCATCACGACGAACGTTACGTACCGAAACTTTCGCTTGCTCGGCATATTTACCGGCAACTTTGGAAAGTTCCGCACGACGTTCTTCGTTCAGTGCAGGAATCGGCACACGAACAAGCGTGCCGTCCGCGGCAGGGTTAAGACCGAGACCCGAATCACGAATGGCTTTTTCGACGGACTTGACCATCGACTTGTCCCAGACCTGAACCGAAAGCATACGCGCTTCGGGAACGCTGACAGATGCCACCTGGTTAAGCGGGGTCGGCACGCCATAGGCTTCAACCATGACCGGCTCAAGAAGGCTCACACTGGCGCGCCCGGTCCGCAGACCGGTGAATTCCTTGTGCAATACTTCGACAGCCCCTTCCATACGGCGGGACAGGTCCTTTTTTAGGCCAGCAACGTCAGACACGTTCAGTCTCCATTCGAAATAATCGTAAACGTCCCCTTTGCAGTAACAACGTCTGCAAAGGCACCCGGATTATGCAAAGAAAACACAATAACCGGAATATCATTTTCACGGGCCAAAGAAATAGCCGATGCGTCCATGACACGCAAATCTTTAGCCAAAACTTCCATATAGGTCAGTGTATCATAACGCACAGCCGTCGGATCGGTTTTCGGATCTGCGGTATAAACACCGTCAACCTGCGTCCCTTTAAGCAGTGCATCACAGCCCATTTCAACAGCGCGCAACGCAGCAGCCGTATCAGTGGTAAAGAACGGGTTGCCAGTACCGGCAGCAAAGATAACTACCCGGCCCTTTTCCATATGACGTACGGCGCGGCGGCGGATATAGGGTTCACAGACCGAAGACATCGGGATCGCGGACTGTACACGGGTCTGAACCCCGTGGCGCTCAAGCGCGTTCTGAACGGCGAGCGCATTCATGATGGTAGCAAGCATACCCATATAGTCGGCAGTTGCACGTTCCATACCTTGCGAGGCACCTTTGACACCGCGGAAAATGTTCCCGCCGCCAATGACCACGCAAACTTCGGCACCCATGTCATGAACGACTTTGATTTCACTGGCAATCTGGTCAACCGTTTCGGGATCAATCCCGTATTGCTGTTTCCCTAAAAGCCCTTCACCCGAGAGCTTAAGAAGAACGCGGCGAAATTTCAGTTGGCCGGTTTCTGCCATATCTCAATGCCTCTTAAATGCCGATGTAACGCATTGCCCGGATCGGGAAATGCAGAATTCAGATATAAAAAGACCGGCGAGTAACAGGGCGGATATGCGCTGCCGACCTCGCCGGTCTGGATCATACACGAAATGATGGCAAACGCACCATTCCGAACAGATGTTTTATTTGTTCAGCTGTTCTGCAACTTCAGCTGCGAAGTCTTTCTCTTCTTTCTCGATGCCATCACCGAGTTCGAAGCGAACAAAGCCCTTAAGGGTGATCGGCTTGCCAGCTTCTTTAGCAGCATTCGCAATCACGTCTTTGACTTTGGTTTCACCGTCAATAACGAAGGTCTGTTCAACCAGAACAACCTGTTCGTAATATTTACGGATACGACCTTCGATCATCTTTTCGATGATTTCGAGCGGACGGCCCGATTCTTTCGCCTGGTCGGTCAGAACTGCTTTTTCGCGCTCGACCAATTCCGGATCCAGATCGTCAACCGTTGCCGAAGCCGGGTTGGTTGCAGCAATGTGCATAGCAATCTGTTTGCCAAGGCCTTCGAGAACAGCGGCATCAGCTTCGGATTCCAGAGCAACCAGAACGCCGATTTTGCCGAGGTTCGCAGCAATCGCGGAGTGGATGTAAGAAGCAACCACACCGTTTTCGACCGACAGACCAGCCGAACGACGCAGGGACATGTTTTCGCCGATGGTGGCGATCATGTGGGTAACCTGCTCTTCAACATTACGCGAAGTGCCCGGGAAAGCAGCAGCTTTCAGTGCATCGATATCGCCATTGGCAGCAACTGCCTGGGTTGCGATCTCTGCAACGAACTTCTGGAAGTCTTCGTTACGCGAAACGAAGTCGGTTTCGGAGTTGAGTTCTACAACAGCACCGGAAGTACCGTTAACAGCAACACCAACCAGACCTTCGGCAGCAACACGGCCAGCTTTCTTGGCAGCAGCAGCAAGACCTTTGGTACGAAGCCAGTCAACAGCTGCTTCAAGGTTACCATCGGTTTCAGACAGCGCCTTTTTGCAATCCATCATGCCAGCGCCGGTGGTTTCGCGAAGCTCTTTAACGAGAGCAGCGGTAATAGCCATTTTTTAAGCCCCTATTACGCGATCAGGTGAACACCTAACAAAACGGCGGCATGTTAGCCGCCGTTTCATCAGGTACAAAATGAAACTTATGCGGAAGCTTCTTCTGCAGCTTCAACAGCAGCAGCTGCCTCGGCCGGAACTTCTTCCGCTTCGCCGAGATCTGCGCCAGAAGCAGTCATTTCTTCCTGGATACCATCCAGAACAGAACCGACAAACAGGTCGCAATACAGCTGGATCGCACGGATCGCATCGTCGTTACCCGGAACCGGGAACTGAACGTTTGCCGGATCAGAGTTGGAGTCAAGGATCGCAACGACCGGAATGTTCAGGTTTTTTGCATCCTGGATAGCAAGAGATTCTTTGTTGGTGTCAACCACGACGATGATGTCCGGCAGACCACCCATGTCCTTGATACCGCCAAGCGCGCGCTCAAGCTTGTCGCGCGAACGGGTCAGGTTCAGGATTTCTTTTTTGGTCAGACCTTCTGCACCAGAAGACAGGATCTCTTCCTGTTCTTTAAGGCGCTTGATCGAGTTGGAAACGGTGTTCCAGTTGGTCAGCATGCCGCCGAGCCAGCGATGGTTTACATAGTACTGGCCGCAACGCTTTGCAGCGTCTGCGATGATCGGGGAAGCCTGACGCTTGGTACCGACGAAGAGAACACGACCACCAGAAGCAGTTACGTCGCGAACAGCCTGCATCGCGCGATGCAGCATCGGAACGGTTTCCTGCAGGTTCAGGATGTGAATGTCGTTACGTGCACCAAAGATGAATTTTTTCATCTTCGGGTTCCAACGGCGGGTGTGGTGACCAAAGTGGACACCAGCTTCCATGAGCTGGCGCATGGTAAAGGTTGGCAATGCCATAATAGTTCCTACCTTTTTCCGGTTAATACCTCCGCGAAAGGGAATTTCATGCCTCATGCATGAAACACCGGATGGACGAGTTGCCATATGACGGCAGTCGCCGCTCTTCCGCGTGCGATGTTCGGGGCGGGTTTTAATCCCGTCCGGCAAAGAATGCAACCCCTAAAGTACGCATTTCTGCGCGATCTGGAAAGCTTTCAGGCAATCACTTTTGCAATCGCCGATGAAAGGTCAGATTTCTTCGGCAAATTCCACACCCGGAATTGCGCCAATTGCCCCAATCAGGGACGGACCAACCTTGAACTTGTCATCAAGCTCGATCTCGGCCATGCGCCCGTCATCACAGACAGATGAAAGGGTCACAAGCCCCCGTCCCTTGCCCGCACCTTCAAGAAGTCCGCGGATTTCCGCCACAGGATCGGGACGGTTCAGGCGAATGCGGATGCCTTCCGCGGCACCGGCAACAGCCTGTTCCAAATCCTCGACCCGCTGACCCTGAATACGCAGTTGGCCATCACGCATTTCGGCTGCCACCACCAGCAAGACCGGACGCCCGGCATTGATGATCTCCTTGTAGGCCGCCCATGCCTCTGCCCAGAACGCAACTTCGAAGCTGCCGGTCGGATCAGAGAACATGACAAAGGCGAATTTTGACCCGTTCTTTTTAGAGATCATCTCGCGGGCGTTGATCAGCGTTCCGGCAAGACGAATGGCGCCCTTGTTCTGGGCACGCATACGAGCCGGCAGTTCCTTGATCGGTGCGATCCCGATCCGCTGAATGCTTTTGCCGAATGTATCAAGTGGATGGGCCGAAAGATAAAAACCAATGGCCGAGAATTCCTCGGTCAGTTTTTCCATCGGCACCCAGTCGCGGTCTTCCGGCAACCGGATCTTGTCCTTGCCAAAGCCGCTGCTGTCACCAAACATCGAAATCTGGTCATCATTGCGGGCCTGCATTTCACGCTGGGCGACCGCAATAACCTTATCGACATTTTCAAACATGACCTTGCGGTTTTCAGTCAGGCAATCAAGCGCCCCCGCCCGCACAAGGTTTTCAAGCAAACGCTTGTTTACTGCACGGCTATCAATACGTGATGCAAAATCGGTTATATCCTTGAACGGTCCGTTGGCTTCGCGTTCGGCCACCAGACTTTCCATCGCGGCGTCACCGACATTTCGAACAGCCGCCAGCGCATAACGGATTTTGCGAACACCGTCGTGATTTTCGACCGAGAATGCCACTTCCGAGTTATTCACACATGGCGGCAGGATTTCGATCTCAAGGCGCTCGACTTCCTGCTTGAACACCGCAAGTTTTTCGGTGTTGTGCATATCAAGCGTCATCAAGGCGGCCATGAATTCGACCGGATAGTTCGCCTTGAGATATGCCGTCTGATAGGCCACCAGCGCATAAGCCGCCGCGTGGGATTTGTTAAAACCGTACGACGCGAACTTTGCCACCTGATCGAAAATGTCAGATGCCTGACCGCGATCAACGCCATTTTGTTCGGAGCCATCAACAAACAGCCCGCGCTGCTTTTCCATCTCCTCGGCGATCTTTTTACCCATCGCACGGCGCAGCAAGTCAGCGCCGCCAAGCGAATATCCCGCCATAAGCTGGGCAAGCTGCATGACCTGTTCCTGATAGATCATGATGCCATAGGTTTCTTCGAGGATCGGCTGCAACATCGGGTGCATGTAATCAGGTTCTTCCTGACCATGCTTACGTGCGATGTAGTGCGGGATGTTATCCATCGGCCCCGGACGATACAGCGCCACGACAGCGATAATATCTTCAAGGGTATCAGGCTTCAGGCCGCGCAAAACATCCTGCATCCCCTGGGATTCAAGCTGGAACACGCCGACGGTTTCGGCCGCCGAAAGCAGTTTGAACGCCACACGATCGTCAAGCGGAATTGCACTGATATCAAAGTTTTGCGGGACGTCTTTACGCTGCAACATCAACCGCACGGCTTCGATGATCACCGTCAGCGTCTTAAGACCAAGGAAGTCAAACTTCACCAGACCGGCATTTTCAACAAACTTCATGTTGAACTGGGTTACCGGCATGTCAGAGCGTGGATCACGGTAAAGCGGAACCAGCGCATCAAGATCGCGGTCACCGATCACCACCCCGGCCGCGTGGGTCGAGGAGTTACGATAAAGCCCCTCGATCTGCATCGCGATCGAAAGCAGTCGATCAATATCGGGGTCTTCGCGCGCAATGCGTCGCAGATCCGGTTCCATGTCGATCCCTTCCTTAAGCGGAATCGGTTTGGCCGGATCACCCGGAATCATTTTACAGATTTTATCGACATAACCATACGGGATGCTCAGAACACGGCCAACGTCACGTACGGCCGCCTTTGCCTGTAACTTACCAAAAGTAATAATCTGGGCAACGCGGTCGTGGCCGTATTTCTTTTGAACATATTCGATAACTTCGCCACGCCGATCCTGACAAAAGTCGACGTCAAAGTCAGGCATGGACACACGTTCCGGGTTAAGGAAACGTTCGAACAGCAACGAGAAACGCAGCGGGTCAAGGTCAGTAATGAGCAGCGCATAAGCCACAAGCGAACCTGCACCAGAACCACGCCCCGGTCCAACCGGAATACCATGATCCTTTGCCCACTGGATAAAGTCGGCAACGATCAGGAAGTAACCCGGAAAGCCCATCTGGTTGATGATGCCAAGTTCATAATCAAGGCGTTCCCAGTAGGGTTTTGCGACTTCTTCTTTGTCGGCGTCCGACATGTCTTCGGTATAGACGTATTTTTCCAGACGACCTTTAAGGCCTTCTTCGGACATGTGGCGTAGTTCATCGACCTCGGTACGGCCTTCGCCGCAATCAAAAGGCGGCAGGATCGGATCGATCTTTTCAACATGCCAGGAACAGCGCTTTGCGATCAGAAGCGTGTTGTCGCAAGCCTCCGGGATATCAGCAAACAGATCACGCATTTCTGCGGCAGTTTTGAACCTATGATCCGGTGTCAGTTTCCAGCGGCCTTCCTGACCAACAACCGCCCCCTGCCCGATACAGATGAAAACATCGTGAGCTTCGTACATGTCGACAGACGGGAAATAGCAGTTATTGGTCGCAACCAACGGCACGTTGTGATCATAGGCCAGCTTGATCAGGCCCGGTTCGACCTGATCTTCAAGTTCTTCGCCGTGGCGCTGCAATTCGATATAAAGCCGGTCACCAAAGATATCTTTGAGCTGCGCCAGGCACGCCTCGACCTTATCAACCTGTTCTTCGGCCAAAAGCCGCGCCAGCGGCCCGGTCGGGCCACCTGTCAGGCAAATGACATGTTCGGAGTATTTACGAATGTGATCGTAAAGGGCCTTGGGTTCGCTACCGGCTTCGGACGTCATGTGGGCGCGCGACACAATTTTAAGAAGGTTGAAATAACCTTCCTTGTTCTGCGCAATCAGCACCAGTCGATCCGGCATCGGTTCACGAGCAACCTTGCCCGCGGCTGGTTTGTCACCAAACCGCTCGACCCCCATCTGGACACCAAGGATCGGCTGCACCCCGCCGCCACTGAGTGCGCCTGCGAAATCAAGGGCACCAAACATATTGTCGGTATCGGTCATCGCAACGGCCGGCTGGCCATCAGCTGCACAAAGTTTGGCGAGCTCCTTCGTCGTGATGGCACCTTCGGCAAGCGAATAGTTGGTGTGAACACGAAGATGGACGAAACCGTTTTCCATCGTAGTTAAACCCCGGAAAATAAGACAAAAGGCAGGTACGGCGTCACTTTGGGCAAAAGCAAAGCGACGCCGTCAATCAGCTTAAAGAATTTTGACCGCTTAGGAAAGTTCGGCGGGATCAAGTTCGATCAATTGACCATCACGCAGGGTCACAACCCGGTCCATCTGGCGTGCCAGTTCCGGGTTATGGGTCGCAATCAGCGACGCCAGACCGGTTTCACGCACCAATGTCATCAACATGCCAAACACCGTATCCGCGGTCTGTGGATCAAGGTTTCCGGTCGGTTCATCGGCAAACAGGACGTCCGGCACATTGGCCAGCGCACGGGCAATCGCCACACGTTGCTGTTCCCCACCCGACAAACGGGCTGGACGATGATCCGCACGCTTTTCCAAACCAAGACAGCGCAACAATTCAAGCGCGCGTTCTTCTGCTTGGGATCGTTTCAGGCCATTGATCATTTGCGGCATAACGACATTTTCCAGTGCGGAAAATTCCGGCAGCAAATGGTGATACTGATAAACGAACCCGATATGGTTCCGACGCATTTCAGTCCGCGCCAGATCGGACAGATCGGTGCTGCGTTTACCACCAATCGATACCAAACCGCCATCGGGCTTTTCCAAAAGACCGGCAATCTGAAGCAGAGTTGATTTACCGGCACCGGACGGGCCGACAAGGGCAACGATTTCGCCCTGATGAATTTCAAGATCAACCGATTTCAGAATTTCAAGCTGATCCGGGCCCTGATTGAAAATGCGATCAATCTTTTCAAGGCGCAGGACAACATTGCGCGACCGCTGCTCGGCCGTGGTTTTGACCATATCACTCATAACGAAGGGCCTCCACCGGGTCGAGGCGCGAAGCCCGCCATGCCGGATACACCGTTGCCAGGAAGGACAGCGTCAGAGACATCACACAGACCATCACAACTTCGCTGACATCCATGTCGGCAGGCAATTGCGACAGGAAGTAAATCTCGGCGTTAAACAGATCGGTTCCGGTCAGGCTTTGGATAAACTGACGGATATTTTCGATATTCAGACAGAACAGAACCCCGATAATCAGGCCGCTTAATGTACCCAATACACCAATGGATGCACCGGCCAGGAAAAACACCTTCATGATGGATCGGCGTGTTGCCCCCATCGTGCGCAGAATGGCGATATCGCGTCCCTTGTCCTTAACCAGCATCACCATGCCGGAAATAATGTTGAATGCCGCCACCAGAATGATCAGGGTCAGGATCAGGAACATCACATTACGTTCGACCTGAAGCGCGTTGAAGAAACCGGCATTTGATTGCTGCCAGTTCACCAGTCGCAGCCGTTCTCCGGCAAGGGTGGTCAGCAACTGATCCATCGTATCGTCAAGGGTCGAGATATCATCAAGCATCACTTCGAAATGCGTGATCTGTTCGGGCAGGCGGAAATAAACCTGTGCAGCCGAAAGCGGCATAAAGATAAAGCCGCTGTCATATTCATACATGCCAATGTCAAACAGACCGGCAACCGTATAGGCCCGCACACGCGGCACAGCCCCAAATGCGGTGACATTACCCTTGGGCGAAATCAGGTTGACCGTATCACCAACACCAACGCCAAGCTTCATAGCCAGACGCGCGCCCATGATCACCGTGTCATCCCCCTTGAAGTCATCAAGCGAGCCAAAAACGATGTTATCGGCAATCGTTTTGCGTTTTTTGACATCTTCGGGGCGCATCCCGCGAACAATCGCACCGGTCGCACGACCGTTCTTGGAGGCCATCACCTGACCTTCAACGACAGGAACGGTCAGCATGACATTGCCGTTCTCGGCGATCTGCTTTTCAATTTTGGCGTAATCACCAATCCCGCCATTGCCCTGTGCATAGACAGAAATATGCCCGTTCAGGCCCAAGATGCGGCCAAGCAGTTCGGCACGGAAACCGTTCATCACCGACATGACAATAATCAGTGTCGCAACGCCAAGCATGATGCCAAGCAACGAGAAGATGGCGATGACGGAAACAAAGCCTTCCTGCCGACGTGGACGCAGGTAGCGAAAGGCCACCATACGTTCGAACGGACTGAACATGGGCAATCTATCCTTGTGGAAGCTGGTCAGGAAACGGAACAGAATATAACGCGTTATATTCATATCCGGAAATGGCAACAGGGCAGCAAAAGCTGCCCCGTTTCAATCAGGTCGATCAGGCGCTGATCTGGTTCAGAGCAGCTTCGAAAGTGACTTCTGTCTTTTCGCCGGTTCTGCGATTTTTCAGTTCAACCACACCGTTTTTCAGGCCCTTCGGACCGATCACGATCTGCCACGGCAGACCAATCAGGTCCATATCGGCGAATTTGCCACCCGCACGGATATCACGATCATCATACAGAACCTCGATCCCGGCATTATGCAATTTGGCATAGGCATCTTCGCATGCCGCATCACATTCATCATCGCCAGTACGCAGGTTGATCAAACCAACCTTGTAAGGTGCAACCGCATCCGGCCAGACAATGCCGTTTTCATCGTGCGATGCTTCGATCAGGGCACCGACAAGGCGCGAAACACCAATGCCGTAGGAACCCATCATGACCGGGACTTCCTTGCCATCCGGGCCAAGAACCGTCGCGCCCATCGGCGCAGAATATTTGGTGCCGAAGTGGAAAATATGACCAACTTCAATACCGCGCGTCGCGATCAGGTCATCGCCAGAGATCGGGCTGTTATCCGCATCGTGCTTTTCTTCGGTCGCGGCATAGTCAACAAGCGTGCCCTGCACCCAGTTTTCAAGCGCCGTACGATCATTCAGGTCAACGCCCTGGCCGCTTAGGTCCTTTTCAAGCCACTTCTTGTCGCAGAAGACTTCACTTTCGCCAGTATCGGCCAGAATGATGAATTCGTGGCTCAGATCACCGCCAATCGGGCCGGTATCAGCCACCATCGGGATGGCCTTTACACCAAGACGGGTAAAGGTCCGGCAATAGGCCAGAAACATCTTGTTATAGGCATGACGCGAGCTTTCGTAATCGATATCGAACGAATAGGCGTCCTTCATCAGGAATTCACGGCCACGCATCACGCCAAAGCGCGGGCGGATCTCGTCGCGGAATTTCCACTGAATATGGTACATCAGCTGCGGCAGCTGTTTGTAGGAACGAACATCCTTGCGGAAGATGTCGGTAATGGCTTCTTCGTTGGTCGGACCGAAAAGCATCTTGCGGTCATGACGGTCGGTGATGCGCAGCATCTCCAGACCATAATCATCATAACGGCCGCTTTCCTGCCACAGCTCGGCCGGCTGGATGGTCGGCATCAGCAATTCGTTGCAGCCAACGGCGTCCTGTTCTTCACGAACGATCTGCTCGATCTTTTTAAGAACACGGTAACCAAGCGGCAGCCATGAATAAATCCCTGCCGTGAGCTGGCGAACCATACCGGCGCGCAGCATCAAACGGTGAGAAGCAATCTGTGCTTCTGACGGGGTTTCCTTCAGGGTCGGCAGAAAGAACTGGGAAAGACGCATCAATGCCTCGTGATGATCAAATCTGAATATGTGGGTGTTGAATACCTTGCCCGGAAAATGCGACAGCGCAGCCCGAAACGCAAGCCGGAACTTCGGTTATATGCGCCAGAAGTGATTAGTTTCCAATGATGGCAAAACTACGATGGTGCAAATCACCACTGTTTAGCGCTTATCGAAAACCTGCTTCACGACAGGCCGCAATCAATTCATCGCTGGCGGCATCATCGCCCAAGGGCTGATCATTGAAGTAAACCCGGCCATTGCGATAGGAAATCTTGCCGACCGATTGTTCACCGCTCACCCCATCGGGAACCGCAATGCCACTATATTCAAAGAAGTCAATTGTCACCGGGAATTCGATTTCCTTTGGCAAGGACTGCAAAATGTTGCTTCCCCCGTTTAAATCGGCCCCTACCACCTTGTTACCATGCACATCAACACCGGGTTGATAGGCGACATCGGCATCAGGAACGTGCTTTACCAGCGCCTTGCAGGCTGACTGGGTGACCGTAATTTTTGGCGCAGCATTTTCTGGCACCGCCGTCGCAGCATCGCCGCCCCCCGTGGCCGGGGCATCCTGTGCGGACGGGAACGGGGATTCGGCCTGTGCCATGACTGACGACGCCGAGCTGACCAGAATTCCCGCAGCAACCATGGCTAATAGTCTGATTTTATGACTTGAACCACGGGTTAAAATAGGTTCGACCAATGGAATATTATACATCTCTTAGTTTCACCCTATCTGTGTGCAATGCAGCATCGAAACATTTGTGAAGTTTGGTCAAAACAGCTTGCATAAAACTGAAACATGTGGCTTTTTAGTCCTCCGCTTTCGACGCAAGATCGTTGCGGAAGGCGTATCGCAGCCGCTCATAAAATTGCGGGAGGCTTTGTTGCCAATAAGCATACAAGAAGCAGGCGCGACGTCGAAATAAAACCTGTGCCAAGAAGCCCAGGTCTTAGGAGGAAGCATAAAAAGATTACGGGAAAACAGCTATTAAAATAGCATCTAAGCAAGATCCTTGTGATCTTGCTTTTTTTTTTGCCTGTCCCTGCCCTGATAAGTTCAGATGCCCGAAATGACAAAACCCCGCCACATATGTCGCGGGGTTTTCTGTTTGGTTGGCTTTTGC
The DNA here is from genome assembly GCF_003326675.1 of Thalassospira profundimaris. Classification (GTDB taxonomy): domain Bacteria; phylum Pseudomonadota; class Alphaproteobacteria; order Rhodospirillales; family Thalassospiraceae; genus Thalassospira; species Thalassospira aquimaris. The sequence goes on from NZ_JPWF01000008.1 coordinate 208,321, forward strand.
CCACCGATTATTGCGGCGGGCGAACCTCAATCATGCCACTGGTAATGACAAACACCGCCACCAGCCAAAGAATTGCCGAAATGATGCTGGTTGCCAGAACCTTTTTCCACATATGGGCTTTTTCGGGCGCACCGCTGTCATGACCCGGTTCGACATTTTCGGTGCGCTTTACACCGAATGGCAGAACCATAAACAAAACCAGCCACCAGATGACGATATAGACCAGAGTACCCGAAAACCAGTTCATGCAATTCTCTTCTTGTGGTGGTGCGCATTTAGCAAGGTACCTTTACACGCCCTGCCCGGTCAGTTTTGATCAGACTTGTTCAAGCTCAACCAAGGTGCCGTTGAAATCCTTTGGATGCAGGAACAGAACGGGCTTTCCATGGGCTCCGATTTTCGGTTCCCCATCCCCCAGAACCCGTGCGCCACTTGCCAGAAGCTTGTCGCGTGCGGCCAGAATGTCATCAACCTCGTAGCAGACATGATGAATACCGCCCGATGCGTTCTTTTCAAGGAACCCATTGATCGGCGAATTTTCACCCAGTGGATAAAGCAACTCGATCTTGGTATTGGGCAATTCGACAAAGACGACGGTTACGCCGTGATCGGGTTCGTCCTGTGGCTCGGATACTTTGGCACCAAGCACATCGCGATACTGCGCGATGCCTGCCTCAAGGTCCGGTACGGCAATGGCGACATGGTTCAGCCGTCCAATCATGGTCTTGCTCCTGCATATGTGATCTGCCCGATCACCGACAAACTAGGGTCAGAACCTATTAATTTGGTTCGAATGGTCGCTCAGATTTGTGCGGATACGCGAAGCAAAACTGCCGGAAGATATGCATCTTTCAAGGTTTTGCGACAACGTAGCCCGTGCAAATCTGAGCGATCCGAAGGACAGAGTTTATCTTTGCAAACTCCGGCGTCAAACCCCTTGTGCGGGATACCAACCCGCCCGGCGGGATTTTCCTTGGATTTCGCAAAGATAAACTCTGCCATTCCAATCAAATTAATAGGTCCTGACCCTAGGATAGCTGAACATCAAAAGACAATTCCCCATTTCGTCGAACGGGCTAATTATCGCATCGGGTCCAGAATGATGTGATCTGGGTCGCAATCAGCCTGCTGATCAGCCCTTTTCGTTGACACGTACCAGATGGACTTCAATCAACGGACGTTTGCCAAGGCGCTGACGCACCGGGCGGCGCAATGCCTGACGAATGGCAAGGATGACAGCTGCATCGTCAAGAACCTCGTCATCATTAAGCTGATCAACGCGGTTGCCGATCTCGGCCGCAAAATGGTCCAGACGCAACTGGTCATCGGGTTCATCAAACAGGCTTGGTGCGGTGATCATTGGTTCATTCACCATTTCACCAAACTGGTTCAGAACCACGGTAACGAACATGACACCGTTCCAGACAATCCGGTTACGGTTACGGATGGTATCGGCATCACGTTTGAGCAACCGACCGCCATCAAGGGCAAGCACCCCGGCATCGGCAACACCAATTACATGCGCCTCGCCCGGTGACAGACGAATGACAGTTCCATCATGGGGAATAACCTGTTCGGGGATCTGGCATTCGGCACCCAGTGCGGCCTGTTCACACAGATGGCGAGTTTCACCATGCACCGGCACAAGAATTTGCGGGCGGGTCAGTTGATACATCCGTGTCAGGTCTTCACGACCCGGATGGCCCGAAACGTGGATTGGCTCATCGCGTGCGGTAATGACCTTGATCCCGCGACGGATCAAAAGGTTCTGGATATAGCCAATCGCCTTTTCATTGCCCGGAATTTCGCGGGCCGAGAATACAACAGTATCACCCGATGCCAGTTCGACCGTCGGGTGATCCCCCTTGGCAATGCGCGACAATGCCGCACGCGGTTCGCCCTGTGAACCTGTACAGATCAGCAACACCTGATCTTTGGGAACTTCCATTGCCTCTTCGTCGGTCAAAAGGTTCGGATATCCGGTCAGATAACCAACTTCGCGCGCGGCCTCGGTCACACGGTTCAGGGAACGCCCGGCCAAACCGACACAACGACCATTTTCATGGGCGGCCTCGATCACCGACTGAACACGGGCAACGTTGGTGGCAAAGCAGGCAACGGCAATGCGCCCCTGCGGATGTTCTGCAAACAAGGTGGCAAGGTTCTTGGCGACTTCGCCTTCTGATCCGGTTTTGCCTTCGGAAAAGACATTGGTGGAATCACAGACTAGTGCCATGACGCCTTCGTCGCCAAGCGCTTCGAGCTTTTTGACATCCGATGCTTCGCCGATCTGCGGATCGGGATCAAATTTCCAGTCACCGGTGTGAACGATCAATCCTTTGGGCGTACGAATAGCAAGTGCATTCGGCTCCAGGATCGAATGGGTCATGGTGACAAATTCGATATCAAAACAACCCAGCTTGAACCGTCCACCAAGCTCGATCACATGGATCGGCACCTGATCGGCAAAATCGGTTTCCGACAATTTGGCCTTAAGGAATTCGGCGGCAAACGGCGTTGCATAAATCGGACATTTCAACCGCGGCCACAAATACGGCACAGCGCCAAGGTGATCTTCATGCGCATGGGTCAGGACAAGACCAAGAAGTTTGTCCTTGCGCTCCTCGATAAAGGACGGGTCGGGCATGACCACATCAACGCCGGGCAGCCCTTCCTCGCCAAAGGACACGCCCATATCAACCATCAGCCACTGATCATCGTAGCCATAAAGGTTCATGTTCATGCCGATTTCGCCGGAACCGCCCAGCGGCACGAACAACACTTCGTCTTTTGGCAAATACAAATCCACGGACGGTATCCCTTTATTTTCGGCACTCAGATCAGGTACGGGAACATCCCCGCCCCGGCGCAAGCCCAATCAGGCCTGTTTTTCGGTCTTGTTGCTGTTACGACGATAGATCATCAACAGACCAAGCATGGTCAGATCGCCATGCAAATGTTCAATTTCATCTACAGCCTTTGCAAACAATGGTGCAAGCCCACCGGTCGCCACGACCTTGATTTGTTCAAAGTTCTGCTGTTGGCGAATACGGGCCAGCAATCCCTCGATCATTGATACATAGCCCCAGTAAACACCGGACTGCATGGCTTCGACCGTGTTTTTCCCGATGATATTACGCGGCGCTTCAATCGCCACCATCGGCAACTGGGCTGCTGCCATATGCAATGCCTTGATCGACAGGTTCACACCGGGCGCAATTACACCGCCCAGATAATCACCGTTGCCATCCACCACATCAAAGGTCGTCGCTGTTCCGAAATCAAGAACCACCAGCGGTCCGCCAAACAATTCATGGGCGGCCACGGCATTCACCAGACGGTCGGCACCGACTTCGCTGGGACGGTCCATGATGATTTTCATGTCAAGATCAACAGCCGGATCGCCAACCACCATCGGCTCGACATTGAAATAACGACGGCACAGGGTCTTAAGGCTGAATTCCGCGGCGGGAACCACCGTGGCGATGATAGCACCTGAAATCGCGTCTGCCGGTACACCGGCAAGCGTAAACAGATGATGCAGCCATACGCCAAGCTCGTCGGCGGTACGTTCGGTGGTGGTTGAACAGCGCCACTGCCCCTTGATGGTATCGCCATCAAAAACGGCAAAGACGATGTTGGTATTTCCGGCGTCAATCGCAAGCAACATGATGCTTACAGGCCTCCGCTATATCGCAAGGTAATCACTGGGATCAGGCAGCAAAGAAAACTTCGCCTGCTCCGATACGGTGTTCGTTACCGTTGTCTTCTCTTAGGACAAGTGAACCATCATCATCAAGTCCGACGAAAGTTCCCGAAAGTTCGCGTTCCGTCAATCGCGCCACAACCGGCTTGCCAATCCCGTATCCACGCAACAGCCAGGCATCGCGAACCGGGGCGAACCCGTCACGCTCCCAGATCGGCAACCAGTGGGCCACACGCCCGACATAGGCCGATACAAGATCATCAACCGACACCGGCGCCCCAAGGGCTGCCAATGATGTCGCAGGCCGTTCGGAATCATCAGGGAAAAAGGCAACATTCACCCCTGCCCCGATCACAAGGTAATCGGTGGCAGATCGGCTGTTGGATGCACTTTCAAGCAGGATACCGCAAATCTTGCGGCCATTGACCATCAGATCATTGGGCCATTTGCAGTCCGGGCGCACCTGATTGCCGGTAACCAGTTCGACAGCCTCGGCCATGGTGACCGCAATCAGAAAAGTCAGTCTTGCGGCGTCAGCTAGCGAACAAGTCGGGCGTAATAGCAAGGAAGAATAAAGATTGCCGACCGGCGAAGACCAGGCACGGCCGCGACGACCGCGACCCGATGTTTGTGTTCTTGCTAGAACAAGGGCGCCACTCTGGGCGCCCTTGTCTGCGAGGCGCTTGGCCTCTTCATTTGTGCTGTCGATCGCTTCCATTTCGTGAAGGTAAAAACCTTCGGGAAGACGGATCGTTCGCGCTGTCATACTTACATTCCGAACAGGGACGCCGCAGCCGCAGCCGCGCTGTCCATCAAAAGGTTCGGGAAGAAGACAAAGGCCAGGATGATGACAGTGGCAACCGCCATAATGACATTCATCTCGGTACCATTGCGATCAAACCCTTCAACCGGCTCGTCGAAATACATGACCTTGATGATGCGCAGATAGTAGTACGCACTGACAACCGAGGTCACGAGACCGATAACAGCAAGCGTCACAAGACCGGCATCGACAGCCGCCTTGAAGACATAGAACTTGCCAAAGAAGCCAGCCAGCGGCGGAATACCTGCCATCGAGAACATCAGGATCGCGGTAATCGCAGCCATCAGCGGCTTGGTTTTGGCAAGACCGGCAAGATCGGTGATCTCTTCGGCCATACGGTCATTGCGACGCATGCACAGGATAACGGCAAAGGTGCCCAGGTTCATGACAAGGTAAATGCCAAGATAAACCAGAATACCGGTGACGCCGTCCTTGGTGCCTGCTGCCAGACCGACAAGCGCGAAACCAACGTGACCAATGGACGAATAAGCCATCAGACGTTTGATGTTTTCCTGACGGAGGGCCGCGAACGAACCAAGTGCCATCGACAGGATCGAAATCAGAACGATGATCTGCTGCCAGTCTTCGACAACACCACCAAACGGGCCGATTGCGACACGGATGAACAATGCAAGACCGGCAATCTTCGGAGCAACCGCAAAGAAGGACGTGACCGGGGTCGGCGCACCTTCATAAACGTCCGGGGTCCACATATGGAACGGAACAGCGGAAACCTTGAAGCAAAGACCTGCAAAGATGAAGGCCATGCCGACCATCGCACCAACCGGCAGGTTACCGGCGGTAAGAACATCTGCAAGGGTGGCAAAGTTGGTGGTGCCGGTGAAACCGTAAACCATCGACATGCCATACAGCAGGATGCCCGACGCGATCGAACCAAGGATGAAGTATTTCAGGCCGGATTCCGTCGAACGCACGGTGTCACGGCGAATTGCAGCAACAACATAAAGTGCAAGCGACTGAAGTTCGAGACCAAGATACAGCGACAACATGTCGGTCGCCGATACCATCGCCATCATGCCAAGCGTGGCAAGGGTGATCAGGATCGGGAACTCGAAACGTGCCATATTTTCACGCTCGGCGAAATTCATCGCCATGATGATGCCGGTTGCAGAACCGATCAGGATCATGACTTTGCAGAACTTGGCAAAGGCATCAGCACTGAACTGGCCAAAGAACGCGGTGCCACCCTCGCCCGTCACCACCAGAATGATGGCGACAAGCTGAACAGCAACGGCCAGCCAGGAAACAGTACGGAACGCTTTGTCCTTGCCGGCGAAAACCCCAAGCATCAACAGCGCCAAGGCAGAAACTGCCATAAAGATTTCGGGCAGTGCGGCCCCGAGGTTGAGCATAGAAACTCCCATGTTCATTCCCCTCAATTCGCGGCCAGCTGGGCGGCGTGTGCCGCTGCAGCCTGTGCCGTTTCGACCTGGTTGACGAGGTTTTCAACCGAAACATGCATGATGTCGAGGAAGGAGACCGGATAGACCCCCATCCACAGAACGATGACCACCAGCGGCGCAAAGATCAGCCATTCACGCGGGCTCAGATCGAGGATGGTTTTCAGGTTCTCTTTGGTGAGTGCCCCGAAAATAATCCGGCGATAGAGATACAGCGCATAAGCCGCCCCAAGGATCAGACCGGTTGCAGCAAAGAATGCAACCCAGGTGTTCGCTTCGAACGCACCCAGCAGTGCCAGGATTTCGCCAACAAAGCCACCCGTCCCCGGAAGACCGACAGACGCCATGGTGAAGAACATGAAGATCAATGCATAGCTCGGCATACGGTGAACAAGACCGCCATAAGCGTCAATTTCACGGGTATGGATGCGGTCATAGACAACGCCAACGCAAAGGAAGAGCGCGCCCGAAACCACACCGTGGCTGAGCATCTGGAAGATCGAACCTTCGATACCATGCTGGTTAAAGGTGAATGCACCGATGGTCACGATACCCATATGGGCGACCGACGAATATGCAATCAGCTTTTTCATGTCCTGCTGGGCCAGTGCGACCAGCGAGGTATAGATGATTGCAACAATCGACAGCGTGAAGACGAGCGGCGCGAAGGTTTCAGATGCCAGCGGCATCATCGGCAGCGAGAAACGCAGGAAACCGTAACCACCCATTTTCAGAAGAACGCCAGCCAGAATAACAGAACCGGCAGTCGGTGCTTCAACGTGGGCATCCGGAAGCCAGGTATGAACCGGCCACATAGGAACCTTAACCGCGAAGGATGCGAAGAACGCCAGCCACAGCCAAAGCTGCATATTATAGCTGAACCCGTGCTCCATCAGGGTCGGAATGTCGGTCGTGCCTGCGTCGAAATACATCGCCAGCAGCGCAACCAGCATCAGGACCGAGCCAAGAAGCGTATAAAGGAACAGCTTGAATGCCGCATAGACACGACGCTGACCGCCCCAGACACCGATGATGATAAACATCGGGATCAGGACGCCTTCGAAGAAGAGATAGAACAGCAGACCGTCAAGCGCGCTGAACATACCGACCATCATCGTTTCAAGAACGAGGAAGGCGATCATGTATTCCTTCACGCGCTTCTGGATTGCTTCCCATGCCGAAAGAATACAAATCGGCGTCAGGAATGTCGCAAGCAGAACGAACAGAACCGAAATTCCGTCAACGCCCATGTGATAGGAAATGTTCAGACCCGGCATCCAGTCCGCCTGTTCGACGAACTGGAAATCTGCGGTCGTTGCATCAAAGTTCACCCACAACATCAAGGAAACGAGGAAGGTGAACCCCGAGGTCCAAAGCGCAACCCAGCGGGAATTGCGGGCAACAGTCGCCTCCTCACCATTGATCAGGAGCAGCAAGGCTGCACCGACCAGCGGCAAGAAGGTGACGATCGAAAGAATTGGCCAATCACTCATCGCCCGTTAACCCATCTTCCAAATTGTGTAGGAGACCAGCGCTGCAATACCGATCAGCATCGCAAATGCATAGTGATAGACGAAACCACTCTGAATGGCGCTGACACGGCGGGCAATGTTACGGCAAGCCGCAGCAACACCATCCGGGCCACAACCATCAATGATGGCACCATCACCCGATTTCCAGAAGCCATAGCCAAGTGCGAAGGCCGGTTTCACGAAAATCTTGTCATAGAGTTCGTCAAAGTACCATTTGTTCAGCGCGAAGCGATACACACCGTTGAAGGTGTTCGCCAGAGTGCGCGGAAGCGACGGAACCAGTTTGTACATCACAAGCGCGATCACAAAGCCGGTAACCATGGCAACAAACGGTGCCAGCTTCACCCAACCCGGAACATGGTGTGCATGCTCGAGCGCAAGGTGGCCTTCGGCCATGAACAGGGCACCATTCCAGAACGCAAGCATTTCCTCGTAGTCGCCACCACCGAACCAGTCTTTTGCAAACCAGCCGGCAAAGATCGCACCAACGGTCAGGAACAGCAGCGGACCGGTCATGACAGCCGGGCTTTCATGAACATGTGCCATGGTACGTTCATCAGCACGCGGAGTGCCGAAGAAGGTCATGAACACCAGACGCCAGCTATAGAACGAGGTCATCAAAGCAGCAAGGATACCAGCCCAGAAGGCATAAAGACCAACACCGGTATGTGCCGCATATGCACTTTCGATCACAAGGTCTTTGGAATAGAAGCCGGCAAGCCCCGGGAAGCCGGTAATGGCAAGCGTACCAACCATCATCACAGCGAAGGTCAGCGGAACCATTTTCCAGATACCGCCCATCTTGCGCATGTCCTGTTCATCAGACATCGCGTGGATGACAGAACCGGCACCAAGGAACAGAAGCGCCTTGAAGAAGCCGTGCGTCATCAGATGGAAAACACCAGCCGAATAAGCCGACACGCCGCAAGCAAAGAACATATAACCGAGCTGCGAACAGGTCGAATATGCAATCACGCGCTTGATGTCGTTCTGTACGCAGCCAACGGTCGCAGCAAAGAACGCTGTGGTCGCACCAACGATGGTGATGATCATCAGGGTGGTTTCGGCATATTCAAAGATCGGCGACAGACGCGCGACCATGAATACACCGGCCGTCACCATGGTTGCCGCGTGAATAAGTGCGGAAACCGGGGTCGGGCCTTCCATTGCGTCCGGAAGCCAGGTGTGCAGACCAAGCTGTGCCGATTTACCCATCGCGCCGATGAACAGCAGGAAGCAGGTAATTTCCAGAGCCGAGAATTCATGGCCCAGGAACATCAGCGTCGTACCGGCAACTTCTTCGGCATTGCCAAAGATGACGTCGAACTGAACGCTGTCAAACAGCACATAGACGGCAAAGATACCAAGTGCGAAACCAAAGTCACCAACACGGTTGACGACGAAAGCCTTGATCGCAGCAGCCGACGCAGACGGTTTGGAATACCAGAAACCGATCAGAAGGTAGGATGCAAGACCAACGCCCTCCCAGCCAAAGAACAGCTGGATCAGGTTGTCAGCAGTAATCAGCATCAACATCGCAAAGGTGAACAGGCTCAGATACGCCATGAAGCGCGGCTTGTCCGGGTCATGCGACATATAACCGATGGAATAGATATGCACCATCGAGGACACGCCGGTCACAACGATCAGCATCACACAGGTCAGCGTATCAATACGCAGGGCCCAGGATGCGTCGAAGCTGCCCGAAGAAATCCAGGTGAACAGTTCGATCGTCTGCGGGTTGCCGCCAAGTGCGACATCCACAAAGGCAAAGATCGAAATGATGAAGGCAATAACAACACCGGCAACGGTGACAAGCTGTGCCACGCGATCGGCCGAAGAAACACCATGATGGTGATGACCATGCGCGTCATGCGGGGCATCTTTCGCGGTCGACATGGCGCCGACCAGCGTGATGGTCCCGGCAATGGCTGCCGCGATCAGGGGCAGGAATACAATCAACGGATACATATCTGCCTTACCCCTTCATCATGTTGATGTCTTCAACCGCGATGGTGCCGCGGTTACGGAAATAGACGACCAGGATCGCCAGACCAATTGCCGCTTCAGCCGCAGCAACCGTCAGAACGAAGATGGTGAAAACCTGTCCAACGAGGTCGCCGAGGAACGACGAGAACGCGACCAGATTGATATTGACCGCCAGCAGCATCAGCTCGATCGACATCATGATGATGATGACGTTCTTGCGGTTCATGAAGATGCCGAAGATCCCGAGTGTGAAAAGGATCGCCGCGACGGTCAGATAATGTGCAAGACCGATTTCCATCAGATCCCCCTTCCGACCGGAACTTTTTTGACTTCAAGCGTATCAGCGCGGTTACGCTTGACCTGCTCGGAGATTTTCTGACGGCGGACACCTTCACGGTGACGCAGCGTCAGGACAATTGCGCCAATCATCGCAACAAGCAGAACCAGACCAGCCGCCTGGAAGATGTATGCGTAATCGGTGTAGATCAGTTGACCGAGTGCTTCGACGTTGGTCAGGCCCGCCGGTGTCGGCTGCGCAAGAACTGCGACCGCCCCGTCCGTCAGCGTCCAACCAGCGCCAACCAGTGCCAGCTCGACGAACAGAACCACTGCTATCAGAACCCCGATCGGCAAGTAGTTCAGGAAACCCTGGCGCATTTCAACAAAGTTGATGTCCAGCATCATCACGACGAACAAGAACAGGACTGCAACGGCGCCGACATAAACGACGACGAGCAGCATGGCGAGAAACTCGGCACCCAGCAGGACGAAAAGTCCGGCTGCGTTAAAGAATGTCAAGATCAGCAACAGTACCGAATGCACCGGGTTGCGAACGGTCACAACCGCAGTCGCGGACAGGACCGCGACGGTAGCAAACAGGTAAAAAGCCAAAGCCTGTACGACCATAAGGTACCCCCTTGGCGAACCGTTGCCGCCCTACTGGCTGACAACGGCCCATGAACTCTCTTTCTAACGATCAGACGCGACACTTACCGATAAGGTGCGTCTGCCTCCAATCGTGCAGCAAGCTCGGCTTCCCAGCGCTCGCCGTTTGCCAGCAGCTTGTCCTTGTCATAGAACAGCTCCTCGCGGTTTTCGGTTGCGAACTCGAAGTTCGGACCTTCGACGATGGCATCTACCGGGCAGGCTTCTTCGCAGAAACCACAATAGATGCATTTCGTCATATCAATGTCGTAGCGGGTTGTACGACGCGAACCATCGTCACGCGGCTCTACTTCGATGGTAATGGCCTGTGCCGGGCAGATTGCTTCGCAAAGTTTACATGCAATGCAACGCTCTTCCCCGTTCGGGTAACGGCGCAGTGCGTGCTCACCACGGAAACGCGGGCTCAGCGGGCCTTTTTCATACGGGTAGTTCAGCGTCACTTTCGGCTTGAACATGTATTTCAAGGTGAGCGCCATACCCGATACGAGTTCCGCGAGCAGGAAGCTCCGGGCCGTCCGATCAATAAATGACATCGTTTACCTCTCTCTTTCCGATGCGCGGCGATCAGGCCGGGACCTTGTCAAAAACAACGAGGAACGTGGCAACCAGCATGACCCATGCGAAAGACAGCGGCAGGAAGATTTTCCAGCCCAGACGCATCAGTTGGTCATAACGGTAACGCGGGAAGGTTGCACGGACCCACAGGAAGATGAACAGAACGAAACAGATCTTCAGAATGAACCAGATCGCCCCCGGGATGAATTCAAGGAACGGCAACGGCGCGCTCCAGCCACCCAGGAACAGAATGGCGCAAAGGCCACTCATCAGGATCATGTTCGCGTATTCACCCAGGAAGAACAGCGCAAAGGTCATTGCCGAATAATCGACGTTGTAACCCGAAACCAGTTCTGCTTCCGCTTCAGGAAGGTCAAACGGTGCGCGGTTGGTTTCTGCCAGGATGGACACGATGAAGATGATGAACATCGGGAAGTGATAAACAAAGTTCCACTCCCACATGCCGCCGGTCTGGCCGCGGACGATGTCGCTCAGGTTCAAGGAACCGGTGGTCAACAGAACCGAAATGATGATCAGGCCAATCGAAATCTCGTACGAAACCATCTGCGCGCCGGAACGCAGCGCGCCAAGGAATGCGTATTTGGAGTTCGATGCCCAACCGGCCATCACGATGCCGTAAACACCCAGCGAAGAAATCGCGAAGATATAAAGGATACCAACGTTCAAATCTGCCAGAACCATGCCTTCGTCGAACGGGATAACCGCCCAGGCGATGATTGCCAGAATGAAAGTCAGCATCGGGGCGATGATAAACACGCCCTTGTTCGCGCTGCTCGGAATGATTGTTTCTTTCAGAAACAGCTTCAGACCATCAGCGAGCGGCTGCAGAAGGCCGAACGGCCCCACAACGTTCGGGCCTTTACGGAGCTGAATAGCACCGATGACCTTACGCTCGGCGTAGGTCAGATAGGCGACAGCGACCAGTAGCGGGACCACAATCGCCAAAATTTTGGCGACGATCCAGACTAGCGGTTCAATATATCCGTCCCAAAGAAGTTCCATCGGTCAAACCGTATCTTTTGCGTTTCGTCCCAGAATTGGGACACCCCCTAGCGGGACGGGCGACGCGTGAACGCCGCCCATCTTACTCAGGCAACCTTCTCGGCAGCCGCATCCTTAACAAAGGCCTCAGTACATTTGGCCATCGTTACCGATGCACGGCTGATCGGGTCGGTCATATAGAAATTGCGAACCGGCGATACGAAACCTTCCGATTTCATTTCACCTGCTTTACCGAAATCGGTCCATTCTGCCTTGGACGGAACGTTCAGCGACGCGAAGGTCGGGCTGATTTCCACCATGCGGGCACGAACAGCATCGATGTTGTTGTACGGCAGGGTCTGGTCAAGGGCACCCGAAAGTGCGCGAACAATTGCCCAGTCCTCACGCGCGTCACCAACCGGGAAGATCGCACGCCAGCCCTGCTGGGCGCGGCCTTCGGTGTTGACATACGTGCCGTTCTTTTCGGTATAGGCAGCACCCGGCAGAATAATGTCTGCCGCCTGTGCACCGGCATCACCCATGGCACCCTGGTAAATGACAAATGCCTTTTCCAGTTTGCTCATATCGACTTCGTCTGCACCAAGAAGATAGACAACTTCGACGTCGCCTTTGGCAGCGGCATCAAGGATGTCATTGGTTGCAAGACCGCCCTCACCCGGGACAAAGCCCAGATCAAGGCCGCCAACACGCGATGCTGCGGTGTGCAGAACGTTGAAACCGTTCCATTCACCGGAAAGCATGCCGAATTTCTCGGCAATCGCGCGGGTAGCTGCCAGAACGGCGTCGCCATCTTCACGGTTCAGCGCGCCCATTCCGACGATGATCATCGGCTTTTCGGCGGCTTCGAGAACCTTGGCGAAATCGTTCTTGCCTTCAAGAATTTCAGAAAGGGTGTCCGGGCCTGCACCAAGATAATCGTTCTTGTAGGTCGGATCCCATTTTTCGCCGATGATGCCAACTTTGAAATCACCAGCCGTCGAACGCCAGCGCTTGCGCAGGCGGGAATTGATGATCGGCGCTTCGGCACGGATGTTTGCACCGACGATCAGGCAGGCATCTGCCTCGTCAATACCGGCAATCGTGCTGTTGAAGATATAGGAACCACGCGGGCCACCGATCTTCGAACCGTCCTGACGGCAATCAAGGTTCGGGGAACCCAATTTACCCATCAGGTCTTTGAGCGCGGTCATTGCTTCGCAATCAACCGTGTCACCAGCAAGGGCGGCAATCTTTTTGCCATCCAGACCGGAAACCTTTGCCTTGATCGCAGCGAATGCCTCGTCCCAGCTTGCCGGGGCAAGCTTGCCGTTTACACGGACATACGGACGGTCAAGGCGCTGACGCTTCAGGCCATCAATGGCGTAACGGGTTTTATCCGAAATCCATTCTTCGTTGATGTCTTCGTTCGTACGCGGAAGAACACGAAGAACTTCGGCGGTACGGGCATCAATGCGGATATTCGAACCAACCGCATCCATGACGTCGATGCTATCGGTCTTTTTCAGTTCCCAAGGACGTGCAGTGAACGCATACGGCTTGGAGGTCAAGGCACCGACCGGGCAAAGATCAATCAGGTTCCCCGAAAGTTCGGAGTTGATTGATGCTTCGATATACGGTCCGACCTCGGTGTCCTCGCCACGGTAAACAGCACCCATGGTGCCGACACCGGCGACTTCCTCGGAGAAGCGAACGCAACGGGTGCAGTGAATGCAACGGGTCATGATCGTTTTGACGATCGGGCCCAGTTCCTTGTCTTTCACTGCACGCTTTTTCTCGGCGTAACGTGAAGAGTCAAAACCATAGGCCATGGCCTGGTCCTGAAGGTCACATTCACCACCCTGGTCACAAATCGGGCAATCCAGCGGATGGTTGATCAGCAGGAATTCCATCACGCCATTGCGTGCTTTTTTGACCAGATCGGAATCGGTTTTGATCACCATTCCATCTGCCGCAGGCATGGCACAGGACGCGACCGGCTTGGGCGCGCGTTCCATTTCAACCAGGCACATACGGCAGTTGCCGGCGATTGACAGGCGTTCGTGATAGCAGAAACGCGGGATTTCCTTACCGGCCTCTTCACAGGCCTGAAGGACTGTCGCCCCGGCTTCTACTTCAACTTCAATACCGTCAACTGTTAGTTTCGGCATGTCTCAATCCCTCTCAACAGGCCCCTCTCAGGCCGCGATCCGTGCGCGATATTCCTTGATCCGACGTTCCATTTCGGGACGGAAATGACGGATAAGGCCCTGAATCGGCCATGCGGCAGCATCGCCAAGCGCACAAATGGTATGGCCCTCGACCTGTTTGGTCACATCCCACAACAGATCAATTTCATCAAGCGTGGCCTGACCACGGACCATGCGTGCCATCATACGCATCATCCAACCGGTACCTTCACGGCACGGCGTGCACTGACCACAGCTTTCATGCTTGTAGAATTCCGAAAGACGCGCGATCGCGTAGACAATGTCGGTCGACTTGTCCATGACGATCACGGCAGCCGTTCCAAGACCCGACCCCACTTCACGCAGGCCATCGAAATCCATCAGAACGTTGTCGCAGACATCTTTGGGCATCAACGGAACCGACGAACCGCCCGGAATAACCGCAAGAAGGTTGTCCCAGCCACCACGGACACCGCCGCAATGCTTTTCGATCAGTTCTTTAAGCGGAATGCTCATTGCTTCTTCAACGGTGCACGGCTTTTCGACGTGACCGGAAATCGCAAACAGCTTGGTACCGTGGTTGTTTTCACGGCCGAAACCGGCAAACCACGAACCGCCACGACGCAGGATGGTCGGAACCGCTGCGATACTTTCAACGTTGTTCACCGTGGTCGGGCAGCCATAAAGACCGGCATTTGCCGGGAATGGCGGCTTAAGACGCGGCTGACCTTTTTTACCTTCGATACTCTCGATCAGGGCGGTTTCTTCGCCACAGATGTAAGCACCGGCACCAAGATGCAGGTAAAGGTCAAAGTCCCAGCCAGAACCACAGGCGTTTTTACCGATCAGACCCGCTTCATAAGCTTCGTCAATCGCACGCTGAAGGTTGGAAGCCTCGTGGTAAAACTCACCACGAATATAGATGTAGGCCGCATGTGCATTCATCGCAAAGCTGGCAAGAAGGCAACCTTCAACCAGGGTATGCGGATCATTGCGCATGATTTCGCGGTCTTTACAGGTGCCCGGTTCGCCTTCGTCGGCATTGACGACGAGGTAGCTCGGACGACCATCCGATTCTTTGGGCATGAACGACCATTTAAGGCCGGTCGGGAAGCCTGCACCCCCGCGACCACGCATACCGGATGCTTTCATCTCGTCGATGATCCAGTCGCGGCCTTTTTCGATCAACGCCTTGGTACCATCCCAGTTGCCACGGGACTGCGCGCCTTTAAGGCCGAAATCCTGGAAACCATACAGGTTGGTAAAGATACGATCCTTATCTTGCAGCATATCAGGCGTCCCCTTCGCTTGCATCAGCATCCTGCGGGGCTGCACCGCAGCCACAGAATGCCTTCAGAACCTTCGGACCGCCCAACGGTTCGCACCCTTTACGGCCGATCTGCGGGCCGGCTTTCGGCTTTTCGCCCTTTTTCAGGGCATCAAGGATCGCCTTGGTCGATTCCGCTGTCAGGTCTTCGTAATAATCGTCGTTAATCTGCATCATCGGCGCGTTCACACACGCACCAAGGCATTCAACTTCGATCAACGTGAACTGACCGTCTTCGGTGGTATCGCCGATGCCGATGCCGAGTTCCTTTTTGCAGGTATCGACAACGTCGGCAGAACCGCGAAGCCAGCACGGCGTCGTGGTGCAAACCTGGATGAAGTTCTTACCCACCGGGGCAAGGTTATACATCGTATAGAAGGTTGCGACCTCGTAGACGCGAATGGCCGGCATTTCGAGCATGTCTGCAATGTAATCCATTGCAATGGTCGGAACCCAGTTACCTTCGGTCTGACGCTGTGCCAGATCAAGCAACGGCATGACCGCGCTCTGCTGGCGGCCTTCCGGATACTTGGCGATGATCTTGTTTGCCCGCTCCAGATTTTCTGGAGTGAAAGCAAAGCTGGTCGGTTGAAGCTCTTTCGGAGCTGGTCTTCTCAAATGGCTCATCGGTCAATCTCACCGAACACGATATCTAGCGACCCGATATTGGCAACGACGTCGGCCAGCATGTGACCTTTCGACATAAAGTCGATGCCCTGAAGGTGCGGGAACCCGGGTGCGCGAATTTTGCAGCGATACGGACGGTTCGAGCCATCCGACACAAGATACACACCAAACTCCCCTTTCGGTGCCTCGACCGCGGCATAGCATTCGCCAGCCGGAACGTGGAAACCTTCGGTGAAGAGTTTGAAGTGATGGATCAGGGCTTCCATCGAACGCTTCATATCGGCGCGCGACGGCGGTGCCACCTTGTTATTTTCAACAATAACAGGACCATCTGGCATGTTTTTGATGGCCTGCTTGATGATTTTCAGCGACTGCCACATCTCTTCGAAGCGGACAAGGAAGCGGTCATAGCAATCGCCGTTCTTGCCAACCGGAATGTCGAAGTCGAATTCTTCGTAAGAGTCATAGGGCTGCGACTTACGCAGATCCCATGCCAGACCGGATGCACGAATGTTCGGACCGGTGAAGCCCCAGTCAAGCGCCTCTTCCGCACTCACGATACCGATATCAACCGTACGCTGTTTGAAGATACGGTTGCCGGTCAGAACGCGGTCAAAGTCCTTGAGGAAGATGTCATACTGATCCGCCCAGGCATCGATGTCTTCAAGAAGACCAGCCGGAAGATCAGCCGCAACACCGCCCGGACGGAAATAGTTGGCGTGAAGACGGGCGCCACAGGCACGCTCATAGAATTCCATGAGCTTTTCACGTTCTTCAAAGCCCCACAGAAGCGGGGTCATCGCACCAACGTCCAGTGCGAACGCGGTCAGGTTCAGAATGTGGTTCAGAATACGACCGATTTCCGCATAGAGAACACGGATATACTGACCACGTTTGGGAACTTCGATCCCCATAAGCTTTTCGATGGCCAGGCAATAAGCATGTTCCTGGTTCATCGGCGCAACATAGTCGAGACGGTCGAAATACGGGGTCGCCTGAATATAGCTCTTATATTCGATCAGCTTTTCCGTACCACGATGCAGAAGACCAATATGCGGGTCGGAACGTTCGACGACTTCGCCGTCCATTTCCAGAACCAAACGCAGAACGCCGTGCGCCGCAGGGTGCTGCGGGCCGAAGTTCATGGTCATATTTTTGATTTTTTGTTCGGACATCAGGCGTTGCCCTCCGCCTTTTCATCACCCGGAAGGACATTCTGGATGCCTTCCCACGGGCTTTCGAAATCGAAATTACGGAAATCCTGGACCAGTTTTACCGGTTCGTAGACGACGCGCTTCTGCTCATCATCGTAACGAACTTCAACATAACCGGTCAGCGGGAAATCCTTGCGCAGCGGATGACCTTCGAAACCATAGTCGGTCAGAATACGGCGGGGATCCGGATGATCGGCAAAGAAGATACCGTACATGTCCCACGCTTCGCGCTCGAACCAGTCGGCGGCGCTGAAAACAGGAACGCTGCTTGGTACCGGGGTTTCTTCGTCGGTACGGACCTTAACACGGATGCGCAGGTTATGTTTAAGCGACAGCAGGTGGTAAACCACGTCGAAACGTTCTGCACGTTCCGGATAGTCTGCACCACAAACGTCGATAAGCTGCTTGAACAAGCAGCCCGTATCGTCCCGAAGGAAGGTCAGAACTTTAAGAATATCATCGCGCTTTGCGACGATGGTCAGCTCGCCGTAACGAATCTCGCTTTCGAGGATTTCGTTGGCCAGCTGGGACACCACAAGATCTTTAAGATCATTCAATGCGGCGCTGTTATCGCTGAGCAGTTCGCTCATGCAAGCCCCCTCTTACGGATCAGCGTGTCAGGACACCAGTACGGCGGATTTTCTTTTGCAACTGCATCACGCCGTAAATCAGCGCTTCGGCTGTCGGCGGGCAACCCGGAACATAAACGTCAACCGGGACAACACGGTCACAACCGCGAACCACCGAATAGGAATAGTGATAGTAACCGCCGCCATTGGCGCACGAACCCATCGAAATAACCCAGCGCGGCTCTGCCATCTGGTCATAGACCTTACGCAGTGCCGGGGCCATTTTGTTGGTAAGTGTACCAGCAACGATCATCACGTCTGACTGACGCGGGCTTGGACGGAACACCAGACCATAACGGTCAAGGTCGTAACGCGACGCAGCCGAATGCATCATCTCAACAGCACAGCAGGCAAGACCGAAAGTCATCGGCCAAAGGGAACCGGTGCTAGCCCAGCTTGCAAGCTTGTCGAGATTGGCAAGGACAAAGCCCTTGTCATTCATCTCGTCAAACACGCCCTTAAGCAGTGCATCCTGATCCGTACCGGGTGCCAGGGGTGCGCCTGTATTGGTGCTCACTCCCATTCCAAAGCTCCCTTCTTCCATTCATAGATAAATCCGACCGTCAAAACAGCCAGGAAGATCACCATCGATACAAAGCCGAAAGTCCCGATATCACCGAGGGTAACAGCCCACGGGAACAGGAAGGCGACTTCGAGGTCGAAAATAATGAACAAGATTGCGACCAGATAGAACCGAACGTCGAACTTGATACGCGCATCTTCGAACGGCGCGAACCCGCACTCGTATGCGGACAGTTTCTCAACATCCGGTGCCTGCTTGGCAAGAACCAGCGACGCGATGACGATTACCGCCGAAAGACCGACGGCGATCCCGATGAATACCAGGATCGGAAGATATTCCGAAAGAAGCTCTTGCATCTCTCTGACCTCTCAAGAACAGGCCTTGTGACCCGACCAGGTCCCCACCTGGCCCATTACGGCGCACCATAACGTATGCACCGCACAAGTTCCAGCCCTCAAGCAGGATTAAGCTGCTCTAAGACCGGAAACTTTCTAATCTTTTTGCCGTTTACTATCGTCCGATATCGGGGCGCATGTCGTGATGATCAAGACCCTGCCCTGCGAAGCAGCATTAGCAACACATGAAAAGGCGATCGCGGAAAAGACGAAACGCCCGACAAAAGACAACAGATGATCGGTCATGGCGCGAGTGACGGGACTTGAACCCGCGGCCTCCGGCGTGACAGGCCGGCGCTCTAACCAACTGAGCTACACCCGCAAATGACCATCAATCGGCGGGCCTTTGTTAGACCACCCCCAAAACCAAGTCAAGCAGCTAGCAGTGTTTTCAACCCTTTCGACAATTGGAGCCGCCAACATCGCGCTTTGAAACGCATTTTTCGGTCTCTTTTGTACTGATTCCAACAAATCCGTACATTTTGTGCGGTCTATACATGTGGGTCTTTGCAAAGACGCGTCGGCTTTTATAGAATTGTTGACAAATTCCTCCTATCTTACGGTGCGATAGGGGCAAGTCTTGCATCACCGTTTAAATGCAAGATCAGAGTCATTAGGACGGAGAAGACCACCCGTGGGGCGCGTTAAAGAAGAATACAGATCTCTGGCCGGACCGGAAAAGGCAGCGATTCTCATGCTTGCTCTTGGGGAAGAGCACGCGACCAAGATGTTCAGCATGATGGATGACGAGGAAATCAAAGAGATTTCGCAGACCATGTCAGGCCTTGGCACCATCAGCTCCAACATCGTTGAACGTCTGTTTGTTGAATTCGCCGATCAGCTTTCTTCGACTGGCTCTCTGGTCGGTTCGTTTGACACCACAGAACGCCTGCTGTCCAAGGTTCTGCCTGAAGACCGCGTTAACGGCATCATGGAAGAGATCCGCGGCCCTGCGGGTCGCACCATGTGGGACAAGCTGAACAACGTTAACGAAGCCGTCCTTGCGAACTATCTGAAAAACGAATACCCGCAGACTGTTGGCGTGGTGCTGTCGAAACTCAAACCGGGTCACTCGGCATCGGTTCTGTCGCTTCTTCCTGAAAACTTCTCGATGGAAGTCATCATGCGTATGTTGCGCATGGAAGCAGTTCAGAAAGAAGTCCTCGACAATATCGAAAAGACTCTGCGTACCGAATTCATGTCGAACCTTGCGCGTGGCTCGCGCGGCGACAACCACGAACTGATGGCCGACATCTTCAACAGCCTTGATCGCCAAAGCCAGGATCGCTTCCTGACGGCGCTTGAAGAACGCAACCGTGACTCGGCTGAAAAGATCAAAGCCCTTATGTTCACCTTCGAAGACCTTGCGCGTCTCGACAACAACGGTGTTCAGACCCTTCTGCGTCAGGTCGAAAAAGACAAACTCGCCCTTGCGCTCAAAGGCTCCACCGATCAGATGCGCGATCTGTTCTTCAAGAACATGTCCGAACGTGCCGGCAAGATGATGAAAGAAGACATGGACGCATTGGGTCCGGTCCGCCTGTCAGATGTCGAAGAGTCGCAAATGATGATCGTTCAGCTGGCCAAGGAACTGGCAGCACAGGGCCAGATCGTTATTTCCGAAGGCAGCGGCGAAGACGAAATGGTTTATTAGGCTGCTTTTCAAGCCGCACACAGACACCGAATACAGAAAGGGACAGCATTTGCTGTCCCTTTGTCATTTCAAAGCACGCTATCCCTGCCCTAACCGATAATCACGTTGGGCACCGGGTCAGTAATCGATTTGATTTCCCAACGCAGACGGTTCTGACCACCAACTTCCTTGAACTCGGCTGCGTTGTGGCTGCGGATGCCTGCCGTGGTCCGGAATTCAATCTTGCCGGTCATCTGATAGCCAAGGGCATTCAATTTGTCCTGATACTGATCAGGGACAAAACCGCCACGGATTTCGACCGTGTTGCGTTCCTTGTGGAAAAACATCTCAAGAATGCGGGATTGGCGGCGCACGAAGACAAAGCTTTTTTCGCGCATGATATTGCCGCGACGCTCATAGACGACGTTAAACACACCACGACCGCCATATGTAATTTGCCTGAAACCCGAATCGCGTTTCAAATCGGCCAGAACCTTTGCGACCTTTTCCTTTTCAGCATCCACATCCAGGCTCTTGTCCAAAAGGCCCTGGGTAATGGTTGGCTGCACCAGCATCCCGCGATAGCTCAGCCGGTAATCTCCATTGCGCTCCATCGACAGATCAATGTTGAAGGCCTCGGGCAAATAGCAACTGGTCAGGAACAGCGGAACACACAGCACAAGCACCAAACGCCGCAAATGCGGTGCCATGCTGGCAATATGTTCAACAAACTGATTTTTCATCATGCGGTTCCTGATCTTGATGTCTTTGGCCTTAACAGTGCCCGCCTGATCAGCAAGCGTCAACTTTTACAGCGCGTTACCAGCCCTACCTCCAACCAATGTGAGAAGGCCATCACTTATAGCGCTCACAGTCCCCACTGACTTCCAGATCAGCAACCAGGCAATTGCCCGCCCCAACAGCCCTAGAAGCCCACGCAGATGCAATAAATGTAATTTGTTACAGGACAGCGAAAACAAGCCCAAACGCCCTGCAGGACGATTTGACGCGCCGCAACGAGCATTGCAGCAAGCATGGTCACGACAATGACTGAGGATGTGAACCGGATGGGGAAATACAGAAATGAAAAAAGGCAGCCTTTAAGGCTGCCTTTTTCATGGTGGGTGATGAGAGATTCGAACTCCC
>NZ_JPWF01000009.1 GCF_003326675.1 Thalassospira profundimaris
GTCCGGACGGTGGCGCTGCTGCTGGCGGTAATGGCGATCAGGCGGCACTTGAGGATGGGGAGGCCAAGCAGGCCGAACTGTCAGAACTGGCATTTGCCGTGTCAGCAGACTTCAGTGCTCAGTTGGCGGCCTTTGGGGGGATGCCCGATCTCGAGGCCGAACAGCTTGCCGCTGCTTTGATGCTCCATAAGGTGCCTGCGTGACGGGTGAAGAATTTGAATTGAACGGCCTGGTTGGATGGATAGCATGATGCAAGCCATCACAACTAATGGTATAGTCATTGATTAATAGTGTTGCTATTTCCGAATATGGACAGATGTCGGAGATGGCATGCGAAGGGGGACTAAGAATTGGTTGCTGGAACTGTCAAATTAGCTGACGCATTTCGCAAATGGCGGAAGGTGGCCGTTGTAACCGGGGCAGTCGCATTGCTGTCAGCCTGTGCGGTCACACCCGAACCTTTGACCAGTGCTGACAACGATGCACGTGTTGCCGAGGATCTCGATCGGCTGTTTGCCAAACAGGAAAAGATCACTGGTCCGCTGAGCCTTGAAGAGGCTATTGCCCGCGCACTCAAATACAACCTTGACCATCGTTTGAAGCTGATGGAAGAGGCGGTTTCGATGGGGCAGCTTGATGTTGCCAACATGAACCTGTTGCCGGACGTTGTTGCATCTTCGGGCTGGACCCGCCGCAGCAAGCAGGACGCCACCTATAACGAAGACAAGACCTCGACATCGACCAGTTCGGACAAGAACGTGCGTGATGCGGACCTGACGGTCAGCTGGAACGTTCTTGATTTTGCGATTGGTTACATGCGGGCGAACCAGCAGGCCGACATGGCGTTGATCGTCAAGGAACGCCGTCGTCAGGTAATCCACAACGTCATCAATGACACCCGCAGTGCGTATTGGCGTGCGGCAGCGGCAGAACGCGCACTCGCACAGTTCGAGCCGGTTTTGCAAGAGGTACGCGATGCCCTTTCGCGCGCAGAAACGCAGGTACGTGAACGCGTAGGTGCCCCGCTTGAAGCACTGACCTATCAGGAAGATCTGCTTTTGACGTTGCGGGAACTTGAAACCCGCCGCCGTCAGCTGGTTGAAGCCCGCACCGAATTGGCAGTTCTTATGAACATCCATCCGGACAGCGAATTCACGCTTCAGGCCGCAACCGAAACTGACCGTGATGCGCTTCCGGTTCTGACCGAAAGCAGCGAAGTTCTTGAGCTTGAAGCACTGAAAAACCGTTCTGAACTTCGTTCCGAAGCATATCAGATGCGGATCAATCAGCAGGAAGCCAAGATCGCTATCGTTCAGATGATCCCAGGCCTGAATTTCAGTGCTGGTATCAATCACACCACGGATAGCTATAAGGTTAATTCGAAATGGTATGAAGGTGCGATCAACCTGTCCTGGAACCTGATGCAGGTCTTCAAGGCACCGGCAAATATGCGCCTTGCCGACAGCCAGATCGAACTTTCAGAAGTCCGTCGTCTGGCCCTAAGCATGGCGGTGATCAGTCAGGTGAATATCGCGCAGTTGCGTTTTGACCATTCCAAACGTGACTATGAACTGGCCGACAAGATCGCCAATGTTCAGAGCAATATTGCCGAAACGATTGATGCAAGCCGTTCTGCCAATACGGTTGGTGAAGCACAAGCCATTCGCGCCGAAGTCCGTGCAATGCTGAGTAATCTGCAACGCGACATGGCCTTTGCCGATATGCAGGCGTCATATGGTCGTCTGTTTGCATCCATTGGTGCAGACCCGTTCCCGAGCGAAATTCCGAACGACACGATCGAGGGTCTTTCCAAGGCCGTTGGCGAAGTTCTGTCGCGCTGGAACCGAGGCGAGTATGCGGCGCAGGAGCCGACTACGGAAGCCGAAGTTGTCGAGGCTTCGGCTGAAGCAACAAAGGCTGCTGTCCAGTAATGGCATTGATGGTTGGAATGATGCGGCGGGATGTTTTCAGACAGTCCCGCCGACTTTCTGGATTTGGCGTTGCGGGTGTGTTTTGCATGCTCGCAACGTTGTTGTTTGGGACTTCCCCGGTTTCGGCCCAAGACGGGGCCGAGGCACGGGTTCTGGTCACGACCCGCGAACGTGCCGTGCTTTCAGGTGAATTGGCAGCACGGATCAATCGTATTGCCGTTCGACCAGGCGAGCATTTCAAGAAAGGCGACTTGCTGATTGCCTTTGATTGCGCAGCCTACAAGGCCCAGCGGGCAACCGTTGCCGCCGATTTTCGACAGGCCGATGCGCAATTCAAATCCCAGCAACGTTTGTTTGAATTGCGCAGTGTTGGTGAACTTGATGTGATCATGGCTGAGGCGGCACGCGATAGCACGCGTGCGCAATTGCAGCTTCAGGACGTTTATCTTGAACGCTGTCAGATCAACGCCCCCTATGACGGGACAGTTGTTGAATGGCGCAGCCAGCCCTATCAGATCGCCAATCCCGGCGACGAGTTGTTGGCAATCATCGGTTCGGGTAGTCTTGAACTTGAACTGATTGTTCCGTCGCATTGGCTGGCATGGCTTTCCATCGGTAAGACGTTCCAGGCACGGATTGATGAAACCGGTTCTGTGATCACGGCAAAGACCGAGCGGATCGGTGCGGATATCGATCCGGTTAGTCAGACTGTCAAAATTTTTGCGACCCTTGATGGACAGGAAGGCAAGTTGCTGCCAGGGATGAGTGGCGTTGCCGTTTTTGATCCCAACCCTTGACGTGAGCCATGACGACCCCAACCGCATCTGCAATTCTGCTTGGTATCCAGAAATCCATTCGCCAAGCCCAGGATATGACCGCCTTGCGCTTTACGGTGGTGACCGAAACCCGGCGACTGGTTGCCTATCAGCAGGCCATTTTGCTGGCGCGCGGAATGGATGGCAAAGAACGGGTGATTGCGGTTTCCAACGTTCCAACGGTTGACCGCAATGCACCTTTTGTCCGGTTCGTCGAAAAACTGGTCAATGGTGAATTTTCCAGCACGTCTGATACACAAATACTGACGGCTGCAGACAGCGAGCATGGATCTGACGACTGGCGGGAGTTCCTACAGGAAAACCTGTTGTGCCAGCCTGTATGTGCCCCGGATGGAACCCGTTTGGGAAGCTTGATCCTGTCGCGGGCCAATATATGGGAAGAGGCGGAAAAACTGCTTGTCGGGCAGCTGGTTGATGCACTTGGACATGCATGGAACGCCTTGTCTCCGCGGAAACGGCAATCGGCATGGTTTGGCGATAAAAAGCGTCAGCGCATTGTTTTTGGATCGGCGTTGGCGTTGGCCGCCGTAGCCATGTTTATACCTGTCCCGCAAAGCACGATTGCACCTGCAACCGTTTCGCCACGTGATCCGGTGATGGTGGCAGCCCCGATTGCCGGGGTTATTCGTGATGTCGCCGTGCGACCGAACTCCCTGGTCAATAAAGGCGATTTACTGTTTTCATTCGAAGATGCAGAACTTAAAGCCAATTACGAAATTGCGCTTCGGGCCGTAGATACAGCCGAGGCAGAGTTGCGCCGTTCGTCACAGCAGGCTTTTGGGGATACCAAGGGGCGTGCAGAAGTCGCGTTGCAGCAGACCAGACTTGCCTTGCGTCAGGAACAGGCGGCCTTCAGCCAATATCAATTATCCCAGGTCGAAGTTCGCGCACCGCAAACGGGTATTGCCGTTTTTAGTGATCCGAATGACTGGCGCGGGAGGCCCGTTTCAACCGGCGAGCAGGTCATGTTGCTTGCCCGCCCGGATGATGCCGAACTTGTTGTGTCTATTCCGGTTGCTGATGCCATTTCATTGCGGGCCGGGGTTGAAGTAAGGTTCTTCCTCGATATTGATCCCTTGGCTTCTGTGCCGGCGGTATTGGAATATGCCGCCTATCAGCCGACCGAAACGCCGGAAGGTATTCTGGCCTATCGCGCCGTTGCGCGGTTTGAGGATCAGGATAATATCCCGCGGATTGGCCTAAAGGGATCGGCAAAAGTGATGGGGGATGATGTGCCGCTGGCACTGTTCCTGTTCCGTCGGCCCCTGTCGGCCTTGCGCCAGATGATCGGGTTCTGATCTGTCATGCTGGGACCGTTGCAACCAAGCGTACAGGACATGAATGTACCGCCCTTGCGCGAGGACCTGAAACTTTTCCCGGCCGGAACCGATGAATATGGTGCGCCCAACTGGACAATTTTTGACCCGGTGCGTAACCGCTATTTCCGGATTGGATATCTTCAGTTTGAAATGCTGCGCCGTTGGCATTTGCAAAAGGGTTCGGAAATTCTGGGGCGGGTGCGCGGTGAAACGGTCCTGACCCCGAATGAAGGCAGCCTGACATCTCTGATCAAATTCCTGCACGGCAACAGTTTGCTGCAACGTTATGGCAGTGAAACCGTCGACGAGTTTTCACGAATTGCCAAAGCCGGTAAAACAACGTTCTGGAAATGGTTGATCCATAACTATCTGTTTTTCCGCGTGCCGTTGTTGCATCCCGATCATTTTCTGCGCAAGACGCAGGCGTTTGCCGATTTCGTTGCATCGCGTTTTGTCACCATTGCGATCCTTGTTTTGGGCATGGTTGGTATCTTTCTGACCCTGCGGCAATGGGATCTGTTTGTGTCAACATTCATGGGTTTTGCCAACTGGCAGGGTGTTGTCTGGATGGCTGTGACCCTTGGCCTGACCAAGATATTGCACGAGTTCGGTCATGCCTATAGTGCGACACGGTATGGATGCCGGGTGCCATCGATGGGTGTCGCGTTCCTTGTGATGTATCCGGTGCTTTATACCGATACGTCCGATGCCTGGCGTATCGTCAGCAAGGAAAAAAGACTGCGGATCGGTGCGGCGGGCATTCGTGTTGAATTGTCATTGGCATTGCTTGCAACATTCTTTTGGCACGTGATCCCGCCGGGACCTTTGCAAAGTGCTGTTTTCCTGATGGCGACGACAAGCTGGATTGCCACGCTGTTTATCAATCTAAGCCCGTTCATGCGCTTTGACGGTTACTACCTGTTGTCGGATTTCCTCGGGATTGCCAATCTTCAAAACCGGTCATTTGCGATGGCAAAATGGGCCATTCGTGAACGGCTTTTTGCGTTGGGTGATCCGCCGCCCGAACCGATGGCTGCGCCGAAAAGAAGAATGCTGGCGCTATTTGCGGTCGCGGTGTGGATTTATCGTTTCTTCCTTTTTCTCGGGATTGCGGTTGTTGTCTATCACCTGTTCTTCAAGGTTCTCGGAATTGTTCTGTTTATCATCGAAATTGCATGGTTCATCGTGATGCCAATCTCCAAGGAAATGAAAAACTGGTGGAAAGAGCGTCATCGTGTGAAACGCACCCCTGTGCAGTGGGCGGTTGGCGGGTTGCTTATCGGTGCAGTCCTGATCATGACAATCCCCTGGCAGTCACACGTCACCGCAGAGGCAATTGTTAGGGCGGCTGGCGAAGGCGAAGTTGTCAGCGCCGTGGCCGGGCAAATTCGGGAAGTTACCGTGCACAAAGGCGATCAGGTCAAAGCAGGTGATCCGATTGCTATTATGACGTCGCCCGAACTTGATGCCGAGCATCGCATCCGTGATCTTGAATTGGCCGAGGCCAACATCCTGCTTGATCAGTCCGAACTTAATCCGGAACAACGCGGCGATTATTCTGCCCGGTTGCAGGAAATGCGACGTCTAAGTGCGCGGATCGAGGCCCTTGATGCGCGTGAAGACCTTCTGGTTTTGACAGCACCGATTTCCGGTACTGTGCGTGAAACATCTGACATCCTCAAACCCGATCACTGGATCGGGCCAAGAGTACCATTGGCCCGTATTGTTGATGACAAACAACATCAATGGGAGGTGGTTGCCTATATCTCGCAGCGTGAAATCAATCGTCTTGGCAGTGCGCCGACCGCACGGTTCTACCCGGAACAGATTACAAGCCCGGCACTTGATATCCAGATCAAGACGGTCGAACGCCTGAACAGTTCCTTTGTTGATGAAGCGATCCTGACGACCCCGAATGGCGGTGCTATCGCCGCAACCAGGGATCGTGAAGGACGATACACGCCACTTGATCCGGTTTTCAAGGTGACAGGGACCGTGATGGATGCATCTGCGGTTGCCGCAGAACAGGATGCTTTTTCGCAACTCCGCCGTGGTTCCTTGCAAATCGAGGCCAGCGCAAAAAGCATGGTCACAAGCCTGTATGAAGCTGTGGTGTCAGGTGTGATCCGGGAAATGGCGTTTTAACGGGACGCATGCTGTCCTTATGTCCTCAAGATCAAGCTGGTTAACCAAACCAATGCAGGTCATTGGTGTGCGGGAAACAGCTGTTTCTTATGCATACCTGTTTTTACAAACCGTTTCAAAACAACCGGCCGATATCGCCTTTGGATAGTGATATTGCGTAATGCGTCCCAACGTGTTCAGTCTATCTGGCCTGTTTCGTACCCTGCAGATTAAGGGAAAGCCTTTGTGGCATGTTCGAGATTGGAACCGGGGAAAACACGGCTGTGCATGCATCTTTGCGGTTGGCCATACGGCAGGTAGCTGTTCTTATGACGTTGGTGATCGGGGGAATATCCCCGGTGGCGGCGCAAACCGCTGAGGAACGTGCAGCAGCCGTTCTTCAAATGGTTGGAAAAATTGCCGAGCTATCGCCTTATCTTCCCAAAGAACTTGAACGCAACGGCCGTGATTATGAGGCCGAACTTGGTAGTAAAAGACGGGCCGCTATCTTTTTTGATGCGAACGAAAAAGATACGCAAAAAGACGCCAACTGGATGGTTCTGTTACCGGTGGCAGAATTCGATTTCGCCGGGCCTTATCCCGAAGGCAAAGACATTGCCCTGAATTCCCTGCGTACAAACGATACGTTTATTCTGATCGCCAAGTCTGATGGCGTTCTTGATTTTGATAACACCTCATCGACAATCAAACAGCATCTTGAACGGTTCCTTGTTGGCAAGGCAAAGACCCTGAAGGTCAAAAGCGGGATCAACTTTTGGGGGCAGGTTGATCTTGATGCATCGAAGGTTATCAAACCGCTTTTACGTCCATTGGAATTGAGTAAGTCAGAAGCTGTCATTCGGGGAACGGTAGGTGCCGATCTTTTGGCATTTTATCTGAATGGCAAAGGCGGAACCGATATCAAGGAGCGCAGCAAACTCTCCCTTTCCATGGAACTTGATGGTATCCACCCCTCAAAGATTTCCCGGTTTGTCAGCAGCAAGACCATGACCTTGACTGTTACAGGGGCCGAAGATGGACAGTTCCTGATAGGTGGCCAGACAGACCTTTCAATTGGTATGGGGGTTCGGAAGCTTTCAGCGACCGGGGAGATTACCATTGATCCTGATCCGGGCGATGACAGTCGGGTCTTTGAAGTGACGGCCAATGTGCCAGAGGCAGAAGCCAAACGGCTAAGTTATAATGGGGGGACGGCGAGATCCCTGACCGTTACCTTTGCCCTTACCAAGGAATATGAACAGGTCCTGACGGCGTCGGGTATGGCGGAAACCCGGACAGGTCAAAAGTTCGAGATCGCGGCTGATCTTGATACCGAAGATGGTCGAAAGGAATTTGATCTTATTCTTGGGGGGCCGTCCCTAAATGCGCTGACCGAACTCGACATTCCTGGGTTTGGTGAAATTCGTGTCCAGAATGTATCGCGTTCTGGTCGGATGACGGTTGGTGAAACAGTTGCCCGCGATGTTAAGGGCAAAGTTTATATTGCCGAAGATCGTGGCAAGGCATCCTATATTGCCTTTGTTCCCGATGCTGGTACGTTTCGCACCGATGCGTTTTTCCCGGCGGTAGAAGGATCGGCATTTGACATTGGAAATGTCGCCGATGGCCTGTTTTTCTATATGTCAGAAGACATAGACAGGCTTGATTTCGCGCGTTTGCCAGCGCAAATGCGTGAACTTTTGGAACGTGCGGCACCGGGATTTGATCCTGTGTCGATCAAATCGGGCACTCCAAAGGGCAGTAAATATGACAGCTTGAATGTGCTGTTTACCCAGCGTACAGCAAAGCAAAGTTCCTATGGGCGGGTGCTGGATTTTCTGGGGGCCGGGGATAGTGGCATTTCCTTTGTCGGGCAAGTTGATGGCCGATTGTTTGATGAACCCGAGGATGACATTAACGAATTTTTCCGCCGTTCAAGTGATGGTCGCAAAATTGAGAAAGCGATCATTGATTCTCTGTTTGTCAAAGGGACCGTAAGCGGCGTTGCCTTTACCGCAATTCCCGGTTTTGAGCTTATTGACCGCGGCTTTGGGATTTATTTTGATGGAACGAAAAACGGTTCATATGCTGCCGTTGCCGGGATCAGTGGGCAGTTGCAGTTACCCGGCTGGAAAGACCCCCGAACTTTTGGTGTGTCTGTTGCGGCCAACGCAAAGCCCGACAGTGCCAACCTTTTGACATTTACCGGCGGCGAGTTCGACAAGGGAACGGTTGACCTTAAACGCGGTGGCATTGCGATGGAAACTGCCATTGGTCAGGGAAAATCCGGCATTCCGGTCTTGGAACATATCCGTCTGAGTGGGCAAATCTCGCTTGATGAATTGCTGCAAATTCCCGCCGGAAATCTGAAATCATTGCGTTTCGAAGATGTCTATTTGTCATCAAGGGGCATTGCAGCTGCCCTTGAATATGGACAGGCAAAAGGGCAGCTTTTTGTATCGCGGTCCCGTGATGACATTATTTTGGGGATTGCTGCCCAAAATCTTGGAACCGATGCGATTGTGCCGGGACTGAGCAATACGGTTTTGCGCGGGATCGAAAGCCCGCAGCAGGCTGTATTGCTGCGTCTGGATCGCAACGGAAATGTTGCGCAAAATGATAACAGACTTGCCCTGACCGAGCTTCCAGGTCCCCTTGAAACTACATTGCGACGCATCACCGGCTCAACATCCGCAGGTGACGAGATAACATTGGTGCCCGGTGCCAATTACTGGTCGGAGCTGTCGGTTGCAAGAAATCCGGTTTTAAACCAGCTGTTTAAATCGACGACGGGCAATGCACCACAAAGCATCGCAATGCACGGGGTGTTACCGGCACAGCTGTTTCAGACGATTTTGACAACGCGTGGTAAAAGCCTGTCGCGTCCAAGCATCAGCGATCTGGACGGGGTTGATATCCGTGCAGAAATACACGGCTTCAATTTGCCGGGTATCGACGAATTCATTCGGGTTGACGGTACCGCATCGCTGGCATTTCGTGGTCAGGATGGGGAATTGTTTGCCGGTATTGATGTCCCGGTGTCGGGAACATTGCCATTCCTGAACGTTGATGTCCGTTCCAATGCCAAAGTTGCCCTTAAAGTCGATGATAAGCGCAATCTTGTTTTGGCGCTGAATATGCCGGTTTCATTTGCATCTCGATTTGATAACCGAACCCTGGAAATCAGTTCAAAGGCCTCTTTGACGCTTGGAAGTGCGCGTGATTTTTCTTTGAACATTCAGGGCGATGCCACTCTGCGCGATATTGCCGGCTATGACATTCCGGGATTGGGGACACTCGCGCTAGGCGACCTTCGGCTGGTGCCTGGCATGGCATACGGGCAACTTAAACTCGGCCCGTCAAAATCTGATTTTGCAATGATTTCAGGAAATGGCAGTCCAATTGTTGCAATTGCCAGTTCGGAACTAAGCCCCGATCTTCTGATTCCCGGCTTGGCGCAGACACCGTTATCGGGATTAAACCTTAGCCAGTCGACGCTGTTATATGGCAAATCCGGAACAACGCCTGATCTTGTTGCAATTGCCGCGACGAAAGCGTTACCCGATGCCGTGCGCGGGGTCCTGAACGCAGTTGCGCAAAGCGATATTCCCTGGACGGGCGGGTTATATCTGGATGCGACGTCGGACATCGGTCGGTCGCCGGTCATTTCCAAATTGATGGCCAAACTTGGTCAAGCCAATCCCAAACCAATCCGCGTCTACGGCACTTTGCCTGGTGATGTCCTGAGCCAACTTGGCGCCATGGCACAAGGCAAGAAAAGCCGCCAGGATGCCGGGCAGGCGATGCTTGCGCAGGTTAACCTCAAAGGCAATTTGCCAGATTTGAAAGTTGTTGTCGGAGCAAGTGGTGTCAGCCTGCGTGACGGGGTTCTGACCATTCGCGGTGAAAATGCCGATGGCGGCGGCCCTGTAAGATTGAAAGCCGGTATTGCCGGTGGTTTTGATCTTGCTGTTCCGTTACCTGCGCAGAAACTTTCGGTTGATGGTTTTGTTGCGGTTGATGCCGGGGCGACAGCCCGTGATATTGTGATGAAAGTGGACGGCAAAGGTGTGTTTGGACGCAGCGCCAAACCCTTTGCCATTGCCGGAACTGTCGGATTTGGCAACACTGACAATCAGTCTGCCTTTGACTGGACCGGGGATGTCAGTCTTGCTGATCTGAGTGGTCTGGATATACCGGTTTTGGGTGAGACCACCCTGTCAAAGGCGCGGATTTCATCACGCGAAATATCGGGACAGGTTGAGCTTGCTGGTGGCACTACAACATTTTCAATTTTCAGGGATTCCGGGGCGCGAACACCCCTTTTGGCTTTGGCCCAGAAACAGTTCGATGCAGCCCGCCTGATCCCGGGGATTGCCGGAACACCACTTGATACGGCAGTTCTTGAAAACGGGGCACTGATTATCGCCCCACCCGGTACGTCTGGGATGCTTGAACCCGGTGAACTGCCCGAAATTATTGCTGCTTCGCTTAGGGATGAGGATGCGGCCTTTTCGGCGCTTCCATTGTCCGAAGGTGTGAACCTGTCAGTTGTTGCAGCCCTAAAGGATGGCTCACCGCTTGCGCGCGCACTGGGGACGGTGGGGACAAAACGGCGTGATTTCCGGTTTGCAGGCAAGATACCGGCCAAGCAGCTGAATGCCTTGATCAAGGGGCAGAAACCGCAACTAAGTACAGCCGACCTTCGCGACGTTGCGTTGAATGCGGATATTCCGGCGATTTCCCTGCCACATATTGGCAAGGTGATTGCGTTGCAGTCAAGTCGCCTGACCCTTGCGGGAACCGATGTTCTGGATGACGAAGGTGCTCCAACCGGTGATGTGTTGGTTCGGCTTGCTGCCACGGGGGGGCTGACCATCAAGTTGCCCAACAAGGACCTTGCACTTGACGGCCGGTTGGCATTCGAAAAAAGCGATGGTGCAACCAATCTGGTGCTTGCCGGATTTACACCGGTCAATTGGGAACGTGCGTTTGGTATCCCGTTCCTCACCCTTGATGAAATCCGGGTTTCAGCAAAGCTTGACCGGGATGTCGAAAAGACTGGGCTGCTTCTTGCCAGTACGACCAAAGTGCTGGTCTCAGGCAAACAGATGCAGGCCAGTGGGGATATTGCATTTTCTCCCAGTGGTTTGACCGATGTGAAACTTGCTCTGCAAAATGATCTGTCGGTCGGGGATTTGCCGGTCATCGGTACGTTGCCCCTGATTAATGAATTCAGTTTGAAATCCGCCCAGATTTCACGTGCTGGATTGGAAGCAACGGTCGACTGGCCGGCATTGGGTCTTAGCAATGCGAGACTGTCAGCCACCCGGATCGGGGGGAGTAGTGTCGGTATGCTGAAGTTACCGGAACTTGATCTGGCAAGCCTGATTGAAAAGGCTGGTGGCGGCGGGAACAGTGGCAATTCGATCCTGTCAGGCTTGAAACTTCCGGATGCCGGATTGATCTTTAACAGCGCAGCAGTAGCCGTGAATTCACTGAACGATCAACTGGGCACAGCCAATCCGCTTGCTGATGTGTTGGGGCGTTTGCCCAATCAGAATCTTGAAAGCGGGATTACATTGGTCGGGCGCATTGGCCGGGAAAACCTTCCGGTTCCTGTTGCCGACCTTCTGGCAAGCCAGTTGAATTTCTTTGAAATGGTGCAAGGCGACCTGATTGTTTCCGGGCGTATTGGCAATTTGCTGAAAAAATCGGGGGCGTTTGAGTTGGCGGCTGACTTACCCCGTTTCAAGTTCCCCGATGCGTTCGAAATTCCCGGAATTCTTGCACTGAATGATACCAAGGCGCGGTTTGCAATCGGCGCGGATTTGACGCAAAAAACCGCCCATCTTGGCGTCTATTCCGATCTGTCGTTGAAGCTGGTTGATAAAAGCTTGGCGCTCGAGGGTGGGCTTGGTGTCGCCAAACGTCAAGACGGCCTTGAACTGGCATTGCGCGGGCGTTCGCAGGTTGATTGGAACGAGGCCTTTGGGCTTAAATTTCTTAGTCTTGAAGATATCGGACTGTCGGGCCGTTTGGTTGCGGGAAGTAACAGCAAGCAGCTTGATCTTGGACTGGATGCCATTACCCGGATCAATGACAAGATGGTCAAGGGACTTTGGGAAATCCAAGTCCGGGACGGTGCCCTT
This sequence comes from Thalassospira profundimaris, assembly GCF_003326675.1. GTDB lineage: Bacteria > Pseudomonadota > Alphaproteobacteria > Rhodospirillales > Thalassospiraceae > Thalassospira > Thalassospira aquimaris. Next base: position 12,363 of record NZ_JPWF01000009.1, read on the forward strand.
AAGGACATTGTGCTGGCAATTGATAATGACCTGAAACTTGCGGATTTGCCGATCATCAAAGATTTGCCAGGGATCGGTGTTACTGGCGATTTTCAGATTTCAAACGCGTCGGTTTCCCTGCGCGGGTTTTCGGCAAATGTAAAATGGCCGTCGCTTGGACTGGATGGCAAGACCGCCTTTTTTGAAACAAACAAACAGATGGTCGGGATGATGGAAGTCCCGAACCTTGATTTTACGGCCTTTGCAAATTCAGCCCCATCCGAAGTCAAAAAGGTACTGGGACAGTTAAGTGGTCTTAAATTCCCCAAAGCGGTGCTGAGTTTCTCGACCGGTCTGATTGATGGGGTAAATACCGCGCAATTGCCCGATATCGCCGGGGATATGATGCGCGATATCTATGGTTCGGATACCAAGATCACGGTTCCGGATGGTGTATCGCTGATGGCCAGTCTGACGCCCGATGATCTGCCCACCAGCCCGGTCAACCTTAAGGAACTACTGATAAGGGACCTGGGACTGTTCGGCCCCAACGGCGCGCAGATTGATCGTTTGATTCTTGCCGGTGGGCTTGGCGGTGTTCTTTCGGGACAACCCAATATCTATCTGGCTGCAAAACTGCCAAAGGTTGAATTCGGGAATAATTTGCAGGCCTTTGCAAGTCTGGTCAATTTTGACCGCGCCGGTTCAGAATTCTTTTTGCAATTTTCGCTCGAACATCTGGCCGCGCGTGTGGGGATTGCCGGAAATGTGGTGCTTGATATTCCGCGTCTGGCGCAGCCACAGATACGAGACAAGGTGGCGTTTAAAGGCAGCCTGCTGGCCAGTGTCGATGCCGTGTCATGGGCCGGTGCATTCAAACTGACCGGGGCGATTGACGGGGAATGGAAAAGCCCGCTTGGTATCAATGAAAACGTTACCCTGCGCAAGGCTGCGATTACTGTCGGTGGTGACCCCGATGGATCGGCCGAGATTGGCATCAAGTCGGGTGGGCAATGGCGTTTGCTTGACCCCGATAATGGTGGAAAGAAGAACTTCGATTTCACATCCGAATTCGTCACCAGCATCAATTTTGCAGCTTCTGGTGTTCCAATCCCCAAGAAACTTGGTGTGAATCTTGAGTTTGGGGAACAGACCGAACTCTCCATGATGTCGCAAATCGAAATCATGGATGCGGCTTTACGCGGGGTTGTAACCGGGCCGCTTGCTAGCGAAATTGCCAAGGGACTAGGCCCGGATGCGTCCAACGGGTTCAACCATTTCAAGGGGGCTTTGAACGACCCGAATACCAGTTTGGTCAAGGTCATGCAGCTTGACCAGTTGCCTTTGCGATTGCTGTCGGTCAAAGGCGCACAGGTGATGTTCCGGACACCGGGGGCGGTCATTCCGGGCGAAGAAGGGGAATCAACCGTTGGTTTTGTTACCAAGGGACGTTTCTTTGCCAAGCTTATGGGACAGGCCCAGCGTGAACTTGGCCAGCTTGATAACCGCCTGACATTCAAGGACGGGCTTAAGGTTTATGGTGATCTGAAACCATTCAAGCTTGGCCCGCTTGAACTGCGGCAAGCCAATATCGATATCGCAGCCGGGCTGAATCCGATTGCCCAGCCGCCGCATTTCAAACTGGCCGGGGATATATCATTGTTCCCCGGTACCTTTGACCGCACGATTGTCAATCTGTCCAAGGATCAGATTTCCTTCAGGGTGGCGAAGGATTACGGTGAAATTGGCAAGCTTGATGTCACTGCTGAAACGCCCAAAGGGGCCAGCCTGATTTCGTCGGATACCGATTTCATCGTTAAGGCAACGGGGCAAACTGAAATCGATAATGTGTTGTTTGAGAAGATCTTCCCGGTTCTCAAAATCCCGACTGCGGTTGAAACGTGGCTTAAAAAAACCACACCGCTTTTCATCAGCGGGTTCAGCTTTGAGGGGGCCGCCAAGGCGTTTGTCAAAGGTGATCCATTGATCCTGTCAGTAAAGCACAAGATTTTTGGTGATTCCGAAGTCCCCGATGTCACGGTTCGGATGGAGCCGATCTGGAAGACCGGCAACATACAGGATTTGTTCCTTGGCCGTCAGGTGATTGATGCTCTTGGACAAAGCTTCTTCTCGTATCTGATCGAACATCCGCAGAAAATTCAGGTCGGTGATCTTGGGCCGATTAAACTTGCTGCCGACGGCGAGCTGAGTGCTGCGACAATTGAAAAGAATGGTGAAAAGAAAAACGCGCTGGTTCTTAAGGCCCGGGCAAGCATGTTGGGACTGACCAACAAATCTGTCTTTATCTCGATGTTTCCGACACACTTTGTGTTGCGCACACAGGACAATCTGGCGGGGCTGTTTAAATCTGACATCTTTGTCTGGTCAGAAGGCGGTTCCATCCTGTTGCCGGACCGGGTTGAATATTGGGCGGATGTGGATAACGGGTTGACCAACTGGCTGCAGGGCAAGATGGGGCAGGTGATTGCGCGCGGCCGCGACGAAGTGAACCAGAAGCTTGATGTTGCCCAAAAATCGTTGGCCCAAGCAAAGACAAATGTCGCCAACCTTGAAAATCAGATCAATAGCAAGCGTGCCGAAGTAAAGGGCAAGCGCGAAGAAGGGGCGAACCTTTTGCGTCGGGCACGCGATGCTGTCAATGCGCAAAGATCGAAACTGTCATCGCTTGAATCTTCGCGAAACGATCTGCGTCGTCAAAGGCAGGCGGCCGAACGAAGCTGGAACGTGTTTGAAAAACTGAAAATTCCGGCACTATGGATTGCCGAACAGGGTGTCGTTGTCGCAATGAACATTGCGCGGGAAACGCTGAAAGTTGTTGAAGGCGGGCTGGAAGTTTCAGCGCGTGCAGTGGAAAACTTCCCGGTTGACCTTCATCCCGAAGTCGCTCCGCTGATCTTTGCCAAATCCACGGCATTGGCAGCGGTCAGTGTTGCCGAAGCCAGCGTCAAAGCAGCCCAGTCTGTCGCAAACAACACCATTACACTGGCCGATACCCTTATTAAGGGGGCGATCAAGCCTGCAAACCTGAATATCAAGCGTGCGACAATGAAGGGAACATTGGCGGCCAATGTGATCGATACCAAGGGTGAATTGTATCTGGAGGGAGATTTCTGGAACCACAGCGACATCGAAACAAAAATCGCATTTGATGTTGGTCGTCCGCAAAACACGCAAGTTGGGGATCTTGCTCGACTGTTCTTGGCTCTATTTGAAAATCAGGAAGTCTCATTCTTCCGTCAGACAGCACCGCAAAAACCCGCCGATATCGCCAAACTTGCCCTGAACGAAGAAGAACTGGCTCGACAACGCGAAACTGCGCGCATTGAACGTGAACAACGTGAAGCCGAAGAACTTAAGCGACTTGAAAAAGAGCGCGCCGAGATGCTGGCAAATGCCCGTGGTAAGCTACCCAACGGAGGACAAAACCTGTCAATCCGTCGACCGGGAACAGATCTGTGTCTGACAATGACGAACCAGACAGTATTTGACGGACGGTTCCGTGAAATCGCCCTGCGTGATTGTGTGGGAAGCCGAAACCAGACCTTTACATTCAAAAGTGACGGGTATGTCGAGATAGGAGATCCGGCCGATAAGTTGTGTCTGGATCATTATCAGGGGCAGATCACAGGATATCGGTGTGAGAACCATGAAGCCCGCCGATATATGATCAGTGAGCATCGTATTTTCATTCAGGATAAGGACAGCTGTTTTGAAACGGGGCCAAATGGTGTGGTTTATTTACGTACCTGTGCGCAAAGCCCAGCCCAACGCTATGAGCCAGTGTTTCTAACCAACCTTGTCGCCGGGCGGGAACTCTGGCGCAATGTTTCGTCTCCAAGTACTCAACTGACTGATGGGAATGTTTCAGTAAATGTTGAAACGCCTGCAAAAATGACCCCGACAATCGGCATTGATCTTGGAAAAGTATATCGGATCGATCAGATCAGGCTGTTTGGTATTGATCGCAAGGCAAGTGATCTTGTGATGCTTGTTTCTGTCGATCCGTTTGTCGGTGTGCCTGTCTGGTCCTGGCCAAATGATGGGATCAAGCGATACCGGGTCAAGGATATGGTGGATGATCATGGCTTCCTGCTTGGAGGAGAGGAAGGTCGTTACATCATGTTGACCCGCGAGGCAAACGGGGCACTTAACCTGTCTGAAATTGCGATATTTGGTGATGCCAAGGCGGTGCGTAACGGTCTTGACAGTTTGCCCATTCATAACATTGCGCAAAACAAAAGCGCGCGGCAGCGATATGATGATCAAGGTGCAAGTGCGGCATCGTTTGCTGTCGATGGTAACAGCTTTGCTGTTCGTGATCCGGGACGCGGATTGACCGGCAGCTGGATGGAAAGCCGGGATGGTAACTTGTGGTGGGAACTTGATCTTGGCGATTATTACCCGATCCGCGAAATACGCCTGCATGCGCACAATGAAGAAAACCTGGCGGGCGCGGAGGTTCTCCTAAGCAGTGAACCATTTGGAAACGAGATTTATCGGGGATTTGCCGGAGACGGGGTTATTCGCCGATCGGTTTCGAGTACCAACAGGCAGGTTGCCATCGCATTGAACGAAGACGTTGCGCGATATGTTCGTGTTCGCACTGTCAATGGCACCCGACTTGGTCTGGCAGAAGTTGAAGTGATGAGCTCGGGGCGGAAAGTAGCAAGGCCACCATCGCGACGGGATTATACCAACCTTGCCTTGAACAAGCCGACAGCGATGTCGCGACAATTGAGCAACGCAACAATACCGGGCAATGGGAATGATGGCGTTATCGGGCGCAATGAAAACCAAATCGCATATGCCCCGGCCGATGATCACCCATGGTGGCAGGTTGATCTTGGGGCTGTTTACAAGATTGATCGGGTGGTTGTTGAAAACTATACACGCAACCAGCCGGTAATGAACCGTATGGACGGGGCGCGTATCTTCATCTCGCGCTATCCGATTGAAACCGACGATATTGACGTCATTGAACAGATGGGTTCGGTTCATGCCGTGCAGTTGCAAGGCGGGCACGAGACTTATGACCTGAATGTCGGGAATGCCACATATGGCCGTTATGTCCGTATTCAGGCGAGAAAGCATGAATATCTTAACTTTGCAGAACTGTCGGTCCTCAGTAAAACCGGCAATGACAACAGCCCGGTATCCCGAAACCTTGCCGCGGGAAAAACCGTGACCGCATCAAGTCATTATTCCGATAATCCCCCCGAACGCGGCGTGGATGACTGGATGGGGGGATTGTTCCATTCGACCGAGGAAGAAAATCCGTGGTGGGATGTTGATCTTGGGGCGCATTATCCCATCGAAATGGTGCGTGTCTTTAATCGCACGGATTGTTGTAAAGATCGTCTGGCCGGGGTGCGTGTGACAGCATCAAACTATCCGTTCAGCAGCATGGAGAATTTCGCCTATGAAAACCATGTATCGGGTAGAAATCGCACGGTCACTCTTAAAAACCAACCCTATGCCGAGGCCGATTTTGTGAATAACGGCGCACCTTTGACCGCCCGGTATATTCGCTTGCAGGCCCCGGGAAATCGCGTCTTGAATTTCCGCGAAGTCCAAGTGTTCGGACAGGCGGCGGTAAACCGATTTAAAGAAGATTATCCGTATGGCAGGGTTTATGAATATGGCGAATTCTATTTCCGCCCGGCGCATTTCCAATATTGTGTGACCCAATCAGGCAGGCGACTGCAAACCGGGGCATGTGATCGTGTCTTTAGCCTGTTCCAGGATGGCACCCTGCGCGCGGCGGCCAATGCCAATGACTGTATGACCGAACCGTCCAGTACAAGCGGGGCCTATCAACTAGAAAGATGTGACCCGCAGAACATGCGCCAGAAATTTGACTTCGAATGGCTGGAAAATGGTAGGCGCCCGGTCAAGCTGGAACGTGCCACCCGGGTAAAAATCAGAAACCGCCAATCCGGTCTGTGTCTTGACCTTTCATCGTCAAACGTTGCCATGGGCACACGTCTGCAACCCCATGCATGTGCGACAAGCAGCTATCAGGAATGGAACTTAACCCCGCATCAGGACTTCCATCGGATTGCCGGCCCCCTCAGCTTGGAAAGCTATGGCAGTGGCGGTCGACGACTTGATGTGAACGGACGGGGTGTTGCAGTGATTTATCGGCAGAATGGTGACAGTTCCCAGAAGTGGCTTCAGATCGGGCATCCGGATGACAAATCCAATACATTCCGCCTTCGCAGTGTCGCGAATGGGCAGTGTCTAGAACCATCTGACAGCAGAAGTCACGCCAAGATCGGAACATATAGTTGCCGTTCGAGTACAAAAGGTCAGTTGTGGCGGTGGGATGGCGACCGTCTGGTACATGACCGCACGGGGCTGTGTATGGATGTCGAAAGTGCAAATGATCGGGATATGACAAATCTGATCCTGTATCGCTGCCACAATGATTGGAACCAGAAATGGCGTCATTGATCAAAATAGGTCTGTGTGCAGGTGTTTTGCTGACCTCATCTAGTTTGGCACTTGCCACAAATTCGGGCGATGAATTGCCAGAAACGCCATCGCCTCAGGAAATCGAGATTTGTCTAGAGATCATCGGGGAACTGATAGAAGAGGCAAAAGAGCAGGAAGGCGAAGACCTTCGGATTGAACAGGACGAAGCGCAGGAGTTCTGCAGGTCTGGCGCCTTCTTTGCCGCAATAAACGAAGCACTGGGCGAAGATGGTGATCTGGATGACCAGTTTGATAGCGAAGAGAAGCTTATAAAACACCGTCCTGACTGGATCAGGTGACTGCTATTGGCCCTGGGCATGGGATACTTTACTGTCCCGCATTATCGTGATTTGACGGAATGCGAACACTGTCACCATGACCAGCTGCCCGATGGCAGAAAGAAGTGCCATCCAGTCATTACCGACAATTGGCGATGTCAGGGTTGCTATGAAGTTTAATCCTATCTGATCAAGGCCAAATGGCAGGGCAAAATATAGCAAGAGAATAGTGATGATGATCGGTGTGCTGGCCAGTGTTTTACGATGCCTGCAAAGCCGTAATGCCAGGCCGTAAACAAGAAGAACGTCACGTCCAATATAAAGCAATGCCAGTGTGATTTTGACCGACGCGTCCTGTGTGGGGTGTGTGAATATCAAGGATACAGCGATAACAGCAACCATACCGACAAGGGTGATGATGCTGCGCGGCAGATGTTGCAAGATATCAATAGCCGTTCGGGAAGATAACTGCTTGATCAGAGCCTGTATGTGATTGGGACCAAGTGGTTCGAAGCATAAAAGCACATATATGATTGCAGCAAATCCCAACGTGATTAGGTGAATACCGCTAACCCCTCCGGAAAAAAGCGTTCCAATGTAATAAAGGCTATAGGGTAGGGTCTCAAACCCGTTGATTACAAGCGCAAAGCTGATCAGAAAAACAGGCCAAACCCAAAAGACAGGGACATATGCGAGTAAACGGCGCATCATCATCGCAGACGCAATCAAAGCCCACGTGATTGCAAAGACAGTCAGGCAAAGAAGGACAAGCGGCAGATCAATATACCAGCCGTACCAGATAACACCGTCCAGAATAGTCCCCAGACTGTTGCTTTCATAGATTGTCGACAGGATTGGAAGAGCGGCCAGAAGTCCGATGATCTGAACGCCAAGCCGGTTCATCTTTCCAATGTCATATCCCTCCGATTGCTGGCGATAGATGGCCAGCAATTGTACAAGGAAGGTAACGACATGCGTGATGACACCCGCAGCGATGAAGGATGTGATGACAATGGCGATCGTCCAAGGATCAAGCCATTTGGCCTCGGCAAAGGCATAGGCGGTCAACGCGATGCTTCCGCCCAGCCAGACGGTTATTGTCCGTCCAAGAAGCTTGGACCAGACAAGGGAAAAGGCTGATTGACGAGACAGCCTGATAAAGTCCCACATATTGTTTTGAAATTCATCAGTAAGGGTATCACTGACCAATCGGGCGCCTCGGAACAACACCACAAGGACAAACAGAATCTTGGCAACACGTTCGGTAAAGAACGAAAAACTGAGATCATCAATCGCAAAACAGACCGTAAGAAGTCCAAGAACGCAGCCGCCATCAATGATCAGGTTTTTTCTGACATTGCCAAGCAATAGATTCTTGCGAAATTCATTGATCATCGTGGCGGTGTCTTGTTGTTCATGCGGTGATAGGCGTCGCGCAAGGTTTCTCGTTGCCCGTTATGATCTTCGCCAGCACTCAGGACATGAACATCTGCAGCGAACAGGTTTTTAAGAAGGATATGTTGATCCGCGTCAGTGCCGTGAAAGCGAAGTGTGATGATCCGGTCGCGATGGAAGATGTCGTTGCACTGTGTGTCTTGCGAAAGGATCAATAATGCCCGTTCAATTGATGTTCGATCATCGGCCAGTTCAATTCTGAGATCTTTGACATCGGATTTTCTGTAGGCAAGGAAGTTTTTGATATCACGTTGCCCAACCAGTTCACCGTCTTCAAGCATGATGATGTGGTTACAGTAATCTTCAAGCTCGGCTAGGATATGGGATGACACGAGAAGCGTCATACCGGCTTGATTCAGTTCGAGAAACAATTTGGAAAGCGATAACCGGGCATCGGGATCAAGTCCGGTTGCCGGTTCGTCCAGGGCAAGAAACCGGGGCGAATGGACAATTGCTTGGGCAATCGAAATGCGCTGACGCCAGCCACGTGACAGGCTTCCTGCCGGATCGGATTTCTTGGACGTCAAATCAAGGCGCAACAAGGTATTTTCAACTGCCTGTCGGGCTTCTTCGTCTGTCAGGCCGTTAATTTGGGCAGCGTAGGCAAGGTTATCTTGCACCGTCAAAGACGGATAAAATCCAAGCATGTCGGGAAGAAATCCGACCATCTGGTGAACCTTGCGCGGATTGGATGCGACGTCGATCCCGTCCACCGTAACCACGTTTTCCGTGATGGGCAAAAGACCGGTGATGGCGCGCATCAATGTAGTCTTTCCCGCCCCGTTCTGACCAATCAGGGCAGTAACACCACCTTCTTTCAGATCAAGGGATATGCCGTTTAGGGCGGTTTTACGCCCATAGGAAAATGACAATCCGTTTATCGATAGCAATGTATTCACGATCTGAAAGTGATCCCGGATATTTCAAGGATAAGGATGTTGCTGATTGAAATTTATCGGGCAAAACAGTCCCGGAACGCAACATTTCAGGATCGATTGTTGATTGTGATGTGCCGATGAACAGGACCATTACAAATGTATACGGGGCCATGATCTCGATTGGCGGGAGATGGCGGGAATGTCGGACTTTTCATTTTGTCCCAATCAAATTTCGGGAACAGAACCTCACGGCCATAAACTTGACGTTTTGCCCCAACGGGTTCGTCCGTAGGCGTGTGCGGATTACCTTGGAAAAATACAAAAAGACGCCAAGGCGTGTCTTCGGGGCACGCCGAAAAAAATTTTGATCATCGGGACTAGCGGTGCAATTTCGGGCTTTGAGGGAGAATAAAGACAATGAAAGTCATTGGAGTCGTTTCGGCCCTGGTCGTCGCGGGGGCGACATTTTCGGTCAATACCTCGTCGGCTTTCGCACAGGAAAGTTATGACGAAGGGCGCTTCCGTACCGTGATCATCAAACGATCCGTCGGGGACGGTACGGAGAACATCCGTTACGGCACACTTATGATCGACAGTAAAACCGGCAGAACCTGGATTTTGGATGAACAGCAGGGGCGCTGGGTTCCTGTTGGATATCGAGAGCCGGGCACGAACATTATTTTGCAGCCGGGCAACTAATCAGAAGAAAAGCAGGAATTCCGAGCGGGGGAATATATGAAGATCATTGGCAAGTTCCTGGGTATCGCAGCCGTTTCCGGGGTGCTGTCGGGCTGTGTGATGGAAACCACGCAATTACCGTCATCACCCAAAATGCAGATTATAACGGCCGATCCAACCGCGCTGGAGGTTGTGCACAATGAACTCGACCAAAGTAAGGCCAATGGGGATCTGATCGGAAGTTACAGGGCAGAAGGGATTCTGCTGCTTGCCAATGGTGAATTTGAAAATGCCAATATCGCGTTTAACCATGCCCTGTCCCTTGACCCAAGTGAACCGGATCTACATTTCCTGAACGGTGTTGCATATGAACTGAAATCCATCCGTGACGGGATTGAAGCCAGTGATCTTGCCAAAGTCGGTTATGAAACGGCATTCCGTATGGATCCGACCAACTGGATGGCGGCCTATCGCCTTGGGCACTGGTATTTGAGGCATGAAGACTATAAGTCTGCCCGCCATTTTCTGGCCGAGGCACTATTGCTTGAACCTGATAGCCCGGAAATCATCTATGATCTGGCTGTCGCCAGCTATTATGATCATGATCCGGAAACAGCCCGTGCTTTTCTGGATCATTTACCGGAGGATTTTGATGGTTCGCCCAAGGTCATCCGGGCAAATGCAATGACCTATGCTGCACTTGGTGAACAGTCGCAGGCGCAAAAATATTCTGCTGAATATGTCCAGACTGTCGGTGCATTCCGCAGCCGAAAATTGGAACGGAGGGTCAATCAGTGGTCGGGCTTTTATGATCGTTTCCGTGGGGATGAGGCGATCCAGAAAGCCAATTTCTTTGGGGGTGGGGGCAGTACATCACTTGGCCCGCTTGGCAGTGGCGGTGGCAGTCGTTCCGGAGGAAATGAAAATGGTCCGGCCCTGCAAAATATGGTGGTGATCGATGTTGTAATCATCCGGCAGGAAGAAAGCAGCTCATCATCGCATGGGGTGAACTTGTTGAAATCCTTGCAGGTCACGTTTTCTGGAAACGTGGTGGATTGGGCAAGCAATTATACGACGGGCAGTACCAATAACACACAACGTAACAGCTCTTTTAAGGTTGCGTTGGGAGACGGATCCAAGGGAATTACTTATTCCCTGAATATCGCGAATGTTACCGACAGTTATGCCAAAATCATGGCGCGTCCGTCTTTGGCCGTGCTTGACGGGGAACCGGCAAACTTTTTCCTTGGATCTGAAGTGACCTATATGGTGTCGGGCGATGGTGCAGATTCCTTTGACAAGGAAGTCGGATTGTCCCTGCGTGTGACACCGGAAGTTCAAAGTGATGGACGGGTCCGGGTTGCTGCAACAGCGGAGTTTGATGAGTTCACAGGTAAAAATACTGCTGTTGGTTTTGACAGTCAGATATCCACCCTTAAGAACAAGATCGAAAGTACTGCATTGCTCGGTACCGGGGAAACGCTTGTTCTTGGTGGGGGCACACGAACCAACGAAACAGATACGACCGACGAAGTCCCGATCCTTGGGGATATTCCGGTGCTGCAATATCTGTTCAGCCGTGCTGAGAAGCAGAAAAACGAAACGTCGCTTATCATTCTGTTGACGCCAAGACTGGCATCAACAGTAGACGACCTTTCCCAGGTTGATGAAATTCTTGACGATGTTGAAGATGATAGCGGCAAACCGATAGATAAATCGTCCATGGCATTGCTGCGCGAGCGGTTTCAGCACTGGTTCACGCCGACCAATAACTTGACCAAGACGATGCTCGATCTTTCCAAGTCTGAAATTTATCGCGAGTTTCGACGCGGGGATCTGGAAATCATAGACGAGGACGGAGATGGCGATATGGATTTCATCAATGAAACGGATACTCCGTCGATCATCGATCACATTGTTGAATTTGTTTATTTCTGACAGGCTTGCTGTTGGGTTGTCTTTTCTCCTGAAAACATAAGGTTGAAATTTGACACATGATCAAACATCAGGGATGATTATTGGAAATAATAAAGAAACTCAAAGGTCGGGACGGTTTCAGGCTGAATTCTTGCTGTCGGGGGGAGGCTGGAAGGATGGAAAACACAATTTTACGGTCGCGGTTCGATGTACAGGACATCGACGAAACCATGCGTTACGAGGTTTGGGCCGACAGTATTTCTTGTATTTTTGATGTGGATACCGAGAAAGAACTCCGCCAGTCGGACGCGTTTGTAGCAGCAATTGAAGCCTTTCGTTTCGATGACTTCATGTTGGCCAACACCACAACGGTTGAAACCGACTGGTGGCGTACCCCGTTTCATGTGGCACGGGATGGCTTGGACCATTACATGATCCAGCTATTCTTGCGAGGGGGGATGCGTTGGCAAAGCCCGCGAGGGTCAGGAGAAGTTAATACCGGTGATCTGATTGTTTTTGATATGGCCGAGGAAATGCAAAGCCATACCAGCGATTTCAATCACATTTCGTTGATTCTACCACGTTCCCGGTTGGCGCCGCTGCTCAAAAACCCGGACGGGCAGCATATGCGCTGTCTGCGCAAAGGAACGCCGATTGCAGAACTGCTAAGCGATTATATGATCCTGCTTGATCGCAACCTGCCAGCATTGAATTACAATCAGTTACGACCATTGCTGCCGTCGGTTTTGTCGATGGTTGCAGTGTGTCTGAATGATGCGGATGACCCGGATCAAAGTATGACATTGCTGCGTCACTGGCGCATGAAGCATCAGATCAAGAATATGATCGCGAAATCACTGAGTGATCAGAAACTCAGTCCGAATATGATCTGTGATGAACTAGATGTTTCACGCAGTAATCTTTACCGCTTGTTCGAGGAAGAAGGCGGGGTAAAGAATTTTATCCGCCAGCAACGGCTTAAACGTTCATTGAACATCCTGATGCGGGATTCCAGGGCGATGGTTTCACAAGTGGCTGATGAATGTGGGTTCAGTTCACCAAGTGACTTTTGTCGTGTTTTTCGCAATCAGTATGGATTGTCTCCGCGTGATGCGCGTAGAAATAATATTTCAACACGACGCAACAGGCAGGAAGACGAACTTGACCGTGAATATGAAGGCTGGCTGCATGGATTGGCCGGTAATTGACATCGGTATATGCAGGACGCTTTAAAACGTCAAAGGGCCCAAAGCAGATTCCTTGGGCCCTTTGACGTTTTAAAGCGCTGTACAGGGTAGTTTATGCTTTGGCCGTTTCGGCTCCGCCGGCTGTTTTGGCCGTTGATTTGCCGCCTTTGACAAAATCGGATGCCTTGCGTTTGCCTTCTGCAAATTCGTCCTTGAAGCGATCTTTCATCTCTTCGGCGTCGAAATCGCTGGCCGTGCCGCCCTTGGCGAAATGCCAGGCAAAGACGCGACCAAGCGCATAGGTACAAGCCGCTGCAAAAGTCGGCATCGCAACAAGCCCGAATACCGTTCCGACAACCGGAACACGCCGGATCAGGTTTGCGGTGGCAATTCCAATGCCGGTCACCGGAAGCACCGTTGCAACAAGGGTCGCGACCGAATTTTTGATGGCATTTTCCGAGAAGGAGACGCCGTAAATATCACAAAGCTTTGCAATCATGCGCAACTGGATCGTGCTGCATGCTGCCATTTCAAGGAAGGGGATCGGCACAAGGCCACCAACAGCAGCGTAAACGCTGTGACGATGGATGCAGTCGCGCGTCTGAGCACGCAGCTCTTCTGCTTCTGCTGCGGCAACGTCTTCAGTTTCTTGTACGTTTTCTGCTTCTGTCATACTCGCCTCTTTAAAAGAACTGTTGGTTTGTATCCCGAAATTCGAAGCTTAATCCTGTGGTCAGATTATCTCAACTTGGGGTTGGCTGCAACAATCGGTAAAGCCTATTGTCGCTGATTGCTTTTGGGTTCTGCGCTTGCCGCGGCTTCATGCTGGGATGACAGGGTGTCTGCGCGCGTAGCATTGCCGGCTGTCTGATCATAATTCGGAGACACGGCCTGCAGGAGCTTGGTCATGGTTCCTGGCTGGGATGCATCCGATGATGCTGGGTTTGCCGTTTCCGGCTGCGCAGCATTGACCTGTGATTTCGCAGTCTTGTCGGACTCGGCTGCTTTGCCGGAGGTATCAGGATTTACCTTTACGCCCGGCGAAATGGCATTTTGCGGCGGAAGTTCCTGCGAACGGGCATTGAAGTCGGTGGCACTTGGCAGAGTATCCGCGCTGTCATCGGTGGTTTCAGCACCGGTTTGTGCCACTGGGGAATCTGCCGTATTCAGGATAACCGGAAGGCCATCCTTGCCACCGATGATGATGGTTTTGCTGTTTTTCGATGTGGCCAGCGACATGGTTGCTTCGATGCCGCGCAAGCGCAGATATTCTTCGGTAATTGTCTTGGCGACAATGTCCTGGAACTCGCGGATACCCTCGGCCTCAATTCTTTTGCGCTCTTTTTCCTTTTGCTCGCGGGCGATACGGAAATCGTATTCGAGCATGGCCTGATACTGTTCGGCTTTGCGTTCAATAGCATCGGCGACACGCGGGGGCAGGGTGACAGATCGGATCAGGACATCTTCAACCGTGACCAGACGTCCCTGGAAACTCTGATTGACCAGCGATGACCCGAGCTGATTGACCATGCGCTCAAGGATTTCAGCCTGAATGAAAGCACGGGTTTCTGTATAGAGCTGTTCCGGTGTATAGCGTGAAATTAGTTCGCGGGCATGGGATCCGATTTCCGGGTAAACGAGAACTTCGGCATAGTCCGGACCGACAAGCTTATGGAGCATGCCAGCGGCTTCACGGTTGATGCGATAGCGCACGGCAATATCGACTTCCATCGACAGGCCGTTAGACGAAATGGTGTCATAAACACGGGCCTGGTTTTGCAGGCGGGCGTCATACACATACATTTCATCCCACGGGAAAATCATCTGGATGCCTTCGCCATAGGTCCGGTCAACCACCGTGCCGCCAAGGAAGCGATACCACATGACCCCGACATGACCGGCGGGAATGGTGATGAAAATCTGCGGTGCAAGGGCAATCATCGCCAAAACGATGAAGAACAGCGCGATCAAAATGCGGGTCTGAAAACGCGCAACCAACCGTTGCAGACCGGACGTCAGCCGGTGACGAATACCGCGACGGGGTGCATCCGATGCATGGGTGCCTTGTGGCCCGTTATTTGGCGCTGTCGTGCTTTCAACCATTTAAAATCTCGTCTTCGCGTGCAGGTCGGAAAATGGCAGATGCACGTTAAAAATCATCCATGTGGTTCATTTTTTCCCGGACTTCCCGGGATGGCCGGGCAATAAGCTGTACCAGAAAATCGCCAATCGGGGTGATGATCAATGCCACGATGAAATGACCAAGGAACCCGAACGATGTCTTGCGGCCCAAAAGGCCACAGATCACAGCGGCCACAATATAAAGAAGAATAACTACCAGATGCATGGCTTGGAATCCTGTGAGTCATAAAGGTTATGTCCGGTCATCTCAGACAGCCTCTGCTTTCTGACCGAATTTGAAACCTTCTTTGAACTTTTCCTTGAAATAGGGGGCTGCTGCCTTGGGATCGAGATCATGGATCGTGCCACCGGCCTCGTAATGCTGCTGAAAGACCTTGCCCAGCGCATAGGTGAAGGCCGCGTTAAATCCCGGCATTGTCAAAATGCTCAAGGTAGAACCGATAACCGGCAAGGCGCGTGCGACATTGGAAAACAGTCCGGTCGCCAAAAGTGATTTTGCAAGCACGTTGCTGGTCAGGCTGGCAACAAAACTGGCAATCACGGATTTGCCGCTTGTTTCGGTAAAGGGAACATTATGGATGCTGCTGAGTTCACCGAGCATTTTGAGTTGAACCGCAACAATTGCCGCAGAATCGAGAACCGGGATCGGAATAAATCCCGTGCCCGCAGCCCACAATGTGTTCTTCCGGATAATGGCATCGGACTTGCGATGAAGCTTTTTGCGTCTAAGCAATTCAAGACGTTCGCTGTCCATGGTGCCCCCCTGTTTTGTTCCGCATAAAACCATAAACGCTAAAACTGGACACTGCAATTTGTTTCAGGGGTTTAGAAGCCACTTGACGTTATTGCACCGGCAACCGACGATGTAATATCTATCCGGGCAATATAGGTTGGCTGGACGGTGTTCGCGCCGGGTCTTCGGGGATATTCAAGGGGCTTTGAGTTGAATTTAACAGCCAAAATAGCATTGGCGATTGTTCTGATATTTGCAGCTGCACTCGGCATGACAACGATGCTGAATTATATGCGTCTGGAACAGACATTACGTACCGTTCTGATCCAGCGGATTGAAGTTATTTCCAATGAAACCCGTCAGGATCTCAGTGCCGCGATTGATATTGGTTTGCGGCTGGAAAATATGGAAAATCTGAATGAAATCCTGATGCGCCGTCTTGGGATGTCAGACGAGATTTCCGAAATTTCAGTGCGTGACTGTTCAGGCAACCTGATTTCAAGCGAACGTTCAAATGCCGGTCATCCGATTTCCGGCGAACCTGTTCGCACGGGGGATGTTGTCTTTACGAAAAGCTTGGCACTTTATGATGTGTCATTACAGGACAGTCTTGGTCAATGTGCGGGCAACCTGCGTCTGGCCGCCGACCTTTCGGACATCAATACCCGACTGGACCGGGTATCGAGTGAAATGGTCCGCGCGGCCGGGATCGGCATGATTGCTGTCTTTCCCATTCTGCTTCTTTTGTTGTGGTTGATGAACCGACGGCACCGGGTTTTTGTCAGTCTCAATGATGACGTCAAACGGGCGATGGCCGGTCAGGATGCGGTGGCAAATTTCCAGGACAAAGATCTTTTGACCGAAAGCGAAATGGAAATGGTCGCGATGTATCGTGATATCAGGGCAAACCTTCGCGATGAAGCCGCGCCGGGAAATCCGTCGACACCGAGCAACGAGACCCCCCGATGAGCAATATCGAAAATCAGGTTCCTGTAACGGGGCAGCCGCAGGTAGAGACGCCAAACGGACGGGTATTGCCCAAGGGAAGCGTCTGGATATTGTCGATTTTCAGCATTGTGATGCTGTGCATTGCCTTGATCGGGATTTCATGGCGTGCGGCGGATTTGGCGCGCACCGACCTGCAAACGGAAATCAGCAAAAAGGCCGAGATCGAGGCCAACACACTGGCGACCAAAATCACCCGGGCGGTGCATCTGGGTATCCCGCTTGAAGAAATTGTCGGGTTTTCGGACGTTCTGGTTCAATTGCAACATGCCGATCCCGATTTGCAATTTGCCGCCATCCTGCATGATGGAAAGATGTTGCATACCGGCGGGCTTGAACCGGCTGCCTTGCAATCTGTGCTGAACAGTCAAAGTGGTGGTCTTAGCAACGACTATATCGTTACGCAGATCAATGTGGCCCATGTAGCTGATAATGATCAGGACATTGAAATTGTCATTGGTCATGATCGTGCCGCACTGATGCGCCCCTTGACCGATAACCTTTTTGATATCGCAGTCATTCTGATCATCTCGCTTGCGCTGTCATTCGAGTTGATCCTGCTTGTCCTGACCGTGAACGTCGCATTGCCGGTTCGGGTCGCACAGCGGGTTTTGACAAGTGTTCGCGAAAAGCAATTCACCCTGTTGCATGGCCAATCGTCGAAGGACGAAATTGGCAAGTTCATGGCCAATATCAATGCGGTTGTGACCCGCACCGCCGAGAAGCGCGGCACCACGCCGAAATCCGAACGCGAGGTCAAGCTGATCGGTGTGCGCCTGCTGGCATTCCTGTTTGTTTTGGCCGAGGAACTTGCCCGCCCGATCATGCCGACCTTCTTTGGCAGGGTGACCTCGGGCGTGACCGATCCGCATATGACGGCGGGGATCATCATGGCTGTGCATCTTTTGATGGTGGCAATCGCCATGCCCGTATGCAGCCTGTTTCAGGAACGGGTCGGGTCACTTCGGATGTATTTGACCGGGGCGTTCCTTGCCACGGTCGGATTGTTTGGAACCGCTTTTGCCACCGGGATGTGGGACTTGCTGATTTGGCGGGCCTTTTCGGGGATCGGATATGCGACAACCTTTGTGGCTTGTCAGTCCTATGTGATTGACGCCACGAACGACCGTAACCGTACCCAGGGTACGGCAATGATGGTCAGCGGGATCATGCTTGCCGATATTTGCGGTCCGGCAATTGGTGGTATCTTTGCCGGTCACTTTGGCGAAGCCACGACCTTTATCGCCGGTGCGGTTGTTGCAAGTCTTGCGGTGTTGCTGGCCTTCTTCCTTTTGGATACGCAGGTGCGTGGTCAAACGGCCCCGCCGATCCCGACCCGCAAGGCCATGAAGGCACTGTTGGCAAACCGGCAGTTCCAGGTACTTGTGGTCTTTGCCGCAATGCCCGCCAAAATGATCCTGAGCGGTTTCTTGTTCTATTTGACGCCGCTGATCCTGATTGAACAGGGCGCGACGATTGCCGAAACCGGGCGGGTGATCATGCTGTATGGGTTGATCGCCTTGTTAACGGGATGGAGCGTGGCGCGCTGGACCGACAAACAACAGCGCGAAACGCGTGCAGTCGGGCTTGGCGGTGGTTTAACCGCATTCGGATTGCTGTTTGCCGGACTGTTGCCGTTTTACGGTGTGTTTGCCGTTGCTGTCGGGATGCTTGGTCTGGCGCAGGCGACATCGATTCCGGCCCAGGTGTCGGCAAGTTTGAAGATCAGCCGCGATTTCACCAAGGAACACGGAACCGGCGGGGTTCTGGCAGTTTTACGTCTGGCAGAACGTCTTGGCGGCGCTGCGGGGCCTTTGCTTGCCGCGGTGCTGGCAACATGGCTTGGCACAGAAGGGGCGGTGACGTTCTTTGGGGTCTTTGCATTTGTCTCGGTTGTTTGTTTTGAACTTCTGATCGGGCATGTCGATGAAGATGTGCAGAAAAAGCCCGTACCGGCCAGCAAGGGGGCATGATTGTGAAAACCGGAAAGTTTGATCGAAATGCCTGCAGGTCCTTGTCTCGTTTGACGGGGGCTTTGTTGTGTCTTGTTTTTGCCAATCTGGTGGTCCCACAAAGCGCATGGGCCAAGGGCGAAGCAAATGACCCGTTCAAGATCGCAATGATCCTCTGGCGTGGGGAAACCAATGTCGAAGACGGTTTTCGTGCCTATTTCAAGGACCGAAACATCGCGGTGGATTTGCAAATTCACGATATCGGACGTGATCTGGACAAGGTTCCGGCGATCATTGAAGAAATTCGCAAAGATCCGCCTGATCTTGTTTATACATGGGGCACCGGTGTGACCTCACGGGTGGTTGGCAAATATAACGACTTTGATCCCGCCACCAACATCACGGAACTGCCTGTGGTGTTTGTGATGGTTTCCGCGCCCTGGAAAACCGGTATTGCGGCCCCACAAGGTCAATCGCGCCCGAATGTAACCGGGGCGGCCCATATTGCCCCGCTTGCGGCGCAAATTCAGGCCATTCGCGCCTATCGCCCGATGACCAAGCTCGGCGTGGTTTACAATGTCGAAGAAGCCAATTCACAAGCCAATGTCAGTGATCTTAAGGCGCTTGGTGCGGAAATGGGGTTTGACGTCCTTGAAGCGCCGCTTGGTCAAAACGGCAAAGCCAATCCCGAAGACATCGCACCGGCGGTCGAGATGCTGGCGCAAGAAGGTGCCAATATTCTTTATATCGGACCGGACAATTTCATCGGTACCTATCGCGATGAATTGACCGAGGCCGGGTTTGCCAATGGACTTGCGGCCTTTAGTGCGACCGAACTTGAAGTCCGGGACGGACAGGCAATGCTTGGTCTGGTCAGTCGCTATGATCTGGTAGGGCGTCTGGCGGCAAGCAAGGCAGAAGATATTCTGGTCAATGGCATTTCGCCATCCGACATTCCGGTCGAGACCCTTGACCGGTTTTCCTATTTGATCCGGTTGTCTTCGGCGCAGCGGTTGTCGCTTTTTCCGCCCTTGTTGCTGCTTGATTATGCGGAAATTATCCAATGACGCCGATCCTGCGACTGGATGAACAGCATCTGAAGGCCGTCATTGCGCTTCATCACCAAGTGATTGCGAACATGCCCGCGGGAACGGTGGCAACCGAAACCGATGAATTTTTCCAGTTACATCTTGCGGTATGCGGACAGATATTCGGGGCGTTTGCCGGTGATGATCTGATTGCCTATAGCGTTTTGGGATTGCCGCGTGCGGATGATCCGAATTTTGGTGCTGATCACGGATTGTCGGAAACTGATTTACGACACGTTGCCCATATTGACGGGGTGGCGGTGCGCAAGGATCATCGCGGATCAAAGTGGCAACAACGCATGGTCCTTCATCGGCTTGACGCGGCCCTGGATGCGGGGCGCACGATTGCGCTTAGCACGGCGGCGCCGGGTAATATCGCAAGCGTCGTCAACCTTCTGGCTGCCGGTATGCAGATTTGCGGTGTGAAGGACAAATTTGGCGGTGTGCGGTATCTGGTGCGCCGGGATATGGGGGGGCGAAATGCCCCACAACCAAAATCGCCTGAAAACATCCAACATTGGTGCCCGGTCACGGATCATGCCGCAAGCCGGTCCTTGATTGGGGACGGATTTGTTGGTGTTACCTATCGGCAGGTTGGTGGAAATGCCACGCCGGAAATCGGGTGGGGCCGCTAAAACCCGGTCCGAGCCTATTGTGCCGAACGTTTATACATCCTTGACCCGCTGCTGTTGCTGTTATCGACAAGCGGTTGCTGATAACGGCTTTGCCAGTCACAAGCATGCGGATCGGTTTCCCAGTAACAAGCGGCACCCGCATGGAAGGGCAGGAAATTGCCCTTTTTAAACAGGTCGTCGCCATTCACACTGCGGAAGGTCGGGTTTTCTGCCTTAAGCTGTTCGATGTTTTCGTGAATGATGCGCGTGATCCAGTAAACCACATAGGGATCCGCTGGCGTATAGGCGATCAGGGACGCCTTGAAGCCATAGGATTCAATATCCTTTTCCTGCCCGGCATAGGTCTTGGCCGGAAGAACCTGATTGAAGAAATAGCTGTTGGCTTCGACAAGCTTCTGGGTAAGCGGACCGCCCATCCCAATCACCTTGGCATCACATTCAAGGCTTTCGTCGATCAGTGTCGCCGGATGACCGATCCACAATCCATAGGCATCAATATAATCTTCGCAGATACCAAGACGGTTGTAATCCTGGGCCACGCTATAAACAGTTTTAAGATCGTCCAGGCCGATCCCGTATTGCTTCAGGATTTCAAGCCACAATTCCCGGGTTGCCGATCCTTCGGGGCCGATATTGATGCGCTTGCCCTTAAGGTCGGCGACGCTGTTAATCCCGGAGTCTGATCGAACAACCAGCAGGCCCATCTCGTCATGCAGCGACATCACTGACTGGGCGCCGGGGATCGGATTGATGCCTTTGAAGGCTTCCCAATTGTTGTTGGACTGAACCAGTGCCAGTTGTACCCGGCCTTCTGCCATTAGACGGATGTTACTGCCAACACCTTGTGATCGGAGTGGGACACAATGAATTCTGTGGCGTTTATAGGTGCGCAGCATCATGTCGCAGATGCTTGCCGCGACCTGAAAATAAACGCCGCTGGTGCTGCCGCTATAGATTGCGGCGTAATAGGACTTGTCGCGCGATCCGTCGCCGGTGATTTCGCCACTGGATGCGAAATTGGCCAGCCCGTCTTCGACAAGCGACATTCTGCGATATTGTGAAAGCGGAATGGCATCGGGCTTGTAGACAAACCCGTCAATCATATCCTGGGGTGGTGCCGCGTTGGCCGGGCTGTCATCGAACTTGTCGACATCAAGTGCACCGCCTTCGTACGCCTGCATGGCCTGTGTCGAGGTGATGGTCGCAGCGCTATCAACGTTCGGAGGGGACGTGTCCTGTGCCAGCGCAGGATGCGCAGCAAGCGTTATCAACACCGTTCCAATCAGGAAACGTGCAGTCAAGGATGCAGATCGGCGTACAGAGATTTGCAAGTTGATAACGTCCGAAAACAGTTTGCGCGATAGTCGCCAGTCTAAAGGATTTGACACAGGCCCGTCGAGATTCAATATCACGTAAATGTACGTTTCTCAGATAGTTGTAACTATGCAAGGATGTCGCTTGGTGTTTGATTAATTCAATCTATGCGGGGATAAGTACCTCCCGATACATCACCAGCCAGAACCGGCATGCAGGAGCCAATCATGAGCCCAAAGGGCATCTTTGAACCGACAGGACCAGAAATCGATCAGGCATTTGCGCTGATCTCGTCCTGGCCGGAATATGCCGAGAGCCCGCTGATTTGTGCGCGGGGATTGGCGCAGACTTTGGGTGTTGGTTCGGTATGGATCAAGGATGAAAGCAAACGTTTCGGTCTGGGTGGGGTTAAGGCACTTGGTGCGCCCTATGGCCTGAAGAAGCAATTGCTGCAACTTGGTCTCGAACCGGGAAGCGAAGAATGCCGTGCTTATGTTGCAGTCGCGGCGACCGATGGCAATCACGGGCTGGCCGTTGTCTGGGCGGCGGGAAAGTTTAATTGCCGGGCCAAAATCTTTGTCGGGCAGGATGTCGATCCGGCACGGATGCGCCGGATTGTCGATTGCGGTGGTGAACTGGTCACGGTCGAGGGCACCTATGATGACGCGGTGCTTGCCGCCGAGGAATATGCACAGGCCGATCATGTTTTACTGATCACCGATACCGACTATCGCGGTGATCTGGTTGTGACCCGCGACATTATGGCGGGCTATGCGGTTCTGGGTGTTGAGTGCGCAAGGCAGTTGCAAAGTCAGGATGCGGAAATCGACAAGATTTATCTGCAATGCGGTGTGGGGGGCATGGCAGCCGGTTGTGCCATCGGATATTGGCATCAGAGCGGCATCAAACCCAATGTCTGTAGTGTCGAGCCGGTCACAGCAGCCTGCGTCAAAGCCAGTATCGAGAAGGGTGCGCCGACGCGCGTACCGGGCAAACTTTTGACCCGTATGGTCGGGCTTTCATGCGGCTATCCAAGTTTGCCAGCCTTGAAAATCCTGCAAGATGTCTGTTTTGATAATATTGCGATTGATGATGAATGTGCCAAAAACGCACAGGAATCCTTGATGACCGGCGTCAATGGTGATGGCCCGGTCGATACGTGGGATACCGGGATTTCCGGGATTGCCGGACTTTGGCATGTCGCCCATGACCCGGACTTGCGCCGTAAACACGGGCTTGATGCCACCAGTCGGATATTGGTGGTCAATAGCGAAGGCGCGATACCGTCAGAATATCTCTAGACGACCTTGTGACGACAAAGATGAAGCGTCTCTGGACACATTTCCAACCGGTGGTTACAGTTGGGAATGTCGACACCGGGTCGGTTCTTGGGGGCTGTTAAATCAATGAAGTTGCTGGAATTGTTATCTTTGGAAGATAACAAACTTAAGCTCCGGCTT
Organism: Thalassospira profundimaris; assembly: GCF_003326675.1. Lineage (GTDB taxonomy): Bacteria > Pseudomonadota > Alphaproteobacteria > Rhodospirillales > Thalassospiraceae > Thalassospira > Thalassospira aquimaris. The sequence goes on from NZ_JPWF01000009.1 coordinate 35,559, forward strand.
ATGGTGTCCGGTGTGTTGTCGGGGCTTGGCAGTGCGGCATTGCTTGGCCTTGTAAATACAGCAGCACAGGAAATCAGTGATAACGGCCTTGATCGCGTGAACTGGGTTCTGGCGGGAAGTTTTGCCGGGATTACGCTTGTCTATTTCTTTGCCGAAGTTTTCCTTCTCAGCACCATTGGTCGTCAGATTGAAAGTGGTATTGACCGCATTCGTCAAAGATTGTTTGCCCAGATCGCACTGGCCGATTTCGTCAAACTCGAAGCCATCGGTCAGGAACGGCTTTTCAAGAACATCACCCAAAGCACACGGGTTATTTCCCAGAACTCGCACTTGATTGGCATGTGTTTCCGCAGTGTCATGTTGCTGATTGCGGTGATGATCTATGTGTTCTGGATTTCAACACTGGCCTTTTTCCTGATCATCGGGGTGATCGGGGTCGGGATTGTTATTTATCTGCGCATGGGCAAGCGACTTGGCGAATGGTTTGGCAAGCTGGGCCTGGTCGAAGCCGAGATGTTTAAAAAAATCGCTGACCTGTTTCGCGGCATCAAGGAAGTCCGGATGTGGTCGCGGCGCAGCGATACGCTTCATCGTTCGTTTGAAGAGGTATCCGCCAAAAAGGCAGAATACGGGCACAAGGCCCATGATCTGATTTCACGTCAGATGATCATGGGCATGTCGGCATTCTATATATTGCTGGCCGTGGTGGTGTTTATTGTGCCGGCCTATTCCGGAAATATGACCACCGAGCTGTCAAAAATCAGTACCGCGATCCTGTTTATGATCGGCCCGATTGCGGTGATGGTGCAATCCATGTCGGTGTTCGCACAGATTGAAGGTTCGGCGACCAGAATGCTGGAACTGTCAACCGAGCTGTCTGGCATTCGCGAAGACATTGACGAGGAACACCCCAAGAAGCTGCCCGCGGAATTTGGCCAGATCACGTTCGAGGCGACGACCTTTACCTATCCGAACCGTGATCCGCGTCACGGATTTGTGCTTGGCCCGATTGATCTTGCCGTGACATCGGGCGAGTTGTTGTTTGTGACGGGCGGCAATGGCTCGGGTAAGTCGACTTTGATCAAGCTTCTGACCGGCCTGTATCGTCCCGAAGGTGGCAAGATCAGGATTGATCAGATCGAACTTGGCGTGCAAAGCATCGCGTCATATCGCAATTTGATTGCCACAGTCTTTTCCGATTTTCATCTCTTTGCCGACTTGCACGGGGTTGATCAGATTGACCCGGAAGAGGCAAATCATTGGCTGGAGCGGTTTGAAATTTCCCATGTCACGGCCATTCGTGATGGGCGTTTTGTGACAACCGCCCTGTCATCGGGACAGCGCAAACGTCTTGGACTGATTACCGCCATTCTGGAAAAACGCCCGATCCTTGTTCTGGATGAATGGGCGGCGGACCAGGACCCGACATTCCGCAAGAAATTCTATACTGACATCCTGCCGGATTTGAAAAAGCGCGGTATGACCGTGATCGCGGTGACCCATGATGATCACTATTTCGAGATGGCAGACAGGCGGATTCATTTGGAAAACGGCAAGCTTTCCGAAGTCACCCTAGACGATCCACGCGGGAGGATCTGATCCATGTTGCTGTTACGTTTGCTTCGATCCCGTGGTGACCTGAATATCCGCACCGTGATTGCATTGTCATCCATGTCGGCAATTGCCACGACCCTTGTTCTAGTGGTGGTCAATCTGGCATCCGATCAGGTGCAAGAACACAAGGTCAATTTTCAGCTGTTGCTGATGATGGTTGTGTCGCTGGCTGGCTATATGTGGGCGCAACACAAGTCCGACTTGATGGTTTCAAGCGAAGTTGAAACCATGCTGCATGAATATCGGGTGCGATTGTTCGATCAGGTCCGCAAAGCTGGCCCCGATGTTCTGGCCAAAGTCGGCCAAGGATCCGTGCATGCCGCCATCACCACCGAGATGCAGACAATTTCCAACAGCCTGCCGATTGTCCTTAACGGTGTTCAGCAGGTGGTCCTTGTTGTTTGCGTCGGCTTTTATCTGGCGTGGCTGTCGATCTTTGCCTTTGTCATGCTGGCAATTCTTGTCGCGATAGCCGGTTTCATACACATTCACCGCATCAATCGGGTCAATGCGGCAACCCGCATATCCGAAGATGACGAGGCGCAGCTGTTTGGCGGGTTAAATGATCTTTTGTCGGGGTTCAAGGAAGTCAAAATGAACACCCGGCGCAGGGATGCACTTGTCGCCAATCTGAGCGAGAGATCAAAACGCACAAGCGAGGCAAAGGCCGTGACCAAAGCCCAGTGGTCGCGTGAAAGCGCAAGTATCCAGCTGGCATTCTACGTCATGATGGCGGCCATGGTATTTATCGTGCCGATCTTTACATCGGATTATCACGATGTGGCCGTGCAGGTCACAACCGCAACCATGTTCCTGATCGGTCCGATCGGAACGGTAATCATGACGGTTCCAAGTTTTAATCAGGCGGAAACATCGCTTGGCCGTATTGTCGAACTCGAAGCCAATCTGTCAGGGGTAATTGACGCTCAACAGACCGAGATACGCGATAAGTCCAGCGATAAGAGTGATGCCGATGCCCGCGCGGGTAATTTATCCGACTGGCATCAGCAGATTGATGAAATTGCCTTGAATGATGTTTGCTTTGCCTATCGGTCATCGACGAACGGCTTTTCGGTCGGGCCGGTGAATGCGCGCTTCAAGCGCGGCGAGATTACATTCATCAGCGGCGGGAACGGTGCGGGAAAATCAACGATCATAGCCTTGCTGACCGGTCTTCGTGACGTGGATAGCGGATCGATCACCATCAATGCTCAAACCCTCGTGCCGACCGATATGCAATCCTATCGCGATTGCTTTGCCACGGTGCTTTCGGACTATCACCTGTTTTCCGAACTTTACGGCATTGATGATCTTGATGAAGACAAGGTCAATGCACTGCTTCATGAAATGGAAGTCGATGACAAGGTGACGCTGGATGGATTGGCATTCTCGACCACCTTGCTGTCACAGGGACAACGCAAGCGCCTTGCACTGATTGCAGCCCGTCTTGAAAACAAGCCGGTTCTGGTTCTTGACGAATGGGCCGCCGATCAGGACCCGCATTTCCGCAAGGTATTTTACGAGGAAATCCTGCCCGCCATGCGAGACCGGGGCAAAGTCATCATTTGCGTGACCCATGATGATCGCTGGTTCCATATCGCCAATCAGGTCTGCCATGTTCGCGATGGCATTATTGATGTGGTTCGCGACCAATAGGCATTTTTAGGCCTTTACCGGATAAAGAAAAAACCGGCCTGTCGTGGGTGGCAGGCCGGCTTCATTTACTGGCTAGGCCAATCCTTAAGTCAGGTATTTGTTGAACCAGTCGATGGTGCGTTGCCATGAAAGCTCGGCTGCTTCCTTGTCATAGCGCGGGGTCGAATCATTATGGAAACCGTGATTGGCACCCGGATAGATATGGGCCTCGTAAACCTTGTTATTGGCCTTTAGGGCCTCTTCATAGGCGGGCCAACCGGCATTGATCCGTTCATCTAGTTCGCCATATTGCAAAAGGATCGGGGCCTTGATGCGCGGGACATCCTCGGCTGCGGCCTGACGGCCATAATAGGGCACGGCGGCACCAAGTTCAGGATAGGCAACAGCGGCTGCGTTCGCCACACCCCCGCCATAACAGAAACCGGTAATGCCGATTTTGTCGGTGGTGGCCTCGTGCGCGGTCAGGAATTCAATCGCGGCAAAGAAGTCATTCATCAGCTTGGCCGGATCGACGGTGCGTTGCAATTCACGGCCCTTGTCATCATTGCCGGGATATCCGCCAACCGATGTCAGCCCATCCGGGGCAAGGGCAACAAAGCCCGCCTTGGCAACGCGGCGTGCGACATCCTCGATATAGGGGTTCAGACCCCGGTTTTCGTGAACGACAACAACACCGGGAACCTTGCCGGTCACATTCGCCGGTTTGACCAGATAGCCACGGACTTCGCCATGCCCGTTGGGCGACGGATACATGGTATATTCGGCGACAATATCAGGATCGGTGAAATCTACCTGATGGGCCATGGCGTAATTCGGGCTCATGGCATTGAGGATCGCCAGTGCCGTCATCCCGCCAATGGCATATCGTCCGGCGCGGTCCAGAAATTCGCGGCGGTCAATCATCCCGTGCGCGTAGAAGTCGTATAATTCAAGAAGTTCCGGCGAAAAATCCTTGGCAGTCAGACGTTCCATCATGCGCTCCTGTCCTGGGTGATACGGGGATTGGGGCTTTGGGTGACGGCATTTTATGACAAATCAGATTAACGCAGTTCTTTCGGCCCTGACCGCTGATCGGGGGAGGGCCAGAGTGAGAATGATTTTCAGCGATATTATCGTTTGCACAAGTCACAAACGCGCGACTGCCGATTGGAAAGTAATCGACGTCACATAAAGAATATTGAATGTCAGACGATGCTTTCGCGGGCGAGCTGATAATCCTTAAGTGCGGTGGCAAGTTGCATCGCAAACCGGGCGGACGCCACCGGCAAGGTGCGCCCGCGCAACTGACCAAGGATAAGGTTGCCGGGCGGGACGTCGCGTTCTGAAATAGGTCGGAACATCAATGATCCGTCGTTGGGGATTTTCAGGCCAATCGGGATTTGAAATCCCAGGGCATTTTCATGCAGGACATAGTGACGGATCAGCTCAAAGCTTTCTGTTTCGACCACCGGGGAAACCTGCCGCGATCCGCGCCTGGCGGCAAAGTCCAGAAGATGACGCACCCCGAAACGATGGGTCGGGGCGACATGGGGATAATCAAGGCAGTCACGCAGGCGGATTTCGTCACGGGATGCCAATGGATGATCGGACCGCATCACGACATCGACCGTTTGCGGAATGGCGTGGATAACTTCGAAATCGACCAGATAAATCGGTTCGAACACAAGGGCAAGGTCACTTGAATAGCTTGCCAGTTCCTGTTCGGCCTGTGCGCGGTCACGGACATTAACACTGAAAGTCACGCCGGGATGGGCCGCACGGTAAATCGCAATTTGTTCAGGCAGGAAATAGGGTAACAGTGCCTGTGAACAGGCAATCGACACATGGCCCCGGCGTTCGCCGGTCAGATCGGCGACCTGTCCCTGTACCCGTTCAAGGTCCGATGCCATCGCGCGATAGTGATGCAGCAACAATTCGCCCGCCGGATTAAGGCGTACCCCACCAGGAAGCCGTTCAAAAAGCTCGGCACCGAATTCTTCCTCAAACCCGTTGATGCGGCGGTTCAGGGCCGATGCGGTCAGGTTCATATCCTCGGCTGCTTTGCGCATGGAACCGGCACGCGCCACGGCTTCGATCAACCGAAAGGTTTGCAAGTATCTCATGTTTCAGCAGTTTCCCGGCCTGTTGCATTTTTTGCACCGCGTTGGTGAAAATATAGCAGTTTTCGCGAACGCAAAATACTGCAAACTGGCATCAATGGATTCTAACAAGCTGTTCATGGGGGTTTCACGATGGTTTCGAGACGTAATTTCCTAAAAGGCGGTGCTGTTCTTGTCGGTACATTGCCTTTCGCACGCTCATTTTCTGCACTTGCCGCAGGAACCGACACCTTGGTTGCTGTGTCTTCGCAAACGGTCAACAGCCTTGATTTGCACCGCACCGGAACCAACCGTGCCAGCTATCAGATTGCGGTGAACTGCTATGACCGTCTGGTATCGTTCGGCTCCAAACCGGCAGAGGGCGGCGGACTGTCATACGACTATTCGACCATCGTGCCCGAACTGGCGGAAAGCTGGAGCTTCTCCGAAGATGGTATGACCATCACCTTCAAGCTGAAATCCGGTGCCGTTTTCAATGATGGCAGCAAAGTTACCGCAGCGGACGTCAAATGGTCGTTTGATCGCGCGGTCAGTGTCGGCGGCTTCCCGACGGTTCAGATGAAGGCTGGCGGTTTCACCCGCCCTGATCAGTTCGAGGCAATTGATGATGAAACCTTTGTCGTGAAACTGGACAAGGCATCCAAACTTGCCCTTCCTGATCTGGCCGTGCCGGTGCCCTTTATCATCAATTCCAAGGTCGCCATGGAACATGCGACCACCGATGATCCCTGGGCGATGGAATATCTGCATACCAACACCATCGGTTCGGGTGCCTATTCCGTTACCCGCTGGGATGCGGGGCAGCAGGTTGTTTTTGAACGCAATGACAAATGGGTTGGTGGTCCGACCCCGCCGGTACGCCGCGTGATCATGCGCGAAGTTCCGTCGGCGGCAACCAGCCGTGCATTGATTGAACGTGGTGATGTTCAGGTTGCCTTTGATATCCCGGACAAGGATGCCGCCGAACTGGCAGGTAAAGTCACGGTGCATTCAACCCCGATTGAAAACTGCATCCATGCCCTTTGCCTGAACACCAAGTTCGAGCCGTTCCAGGATCCCGATGTCCGTAAGGCAATTGCCTTTGCCGTTCCTTATGAAGCGATCTTTAATGCGGCTGCCTATGGCCGTGGTGCGCCGCTTTGGGGTGGTGAAGCCAAGGCGACCGATATCGCATGGCCGCGCAAGTCGCCCTATGACACCAACCTTGATAAGGCCAAGGAACATATGGCCAAATCCGGTTTTGCAAACGGGTTTGAGACCAAGCTTTCGATTTCGACCGATCTGTCATCCTGGATGGAACCGGCTGCCCTTCTGATTCAGGAAGCGGTTGGCAAGCTTGGCATCAAGGTCGAGATTGAAAAAATCCCGGGTGCGAACTGGCGTACGGCGGCACTGGTTGAAAAGCGCCTTGATTTCCATCTCGAAAACTTTGGCGGCTGGCTTAATACACCGGATTATTACTTCTTCTGGGCCTATCAGGAAGGTCATCTGTTCAACTCGTCAAACTATTCAAATGCCGAGGTTGAGGAACTGACCAATGAAACCCTGCATATGGCCATGGATGATCCGGAATATGCGCCGAAAATCATGCGCATGATTGATATCGTTCATGAAGACCTGCCGCGTATTCCGCTGTGGCAGCCGGCCCTTAACGTCGCGCTTAACGGCGCAGGGGGATATGAATTCTGGTTCCACCGTCAGCTTGATATCCGTGGCCTGACCACGGTGGAAAGCTAAGATCATGGCAGTCCGGGGAACCAGCGTTTTGACGCGCATCGCACAGGCCATTCCGGTCCTGTTCGGGGTCATCGTTATCAGCTTTGTCCTGACGCGTGCCTTGCCTGGTGACCCGGCTGTCCAGTTCGCCGGGATCATGGCAACGCCCGAAACAATTGAAGAAACCCGGGCAAAGCTTGGTCTTGATAAACCGCTTCCTGAACAGTTTGTGGTCTATCTTGGCCAGCTGTTTCAGGGGGATCTTGGGCAATCTGTTTCAACCGGGCGACCGGTTTTGACCGAACTTGCAAGTCGCCTTCCGGCTTCGCTTGAACTGACGTTAAGTGCGCTTGTGCTTTCCTGTCTGGTGGCGGTGCCGCTTGGTGTTCTGGCGGCAACCCGACCGGGAAGCTGGATTGACCAGATTTGCCGATTGCTGGTGACGATGGGGGTTTCTCTTCCGACCTTCTTTACCGGCGTGATGCTGATTTACATCTTCTATTATCTGCTGGGCATTGCGCCATCCCCGCTTGGACGACTTGATTTCATCTATCTTGATCCGCCGCATGTGACGGGCTTTTTCCTGATCGATGCGGCACTGGTCGGGGATTGGGAAACCTGGTTTGGTGCCCTTAAACAACTGATCCTGCCTGCCATTACGCTGGCCCTGTTTACGCTGGCCCCGATTGCCCGCATGACCCGTGCCGCGATGCTTTCGGCCCTGTCATCTGATTATATCCGCACCGCCCGTGCGGCAGGGCTTGGTTCGGGGCGCATCCTTTATGGCTATGCGTTTCGCAATGCGCTGCTTCCGGTCGTGACCACGCTTGGCATGGTGTTTTCCTTTGTGCTGGGGGCGAATGTTCTGGTCGAAAAGGTCTTTGCTTGGCCCGGTATCGGCTCCTATGCGGTCGAAGCTCTGATTGTTTCGGACTATGCCGCGGTTCAGGGATTTGTCCTGGCGATGGCGTTTCTTTTCGTCTTCCTTAATCTGGTGATTGATCTGGCCTATTCCCTGATCGATCCGCGTTTCGGGACATCTGGCAAATGAACAAGATCGTTTCATCCGCGACTGATGCCGCCTCTGTTAATTCGGCTCAGGCCAATGCACCGGCAACGCCTGCTAAGCCGAAATCCGGGGCCTTTGCCCATCTGGTTTACGTGCTGCGTGAAAATCCGGTGACCGGTCTTGCCTTTGGCATGTTCGCACTTTTGATTTTTGCCGCGATCTTTGGGCCAATGATCGTTCCCTATGACCCGCTGGCAACCGATGCAGCAAGTGTGTTGCAGCCGCCGTCATTTGCCCACTGGTTCGGAACCGACAATCTGGGCCGTGATGTTTTCAGCCGCGTTGTTGTTGCGACCCGCCTTGATCTGGTGATTTCGGTCGCCGCCGTTGCCTTGTCCTTTGTGATTGGATCGTTCCTTGGCGCGATTGCCGGGTATCGGGGCGGCTGGACGGACATCACACTGAACCGTGTGCTTGATACCATCATGGCCTTTCCGCTGTTTGTTTTGGCGATGGGCGTTGTTGCTGCCCTTGGCAATTCGGTGGCGAACATCATTTACGCAACGGCGATCATTAATATCCCGTTCTATGCCCGACTGGTCCGGGCCGAGGTCAATATTCGCCGCAATGCGGGCTTTACCCTTGCCGCGAAGCTTTCAGGCAATAGTGATGCACGTATTCTGGCCTTTCACATTTTCCCAAATGCCCTGCCGCCAATGATGGTGCAGGTGTCGCTTAATCTTGGGTGGGCGATCCTCAATGCCGCGGGTCTCAGCTTTATCGGGCTGGGCGTGCGTCCGCCGACCCCGGAATGGGGGATCATGGTGGCCGAGGGTGCAAACTTCATCGTGTCAGGTGAATGGTGGCTGGCACTGTTCCCTGGGCTTTCACTGATGATTGCGGTTTTGACGTTTAACCTGATGGGCGATGGTCTGCGCGATATCGTCGATCCGCGCCGGAGGACATGACCATGCTTTCCATCAAGGGATTAAGCGTTGCCTTCCGTACCCGAAACGGCGAAGTCAATGCGGTCAAGGGGATCGATTTCGAACTGGCAAAGGGCGAGCGTCTTGGCATTGTCGGGGAAAGTGGATCGGGAAAATCTGTCACGTCCTATGCGTTGATGCGTATTCTTGATGCCGGTGGACGGATCAAGGCGGGCGATGCGATCTATAGCGGGGTTGACCTTCGCAATGCATCCGAACGTGATATGCGCGATATTCGCGGTCGTGAAATCAGCATGATTTTCCAGAACCCGCGCGCAGCACTCAACCCGATCCGCAAGGTCGGTCATCAGATCGAAGATGTTTTGCGCCGCCACAGCCGGGCCACCCGCCATAACGCCAAGGCCAAGGCCATCGAGGCATTGGAAGCGGTTAAAATCCGCGATGCTGCCGCACGATATGAAGCCTATCCGTTCGAACTTTCCGGGGGCATGTGCCAGCGTGTGGTGATTGCCCTTGCACTGGCCTGTGATCCCAAACTGATCATTGCCGATGAACCGACCACGGGGCTTGATATCACCACCCAAAAGGCGGTGATGGATCTGGTCGATGATCTGGTGCGGGCACGCGGCATGTCATCGATTTTGATTACCCATGATCTTGGGCTGGCATCGCAATATTGCGACCGGATTGTCGTGATGAAGGATGGCCTGATCGTCGAGGCCGGTGATCCTGTTGCCCTGTTTACCAATCCGCAGCATGCCTATACCCGCAAGCTGGTCAATGCCACACCGCGCCGGACCGGATCAATTCGTGCATTGTTGCCCGAAGGCGAACGGACGGAACTTCCGCCCCATGTGATCGGGCAAAAACCGCTGATTGATGTGGTCAATCTTGCCAAGACCTATCAGGGCAAAAGCGGCCCGGTTCATGCGGTCAAGAAAATCAGCTTTACCATCCATGAAGGCGAAAGTGTCGGACTGGTCGGTGAATCCGGCTGCGGGAAATCGACGACGTCTTCGATGCTGGTGCGTCTGCTTGATACCACATCGGGCAGCATCTTTTACCGTGGTGAAGATATCGCCAGCCTCCCGGCGGCGACCTTTGCCAAGCATCCGTTGCGTTCGAAAATCCAGATGGTATTCCAGGACGCAACGGATAGCTTGAACCCGCGCTTTACCGCCCGTCAGGCCATAGCTGACCCGCTCCTCAGGTTAATGGGAATGCGCGGGGATGCCGTGACCAAACGGACCGAGGAATTGGCAGAAATGACGGGTTTTCCGGCCCATCTTCTGGATCGGTTCCCCCATCAGCTTTCGGGCGGGCAAAAGGCCCGTGTCGGCATTGCCCGCGCCCTTGCCACAGAACCTGATTTCCTGATCCTTGATGAACCTACTGCCGCCCTTGATGTGTCAATTCAGGCACTGGTTCTGAACCTGTTGGCGGATTTGCGGGTACGTCTTGGCATCAGTTATCTGTTTGTCAGTCATGACCTTAATGTGGTGCGGTTGCTATGTGATCACGTCATCGTCATGCAAAACGGTGCCATCGTTGAATCAGGTCCGGTCGCGACCGTGATGGAAACCCCGCAACATCCCTATACAAGCGAATTGCTTTCGGCGGCGCCACAGGCCCCGGAACGCGAAATGGCCTGAGCCATAGCCACCAAACAAACTTCTATAACGCCACAGACGGAATGCAGAAAATGATTGCTGATCTTCCCTTTACACTTGCCGCCTTGCGGCAGGCATACGCATCAGGTGAGAGTCCGACGCAAGTCATCGAAGAGGCGTTTCGTCGACTGGATGCCACAGGTGACCCCGGTATTTTCATCCATACCGCCCGCGAAGCGGCCCTGACGGCGGCCAAGGAACTTGGCAGTTATGACGGGCGTCCCTTGTGGGGCATTCCCTTTGTTGCCAAGGACAATATTGATGTTGCGGGTATGCCGACAACGGCGGCCTGCCCGGATTTTGCCTATGACGCGACAGAGGATGCCTTTGTGGTCGCCGAACTGCTTGCCGCGGGTGCGATTTGCCTTGGCAAAGCCAACCTTGATCAGTTCGCAACCGGTCTGGTCGGTGTGCGCAGCCCCTATCCGGTGCCGCTTAATGCGGTTGATCCGTCGATTGTACCGGGTGGTTCGTCATCTGGATCGGCCGTTGTGGTCGCGCATGGTATTGCGACATTCTCGCTTGGTACGGACACGGCTGGTTCTGGTCGTGTGCCCGCGGCACTTAACAGCATCGTTGGTTTGAAACCGACCCTGGGTGCCTTTTCGGCAAGCGGGGTGGTTCCGGCCTGTCGGACCCTTGATACGATTTCGATTTTTGCACTCAATGTATCCGATGCCTGGGATGTGTTCGGGATTGCCGCGAAATATGATCCCAAGGATGCCTATTCGCGCAAGTTCCCGGCAATGGGGGAGTTGCGGGCAATTGCACCAATGCGGGTTGCTGTGCCCAACGCCAAGACCCTTGAAACTTTTGGTGATGATGTTCAGGCGAGCCATTTCCACAATGATGTCAAAAAGCTTTCGGAACTGGGATGCGAGATCACCGAGATCGATTTCACGCCGTTCTATAACGTTGCCAAGATGCTTTACGAAGGTGCATGGGTCGCGGAACGTGTTGCCGCGGTTGGATCACGTTTGATCGACAAGCCGGAAACCCTTCATCCAACCACGCGGGCCATTCTGGAGCCGGGCCTGAAACTGTCGGCGGCCGATGCCTTTAACGGGATGTATCGCCTTAAGGACCTTGCACGTGAATGTGAATTCGCGATGGCCGGGATTGATGCGATCTGTGTCCCGACCATTCCGCATTTCGTCTCGGTCGAGGATATCACCGCTGATCCAATCGGACCGAATTCCCGGTTGGGGACCTATACCAACTTTGTCAATTTGCTTGATATGTGCGGGATTGCGGTGCCCACGGGTGCGCGCAAAGACGGCCGTCCGGGGAGTTTGACCATTCTTGCACGCAAGGGCGAGGATGCACTGGTGGCATCCCTTGCCGCATCAATGGAAGACGGCATTGTCGGGGCGACTGGTTGGGAACGCGTGAAACCGTCCCTTGCGGCGGATACGGTCGGTGCCGATGAAATCGGGATGGTGGTGTGCGGGGCACATATGTCGGGCTTGCCACTTAATCCCGAATTGACCGGGCGCGGGGCGCGTTTGTTGCGCAAAACCAGAACTGCTGCGAAATACAGCTTCTACGCCCTTGCCGGTGGCCCGCCGAAACGTCCGGGCATGGTTGCCATGACAGATGGCGGTGCCGCGATCGAGGTCGAGGTTTGGGCATTACCGAAATCGGAAGTCGGCGGCTTCCTGGCCGGTATTCCATCCCCGCTGTGCCTTGGTTCGGTAGAACTTGAAGACGGTACCTTCGAAAAGGGCTTCCTGTGTGAAAGTGCCGGACTGATCGGGGCAACGGATATTACCGCCCTTGGCAGTTGGCGGGCCTTTATCACCAAGATGGCGGGTTAAGCAGCCTGAATTTGTGCGGTGCTATGCACCCGGTGCAAGCACGAAATCAAAGGTGGATTTCCAGATGGTCGCGCCGTTATCGACTTTGTCAAACGGTGCGACCAGACTTTCCTTCACGCCAAAGACCGTATCAGATGTCAGGTAGTCATCGCCGCCAACAAAGGTATGGGTGACCAGTTTCTGGTATCCCGGTGCTGTGATCATGAAATGGATATGGGCCGGACGAAACGGATGGCGACCAAGGGCGGCCAGCATTTTACCGACCGGACCATCATCGGGGATCGGATAGCTGACAGGTTTGCTGCCGACAAAGGCATATTTCCCGTCATTGCCGGTGATGAAAATGCCGCGATTGTTCCATTTGGGTTGTTCATCGGGTTGTTGAACGTCATAAAAACCCTCGGCATTGTCGGCCCAGACATCAATTCTGGCATCGTTGATCGGGGTGCCATCAAGATCAACAATGCGGCCTTCAAACAGGCAACTTTCACCTTTGCCATCAAGGGAAATGCATTCGCCCATCTGGCGTATGGGGGCGTTTTCTACATGGAAGGGGCCAAAGACCGTGCTTTGGGTTGCGCCTTCGGGTCGGCGATGATTGATGGCATCAACCAGCATCGAAACACCCAGAACATCGCTTAGAAGGATATATTCCTGACGCTCATTACCGCACATTTGTCCGGTCTTGGTCAGAAAGGCAATGGCGTTTGACCATTCGTCTTCGGTCAGTTCAACCTCTTTGACGAAGTCATGAAGATGGCGGATCAGTGCTGTCATCACGGTGCGAAGTCGCGGATCGATATCTTCGCCCATCCGCGCATTGACGGCGTCGACAGATTTTTCTTCGCTAAAGAAGCTGGTCATGGCGTTTCTCCATGATGTGAACAGCCATTGAATTTGCTGTTCAGTCCGGCCTTGGGCCGGTGATTTCCCCCGATGGCAGATTGAACTGCCTGTTTGATGGTAATTGAATAATCGGATTGGGCAACAATGCTGTTGCCCGGATGGTATGTCAGTTGGCCTTGATCACACGGATCGGTGATCCGTTGATCCATGCCAGAACCGCCTCGACAGTCTGGCCATAAAACACATCCCAGGTATGGCGGGTGACATAGCCAAGATGCGGTGTCAGCAACAGGCCATCGCATTTGCGCAACGGATGGGATGGCGCAAGCGGTTCACGGTCATAAACATCAATACCGGCACCGGCAATTTCGCCGCTATTGACCGCATCAATCAGGGCAACGTCATCAACAATCGGGCCACGGGATGTGTTGATGAGGAAGGCGGTGTTTTTCATCTGTGCGAATTCGGCGGTGCTGATCAGACCGATGGTGCGATCTGACAGGCGCTGATGAATGGTGACGAAATCGGCATCACGCAGAAGGGCTTCCTTGCTGTCCTTATATTCAACGCCCAGCTCGTCACAGCGTTCCTTGGTCAGATTGGCACTCCAGGCGGTGACTTTCATGTCAAAGGCCTGTGCGATCTTGGCGATCTTTGCGCCCAGCCGTCCCAGACCAATGATGCCCAATGTCGATCCGGCAAGGTCCTGCCCAAGGCCGATCTGCCAACCACCGGCCCGCATCGATGCATTTTCCGCGACGATATTGCGCGCAAGCCCCAGCATCAGCGCAAAGGCCAATTCCGGCGTCGCCGTTGACGGGCTTTCAGTTCCGCAGACCGTGATGCCAAGCTCGGTGGCGGTGGCAACATCAATTGCGTCATTGCGTTTGCCGGTGGTCACAATCAGTTTAAGGTTCGGCAAGTTGCGCATCAGTTCGCCGGAAAACGGGGTGCGTTCGCGCATGACACACAGAACCTCGAATGGCATCAAACGATCACGCAAGGCATCCTGATTGCCAATCGTGTCACCAAACACCGTGATGTTGGCATGGGCTTCGATGGCAGACCAGTCCGCAGATTGCAGGGCGAGGTTCTGGTAATCGTCAAGAATGGCAATCCGCATCGTCTGGTCGTCCTGTTCTGGCGTGGCGTTTAAACTTTGGCAAAAATCAGCGATGTGTTGATGCCGCCAAAGGCGAAATTGTTGCTCATCAAATATTGGGCATCAATGCGGCGCGGTGTTTCACGGATATAATCAAGTTCCGCGCATTCCGGGTCGGGCGAGACAAGATTTGCCGTCGGTACAAATGATCCTTCGCGCATCATTTCAAGGCCGAGCCAGGCCTCGATTGCGCCACAAGCGCCAAGGGTGTGTCCAAAGTGCCCCTTAAGGGTATGGATCGGGATGGCGCGGTCAAACACCGCCCGCGTGGCTTTACTTTCGGCAAGATCACCATGATCGGTGGCCGTGCCATGCCCGTTGACAATATCAATGTCCGACGGCGTCAAACCGGCATCTTCAAGCGATTTGCGAAGGGCTATTTCCATCTTGTCGGCTTGCGGCTGGGTAATATGCGCGCCATCCGAGTTCGACGCAAAACCGACAATCTCGCCAAAGATGGTCGCACCGCGTGCAACGGCATGATCGTATTCTTCAAGGATCAGTGTCCCGGCACCTTCGCCAATCACCAGACCGTCGCGGTTCTGATCATACGGGCGCGGTGTCACTTCGGGGTGATCGTTATTGTCACTGGTTGCAAACAGGGTATCGAACACCGCAACCATGGTGGGACAGAGTTCCTCGGCCCCGCCCGCAATCATGATATCCTGCATGCCGTATTTGATCGCTTCATAGGCATAACCGATGCCCATGCTTCCTGATGTGCAGGCGGTTGAGGTTGGTATGATACGGCCGCAAATCCCGTACAGAACCCCGATATTCACCGCAGAGGTGTGGCTCATCATCTGGATATAGCTGGTGGCGGTAATCGCGTTGCTGTCGCCGGTTTCCATCAGGCGGGTAAAGCCAAGTACCGGCGGGGTACTTCCGAATGAAGAACCATAGGCAATGCCAAGGCGGCCGCCCTGCAATATGGATTTTTCATCGCGCAGGCCTGCGACTTCAAGGGCTTTGTCCGTCGCAGCAACGGACATCTGGGCGACGCGACCCATGCTGCGCAACTGTTTGCGGCTGAACTTGCCTTTAAGACTGAAATCCTCGACCGGACCGGCAAGGCGGGTGCGAAGATCATATTTCCCGTCCCATTCATCCATGCGCCTGATCCCGGTTTCCCCGGCATTCATCCGTGCGGAAATGGTTTGCCAATCATCGCCCAATGCGGTGATACCGGCCATGCCGGTGACAACAACCCGTCTGGTCATAGCATCCCCCCGTTCACGCTGATGACTTGTCGGGTGATATAGGATGCATCGGCACTGCACAGGAACGCCACGGCGGCGGCGATTTCATCAGAGGTGCCGTAACGGCGCATCGGGATCATGGCTTTGACCTCGTCTTGTGGCAAATCTTCGGTCATTTGGGTGTCGATGACACCCGGTGCCACGGCATTGACCGTGATCTTGCGTTTGGCAAGTTCGAGTGCCAGCGACTTTACCGCACCGATAATCCCGGCCTTGGACGCAGCATAATTGACCTGTCCGCGATTGCCGGCCAATCCGGCAATCGATGTCAGGGCCACAATGCGCCCGCCTTTGCGACGCTGAATAATCGGCATGATCACGGGTTTCAGGACATTGTAGAAACCGTCAAGGTTGGTGTGCAGAACACTGTCCCAGTCATCATCTTCAAGGGCAGGGAATGCGTTGTCGCGGGTCAAACCGGCATTCAGAACCACGCCATAGGGCGCACCATGTTGTGCAATGTCTTCTTCCAGTGCCGCACGTGTGCCATCACGATCTCCGATATCAAACCGGATCAGACGCCCCTGACGTCCAAGGGTGATGACATCATCAAGAACCTTTTGCGCACCGGCCTGATCGGAATGGTAATGGACTATGATGTCAAATCCGTCACGGGCAAGACGTCTTGCGGTGGCGGCACCGATGCCTTTGCTTGCGCCGGTTACCAGTATGGTTTCTGTCATGGCTTTGCCGTTTCTTGTTGTTCGCCGGTTTCGGATGCGGGTTGATAGACATTGATCTGTGCCGAAACCAGAACGGTTTCACCATTTCTGATTTCGCCTTCGAAAACGCCCATTTGTTCATCTTCGAAGATGTTTTTTACAAAGACATCAAGGCAGTCGCCAGCCTGAAATCCATCGCAATTCAGGGTCATTTTGCGCGTCCCCAAAAGATAACCGATCCGGGGCGGCATGGTCGGGTCTTCCTGCTTGCCGCGCCAGCCGCTATAGGCGGCAACGGCCTGTGCGATATATTCGATACCGACATATGCCGGAACTCCAAGACCGTCCTGATAAAACATGCTGTTTTTACGGATCGCAACACGGGCCTGAAGGTTCAGGGGATCGGCCGAACAAACTTCGTCAATCAGCAACATCGGGGCTGCGTGCGGGACCAGTTCGGAAACGGGTGGCATGGAAATCGGTTGGGTCATGATGCCGCGTCCTTCGTCTTAAATCCCCGACCAAGAATGACTGATACGTTGCTTCCGCCAAAGGCAAAGGAATTGCTCATCATTGCGGCCTGATCGGTCGGTGCAAGCCGGTGTCCGGTCTCTGTCACAAGATTGATATCAGGAACTGCAGGGTCGATAACCCTGTCCCAGATATGGCGGGGCAACGGGGCACCGTTGCCGATATCTTGCAGGGACAACCACAGAATTGCTGCTTCAATCGCGCCTGCGGCACCAAGTGTATGACCCGTCATCGGCTTGGTCGAACTGACCGCAACCGGGTGGTTGAACACGGTATCAACGGCGCGTGCTTCCATGCTGTCATTCAGTGGCGTGGCCGTGCCATGTAAATTGACATAGGCAATGGCATCGGATGGCAAACCCGATTGTTCAAGGGCACTTCGCATGGCGGCAAC
Organism: Thalassospira profundimaris; assembly: GCF_003326675.1. Classification (GTDB taxonomy): domain Bacteria; phylum Pseudomonadota; class Alphaproteobacteria; order Rhodospirillales; family Thalassospiraceae; genus Thalassospira; species Thalassospira aquimaris. Next base: position 52,941 of record NZ_JPWF01000009.1, read on the forward strand.
CGCCCCGATACCATCAGGATGCGGCGCGTTGGGGTGATGGGCATCCGATGTTTCGCCGACCCCCATCAAACTGATCTCGCCGTGATCCGGGCGCATGACAAATAACGCTGCCGCTTCGCCGATATTGATGCCATCGCGGTTGATGCTTAACGGGTTGCAGATGCCCGTTGCAACGGAACTAAGAGAATGGAAACCACGTACTGTCAGGCGGCAAAGACTATCCACCCCGCCAACCAGCACCGCGTCACACAAGCCCAACTGCATCAGGCGTCGGGCGGCGGCAAATGCCTTGGCACTTGATGAACAGGCCGTTGAAATGACATAGGCCTGATTTTGCAGATCAAGGGCATCGCGCAGAAACTCGGCAGGCGATCCGATTTCCTGATCGGCATAGCGAAATGTGTCTGGCCATGCACCGTTTGTCAGTTTGTCCTGATATCCCGATGTGCCTTCTTCGATCCCCGATGTGCTGGTGCCCAGAATGACAGCGACGCGGTCCTTGCCAAAGGTCGCGATAACATCGGAAATTTCATCGGATATCTGATTGGCCGCTGTCCACAAAAGGCGGTTGTTCCGTGTGTCATAATGACCAAGATGATCGGGAAGCGGATCAAGGGGGGCTGTTACTGTGCCCAAAATGGTGCTTTGATCGACCAGATAATCATCATGGGCGCACATATCTGCCGGACGGTCCCCAAACAGGGTTTCGGCAGATTGTGCGATCCCGGTGCCCAGTGCAGAAACCAGACCGAGTGCAGACAGGAATGCAGGTTTTGTCGTCATGGTCATGGCATCATACGCTTTGAATTGATGCCCAGTTCATAATCAAGTGATGTATTGTGGACGGTGGAAATACCCTGCCAGGGGTCCTGTTCCGGGCGGGTGATGCGCATGAAAACCATGTCATTTCCTTGTTTGCGAATGACACGTTTGTCACCGGTCTCTGCAATCGACAGGCCGGGTGCAAGGGCGACTTGCACCACCCCAAGTGGCCAATAGGTCATCACCATATCGGCAAGTAAACGACGTCCGTCAACCATCCCGGAAACCCAGTCGGCAGTGGTGATATCAAGGGCGTTTTCTGTCCAGTCGATATCAAGCGCACGCCGTCCCAGATCATCAATCACGGCAATTTTAACATGGCCCGGATCAATTGCGATACGGGCAATAAATGTTGCGTGACCCTGACCGGATTGGGCCCGCGGGTCGTTCCATTTGGCTTTGACCTGCTGGGTGACGTCAATGACCGTGCTTTCCTGCCAGGGATTGGCGGGCAGGGTCAGGGACATCCCGTTTTCTTGACCAAGCACGATCACATTATATGCATCACGTTTTGCCGTTTCCAAACTGGAAACGGTCGAAAGTTGCATACTGCAAGCACCGAGCATCACGGCGGTCAAAAGTGTCAGGACTGATCGCATAGGTCGTGCAACATCTTAAGGTAATGGTCGGTTTTACTAACAAGCGGATTGTCCATGTTCCAGGCATATCCGGCAAGGATAGAGACAACCATGCGTTTGACCTGAGTGTCGTCGGTCGGCTGATTGAAAATGATCGTCTGCAGGCGCTTGTCATACCATGCATCGACATAGGAACGGAACGTTGCAACGCCCTGTTCAAGCGGGGTAGCATAATCGTTTTGCCAGTCGATGGCGTTGCCACGATGGCGTTCGATCAAAACGCGTGCCGCCATTTCGGCCGATTGCAGGGCAATGGTGACCCCCGATGAAAATACCGGATCAAGGAACCCGGCGGAATTGCCAAGCAAGGCATAACCATCCCCGAACAATTGATCGGATTGCGCCGAATATCCGGCGATGGCCCCAAGGGGACGAATGGGTTCCGCATTGGCAAGCAGGGTGCCCAATCTGGTGTCGCTGATCAGTTTGTCAAAAATGTCCTGTTCTTCCATACCCGCCCATTTCGGGTCCTGATCCGGGAAGATGACGCCAACCGATGCGGTGCCATCCGAAAACGGGATCAGCCAGTACCAGATGTCATGATGATCGGGATGCACCGTGATCAGGATTTTCTCCCGGTCATAGTCGGGATCGGAAATATGATCCTGCATATGGGTGAAAAGTGCGCGTCTCTCGACGGAATGATCGGACCGCGCAATGCCAAGCATCCGCGGTAACACGCGGCCATAACCACTGGCATCAAGGACAAAGCCGGATCGTAGCTGTGCGGTTTGCCCCTGATCATTTTCAAATGTCAGGGTGCAATTCCCGTCCTGAAGGTCGGCATGGGTGACCTTGTGTCCAAAGCGGATATCAACCCCGGCCTTGTTTGTATGATCGGCGAGGATTTTGTCAAACCGCGCGCGTTGCACCTGAAAGGTGGTGCCCCAGCCGCCTTCTTCGAAATTCTTGCGGAAATCAATGGATTGATATTGTGGGCCGCGTTCAAAAACAGCACCATTTTTAAACTGGAAACCGGCCTGCTCGACAGCGTCAAGAAGGCCTGCGCGTTCCAGAATATTCATGCAATTGGGCAGAAGACTTTCACCAATCACAAAGCGCGGAAAGGTCTGTGCTTCAAGAACCGTCACCTGAAGCCCGGCATCATGAAGGAACTTGGCGGCAACTGCCCCGGCTGGTCCGGCACCGATAATCGCAATATCGCAATCGTGCATTTATTTTTTTCCCTTTGATTATCGGTTGTCTGTATTGCGATCAGGCACATGTGCAGAACCCATCCAATAGGAAAGAACCCATGCACAGGTCAGACCGATTGAAATGATGGTGCCAATCGCATTGACCACCGGCACGGAACTTGTCGCCAAAAGACCGAATGCCAGAATGCTGCTGATCAAGGACAGGAATACTGCAAAGCGGGTTTCATCCTGTTGGCCATGATGTTGGCTTTCCGCCGTGAAAATCGCGTAATCAGCCCCGATGGCAAAGACCAGAAACAGCGCCATCACGGCAAAGAAATTGACCGTCACACCAACGGCATATGCCCCGATAACGGCCAGCAATATTGCGATCAGCGGTGCGGCGAGAACACTTAATCCCCCCAGTATTCCGTACCGGATGATGGCAAGGATACCCGCCGCGATCAGGGATGCGGCAAGTGCCAGGACCGCCCAGTTGCGATACTGCCCGAATTGCGCTGTGATCGTTTCACGCGGATTGATCAGACGGGCAGAGTGAATGTCAGCAATCGCATTGCGGATGGCATCAGGGTTTTGAACGGCATTGATCCGCATAATGTCAGTTTCCCCCTGTTGCAAATTCGCAAGACCGGGAATGCTGGCAAGGAGGCCCTGATCTGGTTCAAGGAAATCGGACGGGGTGTCATCGGTGCTGATTTTAAATGGCAGGGCAGCCTGCAATTTTGCGCCGTACGGATCGACTAATTCTGACGCCACAAGATCACGATTTTCGCGCTGACGGTTAATCGATGGAATGACATCGGCCAATCCAAACAAACTGCCGACAACACCATCACGCAGGAACGGTTCCAGTGCAGTTCTCACTGCCTCGGCTGTTTCAAGGCGATCCTGAACATTGTCACCATCAATACGGATGAATTGCAGGTTGCCCCCCATTCCCAGAGTTTGACCAATGATACGGGCATCGTTGATCAAGGCGGCATCGCCATGCCCAAGGGCTGCGATATCATCATTGGCGGGCAGGTAAACCGCCATAGCAACCAGACCAAGGATTGCAGCGGCAAGGATCGACAAACGCTGTGCAGGACCAATGCGGACTTTCAGCAAGGCGTGATTGATCCGTTCATATAATACCCGAACCGGCGACTGGTTGCGGACATCGCGGCATGGCAGAACGGGCAGGATCAGAACCACCGTGGCATAGGCAGCAATCAGTCCGGCAATCGAATAAAGCGAAATCTGCGCAAGCAATATTGTTGGTGTCACGGCAAGGGCTGCAAATCCGCAAGCCGTCGTCAAAAGACCCAGCCGCAATCCGGGCCTGATCTGTGCCAGTCGGGCGCTGGCAGTTCCGGTCGAACTTGGCAGGACCAGATAATGCAGCGCGTAATCAATGGATATCCCGATCAGACTGGCTCCAAAAACCAGTGCGATGGCATGGATGCTGTCAAAGACAACAACAAGGGCGGTGATACCGGCAAGCAATCCGCTTCCGACGGTCAAAAGCGTTGCGACCAGTGGAAGGGCGGACATAAAGACGGCGATGACCATAATGACAACGCCGGTGGTGGCGATGATCGCGATGCGCTGAACATCGTCGCGCGCGTGTGATGCCTCGGATACCGCAAAGAAAATCTGGCCTGTTTTGGCGATATGAAGTCCGGTATTGGCGGTCAGCGTGGTGGTGATGGTGTCATTAACCTGACTGACCCAGTTGGCGTCCTGTCCGTTGGAACGCACATCCTTTGGAAGGGTCAGGATGATCGGGGTTGCAAACTGTTCGCCATCCATCACCAAGCCAGATTGTCCGATTTTAGCACCAAGGTCGGACAGGAAGTCCGGCAGAAGCGAAAAGGGATCACTTTTAAGCGACTGGGCGCTGATCAAAGATGATGGTGAATAAAGGTTCTGTAAGGCGCGTTGAAACAGTCGTTTGCCATCGCCCTTGATCAGGGCATCGCGATCTTTTTGCGACAACAGCCCATAGGCGTGTTTTTGATACAGCGCATAAAGCGGCTGGGCATCGCCGGTTTCAAAACCGGGAAGACTGACATTTTGGGTGCCGTCAATGGCGCGCAGCTTTTGGGCCAGTTCCTGGCTTGTGTTTTCAAGCGCATCGCGTTCGCTGTGCGACAGCATGATAATGGCCTGATTGGCATCCTGCGCCAAAAGATCGCGGACAATATTAATATCGGAAAGCTGTTCCGAGCTGGTGTTTGAACTGCTTTCCTGCCCGATAAGGGACAGGATATCACCGTCAATACGGCTATGATTTGCGCTGATCTTCCAGATGGTGACGATCCCCATCGCGATCAGGCACATTGTCCATATGACGGCGCGCATTTTCATTATTGCGCCTGACCGGACAAAAGGACTGCAATGTCATCGGGCAAAGGCAGCGGGGCATTTTCCTGATTGCGCAGTGTGATTTCATCATAGTCGCCCGATGGCTTTTTAATCGTCACATGTTCCACAAACTGATCCCCGGATGCGGTGATTTTTGCGATCTGACCAGCGATCGGAAGATTGGCAAGCGGTGTCAGTTCCACCTGCCATGAAGACGTGGATACAGCGTTTTCGGGGGGGATTTCAGAAAGTGTGAAATGCCCCGAAAGCGCATCCCAGTTTCCGGCAAGAACCGCAGAAATCAATGCAATGAATTGATGAAACTGTGCACCGCTTGCGATCACTTCGCGACTGCCATCATCAAGCATACGCATGATCCCGCGGTCGGTCATGATGGTGGTATCGGGAAACGGTTCCTTGTTCTGCCAAACCAGCCCGTCTTTGGGGGACAGGGTAAAGGCACCACTTGAAACAAGGGGCTGATCAAACCCGTTCAGATACCTATCAAGGCGAAATTCCCCGCCCAGATATTCATCCGCGCCAATCGGTTGCAGGGCAGATATCGCTACATCATCGGCCCGTGCCGATGACAATGGCAGGATTGCCGCTGTCAGGACAAAGACAGCAACAGGCATGAATATCTGTCGCGCGATGTGACGAAGCTGCATCATTTAAGGGGTTCCAGCTTGCTGATCAGGCATTCCGGGCTGGCAAACAACATCTCGCCGGTCGCCTTTTCAACGGCAACCTGAATGGTAAAGCCCTTGGTCAGCTTTTCGCCGGTTTTGGCATCGGTGATCAGGTAATCGATTTTAAGGCGGTTCTCATATTCCTTGAGCGTCGCCGTAATGCAAATTTCCTGTCCGAACCGGCATGGGCGCACATATTTGACCCGCATATCGACCACCGGCCACAAGTAACCACTTTGATCCATTTGCGGGTAGTTATAGTCAATCTGATCCAGAAGCGCACAGCGGGCATTTTCAAAGAACTGCACGTAATTGCCATGCCAGACCACATTCATCGGATCCAGATGATAGAACTGAATGGTTTCGGTGACAGATGCGGCTATCATGCGATGTCCCCGTCATAAAGCGTCCAGTGGCGGCTCTGAATACGGGAAATCACCAAACGCAAAGTGGCTTCAAGCGGCTGGTCTTCGTCAATAAAGCCGATATCGTGCTTTAACTGGTCGATAAAGCGGATCATATCGGTACCAAGTTGCTTTTGCGTGATCTCGCCCGATATTTCGCGCAGGCGGATGGCCTGAAGGGCTGCGATCAGGTTGGCGGCAACCACCTGTTCGGTCAATTGCAGGACACGCAGGCAATCGCGCGCAGCAATCGTGCCCATGCTGACCTTGTCCTGGTTGTGGCATTCGGTGGAGCGCGAAAAGACGCTGGCCGGCATGGTTTGTTTCAATGCCTCGGCCGTCCAGGCCGATGCGCCGATCTGTACGGCTTTAAGGCCATGATTGATCGATGCCCGTTCCGCATTCGATCCCGAAAGGTTGGACGGCAAACCATGATTGAACTTGGTATCGACCAGAAGCGCCATCTGCCGATCCATCAGATCGGCAAGATTGGCGACCAGTGTTTTCATGCCATCGGCAACAAAGGCGATGTGCCCGCCATAAAAATGGCCACCATGCAAAATGGTGTTCTCGCCTACATCAAGCAACGGATTGTCATTGGCGCTATTGAGTTCGATTTCCAGCGTCTTACGGAAAGTCGGCATCATGTCGGCCAGCACGCCAATCACATGCGGCGCACAGCGCAAAGAATAGCGGTCTTGCAAACGGGCCGGTTCGAAATCATCGCCAAGATGGCCAAGGTCCCCTTCGATCCATGCCGCGATTTGCGCCTGTCCGGGATGGGGTTTGGCGGCAAAAAGCCGTTTGTCGAAATGTGCCGGATTGCCAAGCAGGCCGATGCTTGCCATTGCGGTGATGCGGCTGGTCAGCTTGCAAAGATATTGCGCCCGGACAAAAGCCTGACACATCAATGCGGTCATGACCGCCGTACCATTCATGATGGCAAGGGCCTCTTTGGGGCGCAGGACAAGCGGAACCAGTCCCGCCTGATCAAGCGCATCCCTGGCCGTGGTTTGGGTGCCGCGATACAAAACGTCGCGTTCCCCGATCAGGGCGGCGGCAACATAGGAAAGCGGGGTCAAATCGCCTGATGCACCGACCGATCCTTCTTCGGGGATCAGGGGCGTAATGTCATGGGCCAAAAGAGCAGTCAGTTGATCAAGCAGATCGACACTTACCGCGGAATAGCCACTGCAAAGAGATGCCAGGCGGACGGCAAGAACCGCGCGGGCCTGATCGGCGGACAGGATATTGCCAAGACCACATCCGTGAAAACGGCTGAGATGCAAGGGCAGCTCGGCCACCAGTTCCGGCGGTACACGGCGCGATACTGAATCCCCGTAGCCGGTCGTAACACCGTAAATATGGCCATGTTCCCGCAACTCGCGATCAAGGAAATCCGCGCCATTTTGAATGCGGCTGCGGAATTCCGCATCACCAGACAGCACAGGTCGGGCGCGTTGCTCGGACAGGACAATCACATCTTCGATTGTCAGATCGTTCTCGCCGAAAATGATATTGATGTGATTATTGGTCATTATCTGCCTTTTTCTTCGCCCAGAAGTCATAGAAATTGAACCATTGCAGGGGTTCATTAACAACAATCTTTTCAAGCCATTGCGCATATGCGCCGGCATAGTCGGTAATTGCCTGTTCGCGGGTGGCGCGTGGCAGGATCATTTGATCTGCCAGTTTGTGCCACGCGATGCGGAAACTGTTGCCCGAACGCCATGCCGCGGCCGAGAAAACCGGGCATTGCAGCAGATAGGCAAGGATAAACGGCCCTTGCGGGAATTGCGCATCATCGCCAAGGAACGGGACGGTAACGGTTTTATCGCGGGCCCCGATGGCAATCCGGTCGGCTGCAATCACCACCCATTCGCCGCGCTCAACCCGTTCACGAAGCATCATCGCAGTATCCGGGCCGATATCGGTGACTTCAATCAGGTCGACCTGACTTTCCGGTGCGAATTTTTTAAGGACACGTCCAAACCGGGCGGCATTTTTTTGATGGAGCAATACATTGACGCGAAAATCGCGATCCCGGCTGGCGATGGCACGGACAAGCTCCATATTGCCGAAATGCGATACCAGCAAAACGACCGCCTGATTGCGTGGCAAATAGTCAAAAAGACTTGTCGCATCATCAGGAAGCGCAAGGTTTTTCTGGGATAACTTGCCACTCCAGGCTGCGATCTTATCAAGCGCGCTTTCGCCGAACCGCACAAAATGGCGAAAAACATTAAGGCGTGTGGGTGCGATATCTGCCCCGGCCTTTCGGGCACGGGTCAGAAAATCATGCGATGCCCTCCGGGCGTTATGTCCGGTCAGATAAAAATAGAAAATGATCGGCAACATGATCGCCAGACAAAAATGGCGACCGCAATATCGATAAACCAGACCAAGAAACCGCATTCCGAAATAGATGCCGCGTTCATCAATCTCGGCCCAATGTTCGGATTGCGCCGTATCGGCTGTTGGTTGCGGTGGTCGGGCAAATCGACCGCCCCGCAGGATAAAGCCAGCCAACCGCCAGATCATCCCGAAGACAAGTCGGGTGTGCATCCAACTGATCAGGACATTGTCCTTCCACATGCGGAAGTTCGATATGTTGCCTTCGGGATAGGTGACCCTGGTCGGGATATGGATCACCGGAACCCCGCGCCAAAACAGGCGGACCATCAGTTCGGTATCAAAATCCATTTTTTTGCCAAGACCTTCTTCGCGCCAGACGGCAAGGCAAGGCTTAACCGGATAGACGCGAAATCCGCACATGCTGTCACGGATGGCAAATGACAATGTTTCGATCCACACCCAGACATGTGTGACCCAGCGGCCAATCTTGCGTCCAGTCGGGATGCTGTCATCATAAATCGGAAGGCCGGTTACAAGGGCATCCGGGTTGCTTTGTGCTGCTGCCAGCATTTCCGGGATGCGATCAAGGTCATGCTGACCATCAGCATCAATCTGGATGGCGTGGCTGAAACCGGCCTTGTGGGCAATTTCCATGCCGGCCATAACCGCAACACCCTTGCCGCCATTTTGTGGCAGATGATGACAAATCACCCCATTTTCAGGATCGTGCAGGCTTGCAACAACCTGTCGGGTTTGCGCATTTGATCCGTCATCGACAATAAAGACGCAAAGCCCGCGGGCACGGATCGATGCAACAACATCGGCCAGAACCGCATGATGATTGTGGGTCGGGATCAGCGTACAAATCTTCACGCGACGTCATCCTGCGCAATGTCTTGCGGCTGCAATTTCAGTGTTCCTGAACTGTGCAGATCAGCGCCATCGGATTGATAGCGGAACTTCAAACGCGGAACGGATGGGTCATATTCAATTTCAAGAGTGATGATATCGGCGGGGGTAATCGGTTTGCGGAATTTAAGCTGACTGACTTCGCAGACCTTGCGCGATGATCCAAATGCCGATGCCCCGAAAAGGGCTGCCCAATGAAGTTGAATGACCCCGGGCAGGATCGGTTGTCCGGGGAAATGCCCCTTAAAGCAGGTCATGTCAGCATTGAGTTTCAATGTCATTGAAACAGAGTTGCCATCGCGCGTTTGTGCCGAAACGGTTGGCAATTCGTTGCCGGTATCAGCAAAAAGGGCGCGCAACAGATGCAGGGGCTTTTTGCCCTGACTATCGGTGGGAAGGGCCTCAACAAACCGCCAGCGTTGTGGCAATGCGGCGTCATCTTCAAACCGTGCAAGGTCGCGGCGCAAAAGGCGCCCCATGCGGAAACGCCCGCGTTTGTCGAGTTCGGCCTGACCTTTCAGGGTCAGAACCGCAACAACGGCCAGTCGCTGGTCGTTATCCTGCGCCAAAAGTGCAACCGCATCTTCAATCAACTCGCTTTGACGCAGATGTTCTTCAACCGCGACAAGGGAAACCCGCTTGCCTTCGATCTTAACAACACGATCGGCCCGTCCCTTAAGGACAAAGCTGTCATCGGTGTGAATGATGGCGCGATCCTGTGTTTGATACCAGTCATCTCCGGCGACATGGCGGGCACGGACACGTAAACATCCATCCTCGTTCAAACCGGCTTCCAACCCAGGAAGCGGTTTCCACGGGGTGTTTTCATCATGCTGCTGGCGCCAGGCAATCCCGCCTGTTTCCGTGCTGCCATAAATTTCGGTCGGGCAGACACCAAGGGCCTTTGTAACGGTCTTGGCGGTTGGCAAATCCAGTGGCCCCCCCGAACTCAGGATAATGGCCGGACGCGGTGCATGGATCAGATCGGGGTGAAGGTTTTTAAGCTGTGCCGGGCTTGTAACCAGCATATCGCCATCACGCAGTTCGGAAAGAACCATGTCCCAGAACGGTGCGGGTTCCGCACGGGTAATTTGCCGGTTCATGACCGGCCAGATCACCCGGAAAATCAGCCCGTAAATATGTTGATGCGACACAAGTCCGATGATCCGGGCCCCCTCTTTCAGAAGCGGGCCCCACAGTGGGGACTGGGTCGCAATTTCGTCCTCGATCTGGGCAAGAGTTTTGGTGATCGGCTTGGGGGCGCCGCTTGAACCCGACGTGAAAAAGATGGCTGCGCAGGATGCGGCATCCGGTATCTGGTCACTCTGATCATGGTTCAATGCGTTTTCGTCCGCATTCCCCAGAAGCTCGATAATTCTGGCGTCATCAAGATGGCAGTCGAACTGTTGCCCGATTTCATCGAGATAGCCGGCCCTGTCGGTTGCGGGCAGGATCGCGCTGGAACCCGATCGCCAGACAGCGGCCAAAGCAATCATAAACAGGCGTGTGGATTGGCAATAGATCGAAATCCGTGATCCCGCATCAAGCATCGAGGAAAGCTTGCCGATATCGGTCTGAACGCGAGCAACATCAATCACCTTTTCATTTTCAAAAAACAGAGGTGTTTCTTGATTTGTGGGGGCATTGAGGTTTGAGAAAAAAACGCTCATGCGTTCTCCTGACGGGGGGCTTCGGATGATTTGCGATCATGGCGTGCTCGCAAAATGCGTCTTACCGGCCATTCCCCCACGAACAGAACACCAATCAGAACATAGGATAGCAAGCCGTTATAAAGCGTCCATGTTTCAATGCTGGCAAAAAGGGCCGTCCATGCCGCGATACAGCCGTTCGCGATGAAAAAGCCAACCCATATGCCGGTCAGTTTGCGGGTATAGCCAATGGCATAGGCATCAAGTTCACCCGATCGCAAACGCGCAAACCGTTCGATCATCGGCATGCCCGAAACAAGGGATAAGCCAAACAGGGTCGCAAGTGTGGCGCTGACAATGACCGGGTAAAACCGGATCGCAACCAGTTCGCTGGCGATACCTGCAGAGGCAAGAATAATGGCGATGAACAGAAAACTTGCAGCTTGCGCACGTTTACCGTTGCCCAGAAACAGGCCCGCACGCACAAGCACGGCGACAATCAGCAAAACAAGAATCAGACGCGGCGAAAAGATCGAAAGCCCGAAATAGACCAGTACCGGATAAGCAGCGCCCAGTATCGCAAGCAGAATGGCAATAACGCGATTAGGAGCTGACCAGGTCATGAATCTTCTCGACCACGTCATCGACGGTTCTGACCGATTTGAATTCAGTGGCGGGAATCTTTTTGCCGGTAAGTTCCTGGAACTTCACGATCAGGTCGACGGCATCGATGCTGTCAAGATCAAGGTCTTCCATCAGGCGGGCGTCAGGCGTGATATCTTCGGCCGGAACTTCAAACAGTTCGACCAGATAGTGTTGCAACTGGTTATAGACTTCGTCGCGACTATGCATGTTCACGAACCTTTCTCAGCCTGAATGAATTTCGCCAGATTCTGTACGGACGCAAAATGCGTTTTGACGTTTTCATCTTTGGCATCGATGCGGACATCATACTTTTTCTGAAGCGCAACCCCGAGTTCAAGCGCATCAATCGAATCAAGGCCCAAGCCATCCACAAACAGGGCTTCGGCGCTGTCGATGTCTTCGACCTGCACATCTTCGAGATTAAGGGTCTCGATGATGAAGGCTTTAAGTTCTGTTTCCAGCGAAGTCATATTTCAATCTGCTCAAGAAGTATTCTTTGATAAGCCGGGTCAACGCACGTGATTGTTTGGCACGTGGCAACTCGGAATCATGAATATCGCTAAATATTATTGGTGGATCAACTTCCAGCCGGTATTGGATTTTTGACGGCGGAATTCGATACCACGGGACCCCTTTTTTCAAGGTGTCGTGATTACAATGTACAACCACAGGAATCAAGTCGGCTTGTGTCTCTATCGCAATGTTTGCGGCCCCGCGCTGAAGCTTTCCTAACTTGTGGTTTGGCGGGGTTCGTGTGCCTTCGGGAAAAATCATGATGTTTGCACCGGCTGCCAGATGATGACGCGCCTGCGTGATCAGGTTTTCCGGGTTGTCATCATTGCGAATAAAGCCCGCCGCACGCACAACACCAAACAGGAACGGATTGCGAAACAGTTCGTGCTTGACCACGCACTGGCATCGATCCATCCGCGACAGGATCATCACGACATCAAGAAGTGTCGGATGATTGGCGATGATCAAGGTGCCCCGCGCATTGTGTAACCGTTCAAGGTTAAAGGCCTGTACGCCCGCAACCCCGGTAACATCAAGCATCCATGCAAAAAGCCGAAACCCCCGGCAAATCACAAACTGGGCATATTGGCGGCGTTTGCTGCGATTGCGCAGGATCACCATCATGGCCGGAAAAATCGTCAATGCCATGAACAGGCCACCAAGGCCAAAGCTGCAAAAGGCAAATCCGGTGGCAAATAAACGCCAATACCAGTTCAGTCCGTGAACCGGTTCCGGGCGGGATGGTGTCGGGGCCAAAGTCTGTTCAGTCATGTCGCGAAAGTACCCAGCCGGTTGTTTTACCGGTCATATTGATTTGCGTTGATGGCGATGTCAGGAACGCAACCAGTGCCTTTGCCTGATCAAATGGTGTGGTCGTTGCCGTTGACGTTTTCTGGCGATCTTCGGCAGTCATGTCCGCGAACGTGAACACAGGTTCCATACCCGGATTTTTGTCCGTCGCCGCTTCAAAGCGAATGGCAAGCGCCATTCCGACGTCTGATTGTTTGACGTGATCTCGATAAATTTCGGGCAGGGGAAGATCAACAAAACACAAAATCACCGGCCGCGGGTCGGTTGCCAGTTGTGCCAGCGTTTCAGTCAAGGCGGAAACAAGGCTGTCATTTCCCGCGGAAATTGCCGTGTGGCTTTCGGTGATTGACCAGTTGATCGATGCAACACCGATAAAGGCGTTGTGAACCGACATGCTGAAATCAGCGGGCGACAAGGCATCGTCTGTCGCGACTTGATGAAGCAATTTGACCGTGCGTTCGATATTGCCGTGTTGTGAACAAAACACGATGCGCGGGTTATCTGCCCCGTCAAGGGCGTGGGTCAGAACCTCGGCGGCAGCACGACCAAAAAGGTCAAGTCGCCGCCGCCAGGCCGGTTTTATGCTTTGCGCCAGTTTGGCCGGATCCGATATTTCAGTCGCAATCTGGGCATCTGCGTTGCGCTTTATCGTCAGTGAGGACTGACCATCGGTATGTTCCCAAAAAGCCCATCCGGGCATGCGGGCGCAAAGCAACGTCATCTTAAATCCTAGTTGGCAAGTGCGGCACGGGCTGAAACCGCACGCAGGATATCCTGTCTCAGATTATTTACCCAACGGTTATAGTTCCGATGGATCTGAGTGCCATTATAACCAAGATTGGTGCTATCGGCGTAGATGATCGAATACTTCTTTTGATCAAAGGCGATCATGACTTCCGCACTGTGGGAGCGCGGGGCATAAGTTGCCTTCAACTGGCCTTCGCCTTCGCGCTGAACGATCCACTCGCGTGCGGACGCAGCATCAATGATGGTTGCTTCGATTTCCTTCATGCTGAGTTTCTCAACATCGCTTGGGAAAGGCTGGTTCGAGAAATTCTGAACGGTTGCATTACAAGCGCCAAGTGCGACGAGGACGATGGCAACTGCTGCAAGTTTCAAGCTACGCATATTGATCTGCCTTGATTCTTTGGTGAAAACGAATTCAATTGATCGCGTTGATTGTCGGCCGAAGAATGTGATTTTTATGAATTCGACCGTGCTCATGTGACCAGATTTCAGCAATAGTGGATTGAGCTGGTGGGGACAAGTACCACTTTCAGGATGCGTCGGGCAGGGCCAATCGAACCGTCGGTCTATTGCGATAGGACGGTGTTTGGTGTTGTGCATGTCCTTAAAGAATATCAAGACATGCGAAGGCCTCCCCGTCAGGAAATGTCGGTGGCAGCGCATGATATTCTTTCCGGGCTCGCCAAGATGATTTTTGAAGGGCGGGAAGGGATGGTCACCAAGGATCAGAATGGCCGCCCATGGGTGACGCTTGGCGATCAGTCTTTGGCAGCCTCAATCAGTCATTCTCGGAATGTTGTTGCTGTGGCCTTGGCGACGCGCCCTGATCTGACGGTTGGAATTGATATCGAATATATTGATCTGCAACGGCCCATCGCCGAGCTGGCTGCGCAGATCGATATGTCAGCATCAATTGATGTGCATGGGTTTTACGAAGGCTGGTGCCAGTACGAAGCACTTTTCAAGGCAACAGGTGTTCTTGATCCTGATCAGCAAAAACACCTGAGCCCGCTGGCAGAGATTTTGCTGGATGTCCCTGCTGATTTCACCGGAAAACTGGTTGTTTGCAGTGGCTAAGGTCGGGGGTGGGCGTGATATCGTTCACATGGCCGAGTCTGCCCGATTTGCAAAAAAAAAATCTTCCTCAGTTCTGGCGGCTCTTGAGAAGGGGCTGATTTAGGCCATCTTTTCGGTCATTTAGTGATCGGTTCGCTTTGTGCCGGCATTTGGTCGAGTTATGGTGTTAAGGTATTGTATTTAAAAGATTTATCTCGAATTTCCCGCGGCGTTCTATGGTTTGGCAAGCTGGTTGTTTTGATTTTCTCAAAAAAAAATGGGCTGACGGGTTGCGTTCTTCGGAATTTGAGACATTTTCCGCTTTAGAAAATGTGTGCTTTCCAGTACAGCTCACATTTAAGTGACCAATGGTCACTATTGTCGCTTGCAACTGTTCTGTGCTATGCATGCGATAGGGGTAATGGGGAATCGTCTGGTGCATTTCTGGCACCATTGGAAAAATGGGTTTGTGGATGTCTGACCGGATTATCAAAGCACAGGATATCGGGGAAGATAAAGGTGATGAGGCATCGGTATCATCATCAGAAATGACAAACCATCCAGATATGGAATTGGATCGGGATATGGACGCCAATTATTGTTTTGCGGATATCTATGTACGCAATGCCCCCAGCTACCTTCAAGGTGTTCTCGGTACTGTGCAGGAACCGGTTCACGGTGAACTGCGTGATGCAAACAAGGGTCTTCTGGCCTTTGAGGACGGGGTTTGCGAAATCTCTGCCAGCTCGTCATTCCTGACCGTTGCGATGTCGGCATCGGACGGCGAGGGACTTGATCAGATCCGCGGTTATGTCGAAGAAAAATTGCGGAGCCTGTCTGATCACCAAGTGATCGAATTTGACTGGCGTAAACATTGACCGTTGGTCATTAATTTTCGGGTTGATGGTTGTTTGGACCATTCGCCCCCTGCGCGTTGCGCACCCATACAGGCACAAAGACGAGATGGTCTTTGTGCCTGATGTCGTTCTGGGAAAGGTAACCTGTTCGCGGTTTGGGTTTTGTCTCTGGCGGCGACCGGTTTCGGCTGGGCATACTGGTTCTTGATCGCCCTGGGGCTGACCCAAACGGTTAACCGTAGCGGTAAAGCTCTGCTCTTAGGTGTTCGATCATGGATGCGGCATCTGCAAGCTTCTTCTCTTCGCGTTTGCGGAGTTCGCTATGTCGGCTGAGATTGCATAGATTGATCAGGTTGAGAAACCGAAGAGCGCATATCATCTTGAATTCCTGATCGTGCAGGCGGTCGATGATCTGTTTAAGGCGGTTTTCTGACGTCATATTTATTATCTCCATAGAAGGTCAAGGGAACGTGATCTGTTCCGTTCTTATTTAGGAGAGGGCGTCATATGGCCGTGCAGTTTCGCGGCTTCTTCACATTGCAACAAATTGATCCCGCGCCCCGCGGACCACGCGGGTAATGTAATCGGCAACTGCCGCGACACTCCTTGTATCCTTGGTGTCGGGGTGCTGAAGCATCCAGTAATTGCGGGTAAAACGGATTTCAGGTAGCAGGCGGACAAGGTCCGGTTCGCCCTGGGTGGCGTAATCATGCAGGATACCGATGCCATGGCCGTGGCGAACGGCCTCCATCTGGGCAACCACGCTGCCGCATTCAAATCGGCGCTTCATCAGTTTGCCAAGGCGGGCGGCATAATCAAGCGCGCGGCTATAGATCAGGTCTTCGATATGGGTGACAAATAACCGGTCTGACAGATCTGCTTCGGTCCTTACATCCCCATAGCGTTCTATATAATCGCGGCTGGCATAGACACTTAGCGTATAGTCGGTCAGTTTCTTGATCACCAGACGCCCCTGTTTCGGGCGATCAAGGGTGATCGCAATGTCGGCTTCGCGCTGTGACAGGGAAAATGTCCGTGGAAGCGGCACAATCTGGATCACCAGATCAGGGTTTTGTGCCGCAAAGTAAGCCAACTCACTTGCCAAAAAATAATTCCCCAATCCATCGGGGACGCCAACGCGTACCGTGCCACTGATGATTTCAGACTGGTTGGATACGGCGGTTCCGGCACGCAGAAATGCAGATTCAGCGGCCTCTGCCGCCGCCATCAATTCCCGTCCTGCCTTGGTCAGTTCCGACCCGGTGGTGCGCCGGTCAATCAGTTTGGTGCCCAGTTCCTGTTCAAGTGCGGTGAGCTGGCGACCAACTGTCGCATGGTTAAGGCCAAGCTGGCGCGCGGCGGCAAGAATCTGCCCCTGTCTGGCAACAGCAAGGAAGATACGGAAACGATCCCAATCCATGGCAGTAGATGACCTTTGATGACTTTAATTTTTGCACATCGAATTTGCAGGAATGATAATTGATGTGCATCGCAGTGCATAGTCATAATGGGCCTACTTTGCCGATCATGAAATCAGGCAATCCGAAATCAGGTTTAGTCGGGAGGAACCCCATGTCGACCCAGATCACCCATTACATCAATGGCAAGCGCGTCGCCGGTACGTCCGGTCGTTCTGCCGCTGTTTTCAATCCGGCCACGGGCGCGCAGAGCGGCACGGTCGATCTTGCGTCCAAGGCCGAAGTGCGTGCTGCTGTTGAATCGGCTGCTGCTGTTCGCGATGAGTGGGCCAATACCACACCGCTTCGCCGTTCGCGTATCCTCAACAAATTCCTTGGCATTCTCGAAGAGCGTTCCGAAGAACTGGCTGCGGCAATCACTGCCGAACATGGTAAGGTTCTTTCCGACGCGCTGGGCGAAGTCACCCGCGGTATCGAGGTTGTCGAATTTGCAACCGGTGCGCCGCAATTGCTCAAGGGTGAGTTCACCGAGAATGTCGGAACCAAGGTCGACAGCCATTCGGTGCGTCAGCCGCTTGGTATTGTTGCCGGTATCACGCCGTTCAACTTCCCGGCCATGGTGCCGATGTGGATGTTCCCGGTTGCCCTTGCATGTGGCAACTGCTTTATCCTCAAACCGTCCGAGCGCGATCCGTCTGCATCGCTGCTTCTCGCGGAATGGCTGACCGAGGCGGGGCTTCCCGATGGCGTATTCAACGTTGTTCAGGGCGACAAGGAAGCCGTTGACGCGCTTCTGTTTGATGCGGACGTTACCGCGATCAGCTTTGTCGGCTCGACCCCGATCGCCAAATACATCTATGAAACCGCAACTGCGCAGGGCAAACGTTGCCAGGCGCTGGGTGGTGCGAAAAACCACATGATCATTATGCCGGACGCCGACATGGATCAGGCTGTCGATGCCCTGATGGGCGCGGCATACGGTTCGGCTGGCGAACGTTGCATGGCAATTTCGGTTGCTGTGCCGGTTGGTCTGGCGACCGCAGATACCCTGATTGAAAAGCTGGTTCCGCGCATCAACGAACTGCGCGTTGCACCGGGCACCGATCCGGCGGCTGAAATGGGCCCGCTGGTAACGGCGGCCCATCGTGACAAGGTTGTTGGTTATATCAACAAGGGTGTCGAAGAAGGCGCAAAGCTGGTCGTCGATGGCCGCGACATCAAGCTTCAGGGCTATGAGGATGGCTACTTTGTCGGTGGCACCCTGTTTGATGGCGTGACCCCGGATATGACCATCTACAAGGAAGAAATCTTTGGCCCGGTTCTGTCGGTGGTGCGCACTGATGATTATGAAACCGCTGCAAACCTTGTCGATAGCCACGAATATGGCAACGGTACTGCGATCTTTACCCGTGATGGCGATACGGCACGTGAATTTGCTGCACGCACCCAGACCGGCATGGTCGGCATCAACGTTCCGATCCCGGTTCCGATGGCCTTCCATTCGTTTGGTGGCTGGAAAGCATCGCTGTTTGGTGATCACCACATGCATGGCCCGGAAGGTGTGCGTTTCTACACCAAACTGAAAACCATCACCTCGCGTTGGCCGACGGGCATTCGCAAGGGTGCGGAATTCGTCATGCCGACCATGAAATAACATTTGCCCTTCTGGCAAAAAAGAAAGGCGCGCAAGGGGGTACTTTGCGCGCCTTTAGTTTATGTGAAATACGGGGAGCCATATCTCACAGGGTGAGCCTTATATCTAATGGGTGATGGCCTGTGTCAGGGTGACGATGTTGAAACCCTGACGGGTGAAAATCCTGGTTTGCTGCTGAATGCTTTCGCGCCGGTGTGTCGGATTTTCATCCAGACTGATACAGCCAACCGGGATCAGGGTGGCATCCCGACGGGCAAGGGCCAGAATATCCTCGGCAATGTGATCTTCGTGAAACACGATATCGGCAGTTTCAATTGCACGTGCGATGCCGTGCGGAAGATCAAAGGCATTGTCTGCATGGATTTCGGCATTCATCGCCTGTCCGCCGGGGACAGTCGCACTACTGCCATCGGGGATAAACTGGCGCAGGGCATCATCAATATCGCGTTTGTCATTGGACTGTGCGGTGCCGTCATGAAGGCCGCGCTGGAAAAAATGGGTCCAGAACCGTTGGCGCGATACATTGTCATGAAGGTGATCGGCGACTTTTTGCCGTGCGTCCCGTGCAATCCGGGCCAGTTCCGACATCGAAGCCGGAAGAACGGTTTGAAGACGTTGGCGGATGATGCGCGCCAATGCCGGGGCGCAGGCACCGGTCGAGATCGTGATCATGACCGGTGCCCGGTCAAGGATTGCCGGAACAATGAAATCACAATGCTGGGTGCGATCAACCACATTCAAAAGAATGTTGCGCCGTTTGGTTGCTGCTTGCACCCGGGTTGTCAAATACGGATCGTCGGCGGCATCAAACACCATCGCCGCACCATTGACCATGGTGTCGACAAACGGTGCGCATTCCCATGTGACCTGGCCATCGCGGACCATCGTGCGAATGTCATCGCAAATTTCCGGGGCGATGACCGTGATGGTTGCCTGACTGCGGACAAGCAGGCGCAGCTTGCCAAGCGCAACTTCACCGCCGCCAAGCACAACTACCTTTTTGCCGGTGACATGAATAAAGGCCGGGAAATAGGCGAAGTTTTCAGATGTCCCGGCATGTGCGGCACTGTCTGACTGAGGCCCGCGATTATTCTGCGGCGCGTGGTAATGCGTCATCGAGAATCTCCTTTATTTCAGGCAGGCACGAACCGCATCCGGTCCCGGCCTGAAGTAAGCGACCAATATCGGCAGCAGACATTGCGTTCTGTTCGGAAATGGCGCGGGTAATGGCCGCCAGCCCGACCGAGAAACATGAACAGATCAGGCGATCGTTGATCGCTCCGGCATCGGGCATCCGTCCGGCCAGCAGGGCATTGCGTTCTGTCGGTGCCACCAGATCAGACGAAAACAGGTTCGATACCCAATCCCGGCCAAGGGCCGGACGTTCCGGGCTGATAAAAAGCGCGCCGGTAATGCGATCCCCGTTCAGGCGCGCAAAACGATGAACGCCCTTTTTGCTGTCGCTATATTCAATAACCTGTTGATCATCGGCGTTTGAGGCAACGGGAAGCAGGGATTTGAACATCATCGGCTCGGACCCGGCAATTTCATAGATCATGCTGCCCGGTCCGGTCGCCGCCACCCAGTAAGGAAGACCGGTCAAATCGACCGGCATGCTTGAAAACAGCAATCCCTGCCATTTCGGAACAAAGGGTTCAAGGATGACGGGGATATGTTTGCTTTCGGGTTGTCCGGAATGGGGGTCGACATTGGGGGCCAAAAGTCGCCCGATCCCGCCTGCTTGCGAAAAGATATCGTTCCAATGCATTGGAACGAAAACCTGTCCGGGCATTTGTGCATCCGTGACCTGAACACGCATCAGGGATGCACCCTGTTTGCTTTTGATCCGGGAGATCCCACCATCCGAAAGCCCAAATTTGGCGGCGTCCTTTGGGTGGATTTCAAGCAACGGTTCCGGGCGATGAGCCGAAAGACGTGCCGCCGTTCCGGTGCGCGTCATGGTGTGCCATTGATCGCGATAACGGCCACTATTGGCGATCAGCGGGAAATCAGGACTGGTTTGGGATTGCGGTGGAATGTGCGCAACACCCAGCATTTTTGCCCGGCCGCTTGAAGTGGTGAAAATACCGTCACCATAAAGCCGTTCGGCGCCAGTAGAGGGTTGGTGGCGACGCGAAGCAGGCCATTGAAATGGCTGCATGGCGTCATAGGCCGATTTCTTGGCCTTGTGCCAGATGCCAATATCAAAGGCCCGCATGCCGTCATTTTCAAATTCGGAAAGGGCGGCATGTTCGGCAAAGATATCGCTGGGGTCTTTATATTTAAACGCCTTGCCATATCCCATGGCGCGTGCCACTTCGGTCATGATCCACCAATCGGCCTTGGCATTGCCTTGTGCCTCGCGGAACGGACGTTGACGCGAAATGCGGCGTTCGGAATTGGTCACCGTGCCCGATTTTTCGGCCCATCCGGTGGCGGGCAGTTTGATATGGGCATGGCGCAATGTGTCGGTGTCACTGACCACATCGGACACAATCACAAGCGGGCAACGCGACAGGGCAAGGCGTACACGATCCGCATCCGGAAGACTTACCGCCGGGTTGGTTGCCATGATCCAGACGGCTTTGATTTCGCCGGTTTCTATGGCCCGGAACATATCAACGGCCTTGTATCCTTCGCCCGGTTCAAGGATGTCCGATTTCCAGAACCGTCTGACGCGATCAATATCGACCGGATCATTGGGGTTCATATGGGCGGCAAGCTGATTGGCAAGGCCGCCAACTTCGCGTCCACCCATGGCATTGGGTTGGCCGGTGACGGAAAACGGGCTTGAACCCGGTTTTCCGACACGGCCGGTTGCCAGATGGCAATTGAGGATCGAATTGACTTTATCCGATCCGCTAGACGACTGGTTCACGCCCTGTGAAAATACCGTGACGGTACGATCAAAGGCCGCGAACCAGTTAAACAACGTTTCCAGTTTTCCCAGACCTGAGCCGGTTTCATCGGCACTGTCTTGCAGATCGAGCCCGCATTTATGCGCGGTTGTCTCGATATCCGGGCAGTCGGCACGCGCCTCTGCCACGGCTTGTTCATAGCCACTCACATGGCGGGCTACGTAACGAAGATCGGTATTGCCCGTCTGGTCAAGCCAGGCCAGCAACCCGTTAAACAGGGCAACGTCGCTGCCCGGTTTGATGGCAAGATGCAGATCGGCAATATCGCAACTTGCCGTCTTGCGCGGATCAATCACGACAATCTTGGTGCCGTGTTTTTCCTTGGCCGCACGCAGGCGCTGATTAAGCACCGGGTGGCACCATGCCAGATTTGATCCGGTCAAAATGACCAGATCGGCGATTTCAAGGTCTTCGTAACATCCGGGCACAACATCGGCCCCAAAGGCACGCTTGTGCCCGACCACGGTCGATGCCATGCAAAGACGTGAATTGGTATCGATATGGGGCGACCCGATGAAGCCCTTGATCAGTTTGTTGGCGACATAATAATCCTCGGTCAGAAGCTGCCCCGAGACATAAAAAGCCACCGATTTCGGACCATGTTTTTCAATGGTATCGCGCAGGCGATTTGCGGTTTCGGCAATGGCGGTTTTCCAACCGACCCGTTTGCCGTCGACTTCGGGTTCAAGCAGGCGAAAATCGCGCTTGGTCTCGGCCATGATCGTATCGATCAGGGCCGCACCCTTGGAGCAGATGCGCCCAAGATTTGCCGGGTGGTCAGGGTCGCCGCCCACAGCCCATCCGTCACGGGTTGGCGAAATGATCAGGCCACAGCCAACACCGCAATAGGGGCAGGTTGTTTTGACCTCATCCCGCATGGCGCAATCCAGCTTGCAGTTCGGTCAGGCCAACACGAACCATGCCGTCAATGACCTTGCATTCGACCTTGGCGGCGCACCCGTCATCGGGTCCCTGTGCCTCGCCGGTTTCAAGTGAAAACACCATGTTATGCAGCGGGCAGGTGACGAAATGGCCGTGTACGATGCCTTGCGCCAGTGGTCCCTGTTTGTGCGGGCAACGGTCAAGCAGCGCAAAAATCTGATCATCAAGGGTTCTGAAAATCGCGATGCGATCAGTTTGGGTTTGCAGGGTGCGTGCGCCTTGCTGCGGGATATTGGCAGCGGGTCCGACTTCTACCCAGGTCAGATTGTTCGTCATCTGTCTTACTCCGCTGCGATCATGGAAAGGGGCTGGAACTCGTGGGCGTCAACGCCCTCGGATGCGCGTTCGGCCCACGGGTCTTTTTGCGCGGTTTGCTGACTGATCATGAAGCGATCAAACAAAGCTTTGCGGTTGTCGGCATCCTCAACAACCCGTTCCTGAACATGCTTCAGGCCAACGCGTTCGATCCAGGGGGCTGTGCGTTCAAGGTAACGGGCCTCTTCGCGGTAAAGCTGGATGAAAGCACCGCAATATTCGCGAACTTCTTCATCGGTCGTGACCTTGCACAAAAGATCGGTTGCGCGGACATGAATGCCGCCATTGCCGCCAACATGCAGGTCCCAGCCGCCATCGGTTGCGACCACGCCGAAATCCTTGATGGTGGCTTCGGCACAGTTACGAGGGCATCCTGATACAGCCATTTTGAACTTGTGGGGCATCCATGACCCCCAGGTCATTTTTTCAAGTTCGACCCCCATGCTCATCGACATCTGGGTGCCAAAACGACACCATTCCTGTCCGACACAGGTTTTGACGGTACGAAGCGATTTGCCATAGGCATGACCCGATACCATGCCTGCGGCATTAAGGTCGGCCCAAACAGCCGGCAGGTCTTCCTTCTTCACACCCAAAAGGTCGATGCGCTGACCGCCGGTAACCTTGACTGTCGGGATATCGAACTTGTCGGCCACATCGGCAATGGCGCGCAGTTCACGCGGGTTGGTCAAGCCGCCCCACATGCGCGGGATGACGGAATAGGTGCCGTCTTTTTGAATGTTGGCGTGCACGCGTTCATTGATGAAGCGCGATGCACCGTGATCAACATACTCACCGGGCCAAGCTGCCAGCAGGTAATAGTTCAAAGCCGGACGGCAAACATGGCAGCCATCGGAAGACTTCCATTCCAGTTCCTGCATGATGGCGGGCATCGATTTCAGGCCCTTGGCAATGATCAGACGACGCACGCTGTCATGATCATGTTCGGTGCAGGTGCAAATGGGTTTGACAGTTGCCGCCTGATAGTCGCCACCAAGGGTCGCGGCCAAAAGGTTTTCAACCAGTCCTGCGCATGATCCGCAGGATGCAGATGCCTTGGTGTGGCCTTTGACTTCATCAAGGGTCGTCAGGCCCTTTTCGGTGATGGCGGCAACGATGGAGCCTTTGCAAACGCCGTTGCAGCCACAAATTTCTGCGTCATCTGGCAGGGCTGCAACAGCGTCAAAAGGGTTTCCGGCAGATCCCCCGGCGAATGCCTGGCCAAAGGCAAGGGTGTCACGCATTTCGGTGACATCCTGCCCGTCCTTCATCAGCTGGAAGTACCAGCCGCCATCGGTGGTGTCGCCATAAAGGACTGCGCCCTTGATCTTGCCGTCTTCAAGGACAATGCGTTTGTAAACACCGCGTCCGGCATCGCGGAACACGATTTCCTCAGTATTGCCGCCACCGGAAAAATCACCGGCGGAAAACACATCAACCCCCGTGACCTTCAGCTTGGTCGATGTCACCGAACCGGCATAGCCATCGGTTGCGATCTCGGCCAGATGGTCGGCACAGGATTTCGCCATTTCAAACAGCGGTGCAACAAGGCCATAGCACAGACCACGGTGCTGAACGCATTCGCCAACCGCAAAGATTGCCGGATCACTGGTGGTCATGACATCGTCAACGACAATGCCACGTTCGACTGCGATGCCTGTGTCTGCGGCCAGACGCCCGTTGGGACGAATGCCAACAGCCATGACCACCAGATCAGCCGGGATCATGCGTCCGTCTTTAAGGCGAACGCCGGTTACATTTTCGGTGCCGACGATTTCGGCTGTGTCGGCTTCGGTAATTACCGTGATGCCGCGCCGTTCAAGTTCCTGTGCCAGAAGATAACCGGCAGACGGATCAAGCTGGCGTTCCATAACATGACCGGCCAGATGCAAAACCGTCACATCCATGCCGCGTGCCTGAAGGCCAACCGCGGCTTCAAGGCCCAGAAGCCCCCCGCCAATCACCACAGCCGGGCCACCCTTGGCGGCGGCACCCAGCATCACATCGACATCATCAACGTCGCGGAAGGTTACAACACCGGAAAGTTTGTGGCCGGGAACCGGAATGATGATCGGGTCCGAACCGGTGGCCAGCAACAGGCGGTCATATTCGGTTTCGGTACCGCTTTTGGAAATCACCACTTTGCGGATGCGGTCGATTTCAACAACGGGATCACCGGAATAAAGATGGATGTTGTTTTCGCGATACCATTCCGGGGTGTTGATCACGATTTCGTCGAAGTTCTTTTCACCCGACAGCAATGGCGACAGCATTATGCGGTTATAGTTCACGCGTGGCTCTGCACCGAAAACGGTGATGTCGTATTTGTCTGGCGTACGGTTGAGGATTTCTTCAACGGTTCTCATGCCGGCCATGCCGTTGCCGATAACTACAAGGCGGGCTTTTGCGGCTTTGATATTTGCAGGGACGTGGTTCATTTGTCTCTGGCTCCTCGTCGCGGGATGCGAAGTTGGCACAAAAAAACGCCCGAAGCGGCCTGCCCTTTAAAAAGGCATTTCGCAACGGACGTCGTTATCCGGTGAACCCGTCTTTGGATTCTTTATATATGCAATCGGCTTTTAAGGCCGGAGCCGCAGGCGACACTGCCCGCGCTCATACCCCTCTATATTCAAGCGCCATGCCAGATTGAAAAGATTGCCGATTTATCTTTCAAGCCATTGGGAAGTAAGAGAAATATTGATCCTTCCGGTTGAGGCTTGATTTGTGATTTTCACCTAATTGATTAAAATTTAAACATCACAAATTTGGTGTGATTAAAATATATGCAAATTTTGGATTTTTCGAAGGGGCCGAAAAATATCGTTGCAGGCGCGATCAGGCAAAATCTTTGATTAACAGTGGGTTGGTGAATTTATCCCGCATCGCGGAAAAATTGGCGCGCCGTTTGCAATTACCATCCGGCGTGAGCAGCTTTGACGAAAGCAGGCCCAATGACGGGTGGCTCACAGTTCTTCGTCCAACGGCGGACGATCAGACGTTTGGAACAGCAGCGCGATGAATGCGCAGCCTTTCCGATACGAATGACGGGTCGCCTGCGGAATCCATCAGATGAAGCAAGAGGCCCATGGGGAAAAACCGTCGGTCGTACATAGCATCTCGCAAGCTCTGCGCGACCTAAACGAAGGGCTTCATATTATGGAAATCAAGAACAAGGCTACACGCATAAATCTCTTCAGTCTCAAGACTGTCCAGATGCGTACTTTCCACCTTACCTGGCTTTCATTCTTCCTGTGCTTCTTTGGCTGGTTCGGGATCGCGCCGCTGATGCCGCTGGTCCGTGATGACCTTGGCCTATCCAAAAGCGAAATCGGCAGCACCATCATTGCATCGGTTGCCATTACGGTTCTGGTCCGGCTTTTGATTGGTCCGCTGTGCGACAAGATCGGCCCGCGCAAAACCTATACCGCACTTCTGGTGCTTGGGTCTTTGCCGGTAATGCTGATCGGTCTTGCCGACAGTTATGAAACTTTCCTGCTGGCCCGTCTTGCCATTGGCTCGATCGGGGCATCCTTTGTGATCACGCAGTATCATACCTCGATGATGTTTGCGCCCAATGTCGTTGGTACGGCAAATGCCACGACGGCGGGTTGGGGTAATCTTGGTGGCGGTGTCACCCAAATGGTTATGCCGCTGATCCTTGCTATGGTGCTGGGCTTTGGTGTTGCTGAAACCATGGGCTGGCGTTTGGCCATGGTGTTCCCGGGTGCGATCATGCTGGTGGTTGCGGTACTTTACTGGGTCTTCACCACCGATTGCCCGGACGGCAACTATGATGAAATGCGCAAAAGCGGCGCGCTTAAGCCCGAAGATGATTCTGCCGGTGCCGCCAAGGGTATGCTTGCCGCAGTGTCCGATTACCGCGTCTGGGCACTGTTTTTGGTCTATGCCGCCTGCTTTGGTGTTGAACTGACCATCAACAACATTGCTGCGATCTATTTCTTCGACAAGTTTGAACTGTCTTTGGCAACAGCAGGCATGATTGCCGGTCTGTTTGGTTTGATGAACATCTTTGCTCGTACACTGGGCGGTGTGTTCTCTGATAAGTTCGCGGCCAAAAGCGGCCTTTCGGGGCGTGTCAAATTCCTGTTTATGGCGCTGTTCATCGAAGGGATCGCGCTTGTTGCCTTCTCGCAGATGGAAGCACTTGCCGTTGCGGTTGCCGTGATGATCGTGTTCTCGCTGTTCGTTCAGATGTCAGAAGGTGCGACCTTCGGGATTGTCCCGTTTGTTAACCGCAAGGCACTTGGCTCGGTCGCCGGGATCGTCGGTGCCGGTGGTAATGCCGGGGCTGTTGCCGCGGGCTTCCTGTTCAAGTCCGAAGCCCTTACATATCAGGAAGGACTTCTTTATCTCGGTTGTGCGGTTATCGTGTGCTCGTTCGCAGCCCTTGCTGTCCGGTTCTCGGCAGCAACCCAGGCAGAAGAAAAGGCACGCTTTGAAAATGCGCAGGCCGAACGTCTTGCAGCATCTTCGGGTGCACAGCCGGTTCCGGCGGAATAAGTCGGACGACCTAAATCTTTTCGGGATGCGGTGGGCATCGCATCCCGAACTTTAATCCGGACCTGAAAACAGGCTGGAACATAATAATGCAAGTCAGAGAGGCGCGGCCGATTGGGCTGTCAGGGAGTTGGGGTTAATTTGGTAAAGCTGGAAGAATACAACATTCTGGTAATCGACGAGAATCCCGACCGTGCGGCGATTGTCGAACGCGGGCTGGTCGAAAGTGGCTATGCCCGTGTGGCCCGTATCGGAACATCCCATAATCTGGTCGAACGCATTCAGGCATTGGCGCCCGATATCATCATCATTGATCTGGAAAACCCGGACCGCGATACGCTTGAACAGATGTTTCAGGTTTCACGTGCCATCGCACGTCCGATTGCAATGTTTGTCGATCAAAGTGACTCCACGATGATCCACGAAGCGATTTCTGCTGGTGTCAGTGCCTATGTGGTTGATGGTCTGCGTCAGGACCGCATTCGCCCGATCGTCGAAATGGCGATTTCACGTTTTAACGTGTTTGATCAGCTCCGGCGTGAACGGGACGAAGCACAAGCCAAACTTAATGAACGCAAACTGATTGAACGGGCCAAAGGCATTCTGATGAAGGAAAAAGGCCTGTCCGAAGAAGATTCTTATGCGCTGCTGCGCAAGAACGCCATGAAACAGAACCGCAAGATTTACGAAATTGCGCAAAGCGTCATCACGGCGTTTCAGTTGGAGTTTTAAGGAATGGCAGACAAGGTTCGTCTTGGATTTGTTCCGCTTGTCGATTGTGCGATCCCGGTTGTGGCCCGTGCGATGGGCTTTGCCGAACAGGAAAACATTGAACTTGAACTGGTCCGCGAAATGTCCTGGGCGGCCATTCGTGACAAGCTTTCCTATGGCGTTTACGAAGCAGCACATTTGCTGGCCGGTATTCCGCTCGCTGCCCGTCTTGGCCTTGGTGGTGTTCCTGTGCAACATATTGTCGTGCCGATGGCGCTGGGGCGCGGTGGCAATGCGATCACGGTCTCAACGCGCCTTTATCAGCGGATGCTTGAAGCTGATCCGAGTGCCATGCATGGTCCGCGCGGCCAATCTGCCCGTGCACTTAAAAAGGTGATCGACGAAGATCGTGCTGCCGGGCGTCCGGTCATGTCCTTTGCCACGGTATTCCCGTTCTCAAGCCATAATTACGAGTTGCGCTATTGGATGGCAGCCGCCGGGATTGATCCGGACAAGGATGTGAATATCGGGGTGATTGCCCCGCCGCGCATGT
This sequence comes from Thalassospira profundimaris, assembly GCF_003326675.1. Taxonomy (GTDB): domain Bacteria; phylum Pseudomonadota; class Alphaproteobacteria; order Rhodospirillales; family Thalassospiraceae; genus Thalassospira; species Thalassospira aquimaris. Next base: position 81,567 of record NZ_JPWF01000009.1, read on the forward strand.
TTGACAGTCTGCGAAATGGCTGGGTGGATGGCTATTGCGTGGGTGAACCCTGGAACCAGCGTGCGGTGTTCCACGGCGATGGTGTAATTGTCGCGTTAAAGGAAGATATCTGGCCGCGCAGCCCGGAAAAGGTTTTGGGTGTGCGTGAAGACTGGGTCAATTCCAATCCTGAAACGGTATCCGCCCTTGTGCGGGCGCTGGTGCGGGCGGCGGAATGGGCGGACGAACCCGGAAACCGGGCCGAACTTGCCCAGTTACTGTCCGAGGACGCCAATGTCGGTGCCCCGTTCGAGGTTCTTAAGGCATCGCTAAGTGGCAAGCCCGTATTGCGCCCGGGCGAAGCGCCAACTGAAATCCCGGATCGGCATGTGTTTTACCGCTACACCGCGACTTTCCCGTGGTTGTCACAGGGAAGCTGGGTTGGCACGCAAATGAAACGCTGGGGGCAGGTGCCCGCCGATACGGACCTCAATAACGTGGTGCGACAGGTTTATCGTCCTGATTTGTACCGGGTGGCGGTAAAGGATCTTGATGTTGCCGTGCCCAAACATGATTGGCGGGTCGAAGGTATTAATGATGCCGAAGACCGGTCCTTTGTCGGACCTGACAGCTTCCTTGATAATACGATCTTTGATCCGGAAAAGGTGATCTAGCGGCCAAGGATCAGGTTATCAGGTCCGGAACTTTCGGGTTTGGCGGCATCAATCGCCTCCATGATCTGGCCGGGAATGAAGACGCGGAACGTTGCCCCGCTGCCGGGCGGGCTTTCCGCCCATATTTTCCCCTGACAGTGATCAACGACATGGCGGGCAATTGCCAATCCAAGCCCCGAACCGGATGGCTTGGGCTGATCATCGGCGTATTTGCCGCTGCGTGAAAACTTGTCAAAGATCGTTTCAAGTTCGTTCTGCGCAACGCCGCGTCCGTTATCGGTGATCGAAACCAGATATCCGCCATCGATTGCTTCGCCGCGGACTATGACGCTGGGATATTCCGGGTCTGAAAACTTCGCAGCATTCGAAAGCAGATTGATAAAGACCTGTGTCAATCGATCCCGGTCGACATGAAGCATCACCGATTGGCGTGAAAATTCGGTGGTCAGGGCAACGCCCTTGCTGTCAAACAGGCCTTTGACGGCATCAACACTTTCATCAAGAACTGTGCGCGGATTTACGTCAACCGCACGCCAGTCCGAATGGCCTGCTTCAAGACGTGCAAGATCAAGATGATCATCAATCAGGCGGGTCAGGCGTTCGCTTTCGCGCACAATTATGCTGAGAAAACGCTCGACCTTGTCATGTTCAAGGTTGGGTGTGTCGACCAGAATTTCTGAAAATGACCGGATCGATGTCAGCGGGGTTCGGAATTCATGGCTGACCATGGTCAGGAATTCATCCTTAAGCTTATCAAGTTCCTTAAGCCGGTCATTGGCAGCGCGTAATTCGGCGGCGGCCTTTTCAAGTTCGTGGGATTTCTGTTCAAGGCGCTGGGAATATTCAATGACATGCGAGGTTTCTTCAAGAATCTCAAGAACCTCGTCCAGGCTGACCATTTCGCCCTTGGCGACCGAGGACACCATCACACGGGCCGATGCCGCCCCGATGGAACCGGCCAGAAGGCGCTCGGTAAAGGCGATCATGTCGGCATCGGCTTCGCCCTTGCCGCGCCAGGATGTGTCTTTTTCCCAGCCAAATTCACGGAAGGAATGAAAGGCGCGCTCACGCCCCAGGAACCGTTCAACCAGTTCATAAAGATCATCAATCGAAGCCGATGACCGCCAGATCACCGTGTCCTGTCCTTTGCGCGAAAAGGCATCGACAAACAGGGTGGCCTGGATGCGTTCAAGTGCACTTGGTTGGGTAAACAGGCTGATCACGACGTAAAAGACGGTATTTAGCGAGATCGACCAGATCAGCGCATGGGTCAACGGGGCAAAATCCGTCAGACCCAACAAGCTTTCCGGGCGTAACCAGGGATGGCCAAAGGCCCCGTTTTGAATAAGGGCCGGGTCCATCCAGCCACTATCGGCAAGGGATGGCAGCAACAGGGTATATCCCCAAAGTGCAAAGCCAACCACAAGCCCGACCTGCGCACCGGTTTTGGTGCCGCCTTTCCAGTAAAGGCCGCCAATCATGATCGGGATGAACTGCGCGGTGGCGGCAAAGGATATCAGTCCGATTTCGGCCAGCGCATCGGTTGCGCCAGCCGACCGGTAATAGGCAAAACCCAGAAACACCACGACAACAATCGATGCCCGGCGAATGAAAATCAGAAGCCCGGTAAGGTTATCGCGCTCGGTCAGGCGAAGGGGTTTGATGCGCAACAGTGCCGGGACAATCAGGTCGTTACAGACCATGGTCGAAAGCGCGATGGTCGCGACAATGACCATGCTGGTACTTGCGGAAAGCCCGCCGACATAGGCCAGCAGCGCCAGTAATGACTGGTTTTCAAACAGCGGCACGGAAATCACGAAAAAGTCCGGGTCCGATGACGCAGGCAACGCGCCAAGCCCGGCAAGGGCAATGGGCAGCACAAACAGGTTCATCAAAAGCAGATAAAGCGGGAAGGCCCAGCTTGCAGTGGCAAGATGGCGTTCGTCGACATTTTCGACAATGATCACCTGAAACTGACGGGGCAGGCACAGAATTGCCGCCATCGACAGCATCATCAGGGTCAGCCACCGTGGCGCGCCGTTTTCGGGCAGTAATAACAGTTTTGCGGTATCGGGATTGCTTGCGGCCTCGGCGAACAAATCGCCAATCCCGCCATACATGACAAAACAGACAAAGATGCCAACCGCCAAAAGCGCGAACATCTTGACCAGACTTTCAAAGGCGATGGCGGCAACCATGCCTTCGTGATGTTCATCGGCATCGATAAAGCGGGTGCCAAACAAAATGCCGAATAATGCAAGGCCAAGGGCCGCCCAGAAACCACTGTCGGAAAAGATGCTAAGACTGTGCTGGGCGGTTTCAACCATGCCGTGATCCCAAACGGTCAGCACGGTGTAACTGGTTGCAATGGCTTTAAGCTGAAGCGCGATATAGGGCGTGGTGCCAACAACCGCGATCAGGGTAACAAGGACCGAAAGCTGGGTGCTTTTGCCATAACGCGATGAAATGAAATCGGCGATGGATGTGATGCGATGGGCCTTGGAAATGCGCAACATTTTGCGCAACAGGAACCACCAGCCCAGAAAAATCACCGTCGGGCCAAGATAGATGGTCAGATATTCAAGTCCGTTGCGCGCCGCCGTTCCAACCGCCCCATAAAATGTCCAGGATGTGCAGTAAACGGCAATCGACAGGGTATAAACCGTCGGATTTCGAACCCAGGAGTGGCCATCACGCGCACGTTTGTCGCCCCACCATGCAATGGCATAGAGCAAGCCGACATAGACCAGCGATACAAAGATGACCAGTTCCGAAGACAGCATCTGTTATCGCCCCTCGGATTGCGCGGCACTGCGCAATGCGCGGGTCAAAAGCGCACAGAAGACGATCAAAACGCCCCATCCTGCAAAGAAATAGACAAACAGGATCGGCAACCCGAACACCGTGCCATCAAGGGAAAACATCCCGACAAGTGGCGGTATCCAGAGAAAAAGGGCCGCAAGCATCAGGGCAAGCGCACGTTCGGTCAATCTGCGTGGCGGGGTGATGGGGACTCTCCTGAATGGGGAAAGGATTTCCGGGATTTAATCAATGTTCCGTGCGCCCCAAAAGGGCACGGACCCGCGATACAACATCGCGGGTCGAAAACGGCTTGGTGACAAAATCATCCACGCCAAGTTCCAGTCCCTTGCGGCGGTCAACTTCGCGTGTTTTCGCAGTCAGCATCATGATGGGGATCAGTCTGGTGGTCGCATTGCCGCGCATTGCGCGCACGACTTCAAACCCGTCACAGCCGGGCATCATCACATCCAGCAAAACCATATCCGGCACGTCGCGGGCGATCATCGATATCGCCGTTTGGCCATCTGTGGCCACACTGACGTCATAGCCTTCCTTTTCCATAAGAAAGCTTAGTGATTCGACAATGGTTTCCTCATCTTCAGCAATCAGGACCTTTGGTCTCTCGTTCAAAGGACGTTCTCCCCGATTTTTCTGATTGTTATGGCGCTTATCGTAACTGTTAATTTATCAAAATATAATGCTACTTTGGGTGGGGGCAAAGGCGCCGGTTTTCTATGCTTTGGTATCGTAAATGTTGGGATGCTGCATCCCTTTGACTAGCCGTTTGCTGCTATATTCAGGCGTGATCGGATCGACCTTCGGCAGTGTCGGACATTTCATAGGCGCGCTGGGCGCAATCGTCGCGTGGGCATTGTCGGCACGCGATCCCGACGGGAACCGCGGATTCCGCCCGTTCAAGGGGCAGGGCATCGGCATAAATGACTTCGTTTGAAAATGCTGTGTCACAGCCGATCATGACCGAATGCACCGATTGCGGTGTGCCATATCCGCCTGCGCCCGAACGCAAGGCACGGGCGACAAAAAGATATTCGCTGTCATCGGGCAGGTGCACAAACTGCGATATCACCCGTTCCGGCGCAAGATAGGCCTCGTGCACGGCCCAGCGCGGGCAGGCCCCGCCATAGCGCGGCAACTGCAATCCTGATGCCGAAAAGCGTTTGGAAATGTTCCCGGCAATATCGGTTCTGATCAGGTGAAACGGGATGCCTTCTGCGCCCGGGCGGCGCAGGGTGGTCAGGCGGTGGCAGATTTGCTCCCAGCTCGCCGCATAGCGTTGTTGAAGAAGTTCGATGTCGTGACGCAATTCGCGGGCATCGGCAAGGAAGCTGTCATAGGGCAGGACAAGGGCGGCTGCGCAATAGGATATCAGGGCTTCGTGGGCGCGCAGGCGCCCGGCTTCGCTGCTGATACTGGCCTTGGCAAGAACGGCGCTGACGGCATCCTTGGCTTCGATCTGGCAAATTGCCCTTGCGGCCTGAAAACGTGCGGACGGGATGGCAAGAGCGCGCGAAATGCGAAGGGTCCTTTGCGCAAAATCCCAATGAAACCCGTTGGTCGGAAAATCCTCTGATGGCAGGCGTTCCACCCGGATTTTGTGGGTGTCTTCCAGATAATTGATCAGATCGGTAAGATAAAGACCGCCTTCCGGGTCGATTTTCGGGCCAAGCTCAGTTGCCTTGTCTTCAAGGGTGGGGAAGTAGTTGGCGTTGTCATACAAAAGATCATCGACTTCCTCGGCCGGGTTGTTGGCCGGGCGACCGGCACTTCCGCGTTCAAGGAAGTTGAAAATCTCGGTCGCGGATTCTGCCAGTCGATGGGATTCCTTGACCAGTGTTGCGTTGAACCGGGCGCGCTGTTCGGGTGACAGGTTGTCGTAATCGTCAAAAATCTCTGCAACTGTCCGGATGGATGTGATCCGTGTCAGGATCGAATGGCTGGCCTCGGTCAGAAAAGGATCGTGGCTGAGCCGCTCGGAAAGGGCGTCGACCTCGTCAAGGCCGCTGCGATAGGCGCGATAAAGCGCAAGGAATGCACTGATCATGCCTGGCGCCGCTGCAATCATGGCAGGGAATTCCCGGCCTTCAATCGGGGTGTTTGAAAATACCGGATCGGATGCAGCTTCGCTTAGATCGGCCAGCAAGCGTCCTTCTTCCGAGCCCGACAATGTGTGGGGATGGATTTCCAGTGCGGCCGCAATCCGCATCAACAACCCGCCCCCGATGGATCGGCGGTTATGTTCAATCAGGTTCAGATAACTCGGTGAAATTCCCGCGGCTTTGGCCAGGGCATTCTGGGTCATGCCGATATCTTTGCGGCGTCCGCGAATGCGGTGTCCGATAGGGGCCTGGCGGGACATGATGAAACCTCAATATTGACAGAATTTACAAATTTTCACCTTACTCGCCAATATATTTACAAAAAAATCGTTATATATCAACTCAGTGTTGATTCATTTTCTGAACGTCCCCATTGTTTTGACAGGTCGTGAAAAAACCAACCAGAAAACAGACCTCAGATTTCTCTGAAACAGATCCCAAGACATTGGGGAGGAAAACCATGTCGGAGACTAAAAAAACCGGAATTGTGACTCGTCGTACGATCCTTAAAGGAACCGCGGCGACCACGGGTGCAGCCCTGATTGGCGGCACTTTCCCGATGCATTTCATCAAGAATGCCCATGCCCAGACTTTCCGTGGCGATCCGGGCAGCGCCAGCAGCGTGAAACTCGGCTTTAACGTTCCGCAGACCGGTCCGTATGCCGATGAAGGCGCTGACGAATTGCGTGCCTATCAGCTTGCCGTCAAGCACCTGAACGGTGAAGGCGACGGCGGCATGATCAACACCATCAAGCCGCTGCAGCTTAAGGGCAACGGCATCCTCGGCAAGAAGGTCGAGTTTGTAACCGGTGATACGCAAACCAAATCCGATGCCGCACGTGCATCGGCCAAGCGTATGATCGAAAAAGACAATGTCGCAATGATCACTGGTGGTTCGTCATCGGGTGTGGCTGTTGCCGTGCAGGGTCTGTGTCAGGAAATGGGCGTCATCTTCATGGCGGGGCTTACCCACTCCAACGACACCACCGGCAAGGACAAAAAGCGTTATGGCTTCCGCCACTTCTTCAACGCTTACATGTCGGGTCAGGCAATCGCACCGGTTCTGAAAGATGAATACGGTACCGAACGCCGCGCCTATCACCTGACTGCTGACTATACCTGGGGCTGGACCCAGGAAGAATCGATCAAAGCTGCGACCGAGAATATCGGCTGGCAGACCGTCAACACGGTTCGTACCCCGGTTGGTGCTGGTGACTTCTCCCAGTATATCACGCCGGTTCTGAACTCTGGCGCGGATGTCCTGATCCTGAACCACTATGGCAAGGACATGGTCAACTCGCTGACCCAGGCTGTTCAGTTCGGTCTGCGTGACAAGATGGTCAATGGCAAGCAGTTCGAAATCGTCGTTCCGCTCTATTCCCGCCTGATGGCACAGGGTGCCGGCGATGCTGCCAAAGGTATTCTTGGTACCACCAACTGGCATTGGTCACTTCAGGATGAAGGTTCTCAGGCCTTTGTGAAATCTTTCGGCCAGGAATACGGCTTCCCGCCGTCCCAGGCTGCTCACACCTGCTATGTACAGGCACTGCTTTATGCAAACGCCTGTGAAATGGCTGGTACGTTTGCACCTTGGGAAGTCATCAAGCAGCTTGAAGGGTTCGAGTTCGATGGCGCGGGCAACGGCCCGACCCTGTATCGTGCAGAGGACCATCAGTGCTTCAAGGATGTTCTGGTTGTGCGCGGTAAACAGGAACCGCAATCCAACTTTGACCTTCTCGAAGTCGTCAAACAGGTGCCGCGTGCACAGGTTGAGTATCCGGCCGATATGTTCGGCGGGGAGCTTGGCCCGTATCAAGTCTGATACAGCCAATTTGATGCAAGCAGGGCCGACCATCTCCCAATGGTCGGCCCGTTTGGTCTCTGGCTCCGGCCTCTACGACTTTTGACTAAGTCCCTTACAGAATACGCGGCGGATAACTGATGGACGCTATATTTCTTCAAATTCTCAATGGTCTGGACAAGGGCGGAGCCTATGCGCTGATCGCACTTGGTCTGACTTTGGTGTTCGGCACGCTTGGCGTGGTGAACTTTGCCCACGGTGCCATCTTCATGATGGGGGCCTTTTGTGCGGTGACGGTGGAAAAAATTCTGACCCTGTCTATGCGGGTCAGAGACGAGTCCGTGACCTTCTTTGAAGCCTACAAGGAAACGCCCTATCTCGAAGTGTGGTTTGGCGATACCGGCAAGGCGATCATTGACTGGTCCGTGCCACTGTCGATCATTCTGGCGATACCCGTGATGCTGTTGATCGGCATCGTGATGGAACGCAGTCTGATCCGCTATTTCTACAAGCGTCCACACGCCGAACAGATCCTTGTGACCTTTGGCCTTGCCATCGTTTTGCAGGAACTGGTCAAATCCTTCTTTGGTGCCAACCCGCTGCCGCAAGGCGCACCTGATATTGTCTCCGGTTCTGCCGCAATCGGTGCTGTGTTCGGTCTTGGCGAAGCGGTTGTTTATCCGTGGTGGCGTCTGATCTATCTGGCGTTCTCGCTTGTGACCATTGGGCTTGTGTTCTCGTTCCTGCATTTCACCACCTACGGGATGGTGGTGCGCGCCGGGATGGCGGACCGTGAAACGGTCGAACTTCTGGGCATCAATATCGAACGCCGCTTTACGATTGTGTTCGGGATCGCCGCCGTGGTCGCGGGGCTTGCCGGGGTCATGTATACGCCGGTCCTGCCCCCGGATTACCATTTGGGCATGGACTTCCTTGTGCTGTCATTTGTTGTGGTGGTTGTCGGGGGCATGGGCTCTTTGCCGGGGGCTGTTCTGGCCGGTTTCCTGCTGGGTATCCTGCAATCCTTCTCGTCGATGACCGAGGTAAAAGACATCTTCCCGGGCATTGACCAGATCATCATCTACCTTGTTGCCGTCGTCATTCTGCTGACCCGCCCGCGCGGTCTGATGGGTCGTCGTGGCGTGATGGAGAGCTAAAATGACAAACACAAAAATCGTCTCCCCGAAACAGGACCTGATTTTCATGGCGATCCTGTCGGTGGTGGTCCTGACCATGCCGATCTGGTTGCAGCCTTTTGGTGCCGCCTATCCCGACCTGATGCAGAAATTCATGATCTTTGGCATCTTTGCCATCGGCTATAACATTCTGTTTGGTCTGACCGGCTATCTGTCATTTGGTCATGCGGCGTTTCTTGGTGTCGGCTCCTATACGGCGGTCTGGTCGTTCAAACTGTTGTCGATGAATGTCATTCCGGCGTTGATTTTCGGCACTGCGCTTTCCGGGTTGTTTGCCCTTGCAATCGGGTTTGTGTCGTTGCGTCGTTCGGGGATTTATTTCTCGATCCTGACACTCGCCTTTGCGCAGATGTCCTATAACCTGGCCTATTCCGTGCTGACCCCGATTACCAATGGTGAAACCGGCCTGCAATTGACCCAGGGTGATGCCCGTGTCCTTGACCGGATGGCGGGGATTGAAGCCGATGCGTCGCTTCCGACCCCGAACCTGTTCGGGATTGAAGGCATCGGTTATTCCGGGTTCTATATCTGCGCGGCATTGCTGCTGATTTCCTTCTTTATCTATCTGCGCATTTTCCGTTCGCCCTTCGGGCTTAAGCTGCGTGCGATCAAATCGAACCAGAACCGTATGGGCTATACCGGGTTCAGCACGCGTCCCTATCTGATGACGGCCTTTGTTATCTCGGGGATGTATGCCGGTCTTGCCGGTTCGCTTCTGGCGGTGACCGATCCGCTTGCCGGTGCCGAACGCATGCAGTGGACTGCTTCTGGCGAAGTCGTCCTGATCACGATCCTTGGTGGTGTCGGGACATTGATCGGCCCGCTTCTGGGTGCCGGGATCATCAAGTATTTCGAAAACATCTTCTCGGCCTTTAACGAGACGGTACTTCTCAATGCGTTTTCGTTCCTGCCCGATTGGCTGGCCCATCCGGTTGCGGCTGTGGTTGGGTTGTTTGTTGGTGAAGGCTGGCACCTGACCCTTGGTCTGGTCTTTATGCTGATCGTGATCTTCCTGCCGGGTGGCATCATGGAAGGCATCAGCCGTCTTGCGCGACTGATCACCAACCGCAACAAGGCCGAACCGAAATCCGGCGCACATGAAAACAAAGAAAAAGAACAAGCATCGGCGGGGGAGGTCTGAACCATGTCCGAATACATTCTTGATGTTACTGACGTCGACAAGAACTTTGGCGGTTTGCGCGCACTTTCCGACATTAACCTTCGGGTCAAGGAAGGCACGGTTCACGCGATTATCGGCCCGAACGGTGCAGGAAAATCAACCTTGCTGAACGTCATTGTCGGGCGTCTTGCCCCGAACCGTGGCCGGGTGTTGCTGGGTGATCAGGTGCTGACCGGCAAGGAACCGCACGAGATCAACCAGCTTGGCGTTGCCCGTGTGTTCCAGACACCGGAAATCTTCCCGGAACTGTCGCTTTTGCAAAATGTGATGGTTCCGGCCTTTGCCAAGCGCGAAGGCATCTTCAAGATGAACTTCATCAAAAGCCTGTTTTCGGAAAAGGAAGTCCGCGAACATGCCGAACATCTTCTGGATGATGTTGGCCTGATTTCCCAGAAGGACAACATTGCCGGTTCGATGTCGCGCGGTGACAAACGCCGTCTTGAACTTGCCATGTGTCTTGGTCAACAGCCCAAGCTGTTCCTGCTTGATGAACCGACCGCCGGTATGGCGCGTCACGACACCAACCGCACGATTGATCTTCTCAAACGGATCAAGGAACGCGGCATGACCAAGGTGATTATCGAACATGACATGCATGTTGTGTTCAGCCTTGCCGACCGCATCAGTGTGCTGGCACAGGGCGCGATCATTTGCGAAGGCACGCCCGAAGAGGTGCGCAATGATCCACGTGTCAAGGAAGCCTATCTCGGAGGGGAATCAGAATGAACGCGCTGCCAAAACAGGAACCTGTCCGTAAACAGGGTGGCGATCCGGCCTTTTTCTCGGTCTATGATATCCATGCCTATTACGGCGAAAGCTATATCGTCCAGGGTCTTTCGTTCGATATCCGCGAAGGTGAAATTCTGGCCCTTCTGGGCCGTAACGGCGCGGGTAAAACATCCACGCTTCGCACCCTTGCGCGGATGGGGGACCCGGAACTTAAACATGGTGAAATCTGGCTTGATCATCAGCCGCTTCACAAGATGAAAGCCTGGCAGGCCGCCCGCCTTGGCGTGCAGCTTGTCCCCGAAGATCGCCGGATTATTCCGGGCATGACGGTTCAGCAAAACCTTGAACTGGCCCAGATTGCCGAACCGATTGGCTGGTCGATTGAACGCATTTACGAACTGTTCCCGCGTCTTGGTGAAAGGGCGGAACAGGAAGCCATCACGCTTTCAGGCGGCGAGCAGCAAATGCTTGCCATCGGCCGTGCGCTGGCGCGTGACATCAAGATCCTGTTGCTCGATGAACCTTACGAGGGACTTGCACCGGTGATCGTGCAGGAAATCGAAAAGACACTTCAAAACGTCAAGAAACTTGGCATCACCACCATCATCGTTGAACAGAACGCCATTGCGGCTCTGAAACTGGCCGACCGGGCCATCATCATGGATAGCGGCGAGATCGTCTTTGACGGGACTGCGCAGGCCGTCCTTGATGACGCGGAACTGCGTGATCAGTATCTGGCGATCTAGCTTCCTAAGAACAGGGGGGCGTCACCGAAACTTTGTTGTAAGGGGAGTTTCGGGACAGGAAAGGCCGTGCCTGCGGGTGCGGCCTTTTTCCCTTTCTGGGGTCAGGTTCAACAAGCCCTAGTGATCGGTGCCAACGGCAAGTCCCTCGAAGTCTTTGAGAACGTTCAAAACAATCGATGTCTTTACATGCTGAACGGAATCATGGGGCAGAAGCACCTCGTTGACGAAGTGCGACAGGGCGGCAAGGTCCTTGGTTGCGACTTTCAGGTGATAGTCCATTTCCCCGGTCAGTGAAAATGCTTCAAGCACTTCGGGCAGATCGGCCAGCAATTTTGCAAACCGTTTGGCATTGTCGCGGTTATGGGTGGCAAGCGTCACCGAAATCACCACAAGCAACCCCAATCCCATTTTTTGCCGATCAATATCGGCACGGTATCCGCGGATGACCTTGTCTTCTTCCAGACGGGCGCGGCGGCGCGAACATTGCGACGGCGAAAGTCCGATCCGCTCGGACAAATCATTGTTGGTCAGGCGTCCGTCTCGCTGCAATTCCGCAAGCAGTTTAAGGTCCAGTCGATCAAGTTGCATGTTTTCCGCATCCATATGTCTATTGATGCATGATGTGCGCAATCATTTCCGGAAATCAACCCAAAATGCACGCACGTTGCACGCGGTTTGGCGCACGATTGGGGCATAACAAGAATTCGAAAAATTCGAATTAAGTGAGCGCTTCAATCAAAGGAGACTTCCGATGGGTCCGTTCCCGCATGATGCCCCCCGTGCCACCATCAGTGATGACAATCCCGCTGGAACCGACGGGTTCGAATTTGTCGAATTCGCCCATGAGGATGCCGAGAAACTCGAAACCCTGTTCACCCGCATGGGTTATAGCCCGGTGGCAAGGCACAAGACCAAAAACATCACGGTCTGGCGTCAGGGCGACATCAACTACATTCTCAATGCCGAGCCGTCTTCGCATGGCATGAAGTTTGTTGAACAGCATGGCCCCTGCGCGCCGTCGATGGCTTGGCGGGTGGTTGATGCCAAACACGCCTTTGATCATGCGGTGTCAAAGGGGGCGGAACCGTATCTTGGCGATGACAAAAGCATCGATGTTCCGGCGATTGTCGGCATTGGCGGATCGTTGCTTTATTTTATTGATAAATATGGCGATGCCGGGTCGGCCTATGATGTCGAATTTGACTGGATTGGCGAACGTGATCCGAAACCCGAAGGTGTCGGTTTCTATTATCTCGATCACCTGACCCATAATGTTTATCGCGGCAATATGGATAAATGGTGGGACTTCTATCGCGACCTGTTCGGTTTCAAGCAAATCCACTTCTTTGACATTGCCGGTAAAATCACCGGTCTGGTCAGCCGGGCGATCACATCACCCTGCGGTAAAATCCGTATTCCGCTGAATGAATCGACCGACGATAAAAGCCAGATCGAAGAATATCTGCGCAAATATAAGGGCGAAGGTATTCAGCATATCGCGGTGGGCACGGATGGCATTTATGACGCCACCGACAAGCTTGCGGCCAATGATCTGAAATTCATGCCCGGCCCGCCGGAAACCTATTACGAAAAATCCCATGACCGTGTGAATGGTCATGACGAACCGATCGAACGGATGAAAAAACACGGCATCCTGATCGACGGCGAAGGTGTCGTTGATGGCGGCATGACCAAAATCCTGCTTCAGATTTTCTCGAAAACCGTGATTGGTCCGATCTTCTTTGAGTTCATCCAGCGCAAAGGCGACGAAGGCTTTGGCGAGGGCAATTTCCGCGCCCTGTTTGAAAGCATCGAAGAAGACCAGATCCGTCGTGGTGTTCTGAAAGTCGATGCCGCCGAATAGGCGTTGCGCAAATCTGATTAATGAAAGGCCCCGATACAGCAGGTTCTGTATCGGGGCTTTTTGTTTCGGGATGTTCCGCGTGGCTTAGTAGGCGCCAAATCCAAGAAGATGCGGCAACCAAAGAACAAGACCCGGAAGTGCGATCATCAGGATGACGCGAATGAAATCGGCTGCCAGAAACGGCAGAATACCGCGTGAAAGTGTGGTGATCGTCATGTCCGATGATACGCCCTGAATGATGAACAGGTTCATGCCAATCGGCGGTGTGATCAGGCCGATTTCAACAACCGATACCAGAACAACACCAAACCAGATCGGGTCATATCCGACCCCGGTAATGACGCCATATGCCGGTACAACCGTCAAAAGGATCATCGAAAGGCTGTCCATGAAACAGCCCAGAATGACGTAAAACACCAGAAGCGCGATCAATACGGCAAGCGGGGAATAGCCCTGTGTGGTGATCCAGTCGACAAGGGTTTGGGTCAGACCGCTGGTTTCAATAAAGAAATTGAAAAGCGCCGCGCCGATCAGAATAAGGAAAATCATCCCGGTCATGCCCGCGGTTTCGCGAATGCCTGCGCGCAGCACCGACCAGTTCAATTTCTTGCGAATGAAGGCAAACAGCAATGCGCCACCTGCGCCAACTGCCGCGGCCTCGGTCGGGGAAAACAGACCGGCATAGATGCCGCCAATCACTAGCGTGATCAGGATGATTGCATCCCACATCTGCAACAAGGCCCCCCATCGCTTCGACCAGGGCACATAGTTGCTTACCGGGGCAAGGGACGGGTTGCGCATCACCTGAATGCGGATGGAGGCGATATAAAGCACAGTCGCCAGAAGACCCGGGATCATGGCGCCGGCAAACAGCGCGCCAATTGATTGTTCAGTCATCAGCGCGTAGATCACCAGCAAGATTGATGGCGGGATCAGGACGCCAAGTGTGCCGCCTGCGGCAATCGATGCCCCGGCAAGGCTTTTGGCATAGCCGCGTTCCCGCATTTCGGGAAGGGCGACGCGCCCCATTGTCGCGCATGTCGCAAGCGACGATCCGCAGATGGCGCCAAATATCGCACTTGCCCCGATGCTGGATGTGGCAAGCCCGCCCGGACGGTGACCGGAAAAGGCCGTGATGCCACGAAACAGATTACTCGAAAGCCCGGAATGGGATGCAAAAACACCCATGAAAATGAATAACGGCACAACCGAAAGGCCATAGGGGAAAATCGCCTCGAATGGCAAGCTGGCCATCACATAACTTGCCGACATCCAGTCTGTCAGAAGTAATGTCCCGATAATGCCGACAACGGCCATCGCAACAGCAACCGGTACACGCAGAAGGGCCAGTACCAGTGCGGCTACAAACCCGATCAATCCCGCCCATTCCGTCGCCATCAGTTATTCTCGTCTTTTAAAAGCAGTTTCATGAATTGCCCAAGGCACACCAGCGTTGAAATCGCCATGCCACTCAGAAGAAAGCCCCAGAACAGGATCATCGGGATCGCAAGGTTTTGGGAAACATCGCCATAGCTGAGCTGTTCCATCGCACGCCCCCACGAAAGGTAGAGCAGAAACGCCATCAGTCCGGCACAAAGCAACGGGATCAGTGCATCGACAAACTTCAAAACCGACCGGAACCGGTTCTTGCCGATCAAATCGACAGTGACATGGGCATGGGCGCTAAAGGCATAGGGGATGGCCCATGATGCGGCGGCCATGACGCAAAACTGGGTCAGATCAACCGCGCCGACCAATGACTGGCCGCCAATCCGGCGCCAGATGATGTCGACAACCACAATGCCGATTGCACCGATCAGGGCCGACATGCCGACAAATGCCAGAATGTCGGTCAGGCTATCGAGAAAACGGTTGATGTGGCGGGTCGCGGCATAAAGCCGCGATCCACCCGATTGTTCAGCGCGTTGTGTCATTTGTCGCCAGCATGGTATTTGGCGTCAAATTCCGCATTCAGTTCCTGCGCGCGCTTGTAAATTGCCTCGGGATCGGCAACGCCCTTTTCCTTCAGGCTGGCAAGGTATTCCTTGATCATCGGCTGAACCGATGCCTGCCATTCGGCACGGGTGGCATCATCAATCTTGATGATTTCATTGCCGTGTTTTTCGGCGTCGGCTTTGCCGGCTGCTTCCCACTTGTTCCACCAGTCACCGAATTTGACGACAAGGCTATCGCCGGAAATCTCGTCGATGGCTGCACGGACATCTTCGGGCAGGCTGTCATATTTCTTCTGGTTCATGACGAAATAGAATCCGGCGGTATAGGCCGCGGCATCCGTATGATATTTCAGAAGTTCATTGGCTTTTACGGCGTTGACCAGATCCCAGGTGGTCACCAGACCCTCGATATTGCCTTTCTGAAGGTTCTCGTAAATGGCCGACGGCGGCAGGCCAACCGGCGACGCCCCAAGGGATTCCAGCATCGCCGAAACTGCCGGGCTTGGCGTTCTCAGGCGAAGACCTTTCAGATCGTCAAGGGATCGAACCGGCGTGTCGAGCGTGTGGATGAGGCCGCCTTCATGGGTGAACAGGCCAAGGACTTTGAAGTCCTGATAGTCGCTGCCCAGAAGGCCTTCCTTATAAAGCTGCCAAAGGGTTTCGGAACCGGAATCGGCATGTTTGACGAGGAACGGCATTTCAATGATGGAAGCTGCCGGATAACGATCACGCGGAATGCCGTTCAGGCCAACGGCCATATCCATAACACCGGCACGGACCTGATCGGCCTGGCGATCAATTTTGCCAAAGGCCGATGTTGCGTCGAAAATTTTGACCTCGACCTTGCCATTGGTCTTTTCCGAAAGTTCTTTGCCCCAGTTTTCGAGGAAGTCTTTCTGGAAGCCGTGGCTTGGCGGCAGATAGTGGCTGACCTTAAGGGTGATGTCGGCGGCTTGGGCAATGCCCGCGCTGGCCAGAATGGTCGCCCCGGTCAAAAGCCCAAGCAGCGTTTTGCGAAGTGTCGTCGGTTTCATGTTCCTCTCCCTATTTTTGGATATTGCTTTGATCGGTCGGGGATCAAGGGCGCTTTTGCGGGCGTCGAACGGTTGCCTGCGTCTTGATCGGCGACGTCTGATCTGATGTGGGGTGCTGTTTTTTCTTTGAATTGGAATTATGATATATATAATTGATTACGCAATATGAAATTTATGCAGGTAAATTTTGACCAAAGACACATCTGGAAAACCGCCCTTTGCTGATGGCGAAATCGATCTCGCCGAATCCTCCGGGGCGGCTGATACCCGTAAGGGGATTCAGTCGGTCGAGGTCAGCGGTGTGATCATCGAGGCATTGTGTGATTTCAAATTCCCGGTGCCGCTTAAGGATTTGGCAGCGGCGGTCGGAATGCCACCGGCAAAGGTCCACCGATATCTTGCGAGTCTGGTCCGCATCGGTCTTGCCTGGCAGGATGATCTGACCGGGCTTTATGGGCTGGGTCCGATGGCGCTGCGTATGGGTGTTTCGGCAATTGAACGCAATGATGTGGTGATGCGGGCCGGGCGGCTTTTGCGCAATCTGGCGATTGATTTGCGGTCGTCCGGGCACTTGGCAATCTGGGGTGAACGTGGCCCGGTCCTGATCCGGACCGAACATGGTGGCCCGCCGATTATTTCCACCATGGGACTTGGGACGGTGATGCCGCTTTTGCGTTCGGCAACTGGTCAGGCTTTTCTGTCGACCATGCCGCGCAATGCGATTGAACATGTGATTCGCGCCGAACAGGACATCCTGCATTGGAACGACGCGACAGTGGATCGACTGATCGTTGAAACGCGTGATCGCGGGGCGGCTGTGATCGAAGGGGATATTGTTCCTGGTTTATCGGCCATCAGTGCGCCGGTCTATAATCTGGACGGGGCAGTGGCCTGTTGTGTCACGCTGATGAATCCCAAGGCCAATTACTTCCAGCCGGGGCAGCCTGCCTTTGAGACCTTTTTGCGGGCGATTGCCGACTTTACCCAAAGCTGGGGCGGAAAGCCGCGTGATGACGGTGATGAACACCGGGGAACAGATGTCAAAGGTCATTCAGCTTTGTCAGGAGGCCTGAAAGAAGCTTGAAATCATCCTCGCCCAGAAAGTCGCGAACTTTCCGGTCATAGGTGACGCCGGCATCGCAAAGTGCCCGAAAGGCAGAAAGACCCTGTGCCGTAAGTTCAAGAAGATGAAGGCGACGATCATTTTCATTCTGACAGCGTTTAAGCCAGCGGCGCTGTTCGATCGAGAATACGGCACGCGATACTTTGGTTTTGTGCAGTCCCGTATGGGTGACGATTTCGGTCGCAGTAAGTGCGCCATACTGACCAAGTGTTGCAAGGACGCGCCATTCTGATCGCGTCATCCGATACCGGTCGCGATAGATATCGCGAAAGCCAAGGCTGACCTTCTCGCTGGCGTGATGCATCAGAAACGGCAGGAAGCTGTGTAAATTGAATTCGGATTTCATGGCATCAAAAGGCTGTTTGATAGTTACAAAAATTACAGTTACGAACGTAACTATATCAAAGATTGTTAGGGAAAAGGCAATGACGGATCACAACGTTACCAGCGGAACGGCCCCAAACGGTGCGGGCAACGATCTGCGTTACATGCCCGGTTTCGGCAATGATTTTGAAACCGAGACGCTGCCCGGCGCTTTGCCGCAGGGGCAGAACAGTCCGCAAAAATGCCCCTACGGGCTTTATGCCGAACAGCTGTCCGGTTCGCCCTTTACCGCCCCGCGCGGCACCAATGAACGGTCCTGGCTGTATCGTATTCGCCCCAGTGTGAAGCATAACGGGCGTTTTAATGCGGTGGATCGCGTGCATTGGAAAACCGCACCTTGCATGAATGATCACAGTCTTGCGCTTGGTCAGTTGCGCTGGGACCCGGTGCCGATGCCCAAAGATGCAACCGATTTCATTTCGGGCATGCGGACGATTACGACGGCCGGTGATGCGATGTCGCAATCGGGCATGGCAAGTCATGTCTATGTCTGCAATGCCGACATGGTGGATGACTATTTTTTCAATGCCGATGGTGAATTGCTGATTGTTCCCGAAAGCGGGACGCTTCGTATCTTTACCGAACTTGGCATCATGGATGTTGAACCACTTGAAATTGCATTGATCCCGCGTGGCATGCTGTTCAAGGTTTCAATCCTTTCTGCCGGCATCGATGGTGGTGCACGCGGCTATGTCTGCGAAAACTACGGCGCGAAATTTACCTTGCCGGAACGTGGGCCAATCGGGGCGAACTGCCTTGCCAACCCACGTGATTTCAAAACGCCTGTTGCCGCCTATGAGGACAAGGAAACCCCGTGTCGGGTACTGGTGAAATGGTGTGGTCAGTTCCATGAAACGGAAATTGGCCATTCACCGCTCGATGTTGTCGCCTGGCATGGCAATTACACACCGTTCAAATATGATCTTCGGACATTCTCGCCGGTTGGTGCGATCCTGTTTGATCATCCTGATCCGTCGATCTTTACGGTTCTTACTGCCCCTTCGGGTGAGGCGGGCACCGCCAATATCGATTTCGTCATCTTCCCGCCGCGCTGGATGGTTGCCGAACATACCTTCCGTCCGCCTTGGTATCACCGCAATATCATGTCGGAATTCATGGGGCTGATTTGCGGCCAGTATGATGCCAAGGAACAAGGCTTTGTTCCTGGCGGGATGAGTCTGCATAACATGATGCTGGCGCATGGGCCTGATGCCTTCGGATTTGAAAAGGCATCCAATGGCGAACTGGGGCCGCAGAAACTCGATGGCACGATGGCCTTCATGTTTGAAACCCGGTTCCCGCAACAGCTGACGAAATTTGCCGCCGAACTTGAAACGCTTCAGGACGACTATCTTGATTGTTGGGATGGTCTGGAACGCAAATTCGATGGCACGCCCGAAGGTCGCCCGTAACGGGGCCCGCAAAAAAAAGAATATTTCAGGACTTAACGACAAGAATGCCGGAGGCATGAAAACCGATGAAACTCGCAACTCTTAAAAACGGCACCCGTGACGGACAGCTGGTTCTGGTGACCCGCGATCTGGAATTCTATGTAGATGCCAGTGCGATTGCGCCAACCCTTCAGGCTGCGCTTGATAACTGGGCCGATGTTGCGCCGCGCTTGCGCGAACTTTCTGATGAAGTCGAAGCCGGTTCGACCATCGCCAAGCGCATCAAACTTGATATGACACAGCTTCACTCCCCCTTGCCGCGTGCGTTTCAATGGGCGGATGGGTCGGCCTATGTCAATCACGTCGAACTGGTGCGCAAGGCCCGCGGGGCCGAAATGCCGCAAAGCTTCTGGACCGATCCGCTGATGTATCAGGGCGGGTCTGACAGTTTCCTTGGTCCGCGTGACGATATCCTGATGGCTGACACCGCCTGGGGCATCGATATGGAAGGCGAGATTGCCGTCATCACCGACGACGTCCCGATGGGCGCAAGTCTGGATCAGGCACGTTCTGCCATTCGTCTGATCATGCTGGTCAATGACGTATCGCTGCGTGGTTTGATCCCCGGTGAACTTGCCAAGGGATTTGGCTTCTTCCAGTCCAAACCGTCTTCGGCATTTTCGCCGGTTGCCGTTACGCCGGATGAACTCGGTGATGCATGGGATGGCGGCAAGGTTAACCTGCCTTTGGCTGTTGATCTGAATGGCAAGCCGTTTGGTCGCGCCAATGCCGGGGTCGATATGACCTTTGATTTTGCGCAGCTTGTTGCCCATGCCGCACGCACCCGTCCGCTTGTTGCGGGCACAATCATCGGGTCTGGCACAGTTTCAAACAAACTTGATGGCGAACCGGGCAAGCCGGTGGATCAGGGTGGCGCGGGCTATTCCTGCATTGCCGAAATCCGCATGATCGAAACCATCAACACCGGCACGGCGGCAACCCCGTTCCTGCAATTTGGCGACCAGGTCAAGATTGACATGATCGGTGCCGATGGAAAATCAATCTTCGGCGCGATTGATCAGACTGTTCGTCAATACAAGGGGTGATATCGGGTTATGAGCGATGTGATCCTGTATGATTACTGGCGATCCTCGGCAAGTTACCGGGTGCGGATTGCGTTGGGGCTTGTGAATATTCCCTATCAGACGGTGCCGGTTGATTTGCTGGCCGGTATTCACAAGGTCCCCGACTTTTTGAAGCGCAATCCTCAGGGGCTTGTCCCCACGCTTGAAATTGACGGGATCATCATGACCCAGTCGGTTTCGATCATCGAATATCTTGATGAAACCCGGCCGGGGCAGGGATTGCTGCCAACCGATACTTTGGCCCGGCAACGCGTGCGCGCCCTGTCGCACGCCATTGCCATGGATATTCATCCCGTTTGCAATCTGGGTGTCGTGCGCCATGTCATGGATATGGCGTCCGCCCATGGCGATGACCCGGATACGATCCGGCAAAACTGGATGGAGAAATATATCGGTACCGGCTTGGCCGCGTTCGAGGCCATGTTGGCCAAGGATGATAACAGTGGCGATTTCTGCCACGGGAACCGTCCATCAATGGCCGATATCTGCCTGATCCCGCAGATTTATAATGCCCGCCGCTGGAATGTGAGTATTGCTCGCTTTCCGCGGATCAGGGCGATTGAACAAAGCTGTGCGGCCATTGACGCCTTTACCAATGCCCATCCGGACAAGTGCCCGCGCTAGCCGCGCGGGTGCTTGGTCTGTGATTTTCCTGTGCCTAAACCCCGATCGCCATACCGTCGCTTCGCGGATCATGGGCGCCGTCGACAAAGCCGCCTTCGTCAATGCGAATGATACCGGCCTGACCGGCAAGCGCACTTTGTGCTTCAATCGCGCGCAGGATGTGTCCGCGCTTTGACAGTGTGTCAAACACCTCATCGCCTGCATCGACTTCAAGTTTCAAACTGTCATTGCTATCAGAAAATGTCTTGCCCAACAGGAAGCGCGGCTTGGCAAGGGCATCGGCTGGGGACAGGCCAAAATCAAGCACACGGGTCAACAACATCGCCAATGTTTGCGGCTGCCCATCCGCCCCCTGGGTGCCATACAGCAGATGCGGTTTGCCATTTTTCAGGGCCAATCCGGGATTAAGCGTATAGAACGGGCGTTTGCCGGGTTTGAAGCTGTTCGGGTGGTCCGGATTGGTGGTGAATGCCGCCCCACGGTTCTGCCAGACAATGCCGGTATCACCCGCGACAACCCCGCTGCCCCAATCGAAATAGGTACTTTGCAGAACGCTTGCGCAATTGCCCTGCGCGTCCTTGGCGGCAAGGAATACCGTATCGCCATGTCGGAACGGATGTGGCCAGTCGAGGGCCTTGGATGTCGAAATATTGGCTGCCGCGGTTTTGAGCTTTGCCGGATCAAGCATCGCTGTGAAATCATTCAGGGCAAAATCGGGATCACCGATTTGATCGCGTTCGAAAAATGCCTGCTTGATGGCCTCGACCACCAGATGGAAATGATCGGCATCGCCTTCGGCCCAGTTTTTGGGGCCAAGTTCGCGCAAGGCCCCCATGGTCATCAGCGTTGCCAGACCTTGTGTCGGGGCAGGCGGGGCAAACAGGGTGACATCACCATAATCAAGGGATACCGCATCAACCGTGCGGGTGCGGGTTTTGGCAAGGTCGGCCTTGGTGATTGGCGATCCGACAGCAGACAGACCGGCAACAATCCGCTCGGACAGGGTGCCTTCATAGAAATCGCGCGCACCGTTTTGCGCGATCAGTTTCAGGCTTTCAGCCAGTTGCGGCTGATAAAACATCTCGCCCGCCACCGGCATCTTGCCGTTGGGCGCAAAGATATCGGTAAAGCCCGGCCAGTTGGCGATGTCATCTTTGCGGAAATCAAGCCAGAAGCATTGTGACGCACTGATCGGAAAGCCGTTTTCGGCAAGATCAATGGCGGGTGCAATCAGATCGGAAAGTGTCTTTTTGCCGTCCCAATGACGTGCCGAATGATCCAGCGCATGTTGCCAGGAATCCACCGTGCAGGCGGTGGTCAGGGTCGAGCCCGGACCGCGCAGCGGGATCGGTTTGCCCGCATCGGCAAAGCTGCCGGGATTTTGAACGGCCTGCCCGATGCCCATAAAGGATTGCACCTTCCCCGATGCATCCGACACCATCCAGACCGCATCCCCGCCAATGCCGCAGAAATGCGGGTATGTTACCGCTAACATTGCTGCTGTTGCGACCACGGCCTCAATCGCGGTGCCGCCATCACGCAGGACTTGTGCGCCGGCCTCGCTGGCGGCGGTGCTGGGGCTGGTGATCATGGCGCGATGCGTTTGGGCAGATGAACTATCAGGCATTGTCGGTCTTCTTTCTGCGATTTTGTCAGCGATGAATGTCTGTCAGGTGAAAGGCGGATCAGCAGTGGCGAAATTGCATGCAATCAATTATACAAATGCAAACAGTTTATTGTATGCACCATAAGAAATGGCGGTTGGGATGAAGGCGGCGGACAAGGCAAAACATCGTACGGACATGATCAGTTCGGCATTGCGTTCGGCAATCCTTGAACGTGTTCTGATGCCCGGCATGAAGCTCCCCGAAGATTCCCTTGGCGAACGATTCGGTGTCAGCCGCACGCTTATTCGGCAATCCCTTGAACGACTTGCCGCCGAAGGTCTGGTTGAGCTTCGCCGCAACAAGGGCGCGATGGTGGCCAAGCCCAGCCTTGAAGAAGCACGTGATCTGTTTGAATTGCGCACCCAGATCGAAGACCTTGTGATCAGCCGCGTGATCAAGAATATGAGCCCGGCACTTCTGGCAGAACTCGAAGGTCATCTGGCCAAGGAAGTTGCCGCCGAACACGCATCCGAACCGATTTCGATCCGCCTGGCGACCGAGTTCCATATCCTGCTGGCCAAGCTTTCGGGAAGCCCGGTCTTGCTGCGCTATGTCGAGGAAATCGGATATCGCTGTGGCTTGACGCTGTCGCTGTATGCCCGGCCGCATTCGACCGATTGCGGTATTCAGGAACACCGCCAGATCATCGAAGCCCTGTCGAAGGGCGATGCGGATGCTGCGCGTAAATTGATGCGTCATCACCTGACCGCCGTGGCTGACCGTGCGCTTTTCACCACCGAAGAAGGCGGGCCGCTTTTGTATCTGGATGCCCTTGAACCCTATGCCAAAAAAGTGCGCGACGGCGGGGCATAATGCAACAGTGCCGCCGCGCACGTGATCGCCTGTCCGCAAGAGCAGACGATCAGTTCCAGCAAATAGGTGTTGGTTCGGATATGACGGGCGCACGATATTCCCAAACGGCGTGATTATGCCTTGATGCCTTTGCGCACCAGAATGCGTTCGGCACTTTCATTCCAGACATCCATTTTGACGATCTTGCCGTTTTCAATCACGAAACGGTCGACATAACGGTTGCCTTCAAACGGTGTTCCGTCCGGCCATTCGCCGTAAAGCCAGCCGGTGCTATACACCACGGTCTGGCCGTTGGTGTTGGCGACATCAAACTGACCGAATTTCTTTTTCACCCATTTATAGCGTGCGGCATTAAAGGCCGTGGTGCCCGACGGATGGTCGTATTTCTGACCATCGGTAAAGGTGATCACGACATCATCAGACATGAAAGTCGCCGCCAGTTCGGGGTCGGGCTTCATGGATGCATCAAGAAAATCGCGCACGGTCTGGGCTTCGGGCGGCAGTGTATCAAGCACATTTACCGCAGTCTGATCGGTCATCGGGAATCCTCATTCACTGCAATTGATCTGTGATCAGCATAATACGTAGGCGAAAAATTTGCATGCACTAATTTTATGCAATAATTGCATGCAATTTGCGTATGCATGAGGCAAATGGCTTTGGAGAAATGATATCGAATCCCATAAGTAATTGATTTCGCATGATTTTGATTCTTGGCACGGGCTTTGCTGCAATGCGGTGGTAGTTCGGCGCGTATCGTGAAACTGCGACGACCGAATGCGAAGTCACATAATCAGGGAGTCTCACATGCCTATTTCTTCGCCTATTCCGAAACTGACGCGCCGTGCCGCCCTGTTGGGTGCTGCTGCTGCGATGATGTTTGCTGCCACCTTGCCTGTCCATAACGCCCGTGCTGATGAAACCGTAAAGCTCGGCCTTGTTGCTGCGCTCAGTGGTCAGTCGGCCAAATCGGGTGAAGCAATTACGCGTGGCATTACCCTTGCGATTGACAAGATCAATGCTGCGGGTGGCGTTCTTGGCAAGCCGCTTGAACTTGTTTCCCGCGATGATGAAAGCAACCCGGGCAAAGGTCTGGTTGCGGCCCGTGAACTGGCACAGCGCGAAGGCGTTGCTGCGATCATTGGTGGTCTTGATACGCCGGTATCCTTTGCCATCGTCCCGTATGCCAACCAGCAGAAAATTCCGTTCATCGGTCCGTGGGCTGCTGGCACTGGCATCACCAAAAACGGTGCGGAAGAAAACTATGTGTTCCGCGTTTCCGCCGTTGATGAATATGTCGACGAGGCGATCACGGAATATCTGATTGCAAATTACGGTGCCAAAAAACCGGGCATGATCCTGATCAACAACCCGTGGGGGGAATCCAACGAGAAGGGTTTGCTCAAGGCGCTTGAAAAACGTGGCATGACCCATGCCGGGATCGAAAAGTTTGAATCAAACGACGTTGACGTTGTCCCGCAGTTGACCCGTCTGAAAGAAAGCGGTGCAGACTCTCTGTTCGTTGTTGCCAACGTTGCCCCGACCGCACAGGTGATCAAGTCGCTTGATCGTATGGGCTGGGATGTTCCGATTTCTTCGCATTGGGGCCCGGCGGGCGGTCGCTTTACCGAACTGGCAGGCAAATCCGGCGAGAAAGTCCACTTTATCCAGACCTATCTGTTTACCGATGCAACCAGCCCGATGTTCGTCGAGCTTCAGAAAAAGTTCCCGGAAATCAAAACCCTTGCCGACGTGACCCCGGCAACCGGCATTGCCAACGCTTATGACGCCACCCTTTTGATTGCAGCGGCCATCGAAAAAGCCGGCTCGACCGAAGGCCCAGCCATCCGTGCCGCGATGTACGAGATTTCGGGCGTCGAAGGCATGATCAAAACCTATGACAAGCCGTTCACCCCGGACGATCAGGACGCGCTTGGCCCGGAAGACTACACCTTCGCGCATTTCGTCGAAGGCCAGATCATTCCGATTAAATAAGCCGATCTTTTTACCCCTGTGCGGTGCGATCCCATCCCGTATCGCACAGGGTTTTATTCCTTTTGAATGATGCGCTTTGACGCAGGACATAAACAGGCGACTGGCAATGACATTATTAATCGCAGCCCTGATTACCGGGATCGGTCTGGGCAGTATGTACGGACTGATCGCACTTGGTTTTCAGATCACCTATTCGGTGTCCTCAAAGGTCAATTTCGCCCAAGGATCAATGGTGATGCTGGGCGCGGTATTGGGCTTTGTTTTTTGTGAACAATACGGCTTTCCGGTCATTGTCGGTTATCCGCTTGCCATCCTGTGCTGTGGCTTTGCCGGTATTCTAGTCGAGTTTTTCCTTGTTCGTCCCTTTGCCATTCGCAATTCCGAAGCCTGGCTGATGGCGACGGTTGCCGGCGGCATTTTGCTTGATAACGCGGTGCTTTTTACCTTTGGCAATGAACCGCGCACGTTGCCATCCGCCCTTGTTGGCGAAACCTGGAATATCTTTGGGACGGGTGTTTATCCGCAACAAATCCTGATCCCGATTGCGGCCATCGGTGTGGCCCTGGCCCTTCATGCGCTGTTCCGCCATACCCGACAGGGCCGTGCGCTTTTGGCGGTGGTGCAAAACCTTCAGGCCGCAAAGCTGATGGGGATCAACACAACCGTGATGGTCACCGGTTCCTTTGCCATTTCATCAATGCTTGCGGGCTGTGCCGGTCTGTTGATTGCGCCGCTGTTCTCGGTGCATTCGGACATGGGCACGCTTTTTGGTCTCAAGGCGTTTGCGGTTGCCATTCTGGGCGGCATGACATCGGCCTATAGCGTGATGCTTGCAGGCTTTATCTATGGTCTGGTCGAGGCCGCTGTGACCACCTATCTCGGATCGTCCTATACCTTCATCGTCGTGTTCGCACTTGTGATTGCGGTCCTGACCATCAAACCAAGCGGCCTGTTTGGTCGTGCAGCGATCAAGAAGGTCTGATGATGAAAACGAAGTTTCAACTTAAAAATCCGATGCCCAACCTGAACAAACCTGTTGCTCTTGATGCTGCGATCGTCCTTGCCGTGCTTGGCGGTTTGATCGGTGTTTCAATCACCGGCGGCTATACCCAGTTCATCATTGGCCTTGTCGCGATCACCACGATTTTGTGTGTGGGTCTGAACGTTCTTTATGGTTTGACCGGTCTGGTGTCGCTGGGGCAGGTCGGGTTCTTTGCGATTGGTGCCTATGCCAGTGCGATCCTGACGCTCGCGGGCCTTAATTTCTGGCTGTCGCTGGTGGCGTCATCGGTGATTGCCGGGTTTGCCGGGTGCTTGCTGGCGCTTTCGGCAGTGCGGATGGCGGGCCCGTTCCTTGCCATGGTGACCATTGCCTTTGCCTTTATTGTTGAACATGGCGCGATTGAATGGCGTGCCCTGACCGGCGGGCAGAACGGTTTGATGGGCTTCCCGATGCCCGAATTGTTTGGCTATATGCTCAGTGAAACCGATCTGGTGATGCTGTGCGTTATTCTGGGCGGGGTTGCGTTGCTGGCATTCCGTCGTCTGGTGACAAGTGGCTGGGGCATGGCGATGACATCGATGCGCGATGCCGAAATTGCGGCCAGTTCGCTGGGCTATAATGCCTTTGTCGTCAAGGCGACCGGCTTTGCGATTGCGGCGGCGATGGCGGGTCTGGCCGGGGCGCTGTTTGCGCCGCTTATGATGTTTATTGCGCCCAGCAACTTCCCGCTTAGTCAATCAATCCTGTATCTGTTTGCGGTCATTCTGGGTGGGGCCGGTACGGTTCTGGGGCCGCTGGTCGGGGCAACGGTTTCGGTGATGTTGCCTGAAATGCTGGCCGATTTTGCCGAATATCGTTTGCTGATTTTCGGGGCACTTCTGATTGTGGTTCTGTTGATTGCGCCGCGCGGTATTGTCGGTGTGGTCGAACGGTTCATACCGCTTAAAAAACGCAAGGTCAATGCCACCCCGGCGGCCGAAATCGAGGCAGGGCTTAAAGCCTATACCAAGTCGGACGGACTGGTGGTTGATGATATCTCTATTGCCTTTGGCGGGGTGAAGGCGGTCAATTCCGTATCCTTCACCGCCAAGCCGGGGCAGGTGACGTCGATCATTGGTCCGAACGGGGCGGGCAAGACCACGCTTTTGAACATCATCAGCGGGTTCTACAAACCGACCGAGGGTGCGGTGGGTATTGGCGATCAGGACATTGCCGGAAAACCGACCGACTTTGCAGCCCGCAACGGGATTGCGCGCACCTATCAGGCGACCCGGCTTTTTGAAAACATGTCGGTTGTTGATAACGTCATTGCCGGTCTTCCGGTTGGCCGTTTTGGCAACCCGTTCAGCGCGATTGCATCAGACGAAAACCGCAATCATGCCGCCGGACTTTTGGCATTTTGTGGCTATCAGGGGGATATCGACGCCCGTGCCGGTGATTTGCCGCATGTGGATCGCCGTCTTGTCGAAATTGCCCGGTCCCTTGCGACCAGGTCCGGTGTTCTTCTGCTTGATGAACCGGCTGCCGGATTGATGCATGCCGATAAGGTGTCACTTTCCAAACTGCTGCGTCAGTTGGCCGATGCCGGGATTACGGTTGTTCTGGTCGAACATGACATGGAAATGGTCATGGGTATTTCCGATCAGATTTTGGCGGTTGATGCCGGAACCCCGATCATTTTCGGAAGCCCGCAGGCAGTGCAAAGCAACCCGCAAGTCATTGCGGCCTATCTGGGCGATGGCAAAATGAAGGCCCGTCCGCGGCCCATTCCGTTCGAGGCCGGGGAATCTCCGGTAATCGAAACCCTGCGTCTGACCGCGGGATATGGGGCGGCCCCGGTTCTGCAATCGGTTGATATCAAGGTCCGTCAGGGCGAGATGGTTGCACTGCTTGGCGCCAATGGTGCGGGCAAGTCGACCTTCCTGACTGCCCTTGCGGGTCTGTTGCGTCCGGTAAAGGGGCAGATTGTTCTTAATAACGAATATATCCATGCCTTTGCCCCGCATCAGATCGTTGAACAGGGATTGATCCTTGTGCCCGAAGGGCGTCAGGTTTTCCCGGAATTGACGGTGCGTGAAAACATCGAACTGGGGGCCTATAAACAACCCAAACCTGTCAGTGCGGATGAACTCGAAGCCATCCTGAAACGCTTCCCGCGTTTGCGTGACCGCATCAACAGTCCGGCAGGATTGCTGTCGGGTGGTGAACAGCAAATGATGGCAATTGCGCGCGGCTTGGTCGCCAAGCCAAAGGCCTTGTTGCTTGATGAACCGTCCCTTGGTCTGGCACCGGCGATGGTCGAAGAACTATATGCCATTCTGGGCGAGCTTCGCGATGATGGTGTGACCATCCTTCTGGTCGATCAGATGGCGACCATGGCGCTTTCGGTGGCCGATTATGCCTATGTCCTTGAACAGGGCCAGGTGGTTGCCGAGGGCCCCGCATCGGATTTGCGTCAGGATGAACGCCTGATTGCCGCCTATCTGGGCGGCAGCGAACAGGGCGATAAAAAACAAGAAAAGGTAGCGGTTGGAGATGTTTGATTATCTGGTAAAGAATGCCTGCCTGCATGGCGAAAACGCCCTTCTTGATCTTGGGATTGCCAATGGCAAGATCGTTGAAATTGCTCAGTCGATAACCGGGGATGGGCCCGCTTTTGATGCGGCCGGGCAATTGGTGACGGCGGGCTTTGTTGAAAGCCACCTGCATCTTGATAAGGCCTGCATTCTTGATCGTGCCAAGAATGAAACCGGCACGCTTTCAGGCGCGATCAGTGCGGTTGCCAATGCCAAAAGCGGCTTTACCGAAGATGACGTCTATGCCCGCGGGGCCAAGGTAATTGAAAAGGCAATCACCCAGGGCACCAATGCCGTTCGCTCCCATGTGGAAATTGATCCGGGCATCGGGCTTGCGGGTTTTAACGCGATCAAGCGGCTTAAGGCCGACTATGCATGGGCAATGGATATCGAGATTTGCGTGTTCCCGCAGGAAGGATTGCTGAATTATCCGGGGACCGAGGAATTGCTGCGCGAGGCCCTTGAAAACGGCGCGGACCTTTTGGGGGGCTGCCCCTATATGGATACCGATCCGAATGGCCAAATCCTGCGTCTGTTTGAAATGGCGCGGCACTATGATGTCGATCTTGATTTCCATCTGGATTTTGATCTGGACGGTTCTTGGCGTCATCTTGATGAAGTGGCGCGCCAGTCGATTGCCTTTGGCTGGCAGGGGCGGGTGATGATTGGCCATGTCACCAAGCTGTCGGTACTGCCCAAACCGCAACTTGAAGATACGATTGCAATTATGCGCGATGCGGGGATCGGATTAACCGTGCTTCCGGCAACCGATCTTTTCCTGACCGGGCGCGATCATGATCACAGCGTTCCACGCGGTGTCGCCCCGGCGCATAAACTTGCCGCGCACGGGGTTTGCTGCACGATTGCGACCAACAATGTGCTTAATCCGTTTACGCCTTATGGGGATTGTTCACTGTCACGCATGGCGAACCTTTATGCCAATGTCAGTCAGCTTTCGACAGAAGCCGAACTTGAAAACTGCTTTGCCATGATCGCCGATGCCCCGGCCAAACTTCTGGGCAGATCAAACCGGATTGCAGTGGGCGAAGCTGCAAGCTTCATCATCCTGCCCGCCCAAAGCCGCGCACAGGTGGTTTCCGAAATCAGCCGCCCCGTGTGGGGTATGAAAGACGGGCGGGTAACGTTCGAACATCCCGCCGCAAAACTGTTTCGGCCATAAGTCAGACAAATAAAAAGGGGGCAGCCAACCGGCTGCCCCTTTTTGTATGAGGAATGCGAGCGGCTATTCCAAAATACGACCCTTCTTGTCATACAGGAACCCGGTCCCATCCGGATCAACGATCCAGGCCTTGCCATTTTCAAAGACGTTGGCTTCGTTTGCGGGCATGGGGTCAAACGCGAATTTTCCATCCCAACCCACATATCCATATTCATATGCGCTGGAATAGCCATCCTCGACTTTCTCCCGCGACTTGATCAGAATCAGATCTTCTGAATAACCCTCGTACTCCCAGCCTTCCGGCAGCTTTAGACGTAACTTCAACTGGTTGTCGTAGATCAGTTCCTGATACGTATCTTCATCTCGCCGTGTAACGACCAGATTGCCATCGAGGAAGCTGAAATGTGTCGCCTGGAACCCGAAGACCGGCTCTGTGTCGTCCTCATGCACAAGAACTTCGCCTTTGGCATTGATGACCACCCATTTCACAACATCGACCAGCATGGTGTAGCGCGTAGAAGCACCGCCTGAACATTTACCGCTACAAAGGCCGATGGTACTTCCTGTTTCCTCGCGTGTTCCTTCGAACCTTTTGACAACGCCGATGCCTTTAAGTTCGTCGTAGCAACTTTTATACTGAGCTTCGAGCACAACTTTGCCGTCTTTATTCTTGTACCCGCAGCGATAGTCATCATCTTCGCCAACTGAATACATAACCAGGGCGTCAAGCGGCGATGGCAAGCAGTCGCGATAGCCAATGACTGAATTTGGTGCATCTTCAAAGCTGCGCGGCGGGGTAAAGGACTGACAGTGGCGGAACTTTTTAAAAAGGGAGTCACTCCTTTCCATCAAACTTGTATTGATTGGAATATAGGCGTTCACGCGCCATTTATACTCTTCGACACGCTGTTTGCGATAAACAGCCTCAAACAGGTATTGCATGAAGGCGTCGATGCTTTCCGGAGATGACTTTATCGGTTTGTCGTCTCTTTGGGCTTTTAACTGTGCGTCCTTACGTTCTTGCCAACGATCCGAGGTTTGTATCTGTTTTTGTTCGACAATTTTCAGGTCTTGCTCGGCAAGCCATTTTCGAACGTGATGAAGATCGATTTGTGCAGTTTGCACAGAATGCTGTGCCTGCGAGCTGATCTTTCCCGTTTCCAGCAGTTCGAGATAATGAGACTTCGCGCGTTCTTCGCGCCCGCCCAGGTCATACCCGTTATCCTGGAAAAGTTCCTCCCAGCTTGGACTTCCAGGCATACTTAACGCAAGTTTCGTATCATCGGATTTTGTGAAGTAGCCGGGATCGCACGTGACCCAGATATTGTCGGTCAGGCTGGTGAAGAAATTGATCTTCACATTATAAAGAACAATCGTGTCAAGCACTTCACGTGGCAGATTGCCACTGACACCCTTGATGTTTGTGACAAGTGTGTTGTCTGTCTGTGCCTTGTTGAAAGACCAGTTCGCTGTGCAATAAACGACCGGTTCCCCCCACAGGGTATAGATCATCAGTTTCGCATTGATATCGACCGATGCCATCCCCTCGCCTTCCGAGCCCCAGCCATCAAGCATCTCGGCCTTGAACGGGATCTGAACATCTTTCAGGGTGATGATATCTGTTTCAACCCGGCCAATTTTGGTGATGTCGTCATCGGCAAATGCAGGAACCGAGACCGGAAAAACAATGGCAAGGGCGGCGAAAGCGCGCCGGATTTTTGCAAACATCACAGAACCTTCCCCGCAGAAATTTTCAGCGCATCTTCTGCAAAATCAGCACAGTCACCCGCAAGGGCAAGATAGGTATCTGCATACTGCTTGGCGACGGCCACCAACTGATCCCGATTGTGGTCGTAATCTTCGAACATGGATAATCTGTAGGTCATGAAAGCATAATAAAAATAATAGTTTGCCGGCAGATCATCGGTTTCCGCGCGGAGTTTGCCCATGTAATACAGGCTTAAGGCGTAATCCCGGTCCCCGAAGCTTACCGCGGCCAAAAGCATATGATATTCAAAATCTGTTCTGGCCTGTTTGTAGACCTCGCTTTCTTCGAGTTTTTCTTTATGGGCCACATTTTCCTTGCTCAGCATAATGCTGAGCGGAGGGGGAAGATCGCTTTTGGAAACCCGATTTCCCTGCAGGCCCAGCTTTTTCATAAAGGCGCTGAACCCGCTTTCCTCGCAGGATTTTTCCGTTGCTGCCGTTGCTGCCATCGCCATGGTTGCGGCATGGCTTTCTCCGATGAACGGTGTCCCCCAAAGGTTGGTGGACATCAGGATTGAAACCGTCAGGATGGTCAGACGGAATGCTTTGTTGTTTTTAACCATGCTTTGTTCTCGGCAACTTGCGACACCACACGGCATAACCCGGGGCCCGGACAATTCGATATCGGAATTTGATTACTCACTATATCGATCGATTTGGGATGGCAATGCAATCGCTAGTTCATCGGGTTTGGAAATTGATTTCCTGTTTGGTTGCCGGGACTTAAACAAAACAAGGGCAGCCTGTTGACTGCCCTTGCTGTTTGGAATGTTCAAACCGCTGGATCGGTTGCTTAACCGTGCGCGATCATGATGTGACGGGCAGCGGTGTAATCTTCGAGTGCGTAATGCGACATGTCCTTGCCATAGCCGGACTGTTTCAGGCCACCATGCGGCATTTCATTAACCAGCATGAAGTGGGTGTTGATCCAGGTACAGCCATACCGCAGGCGGGCACTGGTTTGCATGGCGCGCGAGATATCCTTGGTCCAGATCGACGATGCCAGACCGTAATCGGAATCATTGGCCCATGCGACGGCCTCGTCGACATCGGTAAAGCGGGTGATCGAGGCCACCGGCCCAAAGACCTCGCGGCGTACGATCTCGTCACTTTGCAGGGCACCGGCAATCACGGTCGGTTGATAGAAAAAGCCCGGCCCGTCATGCAGCTTGCCGCCGGTGGTGATTTCGATGTGTTTCTGTTCGGATGCGCGGGCGACAAAGCTTGCCACGCGGTCACGTTGACGTTCGGAAATCAGCGGGCCGATTTCGTTTTC
The DNA here is from genome assembly GCF_003326675.1 of Thalassospira profundimaris. GTDB lineage: Bacteria > Pseudomonadota > Alphaproteobacteria > Rhodospirillales > Thalassospiraceae > Thalassospira > Thalassospira aquimaris. The sequence goes on from NZ_JPWF01000009.1 coordinate 114,588, forward strand.
ACCGTCATCGGAACGGGCATAGGCAATGCTTGAAACCGCCGATGAAAGATCAGCCACCAGCTTGTCATGGATTTTCGGACCGGCGTAGATACGACATGCCGCCGTGCAATCCTGTCCGGCATTGTAATAGCTAAAGGCGCGCAGCCCTTCGACAACGGCTTCAAGGTCGGCATCATCAAAGACAATGACCGGGGCCTTGCCACCCAGTTCAAGATGGGTGCGCTTGACCGATTTGGCGGCGGCCTGAAGAACCTTTTTGCCGGTCGCGACATCGCCGGTGATCGAAATCATGTCGATCTTGGGATGGTTGATCAGGGCATTGCCAACCGTTGCCCCGCGGCCCAGTACAATATTGACCACGCCTTCGGGCAGGATATCGGCCAGAATGGTCGCCAGTTTAAGCGCGGTCAGCGGTGTCTGTTCAGACGGCTTGAAAACAACCGTGTTACCCCCGGCAATCGCCGGGGCCAGTTTCCAGGCCATCATCAACATCGGATAGTTCCAGGGCGCGATCGAACCGATCACCCCAATCGGATCACGGCGGATCATGGAAGTATGGCCTTCCATATATTCACCGGCAATCGATCCCTGCATGCAGCGCACAGCACCGGCAAAGAAACGATAGCAATCAACAATGGCCGGGATTTCGTCATTGCGCACAGCATTGATCGGCTTGCCGCAATTCAGGGATTCCAGTTTGACGAAATCTTCGGCTTCGGTTTCGATCCGGTCGGCAATTTTCAGAAGGTAATTGGACCGTTCGGCCGGTGTGGTGCGCGACCATGACTTGAACGCATGTTCGGCGGCATTGACCGCACGGTCGATCTGTTCCATCGATGCTTCGGGCAGCATCATGATGGTTTCGCCGGTTTTCGGATTGATGATGTTTTCTTCGGCTTCGACGCCCGTTTCAAGGCTGCTGCCGATCAGCATCTTGGTATCCATAATAAGCTCTCCCGTTTGTATCGTTATTACGTTGTTACTTCCCGGATCCGGCCACCTGATCGCCATCACGGGTCAGGTAATAGGCCGCAAGGATCGGCAGGACCGTGACCAGAACCACAACCATCGCCACCACATTGGTGACAGGTCGCTGGCGCGGTCGGACAAGTTCTTCAAGCATCCAGATCGGCAATGTTGATTGCTGACCGGCGGTAAAGGTCGTGACAATCACCTCGTCAAAGGACAGGGCAAAGGCCAGCATCCCCCCGGCCAAAAGGGCAGTGCCGATATTGGGCAAAATGACATGGCGGAATGTCTGGAAACTGTTGGCCCCCAAATCCATCGATGCTTCGACAAGCGACCCCGATGTCCTTCTGAACCGCGCGACGGCATTGTTGTAGACAACGACAACACAGAACGTCGCGTGACCCAGAATGATCGTCCAGAACGAGAACGGAATTTCAGCAATGCTGAAGGCTGATCGCAGGGCAATACCCGTGATAATGCCGGGCAAGGCAATCGGCAGGATCACCAGAAGCGATATGGTTTCCCGGCCAAAGAATTTGGTCCGTGATACCGCTGCGGCACAAAGTGTTCCCAAAACCATGGCAATCACGGTCGAAATGGTTGCGACCTGAAGCGACAGTTTAAGGGCTTCCCAGACGTCCGGGCGGTTCCAGGTAACTTCCAGCCACTTCAGGGTGAAACCGGGCGGCGGCCACTGATAGGATTTATCCTCTGTCGTGAAGGCATAGACAAAGATCAGGGCAATGGGCAAATGCATGAAGGCAAGACCAAGCCCGGCTGCTGCCTTAAGCGCAAAGGGTGCGCGGTGCTTTCCATCAGATCGCATCGAAGGCCCCCATACGTTTTGCGCCCCAAAGATAGAAGCCCATGATGACAATCGGCACGACCGTAAAGGCCGCGGCCAGCGGAATGTTGCCTGCCGTGCCTTGCTGGGCATAGACGGCCTGACCGATAAACAGGCGCGATGACCCGACAATTTGCGGAATGATGTAATCACCAAGGGTCAGCGAAAAGGTAAAGATCGACCCCGCGACAATGCCGGGCAAGGCCAGCGGGAAAATCACATGGCGGAATGTCTGACCGGGCGTCGCACCAAGATCACCGGATGCCTCGATATAGCTTCCCGGTACACGTTCAAGTGCGGCCTGAACCGGCAGAACCATGAAGGGCAACCAGACATACAGGAACACAAGGAAAGTCCCGGTATAGCTGACCGACAGGGAATATCCGCCAATGATCGGGATCGCCAGCCATGCTTCAAGAAGCCAGGTCAGATGCAGCTTGGCAAAAATCCATGTCAGTATGCCTTCCTTGGCAAGGATCAGTTTCCAGGCATAAACTTTGACCAGATAGCTCGACCAAAGCGGCAGCATCACGCCGATGTAAAATACTGCCTTCCATTTACCGCGTGCATAACGCGCGGCGAAATAGGCAATCGGAAATGCCACACAGGCCGCGGCAACCGTAACGATGGCTGCCATGGAAACGGTGCGGATGATGATATCAAGATTGGCCGGACGGAACAGTTCGCCATAGGTTTTAAGCGTCAGTTCGTACTGAACCATCCCCGAAAATTCATCGATGGAAAAGAAGCTTTGCGCCAGCAACGCAAACAGCGACCCAAGATAGATGATGCCAAGCCACAGAACCGGCGGGGTCAGCATCAGGATCAAAAGCAGTTTGGGATTGCGCCAGAACGTGTCAGACAGCGATCCGGTCCATCCGCCCTGACCGGGCAGGATGGCCGTACCTTGCGCCGTTTCTGTGACGGGGGAGGCGGCCGTCATTGGGCATCCTCCATCAAATGCAGTTCGTTTTCCTGCCAACTGATATGAACCAAACTGCCATTTTCAGGCACCGCCTGATCGGCCGGGATCAGGGCATTGATCCGCATATCGCCAAGTGCCAGACCAACCCGGGTGGTGCCCCCCAAATAGCTGCTTCCGGTCACGGTTGCCAGATGGCCATCGGACTGAACAAAGCGGATGGCTTCGGGGCGCAGGCTTGCACAGGCGTCCTTGCCGGTCAGTTGTTTGACAAAGGCCGGTTCAAGTACGTTTGATGATCCGACGAAATCGGCGACAAAGCGGCTTTGCGGACGTTGATAGATATCCTGCGGGCTTCCGACCTGCTGGATTTTGCCGTTATTGAACACCGCAACCCGGTCGGCCATCGACAGGGCCTCGCCCTGATCGTGGGTGACAAAAACAAAGGTGATGCCAAGTTTGCGTTGCAGGGTTTTAAGTTCTTCCTGCATCTGTTCACGCAATTTCAGATCAAGCGCGCCCAACGGTTCATCCAGCAGAAGGACCCTGGGTTTGTTGACCAAGGCACGGGCAAGCGCAACGCGCTGGCGCTGTCCACCGGAAAGCTGCCCTGGGCGGCGGTCGCCATAGCCCGGCAGGGCGACAAGTTCGAGGGCCTCGTTGGCGGCCTTGTGACGTTCGGCCTTGCCCATCCCCTGTATCATCAGGCCATAGGCCACATTGTCGATGATGTTCATGTGCGGGAACAGGGCGTAATCCTGAAACACGGTATTCACGTTGCGCCGATAGGGCGGCACGTTTTCGACCTTGGTGCCGAAAATTTCGATATGGCCGCTTGTGGGCTGCTCAAAGCCGGCAATCAGGCGCAGGCACGTGGTTTTGCCCGATCCTGACGGGCCGAGCATGGCGAAAAATTCACCCTCGGCAATCGACAGGTCCACATCATCAACGGCGCGAACCGTGCCGAAATGACGTGAAACACTGGAAAAGGAAACTGCATTCGTCATTGGTAAACCAGTTGTTTGAAGCCCGCCCGCACGGGCGGGCTTCGGGTCGCAAGGGATGGTGGCGGGTGGCGCCCAATCGGGTGATAAGTGACCTTTGCCGGTGCGCATTGCCCGGCCGTTCCCCCCGGTTCAACCGGGCAAGCGCAACACAACAGGCAAGACATCCGGGTGTACGAAACACCTGACATCACGCCGGTTCGGCCACAAGGAGGTCTTAGCGACCGCCAATCACGCCGATATAGTCAGATACCCAACGGTAATAGGGGACGCATTCGCCCTGGCTTTCACATTTCGAAACCGGGGTCTGCCAGAAGCTGACACGGTCGAAATCATCAAATCCGTTGGTCGCACAGCCTTCGTCACCCAAAAGGGCATTGCCCTTACAAGCAGCCGGAACTGCCGGGTTGGAACCAAACCATGCGGCAAGGTCGCCCTGAACTTTCGGGGACAGGGAATGTTCCATCCACAAATAGGCACAGGTCGGGTTTTCAGCATCGGCATGAAGCATGGTGGTATCGGCCCAGCCGGTCACACCTTCTTCGGGGATGGTCGATGCAATCGGCAGACCTTCGGATTTCAGAAGGTTAACCTGGAACGGCCAGGAACCCGATGCAACAACGCCTTCGTTTTTGAAGTCATCCATCTGGATGAAGGCATCATGCCAGTAACGTGATACCAGTTCACGCTGCCCGCGCAAAAGATCAAGGGCGGCGGCATATTGATCGGCATTGAGCTCATACGGGCTTTTGATGCCCAGTTCCGGATTATGCGCCATCAGATATTGCGCAGCATCGGCAATATGGATCGGACCGTCATAGGCCTGAACGCGGCCCTTGTTGGATTTGCCATCGGCCAGCGTCATTTCCTTGAAAACAACATCCCAGCTTTTGGGCGCTTCCTTGAAGGCCTCGGTATTATACATCAAAACGTTCGGGCCCCACTGATAGGGCGTACCGTAATGATTGCCGCCAACCGTGTGCCAAGGCGCACTTTTAAGGCGGTCATCAACCGTGTTCCAGCTTGGAATAAGGTCGGTATTGATCGGCTGAACGCGTTTACCGGCAATCATGCGCAGTGATGCATCGCCCGATGCGGTCACAAGGTCAAAGCCGCCCTCGTTCATCAGGGCAACCATTTCATCGGATGTGTTGGCGGTTTTCACATTCACCTTACATCCGGTTTCTTTTTCAAACGATGTTACCCAGTCGAAATTGGCATCGGTTTCGCCGCGTTCGATATAGCCCGGCCATGCAACGATATTTACATTGCCTTCGGGGGTTCCAAGTGCGGTCATCATGTCGGCTGCGGCGGCCTGACTTGCCGCCAAGGCAAGCACGACCATCACGGACGTGCCCGATTTCAGTAATGATTTCATTGTGATGTCTCCCAGTTGCAGGGCGTCAATTCGTGTGACTTTTATTTCCCGCCGCAAAGGGTACGCTGATCCTGAGCATTCACAATTTCATTTATCAGAAATACGTTATCGGTTTTTCCGATATCATCCTGAAGCGTATGGTAGCAAAGCGATTGAGGGCTTTAACGTAAACGTGTTGCGCGGTGGGCCTGCGCAAGTCCGATGAAGTCGCGTGCGGCTTGTGAAAGCGGTGATCCTTTGCGCCAGACCACGCCGACCTGAACCATCGGAAGTGTGCCCGATACATCGCGGCTTTCAATACGGTCACCTTCAAGCGACCAGGGCCGATAAACCAGATCGGGCAGCAACGATAAACCCGCCCCGGTGGCAACCAGACTGCGCACAGCTTCGACCGATCTTGTGCGAAATGCCACACGCGGACGGGTGCCAAGCGCACCAAGAAGCTTGCCGGTGGCTTCTTCGATTTCATCAACGGTCAGCATGATCAGGGGTTCGGATGTCACATCATCAAGGGTGATGCTTTGTGCGGTCGCAAGCCGATGACCAAGTGGCAGCCACAGGCGATAGGGGGAGACTTCAAGAATTTCCGATTGCAGGGCAAGCCGGTCGCGCAGGTTGGAAATCACCATGACCGCAGCATCAATTTCCCCGCCGATCAAAAGATGTTCCAGATAATCGCCGTTATCTTCAATCGCACTGACCGTGACCTGCGGATAGGCGCGACGATAACGGGCAAGAATGTCAGACAGAACATAACCGGCGACAAGCGACGTCACACCCAGATGCAATTCGCCCTGTTCGGACTTGGCGGTGTCTTCAAATGCCTGTTTGGCGTCCGAGACATTGGCAAGGATCGTGGTGGCATGGCGCAGGAACTGGTGCCCGTTATGGGTAATGTTCAGGCCACGCGAATGGCGATCAAACAGCGTGACGCCAAGGTCGGCTTCAAGTTCCTTGATCGCCTCGGTCACGGCCGATTGCGAAATCGACAGAATATGGGCTGCCCCCGATACAGTTCCCTGCTCGGCAACGGCGACGAAATATTGAAGCTGTCGAATGGTAAATGCCATGATGCCATCACGATAGGCGATGGCAGTCGCCTTGTCGCGGTTTTTTCGATACCGCAACAAGGAATGCAGATGGACTTAGCTTTCCACCAGTTCGGGGGTCGGTTTGACCAGTGTTCTGGCACCGGGGTCGAAGCTTACCGACATGCCGCCATTGGGCAGATGTGTCGGCGTGCAGCGCCAGTCAAGCCGTTCGCAAATGCGCCGGACAAGCTGCAAGCCGATGCCTTCGCCCTGCGGGGTGGTGCATTGGCCATTGCAGGTCGAAATGGTGTTTTCAACGGTCAGTTCGGTGCCGGTCAGGGTGATGGTGACCTGGCCCTTTGGGGTGTGCTGAAACGCATTGCGGATCAGGTTGGATACCACAATCATCAGGGCCGCACGCGACGTGGCGATTTCGGTTTCCCGGCTGTCAGGGGCAAAGTGACAGGTGACGTGTTTGCCCTCGGTCAAATAGGAAAGGTCGCTGATTTCCTGTTCGATGAAGCTTGCAAGATGGATATGTTCGGTTTCGCCCAGCGGCGCATTTTCCCGACCCAGCCACAGCAGCGTTTCAAGCAATTGCTGCATATTGCGGTTTGCGCGTTTGATGCGTGCCATCACACGTGACTGGGTGGCGTTCAGCGGGCTTTTTTCCAGTAATTCGACATTGCCCGAAACGATGGTGACAGGGGTGCGCAATTCGTGGCTGGCCTGACGCAGGAATTCACGTTCGCGGGCAACGAATTTGTCGATCTGGTCAACGGACCGATGCAGTTCGTGGGCGACATCATTCAGTTCCTCGAACCCGAAATCGGGGATTGGCGCCCCCAGATTATCCGCCGTCAGGTTATTGGCCCAGCTTTGCAAATCTTCGGATGGTTTGGTCAGGCGTTTGCCGATGATCCACAGGAACCAGGCAAAAATGCCGATCACGATCAGGGCAAAGGGCACGGAAAGCCATGCCAGATTATGCAGGCGTTCAAAGAAGACGCTGTCACCATCTCCAACGTGATAGGTCTGCAAAATCAGGATGTTGCGACCATCAGCAAGGTGATGGGGAAAGACCAGAAAGATCGGGTTATCCGGGTTTTTCTGGTCGGTATACTGGTCGGTATTGATGTAGAAAAGTTCGCCGGTTTCAAGATCGTCGGGCGTGACATGCGCACGGAGTTCGGACGGGAGCTGATCAAAGCTGTCAAAGGATTCAATATTGAACCCCTTGGGCAACGGGGCGTTCGGATCGCGGGTAAGCTGATCGTCATATTGTTCGGCAATCAGTTGTAACTGAAAGGCTGCGACCATCCACTTGCCATACAGCATGTAGAAATTAAGCACAGCGGTATAAAGAACCAGCGTGATCACCAGACCCAGCAACACGTAATTGCGCACAAAGCGCGAAAAGGAGCGGGTCTTTGGGGCACAACAGGGTGACGGCATAACAGTTACTCGCGCAGGGCCACGCCCTGGCCCGGAATGGTGTGGATAAGATTTTGTTCGAACGGTTTGTCGATCCGATGGCGCAATTTGTAAAGATGCGTTTTCAGCGCATTGGTATCGGGCGGGTCCCCCTGCCATAGGGCCATCGAAAGACGGGACCGGGTGACAACGCGCGGACTGTTTTGCGCAAGGACTTCCAAAATCGTCCAACCCGTTGGCGATACATTGATATTTTTCCCGGCCCGAATGACAGAACGGTTTTCGAAATCAATGCTGAGATCACCAAGCGCAAAGCGTTTGACTTCACCGCTGCGCCGGCGTGACAGCACGCGGGTCCGAAGCAAAAGTTCTTCAAGTGCGAACGGCTTGACCAGATAGTCATCGGCCCCTGCGTGAAAACCTTCGATCTTGTCATCAAGGGTATCGCGCGCGGTCAGCATCAGAACCGGGGTATCGACCCCTTCATCGCGCAGTGCCTTGCAAATGCTGATGCCATCGCGGAATGGCAACATCAGATCAAGCAAGATAACGTCATATTCCCCGGTCAGGGCCATCTGATAGGCGGTTTCGCCATCATAGGCATGGTCGCATTCAACCCCTTCAATCGTCAGATAGTCACTGACGGTTGCGGCGATATCCATATTGTCCTCGACCAGAAGGACCATGATGTTGGCGGTTGCTTTCATTCACGTCGTCTCGTTGTCAGCAGCATGGCTACCATGCCGTAAATCCGCCAGTCGGTCAGCCATAAACAGCCAGCCCGTTGGCGCGCCTGTTCAGGCAGGTTGTTTCAAAACGGTTCGAAGATCATCTTGGGTGTCGATATCAAACCGGGCATTGGGCAAATCAATCCCGACCACGTCATGGCGCGAACCATTCAGGATATTGCGTGCCCCGGATGGGCCGGTAAGCCCCTTAAGGCTGTCAAACAGATTGCCGGGGAACAGGGCCGGGACGCCAAACCCGTTTTTGTGGCGGGTTGCGATGATCTGGCTGCCGTCAAAGCGGGCGATCAGTTGATCATAATCCATGCTGGTAAGCGCAACTTGATCACACAGCGTAATCAGAACCCCGTCAAAGGCGCCTTGTGCGCACACGGCATCGATCCCCGATGCGATCGAGCTTCCCATTCCCGATGCCCAATCGGGATTATGGACAATATGGGCAGCGGGGCCGACCAAAGGTGCAATCTCATCGCCAAATGCCCCAAGCACGACAAAGCATTCAAGTTCGGGCACTGCCGTCAGGCGATCAAGTGTATGGCCGATCATTGGCCTGCCTTTGATATCGGCAAGCTGCTTGCGCCCGCCAAAACGCGCACTTTCCCCGGCCGCCAGTAAAAGGGCGGCAAGTTTGGGTATGGTTCGGGGGGCGTGCAATGTCATGACCGCATCAATCTTATTCCGCGGCCTGCGCCATGGCAGGGGCGGCGCGCTGTTTGAACAGGGCATGATGGATGCCTGACAACATCGAAAGGGCGATGCTTTCTGGCAGTTGGCCGCCAATATCAAGGCCCGCCGGGCTTGAAATATCAAAGGCCAGATCATTGCGGGTCAGGCCTGCCCGTTCAAGCACATCGGCAAAACGGTGGCGCGGACCAAGGGCCGAAAGATGCTTGATCGGTGAATTGCACAAAACGCCAAGTGCATTGGCATCAATACCCACACTGTGCGCCATCAGGATCACGGCATCGACCCGCTGATCGCGGACATAGGCCGCAAGGTCCTGGTCAATTTTGCGCAGGATCGTATCGGCTTGCGGAAAATGTTCGGGTCGCGCATTGGCGGGCCGCGGATCGACCAGTGTGGTTTTCCAGCCCATGCTATGGGCAATCCCGATCACCGGGCGGGCATCAATACCACCCCCCACCACAAGGATATGGGGTTCCGGGGAAATCGGCGTGACCAGCCAGTCCCCATCCGTGCGGTTTTCGATATGGGCAGGGGGATTGGCATACAGATCGCCGGTCTGGAAATAGCCTTCGACCGCGTTGATCTTCTGAAAATAAAGGCCGCTTTCGCGTCGGGTCAGGGCGCTGTGCAAATCCGAAAGGCCAAGGTCATTTTCAGCACTGATCGGTTGCAGCATGATATAGACCGTGCCGCCACAACCAACACCAAGCTTGAAGGAAAGATCGTCTTCATCATTGCCGTCATAGGTCAGCATGACCGGGCGCCCGGTCAGCATCGCCTTGCGGGCATTGCGGATAATGTCAGCTTCAAGACAGCCACCACTCAGCAGGCCGAACTGTTGTCCGTGCCCGTTGATCAGCATCATCGCCCCGGCCTTGCGATAGGCCGATCCTTCGGTGCGGTAAACCGTACCCAGAACCCATTCGGTGCTGTCGCGGTTTTCCTGCCATGCCGAAAGCATTGCGGAAAGTTGGTTATTCATCACATGCGCCCTTCCAAAAAGGGGAACTGCCCGGAGAGCCGGGGAGGGGGAAGTTGGGTTCCCCGGGCAGCTATGCCGGCATTGCCAGCGATACCCTAGACGAAGTCAAAACCGGCTTTGGTCATGGGAAGATCCATGATGCGTTTGCCGGTCTTGGCAAAGATGGCATTGGCAACAGCCGGGCCGGTCGGCGGAACACCCGGTTCGCCAACCCCGGTCGGCGCATTGTTCGAAGACACAATTGCGACCTCGATCTCTGGCATTTCCGGGTTGCGCAGCAATTCATAGTCCGGAAAGTTGTACTGATCGACTTCGCCGTCGGTCAGGGTGACTTCGTTGCGGAAGATGGCCGAAAGGGCGTAACCGGCCCCGCCTTCCATCTGCGCACGGATCACATCGGGGTTCACAGCAACCCCGCATTCGACCGCCATGAACAGCTTGTTGACATGAACGCTTGTGTCTTCGACCGTGACATCGGCCACGACCGCCACACAGGTACTGAACGAGAAGTGGGCCGCAAAGCCGCGCTTGTCGCCTTTTTCCCAACCGGAAATCTCGCGGACCAGTTTGATGGCCTCGATCATGCGGGCCTGATTGGCACCGGCCGGATCAAGCATGGCAAGACGCATTTCAATCGGGTCCTGACCGGTTTCGGTCGCGACCATATCCATCAGACTTTCCATCACAAAGCCGGTATGGGTATGACCGACCGAGCGCCACCAGTTGATCGGAACTGCGGTGGTAAAGTCACTGAGACCGATGCCCATATTGGGAAGGGTATAAAGACTTTCGGCAACACCTTCGACCGAGGTCGGGTCAATGCCATTCTGAACCATTCCGTCGAACGGACCGCCCTTGGCAATCGATTTGGTCGCCAGACGATGATCCCAGCCAACAATCTTGCCATCGGCATCAAGGCCGATTTTGGCACGATGGGCCGACATCGGGCGATAATAGCCGCCCTTGATATCGTCTTCGCGGCTCCAGACCAGTTTGACCGGCACCTTGCGCCCGGAAACGGCAAAGGCCATGGCGGCTTCGACATTGTAATCCGATGCCGCGTTGGCACGACGGCCAAATGATCCGCCGGCATAAAGCGTTCTGATCTCGACCTTGGCCGGATCAAGGCCAAGGGTTGCCGCGACCATCGGACGGGTCAGGGTCGGGAACTGGCAACCGTCATGAACACGCACACCATCCCCAACCGGTTCGATGGTGCAGTTTTCCGGCTCCAACGGTGCATGGGCAAGGAACGGGAAGGTGAACTGTGCATTAATCGTTTTGGCAGCATCGGCCAGAATTGGCGCAACCGATGCCAGCGGTACTTCGTGATTGGCATCAAATTGCGGGGCATCAAGCAATGCCAGATGATCGGCAACCATGGCATCGGTGCTACGCGTTTCCGCGGCACTGAAATCCCATTCGACCGACAAGGCATCACGGGCCTGGAACGCGGCCCATGTGTTTTTGCCAAAGGCAACCACACCGGCCTTGTTGGGCAGAACCTGTGCGGCGATAAAGCCGCCGACATCCTTGGCCGCACTGTCATCAAATGACACCACCGTGCCCCCGAATTTCGGGCTGCGCATGATCGCGGCATAGATCATGCCGGGCAAATTGACATCCATGGCAAACATCGCGGTGCCATTGGTTTTGCCGGTATTGTCCTTGCGGTGCAGTTTGTCACTGCCGATCAGCTTGAACTGATCAGGGGTTTTGACAGCCGGTTTTTCGATGGCTTCCATCGTCGAAGCGGCGGCAACAAATTCACCGAAATGACCGGATTTGGAACCTGATTTGATCACGCCACTTTCAACGGTGATGGTGGCGGTATCCACACCCCAGCTGTCCGCAGCAGCACGGACCAAAAGATCACGCGCCGCAGCACCGGCTTCGCGATACTGCATGAAGGAGTTGGCGATTGATGTGGAACCACCGGTTCCTTGTGCGCCAAAGAACAGGTTTTTGTAGCGATCAACATCGGCAGGCGCGAAATCGGTACGCACCGCATCCCAGTCAGCATCAAGTTCTTCGGCGACCAGTGTGGTCAGGCCGGTTGTCGTGCCCTGGCCCATTTCGAAATGCTTGATGATGACGGTAACAGTGCCATCGGCATCAATTTTAACAAACGGGTTCAGATCGGTTGCCGCCGCCGCCGTTGAACCGGCCGCCAGAACGCCCTTGGCGTTGATCCCGACCAGAAGGGCCGTGGTACCAGCAGCACTTGCCTTAAGGAAGCCGCGACGTGAAACGTTGATTGTCATGACTTAGGCCTCCAGCTTTTGGGATGCGAGCTTGATGGCTTCGTTGATGCGGACATAGGTTACGCAACGACACGCATTGCCATTCATGTAATCCTTGATGTCCTCATCGGTCGGTTTCGGGTTTTCGGTCAAAAGACCGATGGCCGACATGATCTGACCGGACTGACACCAGCCACACTGCACGACGTCTTTTTCACGCCATGCTTCCAGGACGGCTTGGGCAACCTTGTCGGTTGCGCCTTCGATGGTGGTGATTTCGCTATCCACTGCGTCTTCGACAAAGGTCTGGCAGGAACGGGTCGGGTAACCGTCCACATGCACGGTGCAGGCACCGCAATAGGCAACGCCGCAACCAAATTTGGTCCCGGTCAGTTGAAGTTCATCGCGCAAAATCCAAAGCAACGGTGTGCCGGGTTCGGCATCAACGGTGCGGGTCTCGCCATTGATTTTAAGCTGATATTGCATGACCGCCTCATCTCTCTCTTGGCTTGTTATGCCTGATCATCGCGTAGGGGCAGGTAACCAAGCGGTAAACGTCCGTTTGGCCCATGATCAGTTGGGTGCAGAAGTGATGACCCGGCATTCCAAGCCATCAGATCGGCTGGTCGCCATGCATATGTAGGAAAGCGATGAACGGGTTTGAAGGTAAGGGGGCAGGCAAAAGAAAACGGGCGCAAAATGAATTGCGCCCGTTCATGCCGGTCATGCTTTGCTTGGGAGAAAAAGCATGCCGAACATTGCTGTGTTCAGATGTGGCTATTCAAACAGCACACCCGGGTTCATCCGGTTTTCCGGGTCAAAGACCTGTTTGACGTTTTTCATCAGCTCATAGCGCAGCGGGTCCGCAAGACGTTTAAGCTCGTCCGTCAGTTTGCGGCCAACGCCATGTTCGGCACTGAACGTTCCGCCGAAACTTGCGGCGATATCATGCACGCAGGTCTGAACTTCGTGGGTCACCGCTTCGGGATCGGGCAGGCTTTTCCAGTAATCATGCGGGAACATCAGGATGTAATGCACATTGCCATCCCCCAGATGATTGACCAGAAGCGGGGTCGCCATCGGAAATTTCTCGGCGGTAACTTCCTTGGCCTTGGCGATAAATGCCGGGACTTTGGACACGCGCACGGCAACGTCATGGACCATGCCCATGCCTTCAAGCTTGTTGGCCTCGGTCACCGAATGACGGACATGCCAGATTTGTTCGGCCTGTTGGGAATTGGTCGCGATGAACGCATCAAGAACCGATCCGTTTTCAAGGCTTTCACCAAGGATTTCCTCGAACGCGGCATTCAGATCAACCGTGCTGTCATTCGATGTCAGTTCGATCATCAATGACCATTCCGGCACGCTGTCAAAGGGCACATGCACACGGTCGATATGACGGACGACGGCATCAATTTCGGTGCCGGACAGAAGTTCGAATGCCTCGACATAGGAACCGCATTTTTCCTGGAATTCTGTAAACAGACGCACCGCAGATTCCGGGGAATCAACAGAGACCCACGCATGGGCATCATTGGTGTTTTCCGGATGCAGGCGAAGGGCTGCGCCGGTTACGATGCCAAGCGTGCCTTCGGCCCCGATGAACAGGTGTTTAAGGTCATAGCCGGTATTGTTTTTCTTAAGGCCTTCAAGGTCGCTTAGAATGCGGCCATCGGCCAGAACGACTTCGATGCCACAAACCAGATCACGCATCGGGCCATATTTCACAACGCCGGTGCCACCGGCATTGGTCGAAATCAGGCCGCCAATCTGCGCACTGCCTTCACTGCCAAGATACAGCGGGAACTGGCGTTTGTGGGCTTTGGCCTTTTCATGCAGCTCGGCAAGGATCACACCGGCATCGACAGTGGCAATATTGGCCGCAACATCAATGTCGCGGATTTGCTTCATGCGTTGCAGGCTGATGACGATACCAGGCTTGTCTTCGGGCGACGGGCTTTCGGGCACACCGCCATAGCAAAGACCGGTATTTCCCCCGAGGGGAAATACCGGCTGCCCTTCCTCGGCAGCCACCTTCATCGTCAGGGAGACCTCCTCGACGCTGGCTGGAAGCGCAACGCAAACCGCCTTGCCTTGCCTGCGATCACGCCAATCGGTCAAGAAGGGGCGCATTTCTTGAGGATCGGTGATCAAACCTTTATCGCCGAGAATTTGGAGGAGACGATCAATCATGGCTGGTCCTTGGAAAAGATAAATCAGGCGACGTTGGCAACTGAGGTAACATCGAAAGCAGATTTAAGGGCTGCCATCGTGTCCTGGGACGGGCTTTGCAGCGGAAGGCGGACGTCACCGACCGGCTGACCTGCCATTTCCATGTATTTCTTCAGCGGGCCCGGATTGGTTTCGCGATAGATCGCATCAATCGCGCAATCAAGCTTGGTCTGAAGTTTCAGTGCTTCGTTCAGTTTGCCCTCACGGGCAAGATTGAAAATCTCGATCCAGATTTCCGGATAGATGTTGGCTGATGCCAGAACGCCGCCCTTGGCACCCATGGTTACATGGGTTGCGAATAACGGTTCTTCACCACTGAGGATCGCCATTTTCTCACCGGCAAATTTCATGGTCTTGATGAATTCCGGCATGTCGTAGTTCGAACATTTCATGCCGATGATCGAACCGTCTTCTGCCATTGCCTGAATGGTTTCGGCCTTGGTTGCAACGGTGGTACGACGCGGAATTTCATAAAGAAGAACCGGAACACCGACATCGTTACGATAGTTGGCGAAATATTCGCGCATGCCTTCCTGGGTGCCAGCGGCATAATACGGGGTCACGGTCATGACGCCGGCCGCACCGACGGCTTCGAAATCCTTGCCTGCTTCGACAGCATCAAGGAAGCCGGTCGAAAGGACACCCGGAATGACCGGGGCGTCGCCAGCGGCTTCAACACAGGTTTTCACGATGTCCTTGCGTTCCTGACGCGACAGGGCCGGATATTCACCGGTGCCACCGATCGGGACGATACCGGTTGCACCAGCGGCAAGCTGACGGGTGACCAGCGCTGCAAGGGCATTGTGATCAACAGATTTGTCTGCGGCGAAGGGCGTGACAATGGCGGTATAAAGGCCACTGATATCGTTTTTGGTGAGCGTCATTTTAGTCTCATATCTTTTGGGTGGTGGCGATTAGTCGAGGAAGCCGAGCAAACGCGGCAATGTCAGTGAAACAGCCGGGACATAAGTCACGATCAGCAACACAACGATATTCGAAAGAAGGAACGGGAAACTTTTGCGGACAATGGCGGCAAGCGGTTGTCCGCTGATTGCCGATCCCAGATAAAGTCCCAATCCATAAGGTGGTGTCATCAACCCGATCATGACGTTAACAACCATGATCACACCGAACTGCACCGGATCGACACCCATTGCGGCAACGATCGGGGTGAAAAGCGGTGCAAACAGCAGCAGCTGAACAGAATCGCCGATCCAAAGACCATTGATCAGGAAGAAGATGTTCAGGCACAGCAGCAGCATCCAGGGCTGCATATCAAGGTTTGCAATCAGGTCGGTCAGCTCGGACGGTACGCGCTCGGTAGCAAGGATCCAGCTGATCACGCTGGCAAAGCCGACAATCAGATAAACCGATGCAGATGTCCGCACAGCACGATCAAGGATGTCCCAGATCTGTTTAAGCGACAGGGTGCGGTAAGCGCAGATACCAACAACAATGGCATAGGCAACGGCAATCGATGCGGCCTCGGTTGCGGTAAAGATGCCCGAAATGATCCCGCCAATGATGATCAGCGGCATGAACAAAGCCCAGAACGCATTATAGAAAATGCGGAAGGCAAGACCAAGGGTCAGGGCCTTGATCGGGTTGGCCGGGAAGTTGTTTTTGCGGGCGATGAAATAGATCACGATGATCTGCGCGATCCCCATCAACGCACCGGGCACCGCACCGCCAAGGAACAGGGCCGCAACCGACGTGTTGGTCAGGCTCGAGAAAATGATCAGCGGAATGGACGGCGGAATGATCGGTCCCTGAATGGCGGAACTGACCGTGACGGCCGCGGCAAAGTCTGCGCGGTAACCGTCCTTTTTCATCATGTCGATTTCGACAGGACCAAGGGCCGAAATATCGGCAAGGGCGGAACCGGAAACGCCGGAAAACATCATCGAACCGACAACGTTGACATAGGCCAGACCGCCGCGCCAGCGACCGACCAGCAGGCGGGAAAACTGAACAAGCCGTTCTGTCATTCCCACCGATGTCATGATTTCACCGGCAATGATAAACAGCGGGATCGAAAGCCAGATAAACACATCCATCCCGGTAAAGAATTTATGGGAATACATGTGCAGCATGTCGGTCATGCCGGGCTTGACGAAGAAATAGGAAAGACCGGCGAAACCGATCGCAAAGATTACCGGGCTGCCGAGGAACATCAGCAACAGCAACAACCCGATCATGGTGATAAGTGCGTAATCCATAATGGCCCTCAGAGCTCGGCGCGAAGAAGAGATGCTTCCTGCTCAAGATCGGGACCTTTGATCAGGTCACGAATGGCCAGGATAACCATGTGGAACAACATCAGGGCTGCTCCGACCGGAACAGAGAGATAGATCCAGAACCACGACAGATTGAGTGCCGCCGACGTGCGACGCATTCCAAAGATTGCGGAATCGATGCCCTTGATCAGCAGAACAGTCAGCAGGAAGGCCAGAAGCAGGCGGAACAGGGCATTGCGATAGCCAAGCCATTTGCGCGGCCAGAACTTGTCAAAGAAATCAACGCAGACAAGCTGTTCGTCGCGGACAAGCAGACTGCCACCAAGCATCACTACCCATACCATCAGGAAGCGCGATGCTTCTTCTGGCCAGGGCAGGGAAAAACCGAAACCAAATCGCAAAACGACCTGCATGAACAGGACGACGGCGACGGATGCCAGCATCAGTCGCGCAACGACTGATGTGCCATAGGCAACGGCCAATGAAAGTTTATCGAGGGTCTGAAGCATGAAGGTCCTCTCTCGGATTGTGTTTCGGGCTGGTGAAACATCAATCACAGAACGGCGTGCGAATGGACCGAGTACAATTCGCAAATAAAGCGGGAAGCACGCGGGCCCGGACAATGCTGCCCGGGCCCGTAGATTTTATTCCTGTGCCGCTTTGACGGCTGCTTCAAGTTCGTTGATCAAGTCGATACCAACCTTGTCTGCCATGAAGGCACGGATCGGTTCCTTGGTTGCATCAACGAATTTCTGGAATTCTTCCGGGGTCGGCTGATAGATCTCGACGCCGGCATTACGGATGACCTTAAGGTCCTGCGATTCCTTGGCGGCGATAATACCCAGCATAGCAAAGGTTGCTTCGCTGGTGGCATTGTCGAAGATCACTTTATCTTCAGCACTCAGATCCTGATAGAATTTGTCGTTGATGGTGATCAGCGGCATGTTGATCAGGTGGTGGTCAAGTGTGTAGTACTTCTGGACTTCCTGAAGGTTGGTCAGAAGCATGGTGTAAGGGGCGTTTTCCTGACCATCAACAACACCGGTCTGAAGGGCGCTGTAAAGCTCGGCCCATGCAATCGGGGTCGGGGATGCGCCAAGTGCCTTGACCATTTCCATATGCAGCGGAACGGTCTGGGTACGGATTTTCAGGCCCTTCATGTCTTCGGGCGTGCGGATCGGACGGACCGAGTTCGAGAAGTTGCGGAACGCACCGGTCAGGTAGCTGAGGATACGTACACCGCTGCCTTCGGCGATCATGTCAGACAGTTTTTTGCCAAACGGACCGTCATTGAGAACCTTGCGCGCGACTTCGGTGGTCGGGAAGGTATAGGGCATTTCAAGAATCTGTGCCGGCGGATAGTAAGCCGCAAGGTGGCCGGCATTCAGGCCGCCAACCATGTCGACAAGGCCGATGGAATTCTGTTCTGCAAGGGATTCAAGATCGCCAAGCTGCCCGTTCGGGAAAACTTCAAGCTTGTAACGGCCGCCGGACTGGTTCTGGAGAACGTTGTCAAAGACCTCGGTAAAGGTCCAGTACGGGTTGTCCAGAAGATTGCCTTCGCCATCTACGTGGGCGAATTTGACAATGGTTTGTGCGTGGGCGGATACGGAAAGAACGGTGCTCAGGCCGATGGTGGCGGCGAGGGTGACATGCCGAATTTTACGAAGGATCGTCATTTTTACTCCTTTGCCGGGCGACGCACAAAGCAGTGGCGCTTCGAAGGTTGCCTGGTTTTCCCCTGATAAGGTTAGGACGGCGGTGTGGGGCTTTATTTTGTGCCCGATCACTGGCGTCAGCTTTGTTACCGGATGCAGACCGAACGGTTGTGCAATGATGGTTGGGCGAGAAGGACATCAAGGAATCCGATCGCATCCGGTAAATCCAAAATATATCCGATATGATGCAAGTCAACACAATATGACAAAAAATTTCCTATAGTATATTTTTTGTCAAATGTGGCATATTGCGCAGGATGGTATATTGTGCTGATACAGAAAAAGAATTGCGGCACACGCAATTTATGGTTGTCAGACAGCTAAGTGCCGGAAATAAAAGTAAGATGTTTGCAAAAGGGAATGAGCAAGGATGAATGTCGATCTGGAAGACTTTCAGGCCAACCGACGACAGGTAAGTGTCGCAAGCGACCAGTCTGACGAGATCGGACCGCGATTGCACCACCTGCGCAAGGGGCGCGGCTGGACCTTGCAGGATGCCAGCAAGGCATCGGGTATTTCCGCATCGGCCTTTTCAAAGATTGAACGCGGTGAACTGTCCCCGACCATCTCGACCATTCAGCGCATCGCGCGCGGGTTCGATATGGATGTGGTCAGTCTGTTGTCTGATCCGGATGCGCAGCCGACCCTTTTGGGGCGTCGCAGTGTGACGCGTGCCAGCGAAGGAAAGCCGCATTTGTCGGGCAATTGCGACAACAAGCTTCTGTGCGCAGAGCTTAAAAACAAGCGGATGACGCCGATAAAGACCCGCGTGGTTGCCCGTGACGTTGAAGAATATGACGTCTGGCCGAAAACCGACGCCGAGATTTTCATGACGATCCTCAGCGGGACTGTTGTTGTTCACAGCAAAATCTATGAACCGCTTGAACTGCATGAAGGGGACTCGATGTATTACGATGCGAGTGCCGAACATGTCTGGACGCGCAAAGGCCCGGAAGAAGCCGTTGTGCTGTGGGTTTTGACGAGCTGATCTGATGGCGTTGCTTAATAGCAGTGACTACCGGGTAGCGGCCAAGCGGCGTCTGCCAAAAGGGTTGTTCGAATATATTGATCGCGGCACCGAGGCCGAACTGGCGATGGATGATATCCGCCGTTCGCTTGACGCGATCAAGTTTCGTCCCTCGGTCCTGACCGGGCATTCCAGCAGTGACATGACGGTTTCGCTGTTTGATCGCACATATCCTGCACCATTAATTATTGCCCCGACCGCATTGGCGGGATTGGTATCCCATGACGGGGAAACCAAGCTGGCCCGTATTGCCGGGCGGCTCGGGATACCGTTTTGTGTCTCAACCCAATCGGTTACGGCGATTGACGACATCCGCAAAGGGGCGCCCGATGCCGAATTGTGGCTGCAACTATATGTCTGGCGTAATCGTGACCTGACATGGGGGTTGCTTGACCGTGCCAGGAACAGTGGTGTTTCGACGCTGGTAATTACGGCCGATACACCGCTTTCGCCCAAGCGTGATTATAATCAGCGCAACGGATTCTCTGTTCCGTTCGTACCGTCTGTGCGCGGGATTTGCGATATTGCGTCCCGGCCCGGTTGGCTGTGTTCGGTGATGTTGCGGTATCTGATGACCACGGGCATGCCGACCTATGCCCACTATCCGGCAGAATTCAAAACCGCAATCACCCGTGCCGCCATCGCCGAAGATGTCAAAATCGAAAGCGCGATCAGTTGGGACGATATTGCGGAAATCCAGAAACGCTGGACCGGTCGGATCATTATCAAGGGCGTCTTGTCCGTCGATGACGCGATCAAGGCCCGCGCGTTGGGAATTGATGGTATCGTTGTCTCGGCCCATGGCGGGCGGAACTTTGATGTGGCAGAGGCCCCGGCAGATGTCCTGCCCGACATTGTTAAGGCGGTTGGCGATCAGATGATCGTCATGGCTGATAGCGGGATTCGTCGCGGCAGTGACGCCCTTAAATATCTGGCGCTTGGCGCGGATGCGGTAATGATCGGGCGGTTGCCGCTTTATGGTCTTGCCGCGGGTGGGGAACAGGGTGCGCAAGATATCCTGACGATGATAATCGACGAGATGCAAAGCAATCTGGTCTTTGCCGGTGCCAAGGATATTGATGCCTTCCGCCGGGCCGGGATTGCATGACCGCTGTTTAGAAAAGCCGGTTTCAGAATCAAAAAAGCCTGTCGATGCACTATGCACTGACAGGCTTTTTTGGTTGGTCAGACTGTGTGGGGCACCGGTCTGCCATCATCGGGGGCGATTCTGTGATTTACCGCGGGGCGCGACCATGTTCGCAGATGAATGCGATGTCGCTGCGCGCAATACCGATATCGTCAAGAAGTTCACGCGGGGCATGACGAAGCATTTCGGTGTCGCGGGCGACCTTGGCGGCTTTGGCCCATTTTCGCGGCAAAAGGGCGAGCCAACGCCAGATAGATGCGCCCGAAACCGGCGCAACATTGGTGGTGGCGACGAGGGAGTCATTTGTGATTTGTGCTGGCATGATGCTGGCTCGCTAGTTCGTTTGCTAATAAGGGGTCGGATGTTTTGTCTAACCCAGAAGCAATCTACGCCTGCGCTATGTTAATTGGCGCGCAAACTTCGCAAATTCGTGCGAGATTTTCGCAAAAATTCTGCAAAAACGATTTTCTTTCGTTTGCGGCTTAGGTCATGTTTGATTGCAGTATGTTACACCATCGCGAAGCGGGAATTGGAATCGTGGCGGAACTTGATAAGTTCGATTATCGGCTGCTTGAGCTGTTGCAGGATAACAGCCGTCTGACGGGGACCGAGTTGGCCGAGAAGGTCGGTCTGTCGTCAGCCGCATGCCTGCGCCGTGTTCAGCGTCTGCGTGAAACCGGCGTTATTGAACGCGATGTCGCGGTGGTATCGCCCAAGGTGTTTGGCAAACGCATGACCGTGATCGTGCTTTTGACGATGGAGCGCGACCGCCCGGATCGTTACATGCTGATGCGCGAAGCATTCGCCAAAATGCCGGAAGTACAGCAATGTCATCATGTTACGGGTGCCCATGACTTTGTTTTGCGCGTTCAGGTCGGTGACATGGAAGAATACAGCGCCTTTGTCGACCGGGTGTTTCATGAACCCTATATCAAGCGTTATGAAAGTCTGGCGGTGCTTGGATCTCTGAAATAGCGATTTTATACCGGGCAGAATGACATCCGTCTGTCTGATCTGATTGTTAGAGCCTATCTAATAATCAAATCGATTATTAAATTTTTCCTGTTAATCAGATCCAAAAAAAATGGCGGACCCGAAGCCCGCCATTTTACTGCAAATATAATTGTATGAGGATTTAATCCTCGTCCCTCACCGGGAAAGTGATCAGGCGGCGGAAAAGTCCAGTGCCCGGTCGCCATCGGCATCCTTGATACGGGTCGGAAGACCCATGCCATTGAGCAGGTTCAGGAACGGCTTGGCCGGAAGTTCTTCGACATTGGCCATTTTCTTCACATCCCATTCGCCCGTTGCGATCAACATCGCAGCGGCAACCGGCGGAACGCCGGCGGTATAGGAAATGCCCTGGCTTCCGACTTCTTCGTATGCGTCCTTGTGGTCCGCAACGTTATAAATCAGAACTTCGGTTTCCTTGCCGTCCTTGGTGCCCTTGACCAGATCACCGATGCAGGTCTTGCCGGTATAATCAGGTGCCAGCGAGCTTGGGTCCGGCAGGCAGGCCTTGACGACCTTGAGTGGCACAACTTCGAGGCCCTCGGCGGTGGTTACCGGCTGTTCGGACAGAAGACCGATATTTTTCAGAACCGTGAACACATTGACATAGTGATCGCCAAAGCCCATCCAGAAGCGGACATTCGGAACGTCAAGATTCTGCGACAGGGAATGGACCTCGTCATGGCCGGTCATGAAGGTCTGGCTTTCGCCGACAACCGGCATGTCCCAGATCTTTTTGACTTCGAACATCTTGTTGGACTGCCACTTGCTGTCCTGCCAGGAATAGACGGTGCCGGTAAATTCGCGGAAATTGATTTCCGGGTCGAAATTGGTGGCAAAGTATTTGCCGTGGCTGCCGGCATTGATGTCGATGATGTCAATCGAGTCAATTTTGTCGAAATAGTCTTCGACGGCCAGTTTGGCATAGGCATTCACAACGCCCGGATCGAAACCAATGCCAAGAATTGCGGTCACGCCAGCGGCTTCGCATTCAGCGCGGCGTTTCCATTCATAGTTGGCATACCATGGCGGGGTTTCGCAGATTTTGTCCTGCTCTTCATGGATGGCGGTATCGAGATAGGCGACACCGGTTTTGATGCAGGCCGACATGACCGGCATGTTGATGAAGGCAGACCCGACATTGATGACGATCTGGCAGCCGGTTTTTTCGATCAGGGCGGCGGTTGCATCAACATCCGTTGCATCAAGTGCATGACCTTCAAGAACGCCGGGGTTCTTCAGGTTTTTCTTTTCATGGATACTGTCGATGATTGCCTGGCACTTTGCAGCGGTACGCGAAGCGATATGAAGATCGCCAAGCACGTCATTATGCTGCGCACATTTATGTGCCACTACCTGTGCGACGCCACCTGCGCCGATAATCAGAACATTCTTTTTCATGTCGGGCCAAAAACTCCCTTGTTTTGAGAGGTGGGGCACCCGTGCCCCGGTTCGCTATGAAAAGTGCGCTTTCGATTTACGAAAGGCTCGATACGTAGTCATCAAAAGTGAACTCGCGAATAACGCGCTCAGTTCCGTCCAGTTCCCGGATCACGATGGACGGCATGCCGACACCGTTAAACCAGTTCTTCTTGACCATGGTGTAACCGGCCGCATCCTGAATGGAGATACGGTCGCCAACCTTGATCTCGTTCTCGAAATCAAATTCACCAAATACGTCACCGGCAAGGCATGACTTGCCGCAGATCATATAGTGATGATCGCCCTTGTTCGGCAGCACCTTGGCATTTTCGCGATAGATCAGAAGATCAAGCATGTGTGCTTCGATCGAGCTATCAACGATGGCAAGGTTCTTGCCGTTAAACAGGGTGTCGAGCACGGTGACCTCGAGGGTTGTGCTTTTGGTGATCGATGCTTCGCCCGGCTCCAGATAGACCTGCACGCCGAACTTTTCGGAGAAGGCCTTAAGGCGCGCGCAGAATTTATCGAGCGGGTAATTTTCGCCGGTGAAGTGAATGCCGCCACCGAGACTGACCCATTCAACACGCGACAGAAGGGAGCCGAATTTTTCCTCGATATTGGCAAGCATCCGGTCAAACAGATCAAAGTCGGCATTTTCACAGTTATTGTGAATCATAAAGCCGGAAATCTGATCCATCACCGCTTCGACCTTGGTGACATCCCATTCACCCAGACGCGAGAACGGGCGTGCCGGATCGGCCAGGTCAAAGCTTGATGTCGACACCTGCGGGTTCAGGCGAAGGCCACGGACAATGCCCGATGCCTGTGCGCTGAACCGGGTCAGCTGGCTGATCGAATTGAAAATGATCTTGTCGGCATTTTCGATGACTTCGGCGATTTCGCTGTCGGAATAGGCCACGCTATAGGCGTGGGTTTCCTTGCCGAATTTCTGGCGGCCAAGTTTGACTTCGTGCAGGGAAGACGATGTCGTGCCATCCATATATTCGGACATGAAGTCAAAGACCGACCAGGTCGCAAAGCATTTAAGTGCCAAAAGCGCCTTTGCACCGGAATGTTCGCGCACATAGGCGATCTTTTCCATGTTGCTTAGCAGCTTGGACTTATCAATGAGGTAATAGGGCGTCGCGGTCATGGGCGGCTCTCTACAACGATGTCACTGGAAAAATACGGAGGAAACTCGATACATGGCGGGTTACGCCAAATTCCGGGTTTCGGGCAGTCACCAATATGGTGGAAATCAACAGATCAACTAGTGATCAGCAAGACGATGCGTGATCCAATAGACAGAGACAGATAAACTGTGTTCATTCATCACTTCGTCTCCATCTTCTAGGTTGTTGCCAAAGACAGCCAATGAATAGCAAATGGCTGCGCGTGTTTCTGCGTATCTGCCGCGACCCAATAGCAGCGGGGGGCAGGGCGGTCAATACTGCAATCTAATGCGAATTCGTCATGTCGTGCATGTTGTCGTTTCATGACGGTTTGTTCAAATGCCCACTGCATTGATTTCGGTGGCTCATTTCCCCATCTGATCCTTATGGGCGAACGCATGGAAAAATGCGGGCGTCCGGGCAATAAAATGCCCCGGAAGCAACGTCGAAAGCAGCGCAATCGTTGCAGTTGGACTGCCGATCTTGAATGTCAGGCAGCACGCGGGTGTTCGCAACGGATCAAAATGCGCGGGCAGGCGTTGGGGGAATAAGCACAAACCGAGACGGAGGGGCAAATGTCACCAGCAGCAGTCACTGTCGATCATCTTGCATTCCCGACCCGCGATCTGGAAGCAACCGATCATTTTTATTCCAAGGTCATGGCGGCCAAACTTGTTCATGCCGAAAGCGGGTATAGTCCGTCCTGGAAATGCGACTATTTGCTGATTACCTATGCCTTGCCCGATGGCACGCGGCTGTCTTTTTATGACTGGCCGGCCGATACCGGACCATATCCCGATGATCCGCACATGCCCGATGATGTGTTTCATATCGGTTTGCGCTGTGCGGCCCCGCGTGATGTCATTGGCTGGCAAAATCACCTGTTTCAGCACAAGGTTGTTTATCACAACGAGGATGACGGTCATTCGCGCCGCCTGTTTATCCGTGATCCGAACGGTATCCGGTTCGAGATATTTGCGTCTGAAACCGCCAAGTCCGGGCAGGATCATGAAGACACTGCGCGCAGCGTTGTCGGGGAATGGCAAAAGATCGCCAAGGCCTGATCTGCGGGTTGGTGGTCAGATATATATGTGATTGATGATCGGCTGTCAGGGTTTGGGGCAGGGGCCGCTGCTTTGACGGACAATCAGTTCGGTCGGGATGATGACCGGGCCGGTTTCACGATGATCGGGGGCCCCCTTTGATCCCAGACGATCCAGAAGCAAGGTAATCGCCTGTTCCCCCAGACGACGTCGTGGCTGTCGCATTGTGGTGATTGGCGGATCATAGGCCGCGGCATGGGGGATATCGTCAAACCCGACGACCGAAACATCATGGGGAATGCGCAATCCATATTCCTTGGCCGCGACGATCACACCGATTGCCATACCATCACTGGCACAGGATACGGCAGTTGGCCGGGTTTTCGGATCGGCCAGCAGGGCACGGCCCGCAGCAATCCCTGAATCAATCGAGAAATCCCCGCGATAAAGCAGGGCCGGGTCATAGGTGATCCCGGCGGCTTCGAGGGCGCGGCGATAACCGGCAACGCGGTCGGTGGTCAGGATGTTGGTCGGCGGGCCGCTGACATGGGCGATGCGGGTATGGCCAAGCTCGATCAGGTGGCGGTTGGCGATAAAGGATGCCTCGTCATTATCAATGATCACGGTTGGCAGGGCGCAGCCCGGAATGCGTTCGCAGGCGACGACAACCGGCGGGGCGGCATTGGCCGGTGTATTGGCAAGCGGGGCGGGAAGACGCCCGTTCAGCAGGATCATTGCGTCGGCCTGATTGCTGCGCAGATAGGCGGCATAGGTTGCTTCGCGTTCGGGATCGTTTTGCGTATCGCCGATCAGAACGTTATAGCCCGCCTGGCTGGCACCTTTTTCGATCCCGGACAGAATCGCCGAAAAGAAAGGGTTTCCAATGTCTGGCACCAGCAAAAGGATCATGCCCGAACGGTTCAGACGCAGGTTTCGGGCCATGACATTGGCGGTGTAACCGGTCGCGGCGATGGCAGCTTGCACTTTTTCCCGTGTGGTTTCGGAAACCACATTGGGTTTGTGCAAGGCCCGGCTGACAGTGGCGATAGACACCCCTGCATGGCGGGCAACATCTTCAATCGTCGCGATTTTTTCACTCATGCTTCTTCCTACTCCGGCCCGGTGATGCTGTCTAGCAGCATTCGACGGGGCATTTCAGCCGGTGATTTTGGTCACTATCATCAAAATGTAAAGGTTTACATTAAAAATGAAAACGTTTACACAGGAGTTAATCAAGAGCTGATCGCAAAAAATGCGACGCCAGGGAGGATAAATTCATGACGGATGCGGCCGTTTACGCCGTTAATCCCGATCAACAGGCGCGAACACGCCTGTCCGGTCGGCAGATTTGCAAGTCATTCGGGTCTGCGCAGGTTCTTTTCGATGTGTCCATCGATCTGAAGGCGGGCGAGGTCCATGCGCTGTTGGGGGAAAACGGTGCGGGCAAATCGACACTTGTGAAAATCCTGTCAGGCTATCACCAGCCGACCAGTGGTGCGTTGATCCTTGATGATGCCCCGGTTGCATTCGAAGGCAGCGAAGTAGGCGAAAATCATGGTGTGATCCTGATCCATCAGGAATTGAACCTTGCCGAACAATTGACCGTTGAAGAAAACATCTTCCTTGGCCGCGAGATCAAGCGTGGCTGGTTCCTTGACAAAGCCACGATGCGACAGGAAGCCGCAAAGCTTCTGGATCAGCTGCAATGTGATGTTGATCCCAGAACCCGTATCCGTGATCTTTCGGTTTCGGATCGCCAGATGGTCGAAATCGCCAAGGCACTATCGAAAAAGGCCGATATTCTGATTTTGGATGAACCGACGGCGGTTCTGACCGGGCGCGAGGTTGACATCCTGTTTGACCAGATCAGGCGTCTGCGCGATCAGGGTGTCGCGATCCTGTATATTTCCCACAAGCTTGATGAAATCAAAGCCATCGCCGACCGGGTAACGGTTCTGCGTGATGGTCGCCATATCACGACCGAACCGGTCGCGGGCCTTGAAAAGGATGATATGGCGCGCCTGATGGTGGGCCGTGACATCAAACAGATGTTCCCGGATCGCACGCCGGGCCATGCCGGGGATATTGCCCTTTCGGTCCGCAATCTGTCGGTCGACGGGCAGGTCCGTGATGCCAGCTTTGATCTTAGACGGGGCGAGGTTCTTGGTTTTGCCGGGATCGTCGGTGCCGGGCGTACCGCCCTTATGGAAGCCATCATCGGGCTTCGTGAACGCAGTTCCGGTCAAATTGAACGCAACGGCAATCGGGTTGTGATCAACAGTCTTCAGGATGCCAAGACGTGCGGCATTGCCTATTTGACCAAGGATCGCAAGGGCAGCGGGTTGCTGTTGAATATGGATATGCGCCCGAACCTTACACTTTTGGCGCTGGAAAAATTCGGACGTGTGATCATTGATCGCAAGGCCGAGGAAGCCGCCCTTGAAGCCGCCATCGAGGCCTTTGACATTCGGGCGGCGGATCGGAAATCGAAGGTCGGTGATTTTTCCGGCGGTAATCAGCAAAAACTGTTGCTGGCCAAGGTCATGGAAACCGACCCGGATATCGTGATCATCGACGAGCCGACACGCGGCATCGATATCGGCACCAAAAGCCAGATTTATCATTTCATCGGCGATCTGACCAATCGTGGGAAATCCGTCATCCTCCTGTCGTCTGAAATGCCCGAGATGCTTGGACTGTCTGACCGTATTGCGGTGATGGCAGCCGGATGCATCACCGGCATTCTTGAAGGTAACGACCGCAATGAACACGAAATCATGCGGCACGCGACAGGAATTTCAGGCAAGCAGGGAGTGTCTGTTCATGAATAGCCTTGAACGAACCGAAAGAACCGCATCGGGCGGGTTCAGCATTGATTTTAAGGCATTGGGACCGTTTCTGGCCCTTGTTGCCTTGTTCGTTCTGGGAACGGCAATCAACGAGGCGTTCCTGAGTGGTGGCAATCTTGCCAACATTTTCACCCGCGCTGCCTTTATCGGGATTATCGCGGTTGGCGCGACCTTTGTGATTACCGCAGGCGGTATTGATCTTTCGGTCGGGTCGATGGCGGCCTTTATATCGGGTGCGATGATCGTTGTGATGAACACACTGGTCGCGACCCTTGGCGCGGGGATTGAAACGGTCCTGATTGGCGTGTTGCTGAGTATTGTTCTGGGTGTCGGGGCCGGTGCGATCAACGGGTTGGTTAGCACGCGGGGCAAGATCGAGGCATTCATCGTGACCCTTGGCACCATGGGCATTTACCGGTCGCTTGTGACCTATATGGCCGATGGGGGGACCCTGTCGCTTGATTTTGAAATGCGCGGTGTTTATCGCCCGGTCTATTACGGTGATGTTCTGGGCATTCCGGTGCCGGTGATTGTGTTCTTTGCGGTCGCGGTTGCCGGTTATGTGTTGCTTAACATGACGCCGTTTGGCCGGAAATGCTTTGCCATCGGATCAAATGAACAGGTGGCACGTTATTCCGCGATCCATGTCGACCGCGTCAAAACCCTTACCTATGTGATCCAGGGGCTTTGTGTGTCGATTGCGACCATCATCTATGTGCCGCGCCTTGGATCGGCATCAAGTTCAACGGGTGTTCTTTGGGAACTTGAAGCAATTGCCGCCGTGATCATTGGTGGCACGATGCTTAAGGGTGGCTATGGCCGCATCTGGGGCACGGTTGTTGGCGCGATCATGCTGACCACTATTGGCAATATCCTGAATTTGACGGATGCGATCAGTAATTATCTGAACGGAGCGGTTCAGGGGCTGATCATTATCGTGGCTGTGTTCCTGCAACGCGGGGACTGGCGACGCAAAAAGAGCAAATAACCGGCGATCAACGTCCGGGAAGAATGTGAAAACGCATCATTTTTTGATCAGGAGGAAACGTTAATGAAAACGTTTACAAAATATCTGGGGGCAGCCTGCGTGCTGGGTCTTGGCCTTGCATCCACGACTGCATTCGCGGCTGATAAAATCAAGATCGGGGTATCCATTCCTGCGGCGACGCATGGCTGGGCCGGTGGTCTGAACTGGCATGCCGCACAGGCGGAAAAACGGATCGAGGCAACCTATCCGAATATCGATGTCATTGTGGTCAGTGCAAATGGTGCATCCGAGCAGGCCAACGATCTTGAAGATCTGGTATCGGTTCAGAACATCGACGCATTGGTGGTTCTGCCATTTGAATCCGATCCGCTGACCGTTCCGGTCCAGCAGGTCAAACAGGCTGGCAAGTTTGTCACGGTGGTTGACCGTGGTCTTTCGCTTCCGGGGATCGAGGATGTCTATGTTGCGGGTAACAACCCGGAACTGGGTCGTGTATCGGGTGAGTATATCCGTGAACGTCTGAGCGATCAGGGCAAGATCGTTGTCCTGCGTGGCATTCCGACCACGGTTGATACCGAACGCGTAGATGCATTTGTTGATACGCTTGACGGTTCCAAGATCGAAATCCTTGATATGAAGCACGCCAACTGGAACCGCGATGACGGTTATGAAGTGATGCAGGACTTCCTGTCGCGCTTCCCGAAAATCGATGCGGTCTGGGCGCAGGATGATGACATTGCCCTTGGTGTGATCGAAGCCGTCAAGCAGGCCGACCGCACCGATGAAATGTTCATCGTTGGTGGTGCCGGTATGAAAGACATCATCAAACGTGTGATGGATGGCGACAAGCTGACGCCGATTGATGTGCTGTATCCGCCGGCAATGATCGCAACCGCGATTGATATCACGGTGATGAAGTTTACCTCGAACGCGCCGGTCGAAGGTCGTTACATCCTTGGTGCAACGGTTGTCACCCAGGACAATGCCGAGAACTTCTATTTCCCGGACAGCCCGTTCTAACCGGGTTTGGTTGAGACGAGCAAACCTGTGTGTCGGGCGGCTGTCCGCCCGGCACATCCATCTTTCCCCGATATCCCGTCAGGACGCAGTTAAAGAGGCCCGCGATGAAAACACTTAAGGGACCGGCAATCTTTCTTGCACAGTTTGCAGGCGATGAAGCCCCGTTCGACAACCTTGATTCCATTGGTCGCTGGGCTGCGTCGCTTGGATATAAGGGGGTTCAAATCCCCAGTTGGGACAAGCGCCTTTTTGATGTTGAAAAGGCCGCATCCAGCAAGGATTACTGCGACGAAATCACCGGAACACTTGCGCAGCATGGCGTGCAGGTAACCGAACTTTCGACCCATTTGCAGGGACAGCTTGTTGCCGTTCATCCGGCCTATGACGAGATGTTTGACGGTTTTGCCGCACCCGAAGTCCGTGGCAATCCAAAGGCCCGGCAGGAATGGGCGGTCAATCAGGTCAAGGCCGCGATCAAGGCATCACATCATATGGGCATCAATGCCCATGCGACATTCTCGGGCGCGCTTGCCTGGCCCTATGTTTATCCGTGGCCGCAACGTCCTGCCGGATTGATCGAAACCGCGTTTGATGAACTTGCCAAACGCTGGACCCCGATCCTTGATGCTGCCGAGGATGCGGGTGTTGATATTTGCTATGAAATCCATCCGGGCGAGGATCTGTTTGATGGTGCAACGTTCGAGATGTTTCTTGAACGGGTGAAAAACCACCCGCGTGCCAATATCCTTTATGATCCCAGCCACTTTGTTTTGCAGCAGCTTGATTATCTTGATTTTATCGATATTTACGCGGATCGTATCCGCATGTTCCACGTCAAGGATGCCGAGTTTAATCCGACTGGACGCCAGGGCGTTTATTCCGGGTATCAAAGCTGGGTCGGGCGGGCAGGCCGGTTCAGGTCGCTTGGCGACGGGCAGGTCGATTTCGGTGCGATTTTCTCGAAACTTGCGGCCATTGATTTTGATGGCTGGGCCGTGCTGGAATGGGAATGTGCGTTGAAACATCCCGAAGACGGTGCCCGCGAGGGGGCCGAGTTCATTAAAAACCATATCATTCGCGTAACCGAAAAGGCGTTTGACGATTTTGCCGATGGCGGCACCGACGAAGCGGCAAATCGCCGTATCCTCGGCCTTTGATCGGGATCGTCAGAACAGGCTTTGCGGTTCGAACATCGTCAAAAGATATCTGGAGACAGTTATGAGCAATTCATCCAACCCCGGTCGTCGCATTCGCCTTGGCATGGTTGGCGGTGGTCAGGGGGCGTTTATTGGTGCCGTACACCGGATCGCGGCCCGTCTGGACGACCGTTATGAACTGGTTGCCGGTGCGCTGTCATCGAAGCCAGATGTTGCGGCGGCATCGGCGGCCGAATTGTTCATCGCCCCTGATCGCAGCTATGACAGCTTTGAAACCATGGCAAAGGCCGAAGCCGCGCGCGAAGACGGCATGGATGTGTGCGCCATTGTTACGCCCAACCATCTGCATTTTCCGGCCACCATGGCGATGCTTGATGCCGGAATTCACGTGATTTGTGACAAGCCGTTATGCCTTAGCGTCGAGGAGGCCGAAAAGATTGCGGCCAAGGTTAAGGAAACCGGGCTTTTGTTTGCCCTGACCCATAATTACACCGCCTATCCGATGGTCCGCGAGGCGCGCAAGATCGTGGCGGATGGCAAGATTGGCGATATCCGTCTGGTGCAGGTCGAATATCCGCAAGGCTGGATGGCGACCCGGGTTGAAGATACCGACAACAAACAGGCCCATTGGCGTGCCGATCCGGCCAAGGCCGGAATGGGCGGTGCGCTCGGCGATATCGGAACCCATGCCCATAACCTTGCCGAGTTCGTGACCGGGCTTGAGATCAGCGAGCTTTGCGCCGATGTCGATGCGCTGGTGCCGGGGCGCAAGCTTGATGACAATGTGCAAATTCTTTTGCGCTATGCCAATGGCGCGCGCGGGATGCTGTGGGCCAGTCAGGTGGCGGTCGGCCATGAAAACGGCCTGCGTCTTCGTGTTTACGGGGACAAGGGCGGGATCGAATGGGCACAGGAACATCCCAACCAGCTTCATTTCCGGCCACTTGAAGGGCGCCCGGAATTGATGACGCGCGGTGGTGCGGGGATCGGTGCGGAGGGGCTTCGTGGTGTGCGTGTTCCGCCGGGACACCCGGAAGGCTATCTTGAGGGCTTTGCCAACCTTTACACCGACTTTGCCGATCAACTGACGGCCCATATCAGCGGCACCACGCCCGATGCCGGGGCGCTTCTTGTGCCCGGTGTGGTTGAAGGTCTTAAGGGGATGAAATTTGTCGAGGCCGTTGTGCGGTCCGGGCGGGACGGGGCCGTGTGGGTCAAGATGTGATCGTTTTGCGGTATCGGTAAATCTGGGGATTGCCGATAGCGCGATTGATCAAAGATACGAGTTCTTCCCGACCGACTTCGCGTCGGCGTCGTTGCCGCTGCTCTTTAAGGGCAGCGGCTTTTTTATCGGTCAGTTTCGCAGGAAGTCCTTGCCATCAATGGTCAGGATGCGGCCATCAAAGCGGCAATTGGCACTGCCGCCGGGGATCGAGGTGCGTTGCAGAACCGCACCGCTTGACGCATCCCGATAGATGCCCTGATCGTACTGGAAACTGATGCTGTTGGCGGTGGTGGAGAACCGGAAATCAATGTCGAACTGATATTGTGCTGAACCGCCATAGGTATATTGGCGGAAATGCCCGCTGCCGCTTCCTTGTCCATTCATGGTGTAGGTCGTCAAATCACCATCGGCGGTGAATTTGCCGGTCGCTGTTGTGCAGTCATCGACTTTCTTGGGGGCGGCTGCTTCGCGGGCGGCTTGCTCGGCCGCGGCAATGTTGCGGGCTTCTTCCAGTGCGGCCCTGGCGGCGCGTTCTTCCAGTCTTTTATCTTCAAGGCGCTGGCGTTCAATTTCGGCAAGGCGCTTTTCCTCGGTGATCAGCTTGTTCAGTTCGCTGGCCGAGGCGACTTCCTTGCCATGAAAATACGAGCAGGTTGTCGCCGTACCGGAACCCGAGCCGCAGGGAATGGTTCCGGTCAGCGATGCCAGCTCGTCATAGTTCTCAATATCCTGCCAACGGCCATCCTTCTGGGTCAGGCGCCCTTTGCCGTTCGGTTCGCTTTTATCCAGCCAGCCTTGCCATTGCGTGCCATTGGGCATGTTCAATGTGCCCGAGGTTGGAACACCGGCTTCGTATTCACCTTCAAAGGTTTTGCCGGTGATCCATGTGGTTTTGCCGTTTGGCGTGAATTCGACCGTTTCGCGATTTATCCGGCCTTCGGTTTCGCCGCCATCCGGCAGGATGAAAGTGCCGGAAATTTCGGTTGGCTGGATGTCGGCCTTGGTGATTTTGACAATCTCCTCGCCCTCTTTGCGGATGCCGACAATGCCTTTGCCATCGGTGCGGATTTCGCCACGCGATTGTTCGCCGCGATATTCGAATTGCCAACCGTTACCCCGTTGCAAAACGATGGGAGCATACAGAGTACCAAGCGTTGCCGTCTTGTTCGCAGGTGGCAGCATTTCGGTGTAAATGGTCTGACTGCTTTGTTCGATTGTGTTTTTGAAATACCCGTATTTGCCGTCAATCAGCACCATCGTCCCGGCTTCGACGACAATCGGGCCATCAAACATCACAACGCCATCATGTTCGATGCGGATGGTGTAGGTGCCAGGCCACAATTGGGCGATTTGACGCTGGCCGGGCGATAACATCGTGCCGCTGAACGGTTTGAAATTCCGGTTATCCGTCGATCCGGTGAAAAAGATGTGCCAGTAGTCCGGCGTCGGGCCATTTGCATCAACCCGGAACGACACAACACCCCAGCGCAATTTCGATGCGGCGAGTGTTGCGGTCGGTTTTTTGGTGCTTGTGCTTGCCGGTGGGGTCGTCTTTGTGGTGGTGGTGCTGCTACTTGGCTCCGACCCGGAAAACAGGTCCGATCCAAGTTGGGTGAGATCGGTGGTTTGACAGCCGGTCAGCATCAAAATCCCGATCATCGGAAGTGCTGTAACTTGCCGGGAAATGGTCCGGAAGATGTGTTGACCCTGCATGAATACCCCCTGATGCAGACCCCTGTTACATGTATTTGGGCAGAAAAAATGTGTCTGGAAAAGAGAATTTGCGCCTGATTGCAAAGTTTTGAGTTCCGGCGAATCATTTGGCGATATCAAAAGCGACCACTGTTCATTAAACAGCGATTCTCGTTTGTGAGGGTATGAGTTTTATACTTCTGGATGGTGCGGGGTGCTGGTTTTGAGCCGATGTGGATCAGGTCCGAATAACCATATTGGAACGCTTGTTTTATAATTAAAATCAATCACTTAATAAGCGTTTGGCGTGCATGTTATCTTGTTCACTCAGCCTCTGGTTTTCCACGAAGTGAAAAAGAGCTACCGTTTGGTTGATCGCCTATTGATGGTTTTTTCGTATAGGTGTTTGCTTGAAAGATAATAAATAAATCTACCTTCAGGGAAAAACCGGGAGCGTTCGCATGCCCGAGAAACCAAGGCTTCTGATTACCCGTCGTCTTCGCGATGCCGTTCAGGCACGTGCGGCGCGCGACTATCAGGTGCTGATCAATGCCGAAGACCGTGTCTTTACGCGTGACGAGCTGATTGAAAAATGTCAGCAGGTCGACGCTGTTTTGCCATGCCATTCCGAACATTTTTCTGCCGATGTGATTGCTGCACTTCCGGATCGTTTGAAAATCATCGCCAACCATTCGGTCGGTGTTGATCACGTCGATCTGGCGGCGGCAAAGAGTGCGGGTATTGTTGTCACCAACACGCCCGATGTCCTGTCGGATGCCACGGCCGAGATTGCCATGCTGTGTATGCTGGGTGCTGCACGGCGCGGCGCCGAAGGCGATGCGATGGTGCGGGCCGGGAAATGGGATTTCTGGTCGCCGGCCTTTATGGTCGGGCGGCAAGTGACCGGAAAGCGTTTCGGCGTGCTCGGGATGGGGCGTGTCGGGCAGGTGGCAGCGGAACGTGCGCGCGGTTTTGGAATGACTGTTCATTATCATAACCGCAAGCCGGTCGCAGATCATCTGGCCAAGGGGGCAATTTTCCACGACACGATTGAAGGTTTGTTCGCCAATTCCGATGTGTTGTCATTGCACTGTCCGTCAACGCCCGAAACCATCGGCATTATCAATGCCAAGACAATCGGGTTGTTGCCGGACCGGGCGATACTTGTGAATACCGCACGTGGAAATCTGGTGGATGAGGACGCGTTGGTAGATGCACTTGAAAGTGGTAAGCTGTTCGCAGCCGGGCTGGATGTGTTTCGCAATGAACCCGGCGGCAATCAGCGGATCAGCGCGTTGAGAAACGTGTTCATGTTGCCGCATATCGGATCAGCCACCGAAGAAACACGCGATGCCATGGGATATCGCGCACTTGATAATCTTGACGCATATTTTTCAGGCCGGGAACCGGGCGACCGGGTGGCTTAACAAGGCGGGAAAACCGTCGGAATTCAGTTAGTTCGTAATTCCAATAATAACAAAATGCGTGCCGTTTTTATGGTCCCGAGACGGGGCAAGCGCATGATCTACGATCTTCAATACTGAAGTCAGGGGCTTTTGAAGGCTGACATTTATCGATCGTTTCCCGGCAATGGTTGTCGGCAAAAGACGGTAAATCTGGGAGGAAATAATGGATATGAAGACCAAGTCTGAAGACGTGAAGTCCAAACAAGTATCCCGCCGTTCGTTCCTTACCAAAGGTGCGACCGGGGTGGTTGCAGGTGGTGCAGCAGCATCCGGGCTGTTTGCAGCCCCGGCTGTTCATGCACAGCCCGCACCGCTGGTACTGAAAATGCAGACTTCCTGGCCGTCGTCCGATATCTGGATGACATTCGCCCAGCAATATGTTGACCGCGTAGAAGCCATGTCCGGTGGTCGTCTTAAGATCGACCTTCTGCCGGCTGGTGCGGTTGTTGCAGCCTTCCAGGTTCTGGATGGCGTGAATGATGGCGTCATCGATATCGCCCATTCCGTGCCGGTTTACTGGTATGGCAAGAACAAGGCTGCTTCGCTGTTTGGTACCGGTCCGGTCTTTGGTGGTTCTGCAACCACCATGCTGAGCTGGTTCTATGCCGGTGGCGGTGAAGAATTCTATCGCGAGCTTATTCAGGACGTGATGGGCCTTGATATTGTCGGCCTTCTTGGCTTCCCGATGCCAGCACAGCCGTTCGGCTGGTTCAAGGGTCAGGTAAATTCTGTTGCCGATATTCAGGGCTTCAAGTACCGCACGGTTGGTCTTGCTGCTGACCTGTTGCAGTCGATGGGCATGTCTGTTGCCCAGCTTCCGGGCGGCGAGATCGTCCCGGCGATGGAACGTGGCGTTATTGATGCGTTCGAATTCAACAACCCGTCTTCGGATATGCGTTTCGGCGCACAGGATGTTGCGAAGAACTACTATCTGTCTTCGTACCACCAGGCATCGGAAAGCTTTGAATTCCTGTTCAACAAATCGTTGATGGAAGACCTTGAGCCGGATCTGCAAGCGATCCTGCGCCATGCGGTTGAAGCGGCTTCGACCTCTAACACGGCACTGGCGATGGACAACTATTCTGCCGACTTGCAGAAATTGCAGGGAGAAGGTGTAGAAGTACATCGTACCTCCAAGGAAATCCTCGGTGCGCAGCTTGATGCGTGGGACAAACTGATCCCGACGCTTGAAGAAGACCCGTTCATGAAAAAGGTTCTTGATAGCCAGCGTGCCTGGGTTGAGCGCGTGACCTATTACGAACTCATGAACTCGCCTGATTATCAGCTTGCTTACGATCACTATTTCCCGGGCAAGCTGAAACTCTGATCTGCCTTTTGGGTAGTTCAAAGTTGCGATGAATCTGACTGCCCCGTCTGGTGCATTTGCGGCAGGCGGGGCGGTTAATATGCTAATGGACAGGGTTTCATGATTGGTTTTATTGAATTCGCGGACAAGCTCTCGGGATGGTTTGGCAAGGCTTTTGGCTGGCTGATCATTCTGATGACACTGGGCATGAGCTATGAGGTAGCTGCGCGATACCTCTTCAATGCCCCCACAACGTGGTCGCTTGATGTTTCATTCATCATGTATGGTACGCTCTTTATGATGGGTGGGGCTTATACCCTGTCACGCGGCGGACATGTTCGCGGCGATTTCCTTTATCGATTGTGGAAACCCAAGACGCAGGCCACGGTCGACCTGATCCTTTATATCTTTTTCTTCTTCCCGGGTGTAACGGCCCTGATCCTGGTTGGCAGCAAATATGCCATCCGGTCGTGGGGGTACGGCGAAGTAAGTGTGAACAGCCCGGCGGGTGTTCCGATTTTCCAATTCAAGGCGGTGATGGTCGCAGCCGGTATTCTTCTTTTCATCCAGGGCATCGCACAGGTGATGCGCTGCATTCTTTGTATCCGTGAAGGGTACTGGCGCAATGCAGATGATGACGTTGAAGAAACCGAAGAACTGCTGATCAAACAGCGCGTGGCCCAAGAAGACTGATGATCAGTCTTTGTCCTCCACGCGCACGATACGCCCCCGAACGGAGCTTCCAAAGTGATTGACGCACATGTCGCCCTTATGATGTTGGGCATCTTTATTATCCTGGTATTTCTGGGCTTCCCGGTTGCCTTTACCCTGATGGCACTCGGTATCGGGTTCGGGTACTACGCCTATTTTGATGCCGGTCGTATGTGGCGGGCCTTTAACCGGCTGGCCGAAGACAGTGACACCCTTACATCCGCGATAACGTGGGTTGAAGGGGCGTTTAACAACCGAATATTCGATTTATTTATCAACCAGACATACACGGTGATGTCCAACGAGGTGCTGACCGCGGTACCGCTGTTCCTGTTCATGGGCTACATCGTTGAACGCGCCAATATCGTCAACCGGTTGTTCTCGACCCTTAATATTGCCGCACGTAATATTCCTGGTTCGCTTGGTGTTGCCGCACTTGTTACCTGTGCATTGTTTGCAACGGCAACCGGGATCGTCGGTGCGGTTGTGACCCTGATGGGGATGCTGGCGCTGCCTGCCATGCTTAAGGCGCGCTATGACAAAAGCTTTGCTGCGGGCATTATCTGTGCCGGTGGGACGCTTGGCATTCTGATCCCGCCTTCGATCATGCTGATCGTTTATGCTGCGGCATCGGGTGTTTCGATTGTCCGCCTTTATGCCGGTGCGTTGTTGCCGGGTCTTACCCTTGTTGGTTTGTATCTGCTGTATGTGATGGGTCGTGCAATGTTGCAGCCCAAAGCCGCACCGCGTCCGACCAGCGATGAAATCCCCGAAGTTCCGTTGCCACAGGTTTTGTGGATGCTGGCAACATCGTTCTTCCCGCTGGCGTTTCTTATTCTGGCGGTTCTGGGCTCGATCCTGTTTGGTCTTGCGACCCCGACCGAAGCCGCATCCATCGGCGCACTTGGCGGCATGATCCTTGCCGCTGCATACCGTGCGCTGACATTTGATCGCCTGCGTGAGTCGGTTTATCTGACGGTGCGGACATCGGCTATGGTGTGCTGGCTGTTTGTCGGTTCTTATACTTTCTCGTCGGTATTCTCCTATCTTGGCGGGGAACATGTCATTGCCGAGTTTGTCGGCGGGCTTGATCTGACACCGCTTCAGTTCCTGTTGCTGGCCCAACTGATCATCTTCCTGCTGGGCTGGCCGCTGGAATGGTCAGAGATCATCATCATCTTCGTGCCGATCTTCCTGCCGCTGTTGCCGCTGTTTGATATTGATCCGCTGTTCTTTGGTATTCTTGTTGCCCTGAACCTGCAGACATCGTTCCTGACACCGCCAATGGCCATGTCGGCCTATTACCTGAAAGGTGTGGCGCCAAGCGGGTTGCTGCTGACCGATATCTTTAAAGGGATCATGCCGTTCCTGTTCATGGTTATTGTCAGCATGGTGTTGATGTATGCGTTCCCGCAAATCGTGTTCCATCTGCCTGATCTGTTCTATGGTGCACGGTAAGGGGATGATTTGATGAGTAACATTAATCCGTTACTGACGCTTGATGTTGTGGAATTGCGGGACCGTCTTGCCAGCGGGGCGGTCCGTGCAGTCGAATATGTCGAAGCATGTCTGGCCCGGATTGCCGAGGTCGAACCCCAGGTTCAGGCTTGGGCCTGGCTTGACGGGGATCATGCGCTGGCACAGGCGCGTGCCCTTGATATGCGTCGTCAGTCCGGGGCACCTATCGGGCCGTTGCATGGTCTTCCGGTTGGGTTGAAAGACGTCATTGATACGGCAAAAATCCCAACGTCAAATGGTACTGTCCTTGATGACGGACGGGTGCCCGAAGACGATGCGGTTTTGGTGTCGCGTCTCAAGGCTGCCGGGGCGATCATTATGGGCAAAACGGTTTCGACCGAACTTGCCTTTATGCATCCGTCAAAAACCCGCAACCCGCATAACCCGGATCATACGCCCGGCGGTTCATCCGCCGGATCGGCGGCGGCGGTGGCCGCGGCGATGGTGCCGTTGGCGGTTGGGACGCAAACTGGCGGATCGGTAATCCGTCCGGCATCATTTTGCGGCGTGGTCGGTTTTAAACCGACATTTGGCGCAATTGCCCGAACCGGGGTGCTTAGCCAAAGTCCGACCCTTGATACAATTGGCGTCTTTGCCAATTCGATCAATGGGGCGGCGATGGTTGCAGAAAGCCTGTTTGGTTATGATGCCAAAGATCTTGCAACAACGCCGTCTCCGACACCGAGGCTTCTGGAAATTGCGCAAAGCAGTCCTTTGGTTTCGCCGATGTTTGCCTTTGTTCGGCCGCCGGAGTTTGACGAGGTGGCCGACGAGGAAACCGTGATGGCCTTTGGTGAAATTACGGGGATGCTCGGTGATCAGTGCTTTGAAACGCCATTGCCCAAGGCCTTTGATGATGCCAATGCCCTGCGGGCGCAGATCAATTTCGCCGAAATGGCCAAAGACTATTATGGCTATGAAAAACGCGGTCGCGATCAGTTGTCGCCAGAAATTCTTGAGGCAATTGATAAAGGCAACGACATCAAGGCCCGTGATTATCTTGCCGCCCTTGACTGGCGCAAGGTTCTGAATGCCGGACTGGAAGAAGTGTTCAAGCGGTGTGATGCCATCATCACACCGGCCGCAACCGGACCGGCACCGGATAATCTTAAGACAACCGGAAACCCGATCTTTAACGGGCTTTGGACTTTTTGCGGGACGCCTGCTGTGACCATACCGCTTTTGTGGTCGCAAAACGGCATGCCGATGGGGGTTCAGCTTGTCGGGCGGGTTGGTGACGATGCGCGTTTGATGCGCACGGCAAACTGGTTGAAAACATTCCTCAATGATCAGGGGGACGCGTGATGGAAAATACTCTTATGAACCGCGTGATGGCGCTGTTGGCGTTTGTCATTCTTGCCGGGTTTGTCGGCATTCTGGTTGCCTATGTGCCGCGCTGGGATTTGGGAATTATGGTCGCGATTTGTGTTGCCTTGGCCGGCTGGGATATCTGGCACGTGGCGATGGGGCACAAGGAAGACAAGCACTGATCTGTCGGGGAAACCCGAAAGATGCAAGCAGACTGACGAGGCAGGAATGCGTTCCTGCCTCTTTTTTGTATGTGGCTTGTCAGCCTTTCCAGGCAATCAGGGCGGCACCACTGCCGATCATGGCAACGCCGACCCAACTGATCATGGTCAGCTTTTCGCCAAGGAAAAGCGTGCCGAAGACGGCAACAAGAACGACGCTGAGTTTATCAATCGGCGCAACTTTGGCGGCCTCGCCAATTTTAAGGGCGCGGAAATAACATAGCCAGGATGCGCCGGTTGCCAGTCCTGACAGGATCAGGAAATACCAGGTCTTTGCCGGAATGGTTGCCGGATTTTCCCACGCCCCTTTGGTCAGCATGATGACCCAGACCATGATCAGGATAATGATGGTGCGGATAAAGGTCGCGAAATCGGAATTGATATTGGCCACTCCGACCTTGGCAAAGATCGCGGTCAGGGCGGCAAAGCAGGCGGCAAGCCCGGCACAGAGTTGCCAACTGTCGATCAGGTCTTTCATCACGATATCCCCGCCAAAAAAGGAACTGGGCGGACAATCTTGCAACCGATTGCCCGCCCGGATCATAACAGGCGAGTGTTAAGACGTTTCAAACGTCCCTGATCACCCTGCGGGAAACATCATTTGCGTTCCGGCGGAGCAACGAGATTTTCGACCGGAATGATGGCGGTCATTTTGACCTTTTTGGTGACGATATAGGTGAAGTAGCGATCAATGCCGATATCAGACACCAGCAACCGGTCGATCAGGCGTTGATAGGCATCAACGTCATGACAGAGAACCTTGAGCATGTAATCAACCCCGCCACCCAACGCATAGCATTCGATGATTTCAGGGATGTCGTGCACGGCCTTTTCAAAGGTTTCGAAATCGGCGTGCTGATGATGACGCAGGGTAACTTCGGTCATCACCAAGGTCGGTTTGACCAGCTTTTCAAGATTGAGATGGGCGTGATATCCCGAAATAACGCCAAGATCTTCGAGGCGTTTCAGGCGTTCCCAGCACGGGCTTGGTGAAAGGTTTACCGCCTCGGCCAGTTTGACCTTGGTGATGCGCCCTTCGCGTTGCAGGGTTTTCAGGATTTTCAGATCCAGCTCATCAAGCCTGATCATGATCAGAGTACCTCGGCAATCACGGCCAGACAGTCGCCTGTCTTGATCAGTCCGGGGAAGTGACGGCATGAAACGATCCCGTCCCGCGAGGCATGATATTCGCGCGGGGCCGTGCCGGTACGTTCAACATCATAGATGCGCGCAATCAGATCACCCTGTTTGACCACGGCCCCAAGATCGACACAGGGTTCAAACAGGCCGGTGGCCTCGGATGCGACAAAGCAACGATCATCGGGCATATCAAGCATGGTGGTGCCATCCGGGGCCGGTTCGATAACGCCCGTCAGAATGCCCGCATGGATCAGAACGTTACGTACCCCGCGATCAGCAATTGCAACCCGTTCTGCGGTGGTGGAACCCCCGCCGCCAAGTTCGGTGGTGACAAAGGTTTTGCCAGCTTCCTCGACCACGGTGTCAAACATGCCAACCGCATCAAGTTCAAGCATCATCATGGCATAAGGCGCGCCAAAGGCCTGCATCGCGGCAACACAGCGGGCTTCCTGTTCCTTGTCGGGCAGGACATGCGCGGCTGCGAACGGGATGAAATCAAGCGTCTTGCCGCCGGAATGAATATCAAGAACGATATCGGCCATCGGCACCAGATAGCGGAAAACATAATCGGCGATTTTCTGGGTCACGGTGCCATCGGGCTTGCCCGGATAGGACCGGTTCATATTTCCGGCGTCAATCGGGGATGTGCGCGATGCATTGCGAAACGCCGGATAATTCATGGCGGGCAGAATGATCACGCGACCGGTCACGTCGGATGCCTTAAGCGACCCTGCCAGTTTGAACAGGGAAACCAGCCCTTCGTATTCGTCACCATGATTGCCGCCGGTCAAAAGGGCGGTGGGGCCGGTGCCGTTCTGGATAACGGTAATCGGGATCATCACAGCCCCCCACGCGGAATCATCGCGGGAATAGGGCAGTTTCAGAAAACCGTGATGCACGCCGTCCTGGTCAAGCGGGATGGTCGGGCTGATGGGGGATGGTTTTGTCATGGCCGTATCCTTGCAAAAGCCCGCATACGCGACCGTCGTCGGCGGGCTGTGGTATCGGGCACCGGGCCGGCATCCTTATTGATACAGGCCCGGTGCGGCTTTGGGCTTAGTTCTTTACAAACAACTGTCGCGGATAGCTGGTCAGGGTCTTGCTGCCGGTTTCCGTGATCATCATGCTTTCGGTGATCTCGATGCCCCAGTCATCAAACCAGAGGCCGGGCATGAAGTGGAATGTCATGCCCGGTTCAAGAACCGTGCGGTCGCCGGGGCGCAGGCTCATGGTGCGTTCGCCCCAGTCCGGCGGATAGGAAAGACCGATCGGATAGCCGCAGCGACTGTCTTTTTCGATGCCGAATTTCTGAAGCACCCCGAAGAAGGCAAGTGCGATATCTTCGCAGACATTGCCCGGTTTGGCGGCTTCAAGGCCGGCCTGAAGGCCTTCGATCAGGGCGCTTTCCGCATCAAGGAAACGCTGATCGGGATCGCCGAGAAAAATCGTGCGCGACAGCGGCGCGTGATAGCGTTTGTAGCAGCCCGCAATTTCAAAGAACGTGCCGGCATTGCCCGGAATGGGTTTTTCATCCCAGGTCAGATGCGGGGCGCCTGCATCCGCGCCAGATGGCAGAAGCGGCACAATTGCCGGATAGTCGCCGCCAATGCCGTCGATCCCGGCAATGCCGGTGCGGAAGATTTCCGCAACCAGTTCGTTTTTGCGCATACCCGGTTCAACGACTTCGAAAATGCGTTCATGCATGTTTTCGACAATTCGGGCGGCCTGACGCATATAGAAAATCTCGGTCTCGGATTTTACGGCACGCTGCCAGTTTACCAGTGCGGTGGCGTCACTGAACCGGGCATTGGGCAAATGCGTCTGGAGTTGAAGGAAAGCCTTGGCCGAGAAATAGTAGTTATCCATTTCTACGCCAATTCTGCGGGTTCCCCACGCGCGATGTTCAATTACCTCGGCAAGGTAATCCATCGGGTGATGGGTGGTGGATTGAACATAATAATCCGCATAGGGAATGATGCGATCATGGGTCATATAGACCGTGCGCTTTGCCCCGTTTGCATCCTGGGATCGACCGAACCAGATCGGATCATCTTCGATGGGAACAAGCACACATTGATGGACATAAAAGGACCAGCCGTCATAGCCGGTCAGCCAGGCCATGTTTGACGGATCGGTCACGATCAGAAGATCGAGCCCCTTTTCCACCATGGCGTTTTTGGTTTTCTCCAGACGCTCGGCATATTCCTCGCGCGTGAAATTCAATTCAACCTGGCTCATCGCAGGCCTCCAGATAAAGGCGGGGTTTCAGCTTCCTGACCCATGTTCCTTTTGTTGTTACGACGTGATCTCTACACCGG
This sequence comes from Thalassospira profundimaris, assembly GCF_003326675.1. Classification (GTDB taxonomy): domain Bacteria; phylum Pseudomonadota; class Alphaproteobacteria; order Rhodospirillales; family Thalassospiraceae; genus Thalassospira; species Thalassospira aquimaris. The sequence goes on from NZ_JPWF01000009.1 coordinate 158,759, forward strand.
CACCGGCTGCATCGCAGCGTTGACGGGCGAGGGTGGCGATTGCAGTGTCCTGGACACCGGTTCCGGTCAGGTCACAGACCGTAATTTGCGCGGCAGATGTTCTGCCGGGTGCCGATTTGGCAATGACCTGTCCAAGTTCGGGGAATGTGTCGTTTGTGTCGACAATTCCGGCATCAATGGCATGGTGAAGTTCACCAAGGATGCGGGTTTGCGCCTGACTGTCGCAGACATAAAGGCCTGCTTTGCAAATCAGGGCAGGGTCGATTTCGTTTTTGTGTTCGGCATCCGATCCCATGGCGGTGACATGGGTGCCCGGTGCAACCCAGTCGGCCATCAGGACCGGCTGCCGGGCCGGGGTGGTGGTGACGATGATGTCGGCACCGGATGCGGCATCCTTGCCGTCGCTTGTGGCGGTCACCGGAATTCCCAGCTCGGACGATGCCAGCTTGGCACAGGCTTGGGCCTTGGCGATGTCGCGCGCCCAGATGGTGGCAGATGTTATGTCACGCACCAGTGTCAGCGCCTTAAGCTGCAAACGGGCCTGAACACCCGCCCCGAAGATGGCGGCGTGTCTGGCATCGTTTCGGGCAAGGTGTTTTGCCGCAACGCCGCCTGCTGCTGCCGTCCGCACATCGGTCAGATAACCGTTATCAAGAAGGACAGCCTCGAGCATCCCGGTTCGGGATGAAAACAGGTTCATCATGCCGTTAACCGATGGCAGACCTAGTTTGGGATTGTCAAAGAAGCCCGGACTTATTTTGATGGCAAAGCCATCAAGCCCCGGCACATAGGCAGTTTTGACATCGACCTCGCCATTATGGTCGTCGATATCAAGGCGCAGGATCGGCGGCATTCGCACGTCTTTGGTGGCCAGCGCGTGAAAGGCGTCCTCGATGCAGGTGATGGCATCCCTATCAAGATCGATGACGTTGCGAAGGTCGCTTTCGGTCAGAATTCTGATTTTGGGCATATCGGTTACTCCGCCATCAGGTCGACGTCTTCGCCGCCAATAACGCGTTTATGCAAATTCATGTCGATGTTGCAGCCCGTGGTCAGAACAACCGTCCGTCCGGGATTGTCGACCAGACCTGCACGCAGGGCGGCGATGCCAACGGCACCCGATCCCTCGATCACCTGTTGATCATCGTGGTAGGCCGCCCGAATGCCGTCTGCGATCTGGGCTTCGTTCACCAGCACAAAGTCATCGGTGAGATCGCCGCACATATCAAAGGTGTACTGGTTGTTTTCGCCAATACCGCCGCCGAGGCTATCAGCCAGTGTCGGCAATTCCCGGACTGCGGTTGGCTTGCCTTCCTGAAGGCTTGTGATCATGGCGCAACCGCGTTCCATCGAAATGCCGACCACCCGGATAGAAGGATTGACCGATTTTGCGACAAGTGCGACGCCCGCCAACAGACCGCCGCCAGACAAGGGCACCAAAAGGGTATCGACATCGGGAAGGGCTTCGATGACTTCAAGGGCCGAGGTTCCCTGACCGGCAATGATGTCGGCATGGTCAAAGGGCGGCAGCATGGTCATGCCCTCTTCCTTGACCAGACGGTCGACTTCAAGCTGGGCTTCGTCCTGGGATTGTCCGGTGATGCGGACCTCGGCCCCTTGGGCGCGAATGCCGTCGACTTTGTTTTTTGGCACAAGTTCGGACATGCAGATTACGGACCGGACCCCGGCATTGCGTGCGGCATAGGCAAGGGCACGGCCATAATTTCCGGTCGATACGCCAACCACGCCTTTGGCTTTTTGCGCATCGTCTAGACGTAAAACCGCATTGGCCGCACCGCGCAGCTTGAAGCTTCCGGTATATTGCTGGTGTTCGCATTTCAGCCAGACGGGGCTTCCGACCCGCTCGGACAGGGCGGTGGAAGGACGCAATGGCGTATGGATCACATGACCCGCAATGGTCTTGCGGGCAGAAAGAACATCAGCAAATGTGATGGGGTCTTTCATGGCGACCTCGACTTATTCTTTGGGTTGTGGGGCGTGGTCAAACAGGGTTCCGAACCCCTTGACCGGTTTGTCATAGCCAAGCAGATGTAATGCATGCCAGATCAGGGCCTGATTGCTGGTGATTACAGGTTTGCCCAACTTTTTTTCTGCCTCGGCGGCAATTTCGGCAGACCGGATGGCGGTACAGGAAATGAACACGGCATCGGCATCGGGTGTATCGACCTTCAGGGCGGCTTCAAGCAGCGCGCTTGGCGGCAGGGCTGTCATGTCAAGATCGCTATCAAGGCCGAACCCCATCAAGCGTGTGGCGTCAAAGCCCTTGGCGATAAACCCGTCGGCAACCGATCGGGTTACTTCGGCAAGATAGGGGGTGACGATGGCAATTTTCCGGGCCCCGACCGCACGAAGGGCAAGTTCGCTTGCCAGCAGCGGGTTGGTGACGCGCACGCCGGGCATGCCCTGATTGATCAGGTCTGCAATCTTGTCCGATCCGGTGACAGCGGTGCCCGATGTGCAGCCGAAAATCACCACATCCACACCAAATCCCGGCATCAGGGTTTTGGCCGCACGCGGAAGGTCCGCGGCCATGGCACGCAGGTTTTCAACCGTGATCGGATTGGCATTTTCAATGCGCGTGGTGAACAGCCGCACGTCAGCCGGAAGAATGCCGCGCAGGTCATCCTCGCTATTGAAGTCAGTCGCCAGTGTGATCAGCCCGATCTTGCCCGCCGGTCCAACCGGATCAGGAAAATAGGGCAGGTCTACCGGCTCTGGCGTGACCGCTGGGGATACGGACATCATCCTGAACTCCAGGAATGGGGCGGTCGGGTATTGTTGTTCGGGACCGCCCCGGGGTTTCATATGTTATCGAACATGTTTCCGGGCGGGCCCGGTCCTGCCGACTTGCTTGTGATCAGTGGAAAGCAAGTTCAGGCAGGAACAATGCGATTTGCGGAATGAAAATCAGAATCACAGCGGCAAGCAGCAGCATGAAAATGAACGGTGGCGTTCCGCGAATGACCTCGGCATAGGGACGCCTGAAGATCGCAATCGCTGTAAAGATATCGCACCCGAAGGGCGGTGTTGCCGACCCGATGGCGACCTGCAAGGTGACCAATGTGCCGACCAGTACCGGATCAAGACCGGCCTGATTGACCAGCGGCATGAAGATCGGAGTCAGAACCAGAATGACGACAATCGGGTCAACGAACATGCAGCCGACAAAGAAGGCGATGCAGATCGCAGCCAGAATGACATAGGGGTCAGCACCTTCAAGGCCGAGGGCGCCGATCACATGTTGCGGAATCTGGGCAAAGGAAATCACGAACGAGAATGTCGTGCCCGCGCCAACCAGAATGAACACAACGGCTGTAATCAGGCCGGTAGACCGCGCAATATCAAGCAGTTCAGACCATTTGACCGACTTGAAGATCAGAACTTCGAGAATGATCGCGTAAACCACGGCGACGGCTGCGACCTCGGTCGGGCTGACCCAGCCAAGATAGATACCGCCCACAATCAGAACCGGGAACATGATTGCCGGACCGGCATTGACCACGGCCCGTCCGCGTTCCGCCCAGCTCATGCGCGGAATGGTCGGGATATTGTGTTTTTTTGCGTAATACATGCAGTAAAGCGAGAACATGATCAGGATCAGAATGCCCGGACCAATGCCCGCCAGGAACAGCTCGCCAATCGAAACCTTGCCGACAACGCCAAAGACAATCATGCCAATTGATGGCGGGATCAAAAAGGCGATGTCACTGGCATTGATGATCAGCGCGATGGCAAATTTGTCTTCGTAACCGGCTTTCAGCATCTTGGGACGCAGCGGGCCACCCATGGCAACCACGGTTGCCTGCGTCGAGCCCGAAACCGCACCAAACAAGGTGCAGCCAAGGGCGGTGGTAACGGCCAGTCCGCCACGGACATGACCGACAAAGGTCATGGCAAGGTCAATCAGCCGGTTGGCTGTATGGCCCTTGGTGACGATATCGGCGGCAAAGATAAACATCGGCACCGCAATCAGCGCGACCGGGGAAATGCCGGTGACCATTTGCTGAATCAGGATGCGTTCGGGGATCGGCATGTAAAAGGTGAATGCCACAACACTGGCGGTTGCCAGTGGCACCATCATGGGGAAGCCAAGGACCAGAAGGACCAGCATCACCAGAAGGATCGAGGTTCCTAAATCCATTTTTCCGTCCTCCTTACAGGTGATGATCTTCGGCTTCGAACGTGTCTTCGACCCGATAGGACAAATGCGTACCGGGTTTGAAGATGTTCGTCGCAGCAGCGAACAGGAACTGAATGCCCGTAACGGTCAGACCAAACGGGACCCAGAGGACGGTGAAGTAATAGGGAATGCGCAGGGCCGGGGTCAGGCGGTTCGATTTGATCAGCGACATCACGTAATCAACCGAATACCAGGCCAGCAGGAACAACAGGCAGGCGGTGCCGGTGGTGATAATGATCATCATGATTTTACTGGCCGTCGGGCCAAGCATATCGGTAAAGGCCGACATGCGGATATGGCGCCCCATGCGGGCGGCCTCGCTGATGCCGACGAAAGTCACAAGAATAATCAAAAACTGATTGAGTTCTTCGGAAAAGAAGATGCTCGAACTGAACACAAGGCGCATGATCACGTTGGCGACGGTGTTGACCGCCATGATCACGATGCTCCATCCCAGAAGCTGTCGCTCGATCACGGACAACCCGTCATCGAGACGTTTCAAAATGCCCAACACCCCACCACGAGGGGCGGGGGTTTCCCCGTTTGAACCTGACATACGACCTCCTTGATGCGCGTGCGAGACATTGTTGCAGAACGTGATGTGCGGTGAATGGTTCCCTCCCACACGTATTGTCGTTCGCTTCGCGCCGGTTTGGTCAGAATAAAAACGGTTTGTGACGGTTCAATCAGATTTTTGTCATGACACAAAAATCAATACATAACGTCGAAGGCATGAACACCGGGCATCTGTTCCATGGTATGGCGGATTTGCATCAATCCGTGATGCAATGTCGGGGTGTCGGGCGCGCCGCCAAGACAGATGCGAATGGCATTGGGGCGCGGCACCTTGACGGTCATAAAGGGATCGGAAATCGTCACTGCGATGCCGTTTTTCCGCAGTTCCGAGGCAAACCATTCTTCTTGCCAATGGGCGGGAATGCGGACCCAGGCACTTAGCGATGTCGGGTGATGGCGAACAACCGCACTGCCAAGAACCTCGGCAACAAGGGCCTGTCGTTCGCGCATCAGAGCACGTTGAACGGTGACGGCCTGTTCGACCGTTCCGTCGGCAATCCAGCGTGCGCCGATCTCTGCCATTAACGGAGTCCCCATCCATCCGGTGACCCGCAAGACGCTGCTGGCGCGAATCGACAGGTGCTGCGGGACGGTCAAAAAGCCCGTGCGCAGACCCGGCATGACGATCTTGGTCAGGCTGGAAACATGGAAGCCAAGCTTGGGCAGGAAGCTTGTCACGGGTGGCAAATTCTGTTCGAGAAGCGGGCGATAAACATCATCTTCAATGACATAAACGCCGTAATGTTCGGCGATTTCGGCAATCTTTTTACGCCGTTCCAGCCCCATCAGACAGTTGGTCGGGTTGGTGTAAACCGGCGTGATGACAAGGGCGCGGACCTGTCGTTGGCGGCATTCGCGTTCAAAGGCATCGGGCAGGATGCCCTCGTCATCGGTGGGAAGGGCACCCAGCTTGAAGCGCAGGATACTGGCAGTTCCAATGACGCCATGATCGGTCAGACTTTCGGTCAGAACAACGTCATCGGGTTGAACCACGGTGGCAAGGGCTGTGAAAACGCCCTGTGCGGCGCCATTGGTGACCAGAAGGTTGGGAATGGCCACATCTACCCCGTAACCGGCAAGCCAGGTGCGGCCAATTTCGCGATGATATTCAAAGCCTGCAACCGGGCGGCAGCTTTCCATCCAGCCATGGTGGGGTTCTTCGGCCAAGCGCGTATGGATCTGGCGTGACAGATCATTATGGAAATCGGTATAGGCCGCACGCACGATGGAAAGGTCAATCAGATCAGGCTGGCGACTATCAAGGATGAAGGTCGATGCCCGGTCGGTCAGGCGGGCCTGCACAAAGGTGCCGCGACGGCGTTCGGACCTTAAATATCCCTGTCTTTCGACTTCCTTATAGGCGGCGCTGACAGTCTGGACACTGACTTTAAGACGATAGGCCAGTTCACGATGAGTTGGCATTCGGACGTCATGTCGCAACCGACCCGATTCGATATCGGTAATGATCGCTTCGACCAGTGCCTTGTATTTGGGGCCTGTTTCGCCGCTGATATTGATGTCTGGCAACCACATGGTTCGTTTTCCACCCTTGTTGTTTGGCGAACCCTAACATGAGCTGCGGGTTAATGTGTAGACGTCAATGTTATTTTGTCATGAAACAAAACTAGCATTGACCTGATGCAGGAACATTTCAACACTTTGCGCGTTCATGACATTGATGTGCCAATCAAACGCCCCTGATTCCGGGTTTCCACTCGGTCGTTGCGCGTAACAATAAGGGAGACTTCGATATGAGTTTGAACAAACTCTTCAAAGCAACCCTGTCTGCTGCCGCCTTGTTCGCAGTAGCCGGGACCGCTGTCCATGCCGAGGAATGGAAATTCGCCCACGAGGAAAGCCCGGGTGATGTTCAGGATCTATATGCCAAGGAGTTCAAGCGCCTTGTCGAAGAGAAAACCAATGGCGATGTGACGGTTACGATCTACACCTATGGCCAGCTTGGTACCGAAAACGACATTACCGAACTGACCGCGGCCGGTGCTGTGCAGTTCTCGAACGCGTCGCCGGGTCACCTTGGTACGTTTGTTCCGGAAATTCAGGTCTTTGGTGTTCCGTATCTGTTGTCGCAGGACAATGACGTGAACAAGAAAGTCCTGTCGAGCAGCCCGACCATTTATGACGGTCTTTCCAAGGATTTCGAGTCCAAGGGGCTTAAGCTTTATACCATGTATCCGGAAGGTGAAATGGTCTGGACCACCAAGAAAGAAGTCAAGAAACCGGCTGATTTCGATGGTGTCAAATTCCGTGTGATGACCTCGCCGATCCTGATCGAGACCTATAAATCGTTTGGTTCCGATCCGGTTGCGCTGCCGTGGGGCGAAGTTTATTCGGGCCTTCAGACCAGCGTGATCGACGCGCAGGTCAACCCGATCTTCTTCATCGAAAGCGCGAAATTCTATGAAGTGACCGACTATCTGATCTATGCCGGTCAGCAGCAATACACCACCACCGTGGTATCGAATGCCGACTTCTATGCCGGTCTTTCGGACGAGCGCAAAGCCATGCTGGCAGATGTTAAGGCCGAACTGGATGACTTCATCTATGAAGCCCAGAAAGAAGCCAATGACGCCGCCCTTGATCGCATCAAGAAAGCCAAGCCGGGTATCGAAGTTATCCGTCTTGATGATGCTCAGCGTGCCGCATTCAAAGACGCATCCAAAGGCATTGGCGCAAGCCTGGTCGAAGAAGTTGGTGGTGACACCAAGGAAGTTCTCGACTCGCTTCGCAAGGAATTCGGCACAGGAATGTAAGGAAGATCTTCCTGTTCCGGGCTTAATTGCAAAACCCCCGCAAGGTATCTTGCGGGGGTTTTGTCGTGCGGGAAAGGCGGGAGATATCAACCCGCATTATTGATGCGCAAGGGCCGCATCACGGTAATGACAGCAAACAAAAGTGCGGAAATGATCACCAGAAGCGAGCCGATCTTTGCCATTTCCTCGGCCCCGGTTTGATGGGCGATGGCAATTCCGATGCCCATGATGACTGAACCGGGAATGGCGAACAGGACTTGTAATCTGGCAAGCGTCAGGCGGGTAATGCCCGCAAGCTGATAGTAGGTGCCATAAAGTGCAAGGCTGACCCATCCCAGAAGGTTCAGGTGGGCATGTGCGGCAAGGTTACTGTGATCGCCACTGATGGCCATATGCAGTCCCCAAAGCATTCCCCCAAGGGCAATGAAGGCGGCACTGGTCCAGCAAATACGCGGCAGATTATTCATGACGATGGTCCCCAACAATGTTAGTTTTGTGCTGTAAAAATGAAACTGTACCGTTTAGTTTCATTTTTGGCAAATGATAAGTTGTGGGAAACCCGACCTTGGTCCTAAAAGAGAAAATCAAATTTCGAAACCGCCCGGTTTCGTGTTTTCCCGCCAAGGCGGATTGCCCAGTTCTCCCGGCTGTGCATGTGGGAAGGCATTTATTAGAATTAAAGAAGGTCTAAATATAGTGCGCGCGCCGACGACCCCGAAACAGCAGGAACGCTTCAACCGCATTCTGGATGCGGCCGCACAAGAATTGCTTGATATGCGTGATGACAGTACGGCGGTTGACCGTATTGCGCAGCGTTCGGGAACGTCAAAGGCGACGATCTATCGTTATTTCGGGGACAAGGTCGGGCTGGAACGGGCGATGGTGGCCTGGCTTTGCGAACGTGCGCGTGATCCGCTTGAAGATATCATTGCAGACCGGGACAATGCCCGTGTCACCATGATGGCAATCGGTCAGGCCTTTGCCAGCGGGGTTTTGAACCGCAATGTGATGGACTTGCACCGTTATGTGGTAGCGCGCGCATCCACCCACCCCGAACTGGGCGAAATTTTCTGGGAAGCCGGGCCCAAGCGCACATATGGCGCAGCGTCGCGCCTGATATCGTCACTTGAATTGCCAGACCACCTTAAGGCCATACCGTCCCGACATCTGGCCGAGTGTTTTCTGAACATGCTGACCAGCAGTTTGCAGCTCTCCTATTTCTGTCTGGGGGATGCTGTTCTTGACGATTACGACATGCACCAGCGCATTGATCATGCGGTTACGGCACTGGGTTTCATCGATTGACCTTGTGTGCGGGTGTCGCGACCAATCCGCAATAGTCACATCACGCCATCCTGCCCCGTCAAGAAGGGCCCGATTGCATCGTAAATCGGCATTTGTGGATTGCAGGTGCGGTCTTATGCAATCATGGGTTTAACTGACGTGAAAGGAAAAGACTGTGACGTGTTTTAATCTTCGTAACGGGATGTTCGGGATGGTTGCGTCGGCCTTTGTTCTGGCCGGGGTTTTTCTGGGTGTTCCGTCATTTTCGGCAAATGCCGATGTCTATTCCCCGAATGGTGTTTTGCTGAGTTCGGCGGAATGGAAGCAGACATCAACCGATGGCAAGAATGTCACGGTGCGCGACGCCCTGACCAATTCGGCAAACCCGATGATCGTTTCCGGTGTGAAGGGGGTGAACGGCTATACCCTTACGGTGATGTCATTCTGGTCGGATTCAGCAGGTGGCAACGAACTTGAAATCGAAGTTCGCCAGCATGGCAGCGTGAAGGCCAACTGCGAGGTCACTTCGACCAAAACCGGCACGACCTACGACACCGATTGCTAGTTTCCAGCGGTCGATATTTATGAAAACAGGGGCCGGTCATGGGCCCGGCCCCTGTTGATACACCGCATCGGGAAGAAGGTCTGACGCGATGGATGTGTTGTTCAGGTGATGTTATTTGCCTGCGGCAACTTCATCGGCAACCGCGTCAACGGCCTGTTTGGCAATGTCGATGACCTTGTCGATTTCCGCTTTGGTGATGCAAAGCGGCGGCGCAAAGCCAAGGATATCACCGTGCGGCATTGCGCGTGCAATCATGCCGCGTTCAAGGCAGGCAGCCGACACACGCGGGCCGATTTTTGCATTCGGGTCAAAGCGTTCTTTTTTGGTCTTGTCGGCAACAAATTCCAGTGCCGCCATCAGACCAACGCCCCGGGCTTCGCCCACCAGCGGATGATCCTTGAAGGTTGCGCGCAGCAGATGCTGGAAATAGCCACCGGTCTCGGCGGCATTACCGGTCAGGTTTTCACCATCAACAATATCAAGGTTGGCATTGGCAGCAGCGGCACAAACCGGATGCGCGGAATAGGTCCAGCCATGGCCAATCGGGCCCATCTGATCCGAGCCCTGTTCAAGCACCTTCCAGACGCGTTCGCCAATGATCACACCCGAAAGCGGCAGGTAGCCCGATGACACACCCTTGGCAATCGTGATCAGGTCGGGTTTCATGCCGTAATGCTGGGACCCGAAATAGGACCCGGTACGACCAAAGGCGGTGACAACTTCGTCGGCAACCAGAAGAACGTCATATTTGTTCAGAACCGCCTGGATAGCAGCCCAGTAGCCTTCTGGCGGGGTGATGATGCCGCCTGTGCCCATGACCGGTTCGCCAATGAAGGCTGCAACGGTTTCCGGACCTTCGCGCAGGATCATTTTTTCAAGATCATCGGCACAGCGTTTGGCAAATTCGGCCTCTGATTCACCGGCCTCTGCGTTCCAGTAATGGTGCGGGCAGGTGGTGTGCAGAACAGGGGCGCGCGGAAGATCAAATGCATTGTGGAATGCGGCAAGGCCGGTCAGGCTGCCGGTCATGATCCCGGAACCATGATAGCCGCGCCAGCGCGAGATGATTTTTTTCTTCTGTGGCAGGCCACGGATGTTGTTGTAGTACCAGATCAGCTTGATGTTGGTTTCGTTCGCATCCGAACCCGACATGCCGTAATAGACGCGCTGCATGCCTTCGGGCGCGCTTTTGATAATGCGGTCCGACAGACGAATGATCGGCTCGTTACTGTGCCCGACATAGGTATGGTAATAGGCAAGTTCCTTGGCCTGGGCATAGATCGCATCGGCGACTTCGGTACGGCCATAGCCGATATTGACGCAATACAGACCGGCAAAGGCATCAAGGGTTTCGCGGCCTTCGGTGTCGTGAATATAGATGCCCTTGCCGCCATTGATGATGCGGTTCGGGGTTTCACCGGCGGCGTGCTGGCGCATATGGGTGGATGGATGCATGAAATGTGCCCGATCCATTTCCTGCAGGTCGGCCGTGGTGTTTTTAATCACATTCATTTTGCTTCTCCCATGTGAATGCGGTTGTCATGGATGCGCGCATTACGCTTTGTAAGCCGCACAGACATATTTGAGTTCGGTAAATTCTTCGAGACCGTGACGCGACCCTTCGCGTCCAAGGCCGGATTGTTTGACGCCGCCAAACGGGATCGGTGCGCCAGTGATCTTTACGCAATTCAGCGCGACCATGCCGTATTCAAGGGCATTGGAAACGCGGGCGGCACGGTCATAATCGTTGGTCAGCAGATAGGCGGCCAACCCGTATTCGCTGTCATTGGCTTTTGCGATCACATCATCTTCATGGTCAAACGCCATGACCGGGGCAACCGGGCCAAATGTTTCTTCGCGATAGATTTGCATATCACTGGTGACATCGGCAAGAAGGGTTGGTGCATAAAACAGCCCGCCCATTTTTTTACCACCGGTCAGAATGCGTGCGCCTTTGGCCCGGGCATCGGCAACATGTTCGTCGCATTTTGCCACAGCACGGTCATGCATCAGCGGCCCGATTTCGACATGTTCGTCGATACCGTTGCCAACCCGCAATTCGGCGATTGCCTTGGCATATTTATCAAGAAACGCATCATAAATGCCGCGTTGAACAAAGATGCGGTTCGCCGCAAGGCAGTCTTGCCCACTGGTGGCAAATTTCGCATTGATTGCATGGGCGACGGCTTCGTCAATATCGACATCATCAAAGACGATGAACGGCGCATGTCCCCCCAGTTCCATCGACATTTTCTTGATGGTTTGTGCCCCTTGCGACAGCAGGAGACGACCAACCTCGGTCGAGCCGGTAAAGGACAATGCGCGCACCAGCGGATTGCCGCACAGCTCGCCGACCACGGGGTTGGGATCGCCGGTGATGACGTTAAACACACCTGCCGGGATGCCTGCGCGTTCGGCCAGTTCGGCAAGGGCGGTGGCCGAAAACGGGGTTTCGGTTGCCGGACGGACAATCATGGTGCAGCCCGCCGCCAGTGCGGCCGCGGCCTTGCGCGTGATCATCGCACAGGGGAAGTTCCACGGTGTGACGGCGGCTGTCACGCCAATCGGTTCACGCTTGACGGTCATGTTCCGTCCGGGAAGGTGAGAGGTGACATTTTCAACATTCACCCGTTTGGCTTCTTCGGCGTAAAATTCGATAAAGCTTGCGGCATAGTCGATCTCGCCGCGGGCTTCGTTGATCGGTTTGCCTTGTTCAAGGGTCATCAACAAAGCCAGATCTTCCTTGTTTTCAATCAGAAGATCATGCCAGCGGCGCAATGCATTTGCCCGTTCGTGGGGCAGCAATCCGGCCCAGGCCGGAAAGGCAGACCGTGCGGCGGCAATTGCCTTGCGGGTTTCAAAGATGCCCAGGTTCGGCACAGTTCCGATGAAACTTCCGTCAAAGGGGTTGGTTACCTCGATGACCTGAAGATTGTCGGCGGAACACCAGCGACCATCAATATAGGCGTGTTCGCGCAGCAGCCGCAGATCGGCAAGCTGGCTTAACGACACGCAACGCTGTTCCTTTGATTGTGCCGTCATTTTGACCTCCCTGAAAACGGGCCGCGCTATGGGCTGGCCTGTTGATTGAACTGCAAGGAAGCTATCAGCAGTTTCTCAGAGGAGGTTTCCGAACTCGATCCCAATTGATGCGTTTTTTTCGGCCCGGAAGGGGAAAATCGGAATGTTTTTTCTGCGTTGATAAAAATATCGCAGGAAATCAGTCCTTTGACGGTGTCAGATATTTCTGCATTTCACGTTGCTGACGGCGCTTTTCGGCAATGGTCCGAACAATGATAACCGCAAAGAACAGGACCACGATGCTGGTCGACATCGGAAAGGCAAACGGAATGCCGACCAGAAACAAAATCGCGCCCACAATACTGCCGCCAAGGATGGCAATGAACCCGCCAAGCAGGACAATGGCCAGGATGGCAGCAAGCAGAATGGACGCGATTTTATTCATATCAGGGCAGTGCAGTTCAAGTCAGTGGGGCGTTCAATAAGGATCAATCGTTGTTGCGGCTGCTGAGTTGTTTGGTGGTTTGATCAAGTCGTTCAGCCAGAACACGGATCAACTGCACGGCAACCGCCTGGTCCTGTCGGACAAGGCCAAGGAATTCGGTCTTATCAAGTTTCAGAACCGTCATGTCTTCGACCGCACGGATGGTTGCCGAACGTGGTGCATCGACCAGAAGGGCGATTTCACCAATGACTTCCTTGGGATGAACGTCACGCAGTTTAAGGGTTTGCAGTTCTTCGGTGGTCAGCCAGATTTCACCGCGACCGGAAATCACGATAAAGGCGGCATCGCCCGGATCACCCTGTTTGACCAGGACCTCGCCATGTTTGAAGGTCAGGCGCGGGCTGGTAAAGGCCAGCAGCTTGACGACGCTCGGATCAAGACCGGCAAATAGCGGAATGGTGCGCAGCAGCCGGACTTCCTGATCGATATTGCCATCGACAAGTGCCTGGCTTTCTTCTTCGGCCTCGGTGCTTTCACTGGTGCCATCATCGCTGTGGCTGCGGCGTTTGACGAGTTTGCCATTCGACATATGCAGGAATGTGTCGAACTTTTCATTGTCCTGATCGTCACCGTCAACCCAGACCAGACTGGTATTTTCATCTTCGCCGGTCAGGTAATTGATGACGCTTTCGCGGGTTTCGCGATCAAGTGCCGACAGGCCTTCGTCCACGACCAGAAGATCAGGGTTTTTGATCAGGGCACGGACAAGGGCGATTTTCTGGCGCAGGGTTTGGGACATGCGACTGCCGCCAACCCCGACCTGGCTTTCAAGACCCAGTGCGACCAGACCTTCATAAAGTTGTCCGTCATGGGCAATTTCAAACAGAACTTCGCCAACGCGTTCTTCGGAATGGGCACGGCCATAGGCAAAGCGACCAAACAGAAGGTTATCAATGATCGGTGCCGCGGGGGCATAGCCGTCGGCTTCGAAGAAGTCGATATGCTTTGCCAGTTCTTCGGGCAGGTTGGCGCGGATTTTCGGGCGTGCCTTAAGGACCAGATCGCGGAAATCATCATCAATGACCCGCAAACGGTGACGTGCGGGTGTCAGTTGCATGGCAACGTCAAGCAACCGCAAACGGTCTTCGTCGCGGATTTTGTCGATGGCAACACCATCGGTCCGCTTAAGGATGTTTTTCACATCCGCAATTTCATCAGCCGAGACAAAGCTGTATCGATCAAAGAATTCATGTCCCGGGGGAAGACCGGTAAACAGTTCGATCATCAGATCAAGTGTTTCGCGCCCCATACCGACCATCTTGTCATAGAGGCCGTTTTCGCGAAGGCTGTTTTGAATGAAGGGGTGGGACAGGAATTCGAACCGTTCAAAGTCGGTCCGCGATGCCGAACCGAACATCAGGTTCACGCCAACCGGCGCGTTGTCGTTGTATTTTTCAATGTCATAGGGTTCGACAAGATCGGACAATTGCCGTTCGGCCAGAATTTCCTTAAGGCGCGGGCGCACTTCAAGGATCGCCTCCACCAGCTCCGGGCGTTCTTCGGCATTGATCCGGCGCAGCAGGCCGATGCGATAGATGTCGCGATCAAGGCCAACCACTTCGAGAAGACGCAGCAATTCACGATGCAATTCGTCAATCGACTGGTATCCCGGCCCGACATAATCAATCCACTCGGCCGACGGATCATACGGGATGTTGCCCGACATCTTGATCTCGTCATACATCTCGCGTGTCAGTTTCCAGGGCAGTTCAGCCGGGTCTGACAGTTCGACAGCCTCGTACAATTTGGGAAGCGGGTGTTTGATCTCGCTATCTTGCGCTGTTTTGGTCGCGGATTGCTTGTCGTCCTTTTGATCAATGATCACCGGGCGGTGCTTCAGACCGTAAAACAGGTTATCGGCAATCGAGCCATTAAACAGATACGCATCGGCCCCGACATAGGCCAGTCGTTGACCGATCACCGCCGAGGGCAGGGTGGTTGCATCAAGGTCATTGAACTGAATGCGGCCAGTTGTCGGATCAAGAATACGTGCCAGCAAACGGGCGAGTTGTGACTTGCCGCTATCGGATGCGCCGGTCAAAAGCGCGTTGCCCGGAAGCGCCATGTTAAACGACACATTTTCGACGACACGGGTGCCGTCATCATCGATCCAGGACAGAGCGCTGACATCAAGCGGGCCAGCAAGTGCCGGCGACAGTGGTGCGCTGAGTTGATGTTCCGGGCCAAGGTCAGGCAGTTCGAACTGTTCATGAAGCTGTTCGTATTTGATGTTGGCATCGGCAAGGCGCTGATAATAGGCCAGAAGTTCTTTCCACGGTGCCGACATATCCTTATAGGCGGCAAGGGCTGCGACCAGCGCCCCGAAGCTCAGATCACCCATGATCACCAGATAACCACCAATCGAATAGAAGAAGAAAGGCGTGATCTGGGCGATGAAGTTATTGAGAAACTTGATAAAGAATTTGCGGTAATAGATTTCCTTGCGGATTTCAAAAATCCGGCCCAGACGCTGGGTGAAATGCGTCAGTTCAAAGCCCTGGGTTTCGTTGGCGCGAATATCGGTCGCGCCGCCAACGGTTTCGCCAATATGTTCGGACATGCGGCGCACGTTTTGTACGCGCTGCTTGCCCAGCATATTGACCCGGCGCTGCAATTTCGGGATCAGGTAACCCTGCAACGGATAGAACGCGACGGCCGCGATCCCCATCAACGGATCCTGAATAAAGATAAAGGCCGAAATCGTGATCAGAATGCCACCCTGATACAGCGGTAATGAAAATGCCTCGCCAAAGAAGCCGCCCAGCGGTTCGGCTTCGGCGGTGATCATGGATACGATTTCACCCTGGCTGGTTTTGCGGAAATGCGGCAGGGGAAAACGCAGAACGCGGTCAAACAGCTGATAACGCAAGCGGCGCAACATCCGCTCGGCCATGACGCCCTGATAGACGTTGATGAAATATTTGAACCCGCCATTGACGAAAACCAGCGACAGGAAAATCCCCGACAGGGCAAACAGATATTCGATCTGATCAAGGGGCACGCCCAGAATGTCATAAGGCGCACCGGCCCCGCCGATAGCTTCGTTGACAATCTGCTTGGGCAGGTCGAGCGAATAATACAGGAATGGAAAAGACAGCAACGTCACCATCGTAAGGATGATTTGCTGAAGGCGACTATGACGCCAGATATAGGCAAAGACCGATTTTGGCATTCGCACGTCCCGTCTGTTGCATTGGAACTTTTCGTTCCTGTCGCTCGTTTTTATTGGGTCTGGTGCAGATTACGCGCAGGTGTGCCGATCAACCAAGATCGAAACTTTGTCCAGGCTGAATAAATCCGCAAAATCCATCGGCCACGGCATCGGGTTTGTCATATGCCTGATAATGATAAAGCCACATCTTGGCCTTTATCTCGTCAGGCAGTGTGACCAGCTCGTTATAATGGGCATGAACGCCGGAATGTCGTGGACCCAATTCACAATCCTGAAAAATGACATCTGCTTTACGATACAGGGGCATATGGGCGTCAGGATTGAAAATCGCATCTGTTGTCAGGAAAAAGGACTGCTTTTTTCCATGCCCGAACAGACCATAGGAAAACATCGTGTTTTCATCGGTCACGATATGGGCAACCGGGACGACATCCATATGCAGTCCCTTCCAGTCAAAACCGTTTTCGGCAAACAGTGGCACCACATCGAAATAAGATGACAGCTGACTGTTGCCATGGTCACTGGTTTCAAGACCGCCGCGCAGGCAATGTTCCCAAAGTGGGTCAAGCAACTCGTGGGCGGCAAACAGCTTGGTGCGATGGCCGTCAAATACGAAATAATTGGCAAGCGCCATCCATTCGAGACCACCAATATGGTCCGAGTGCAAATGGCTGACATAAACCGCATCAAAGTCATTTGGCATATAGCCCAGATTGCGCAGCGAATGGCGCGCATCTGAACCACAGTCAATCAACAGACGCTGCGACTGTTCATCACCTGACGGGGTTGTTTCCAGAACCATGTTGCTCTGAAAATTATCGGCGGCCATGCAAAAAGCCGAGCCTGTCCCCGCAAACGTAAGCTTCATTCCCCATTCTCCCGACATTTGGTCGAAAGATTAGACGAGGTACGGGGCGTTTAACCACCCCCTTTTATGAGCATCACTTGAATTTTTACATTCAGGTTGTCTCTGACCGTCTGTCTTTTTGGGAATCAGGCGCTGGTTTTTTCGGATTCAGACGGATCGTTTTCCGGTGTCCGGGCGGCGGAAAGTTTGCTCATTTCCTGACGCAAGGCGCGGAGTTCCTGCATGATTTCCTGATGGTCATATTCGATCTCGTCGCGGGTTTTGTTTTCCTCGACATCGACATGGCTCGACATTGCATCAACCACGATTGCGATGAAAAGGTTCAGGACGGCAAAGGTCGTGACCAGAATGAACGGGACAAAGAACAACCAGGCAAGCGGATAAGACTCCATCACCGGGCGGACGATCCCCATTGACCAGCTTTCAAGGGTCATGATCTGGAACAGGGAATAAAGCGACGCGCCAATAGTGCCAAACCAGTCCGGGAAACCTTGGCCAAACAGCTTGGTGGCCATGACGGCGGAGACGTAAAACACCAGCGACAACAAGGTCAGAACCGAAACCATGCCCGGAATGGCCCGCATCAGGGCTTCGACCACCTTGCGCATGGACGGGACACTTGAAATCAGACGGAATGCACGCAGGATTCGCAGCGCACGCAGCACCGAAATGCCCTGACCGGCCGGAAGCAGGGTGATTGCCACAATTGTGAAGTCAAAGATGTTCCAGGCCCGCTTGAAGAAGGACAGCCGATAGACGGCAAGTTTCATCAGCAATTCGACCACAAAGATCGCAACCGCAATCTGATCAAGGGCATGCAGGATGGTTCCCGCCTTTGCCATGATTGTGGGCGAGGTTTCAAAACCCAGCAATATCGCGTTGAACGCGATAACGGCGGTGATGAAATTTTTGAAACGGCTGGATTCTACGATCCGGCGAAGAATGTCCATGATGCCTCCCGACCGGGTCGGAAAAGGGCGCGGGCTTGCCGGATGACACCGACGGTCACAATGCGCCGGAGATAAAACAACAGGGCGCGACACATCACGTTACGGAAGTGTCACGCCCTGAATGGAAAATCAGTTCAGGCCTTTGCGGCCCATTTCCAGGAACTTGTCACGACGGCGTGCTTTGAGAACGCCACCTTCGACATCATCCATGCCTTCGAGTGCCTTGATGATGGCATCGCCAACACGTTTGCAGGCTTCCTTGGCGTTACGCTGTGCGCCACCAAGCGGCTCGGGAACGATGTCATCGATCACGCCAAGCTGATGAAGATCCTGTGCGGTGAGGCGAAGGGCCTCGGCCGCGGTTTTGGCTTCGTCGCCGGAACGCCATAGAATCGATGCGCAACCTTCTGGCGAAATCACCGAGTAGATCGAGTTTTCAAGCATCAGAACCGTGTTCGCAACCGCAAGCGCAATCGCACCACCCGAACCGCCTTCGCCGATAATGACTGATACCGACGGAACCTTGATATCAAGGCAGGCTTCGATCGAACGGGCGATGGCTTCGGACTGGCCGCGGGCTTCGGCGTCGGCACCCGGGAAGGCACCAGCCGTATCAACAAGGGTGACAACCGGAATGTTGAAACGTTCAGCCATGCGCATCAGGCGGATTGCCTTGCGATAGCCTTCCGGACGTGCCGAACCGAAATTGTGCTTAACGCGGGTTTCGGTATCGCGACCCTTTTCATGACCGATCACCATTACAGAACGGCCCTGAAGACGCGCGAGGCCACCGATGATTGCCGCGTCTTCGCCAAACTGGCGGTCGCCGGCAAGCGGGGTGAAACCGTCAAACAGGTTGGCGATATAGTCGGTGAAGTGCGGGCGATCCGGATGGCGGGCGACCTGCGTCTTCTGCCACGGAGACAGCTTGCCATAGGTGCTTTGCAGCAACTTGGTCAGCTTGTCCTGCAGGCGCGCAACCTCGTCTGCGATGTTGACTTCGTCATTGCCCGTCAGGTGACGGAGCTCTTCGATCTTGCCTTCAAGTTCGGCGATCGGTTTTTCAAAATCGAGGAAGTTATGCATCAGGGCATCATATCCGACTGGGAAACAATGGGGCGGAACATAGTTGATCAACCCGCTACGTCAAGAGTTGACCGATAAGCTATCCATATTTTCCGTTTACGTAAGAATTATGGCGTAAAGTTCACTCTATAAGCAGTGACATTTTGCACATGGGTTACGATGACGTCCAGTATCCAGATCACAGTCCCGCAAGTACCTGAAAACGTTCCGTTTGAGCGTCTTGTTGAAATTCTGTTGGCCGCGTTTGCCTTTCAGGATGACATTGTCGATCCGCCAAGTTCGGCAAAGTCGGTTACAGTTTCGGAACTGCAGTGGCGATTTGCCCGCGATACCCTGTTTCTGGCAACAGATGATCACGGCATGGTGGTCGGGCAGGTCTGGATCGAAGATGTCGGCAAGGACGCCTATCTATATAAATTGTCGGTCGACCCCGCGATCAAGGGGGCAGGGATTGGCAAATCCCTTGTTGAGGCGGCATGCGATTTTGCAAGGAAACGCGATAAGGAAAAGGTCCGGCTGCATGTCCGGGTCGAGCTTGTCGATAATATCGCCTTTTTCCGATCCCGCGGGTTTGAAATTGCCGGTGAAGGTGTTCATGACGGCTATGACCGCACCACGTTCTGGAAAATGGCCCGCGACCTTACCGTGTCCTAAGCCGTTTCTGTTTCGGGAACACCGAGTTTGGAAAGGGCGTAATATGGCACATGGGTTTCACCCCATGCCTTAAGGGCCAGGATAATATCGCGCAGCGTTTCGCCCTTGGCCGTCAGGCTATATTCCACCCGTGGCGGGACTTCGGCATACACTTCACGATGCACAAGGCCATCTGCCTCCAGTTCGCGCAATTGGCGGGTCAACATTCGCTGGGTGACGCCGGGCATCATGCGGCGCAACTCGTTGAAGCGCTTGGTTCCATGCAAAAGATGGAACATCACAACCCCTTTCCACTTGCCGCCAATGACATCAAGCGCCCCTTCGACCGGGCAGCCGGGGCTGCGATTGGGCGGGCAAACATTCATCTGATGTCTCCAAACTGGTGTGACGATGGGGGCGAAGGTGCGGTATCCCGCAGAAAACAGCAATAGTATACAAAATGTCACTATATGCAGAAATTGTGCGTACTTATCACATTTGTGATTATGCTCTACTTCTGGGGCATTCACAAATCAAACCTTTGAACAGAAGGAATGCCCAAGATGAAAGCCATTGGTGTTTACAAATCTGCCCCGGTTGAAACCGAGGGACTGTTTGAGCAAATCGAAACCGAAGCCCCGGTCGCGACCGGTCGCGATATTCTTGTTCGGGTAAAAGGCATTGCCGTGAACCCGGTTGATTTCAAAGTGCGCAAGGGCAAGCAGGATGACGGTGCCTTCAAGATTCTTGGTTGGGACGCCGCCGGTGTGGTCGAGGCGGTTGGCGAAGATGTCACCCTGTTTCGTCCGGGTGACGAGGTCTGGTATGCCGGTGATGTAACCCGGTCGGGCTCAAACACCGAGTTGCAGCTGGTGGATGAACGTATTGCTGCACCGAAACCCAAATCCCTTGATTTCGCGGCGGCCGCCGCCTTGCCATTGACCACGATTACTGCGTGGGAGGCGATGTTTGACCGTTTGCTGATTGATCGTGCGGCGGTGGATGCCAACGCATCGAAAACCATTTTGATCATTGGCGGTGCCGGTGGCGTGGGTTCCATTGCCATTCAGTTGGCAAAGCTTGCGGGGCTTAAGGTCATCACGACGGCATCACGCCCGGAAACCATCGAATGGGTCAAAAAGCTGGGTGCGGATAGCGTGATCAACCATCGTAACCCGCTTGATGAGGAGCTTGCAGCCCAAGGTGTCGCCAATGTCGATTACATTTTCTGCACATCTGAAACCGATCAGTATTTTGATGTGATGGCAAAGCTGATTGCCCCGCAAGGCCGGATCGTGACGATCACCGAGGCCAAGGAAAATCACAATGTCGATCTGCTGAAAGCCAAATCGGCCAGCTTCTCCTATGAGTTCATGTTCACCCGTTCGATGTTCCAGACGGCTGATATGATCGAACAGCACAAGTTGCTGGCAACGGTGGCGCAACTGGTTGACGAGGGTGTTATTGCCAATACCGCCACTGAAAGCTTCGGCCCGCTAACCCCGGCAAACCTGCAAAAGGCGCATGCGCTTTTGGAAAGCGGCAAGGCGATTGGCAAGATCACCTTTGACGGGATTGCCTGATCTAGTCAGTCGTGATCGTCTAAAAGACAAGGGGCGCAATGATCTGCGCCCCTTTGCATTCGATCAGGCGGGAATTAACCGGCGTCGCGGGCGGCGATGGCCTCGGCCTGTTTGACCATGACTTCGGCCTGTTTGATCGATGCGATATCAATCAAGCGTCCATCAAGGGCGACGGCACCGGCACCTTCGGCCTGTGCCTTTGCCATGGCTTCAAGAATACGTTTGGCCTTGGTAACTTCGGCCTCGGACGGGGAATAAACATCATTGGCAAGGCCGATCTGGCTTGGATGGATCGCCCATTTGCCTTCGCAGCCCAGGACCATGGCGCGCGATCCTTGCGCGCGGTAGCCGTCGGGATCGGAAAAGTCGCCAAACGGACCATCAATCGGGCGCAGACCATTGGCGCGTGCGGCCACCACCATGCGGGCAATGGCGTAATGCCACATATCACCCCAGTGATAGTCACGCGGATTATCGCCATCCTTATCGGTCAGAACACCATAATGCGGGTTCGGGCCGCCAATGCCGGTCGTCATCGCCTTGGTAGAGGCCGCATAATCCGCCACGCCAAAATGCAGGCTTTCATTGCGCGGGGAGGCGGCGGCAATTTCGTGGATGTTTTGCATACCAAGGGCGGTTTCAATAATCAGTTCGAAACCGATGCGTTTCTTGCGGCCCTTGGCGGCTTCGATCTGGGTCGTCAGCATATCAAGCGCATAGACATCGGCCGCCGTGCCGACCTTGGGGATCATGATCAGATCAAGCCGGTCACCGGCCTGTTCGAGAACATCGACAACATCACGATACATATAATGAGTATCAAGGCCGTTGATGCGGACCGACAGGACCTTGTCGCCCCAGTCAATGTCGTTGATTGCCTGGATAATGTTTTTGCGGGCCTGTTCCTTGTCGCTGGGCGCAACCGCGTCTTCCAGATCAAGGAAAATGGCATCGGCCTTGGATTTGGCAGCCTTTTCAAACAGCTCGATCCGGCTGCCGGGCACAGCAAGTTCCGATCTGTTCAGGCGCGCAGGGGCCGGGGTCGGTGTGGTGAAGCTCATGATAACGTCTCTCCAGAACCTGTCATTTCAAATAGGCATCGCCGACGATTTGCCGGTCAGTGCTGTTGGCGTGTTTTGCGTCCCGTTTTCGGGATCGTACCGTGGCCGCCGTGACAGTTATGTGGTCCGCGATCATTGTGCGTCGCGGTAAGCCTGACCTCAATTTATGGTGCATATGCGAATGCTGGCAAGCTTAAAAAGCGTGCCGCCTGTTGTGCTTTCGACGGATGCGCGAAAAGTTGCAGGCTTAAATAAGAAAAATTGGAGATAAGCCCGATAAAGCAATAGCCCCTTAACGGCTGTGCCGTTAGATTACCGCCGATATTCAGGGTCGGTTTGCAGCATTTGACCCCGATCGTCCCATCAGCAGGTAGTAACTACGACCCATGCGTCGCGCTTATTCCATCATTGTTTCTGCCGGTATGGCGCCAGTTTTGATCATGGGGGCCTGCCTTGTTCTGGCAGTGTCACCGGGACTGGTGCCGGGCGAGCTTGCCGGGCTGGTCCGTTACGGGCCGTTCCTGTTGGCGATGCTGGGCGGGGCAATCGGATGGTGGTTCAACCGCGGGCGGGCGGTTTTCGTCATGCTGTTGCTGCTGATTTGCTATTGGCTTCTGGTTGGCAACGGGGCGGGCTTTTCGCCGGACGGATTGGCCTTTTTGCGCATCGCGACGCTTTATCTGATCCCGGTGAACCTTCTTATCCTTGGCTTTACTGCCGAACGCGGGGTTTTGAACCCGCGCGGAATTGCCCGGATGCTGGTACTGGGATTGCAGATATTCGTGATGCTGATGCTGGCGGGGCAGCCTGATGTCGGGTCCGCCCTTTATCATCTGCTTGATACCCGTTTCTTTGCCAGTGACGGGATCATGGGGGCGATGCCCCATCCGGCGATGATCCTGTCCTTTGTCGCGGTCGTGTTGCTGTTGATCCGCCACAAGCCGCTTGAAACCAGCTTTGCCGCGGCGATCATTGCCATTGATGTTGCGACCGTGATGGGAACCGGCATCATTCAGTATGGCTATCTTGCCGCGACCGGCGTGGTTCTTGCCGGGTTGGCGCAGGAAGCCTGGCGGATGGCATTTGTGGATGATTTGACTGGCCTTCCGGGGCGGCGCGCGCTTGGCCATGCCATGGCGGAGCTTGGCAATCAATATGCGGTTGCCATGCTGGACGTTGATCACTTCAAAAAGTTCAACGACACCTATGGTCATGATGTTGGGGACATTGTTTTGAAAAAGGTCGCCCGCGAACTGGCCCGTGTTGGCGGTGGCGGCAAGGCATTCCGGTATGGCGGCGAAGAATTCACCGTTGTCTTTGCCGGGCGCAGTGCGGAAAAAGCCAGCGAACCGCTTGAGGCATTGCGCAAGCGGATTGCCGATAACAAGATCACCCCGCCCGAAAAGAACAAGGCCGTGTCGGTCACCATCTCGGTCGGGATATCCGAACGCGATGACGATACCAGCGACCCGTGGGGTGTTTTGAAACGTGCTGACCAGAAACTGTACGAAGCAAAACAGGCCGGTCGAAACCGGGTGGTCCTGTAAGCTTACACCTGTTTTTGTTGCTTACAGTTCGTCAAACTTGAACAGCAACCGCATCGAACCCGCCGTATTGGCAAGTGTCGCAAGGCAGTTGGCCGCACGTTCGGCCGGAATGGCGACGGCAAAGCGGGTCGTATAAATCCGCGCATCCTTTTCATCGGTTGCCGATGCCGCCATGCGCACGATATTGGCGTTATATTCGATGAAAATTTCCGAAAGACGGGCAATCAGGCCCGGCTGATCAATGCCGGAACATTCAATCATATGGGTTGCACCCGGTGCGGTGGTCAGTTCCGGTGCTGCGGCGATGCTTTCGACCTGAATATCGGCCTTTTCCAGTGCAAGTTCCTTAAGGCCCGCAGCACATTCCGATTGCGGGCAATCTTCGGGAAGCTCGCAACTGGTTTCAAACCGCGCACTGTCGCCATCAAGGGCGAAGGATGTCGGGCCAAGATTGGCGCCAATATCAAAAAGAAACCCGGAAATATCGGAAACAAGACCGACCCGGTCGGTGCATGAAATGGTGATACGGGTGTTGGCTTTCATCTTGGCACTCCTGGCAAAAATCCGCGGGGCTTTTGTTTGGTCTAGGATATCACCGGTTGGCAAGGCTGCCCATTTCTTTTGATCATGACAGTTGGTGCCATCGTCGCCAGACGGGTTTCAATATATTGAAAACACGTTCTTTAATTGGCAGTGATGTCGACATTGCGCGCATTCCGGGCCTGAAAATCCAGATGGGTTCTGAGATCATCAGAGATGCGCAACCCGTCACTCAGACGATCAAGATAGTGTTGCTCGGCCGGGTCATCGGGATCAATCGCCAGACATGATGCCAGATAAATTTCGGCGGACTGTTCTTCGGTCTTTGCCAGTTTCGCAATTTCAATCGGATTGGCCGGCGCGGAAAAGGCATCAAACAAAAAGGCCTTTTCATCCGGACCAAGGTCAAACCGGGTGATCTGATCAGAAATCCGGGCATGTTCACTTTGATCAATGTGACCATCGGATTTGGCCGCCGCAATCATTGCGCGGATTAAAGACAGGCGAAAATCACTGTTATCAGCGCCGCGTTCCTGTTCCGGGGCAAAGCCGCTGTCAGTGGGGACCTGTGTGATGTCCCGGTCCTGGCTGTGATCGGTTGGCGGCTGGTTGTTGCGATAATCGCGCCAAGCCTTATAGGCAAGCCCGGCCACCAAGGCGGTTCCGCCATATGCCAAAACCTTGCCGCCGACCTTGCGGCCCTTCTTGGAACCCAACAGGGCGGACATCAATCCACCCGATATCGCACCGCCAATCAGCCCGCCGCCAACGCCATTCCCCATCGCATTGCCAATGCCTTCCTTGGCCTTGGAGGCGGTTTGCGATGAAAGTCCGGCACTTCTGGCGATATTACCGAGCACATCGCCATTGCTACCTGATCCTGTGCTGCTACCTGAACCCAGAACGCCGCCAAGAAGTTTGCCAATATCCATCGAATTCTCCTTTTCCAGTCCACTGGATATGACCTGACGGATTTGGATCGCAAGTGGCAGGGGCGGCAGGAATGGCAATTATGCCTTTGATATTGCGGGTGTTGTGGCCCAGTTCACAGCACCGGGATTCTTGAGGTGTGGTTGGCAGGGAAAGCAGAAAAGAACAAAGGCCCGACGCGATAACGTCGGGCCTTTGACTGGCGCGCCCGGAAGGATTCGAACCTCCGGCCTTCTGATTCGTAGTCAGATGCTCTATCCAGCTGAGCTACGGGCGCTTTTTAAAGCTTACGTAAATGGTAAAGGCTCGACGCGGTGACGTCGAGCCTTTCAATGGCGCGCCCGGAAGGATTCGAACCTCCGGCCTTCTGATTCGTAGTCAGATGCTCTATCCAGCTGAGCTACGGGCGCTTTGCCTTAGTTTCCGGCGGTTTGCTTGGGTGTGCTCCCCGTCGGCGGAGCGGAACTTATGCAAACGAGCAGGGCATTGCAAGCAGTAAATTTCAAAAAAAGGTATTTTTTCATCTGGCACAGTTTTCGGGACTGTTACGCACTTGTTTTGCCCGGCTTTGTCCGGTTTGTCGGACTTATGGACAAGACTCGGCAAAAAAGGGGCAAATGCGTCTTGTTCCATAAGTGGTCGTGGACTAAGATGCTTTCAATCCCGGGGGAACAGGGGCTTGTTTCATCACATAAAAAAGCAAGCCCAGGGAGATTCGCATATTTCTACTTAGGTAATAGATCGAAATGGCCGTTCGTAAAACCTACCTTGCCGTAATCGGCACCGCCCTTATGCTGGGGGGATGTTCTTTTTCTTCTGAGGCCCTGTGGCCGACGCTTGCTGGCGAAGAAGATACGACCCAGGAAAACATGGTCGCATCCGAGCCGGTTGGTGCAAATGCCACCACCAGTTACGATGTTGCGGCAAGCACGCAGCCGTTGACCGGTGTGTCTCAGACCGGAACCTTTGTTGGTTCCAAGGTCGAGAACATGCAGCAGGAGCTTAACCGTCTTAAGGGTGCTCTGAACCAACACAATAATGAACTGCAACAGCTTCGCGCACAGACTGTCGCACATTCGCAGGCCTATCATGGTACTGTGGCTGCGATCAGTGCCCGTTTGCAGGTTGGTACCACGCCGGGCAACCCGGTTCTGGTACAGCAGTGGAACACGGCCCAGTCCGAACTGGATCGCGTGAATGACGATATCGCCGCGCTGAACTCGCTGGCGAACAAGGTTGCTGCGGACAGCACCCTTTCGACCTTCCTGCTTGAATCCGTTCGTTCTGCCTATCAGGTATCGGGTGCGGTGGACGAAGATCACCGTCAGCTTGCCCTGCTTGAAGACGAAACCAACCGCACCACGGTGCTGATTGACCGTCTTCTTAATGAAATCAGTGAAAGCCTGTCGCGTCAGACATCCTATGTCAGCACCGAACGTGCGAACCTGAATGCCCTGGCGCTTGCTGTTAAGAACGGTGAAATCTTTGGGGATTCGCTTTCCAAGCGTGTTTTCCAGTCACAGGCAGCACCGGCATCGGGTAGCCAGCGTATGGCCGCAACCAGTGACCGCCCGCTGGTGGTCATTCGGTTTGACAGTGCCAACGTGAAATACGAGCAGGCGCTTTATAACGCGGTGAACCGCGTTCTCGAGCGTCGCCCGCAGGCAAGCTTTGACGTGGTTGCTGTGACCCCGAATCGCGGTACGCCGGCGCAGGTTGCCCTGAATTCCAACAAATCCAAGCGTAATGCGCAGTCGGTTTTGCGTTCCCTGACCGATATGGGAATGCCGAGCTCGCGCGTGCGTGCATCGGATGCCACCAGCGCATCTGTTTCCGCCAACGAGGTGCATGTCTTCGTGCGCTAAGTCCGGTCGGACATTTTACGGATTTTAAGAACGGCTATGACGGGTGCTTCGGGAAATCGAAGCACCCGTTTGTTTTTTCAAGGTCGGGAATGTCCGGCAGTATCTTGACGGTTTGACGCCGTCTCAACCCAAGAAGAATATGATGGGTGATCTCGTCAATCTGCGTCAGGCGCGCAAGCGCAAGCAACGCGATCAAAAGGCCAAGAAGGCCGACGAAAACCGCATTCAGCATGGTCGCAGCCGTCATGAACGCGATTTATCCGATGCGCGCAATCGTGCAGCGGAAAAGCATCTTGATGGTCATCAACGATCATCGGAAGAAGCGGGCGACAATAACGGCGCGGATACGGCATCAACCGGTGCGGTGGAATCCGAGGTTTCACACCCTGATGAGCCGGAGAATGTTGTATCGATCTTCGGCAACAAAAAGCCCGGTAATGACCCGGCCTGACTGCTGCTTGGCAAACACTTCCCGTTCCTAAAGCATGTTGCCTTAAACTTGGTTCACTTTACTTGTTTTTGGCGTGTCATTTGGCAAGGCACAGCGCACAGGACGATGCTGTGCATCGTTCAAGCGGCGTAACGCGGTCAGAGGCCGCTAAAATCAGACCCTTCGGGCCGGGACATCGTTTTGCCCCGCAGCGTCAAGGTTCTTGACCGTAGCCCCGCTAAGCTCTGCAAACCTTTCCTCGCCAGACACAATGATGCCTCCGGCAAAGAGGATCAGATCTAGGGCAACATGCTTTGAAATGTCGATACCGGAACGGCGCGCAAAACGCCTTCTGGCGATGCTGTGTGCTGGCTTGCTGGGGGAGGGGGCAGTCTAGCGCCACCCGTGTCGGAAACGCAGTGGCAAAGGCTTGATGCCAACACTGCGATCACGCGGGCAGGTTTGGTCCGTTACATTGGACATGCACGGCAGGGGCCGACGTGTTGTCGGGGATTCAAATCACAACACCAACGGACAATCATCACACTGGTGCCGGTCGCAAATCGGGAACCGAGGGCCGGGCGAAACCGGAAATCAGTTCAAAAGTGTTTCTGCTTCGCGCTTGCTTTGATCAAGGGCCTCGTCCCATCCCATCAGCCAATCCTCGTGATCACGGGAATCCGACGGATAGGGATTTTCTGTCAGACGGTGCGCATCCAGACCGGCGGAAAAGCCGGAACCATAGGCCGGATTGGGCAGGTGGCGTTCATGAACCACCGGGGCATAGGTTTCATAAATCTGGTTGCGGAAGGCAGGCAGGGAGCAAAGAACACCGTCATCAATCCCCAGCGGGTAGGCCATCATCATGGCGCTGCCGAGGGATGTGATGGAAAGCTCGTCACCGGCAGTCATGCGGATCAATCCGGCCAATTGCAAATTGGCAATCGCCGCATCAATGCGACGCTGCAAATCCGGGCCGTCTTCGATGGCAACCTGATTGCCGTCATCATCTGTGCAGAAAAGGGAAAGGACACGACGCAGCAACATGCTGCGGTCAAGATTTGCTTCGGCGCTGCGTAGCACTGTCAGCATCAAGGCGGGATCGCCAGGCGCGAAATCCATAGAACTGGACATAGATGGGCCTCCGTTCAAATAGAACCGAATTCCCTCCCAAGCGGGCAGCTTTTCTCTGTCGTCGGGCTTGCTTTGCGGGCGAGGCCCTGCTGCCTTTCTTATTATTATAGTTTGCAGATATGTTTCGAACTTGTGAAGACAAGATTGCGCCTGGGTGGAATTTTTTGTTCCTCTGCGTGAACTGGATCGCATTCATCGCCTAGGGATTTGAATTTCCGATCAGAATGGGAATTTTCCACCCGGACGCGGCTAAGGAAGAAAATCGCACAATTGCGTGATCGCCTGATCGACAGCACCCTATCGTAAAGAGGTGGTCAGAAGGTGCTGTGCATCCTTCAGAGGGTTGCTGACGCGTTCTAAGAGGATTTGGGGGCTGCTTTTGTGTCGGGGCTTCGCCAGACCCGCACGCGGTTACGACCGCCTTCCTTGGCAGCGTAAAGTGCCTTGTCGGCCTTTTCGATGATCTGTTCGACGGTTCGGCCCTTGGTCATCGGGGCGGCCCCGATGGAGGCCGTGACGGGCAGGATTTTATCATCGCTGATTGCGACCGGGGATGCCTCGATCACGCGGCGCAGACGTTCAAGGACGCGTGCGCACTGTTTCATATCGGCATTGGGCAGGCAGATCAGGAATTCTTCCCCGCCATAACGGTATACCTTGTCGAACGGTCTGACATGCGATTGCAGGATACCGGCAACCGATTGCAGAACGAGGTCGCCAGCCTGATGGCCATAGGTGTCGTTAACCGATTTAAAGTGATCAAGATCGACAAGGGCAATTGCAGTCGGGATTTCGGTGCGAATCGCACGTTCGCGTTCCGCATTCAAATCCCCCATCATGGTTTGACGGTTATAGGTGCCGGTCAACGGGTCAACATCGGATCGTGCGGTGCGGAATGCCCGTTCAAGACGACGCAACTGGGCAAAAAACGATTCGGCGCGAAGGGCCATCATGTCGAATTCGGCCGAATCGACTTCGCCATCAATCTCGCGCGCGGTCAAAAGCCGCTTTGCCGAATCGTGTAATTGCTGATGGGTGGCGGCCAAGGCATGCATGGCGGGTTGATCAATCAGGCGATTGTGACGATTAAGCGTGTACCAGGCGCCAAAATCGCAATCATGTTCGTCATCATCGATCTCGGACGGATTCGGAGAATCGGGAAGAACAAGTTTGCGATTCCAGCGCAAAAGCAGGGCGATATGTTCGCCCAGTGCCTTTTCAAGTTCGGCCAGAATGTCGCGTTCAGCATCGGCCATCCCCCCATCAGCAACACTTTCAGGCATTTTATGACCCTGACTGCTGCCCTTGGATTTGGCGGGGGATGATGATGATGTCTGCGACTTCTCGTTCATTCCGTCGGCTCGGGAAAGACTTCACTAAACGTCTGTTTTAACAGGCGATCGAGTTCTTCCATAGAAATATCGACCCCGAGGTCGGCAAGGCTTGTAACACCATGGTCGGAAATGCCACACGGCACGATTCCGCCAAAATGCGACAGGTCCGGTGCAACATTGATGGCGATTCCATGGAAGGTCACCCAGCGGCGAACCCGCACGCCAATGGCGGAAATCTTGTCTTCACGGCCATCATCGCGCACCACCCAGATTCCGACACGGCCGTCGCGTCGTTCCCCCGTGATGCCAAGCAAAGCCAGCGTGCGAATCACCCATTCTTCGAGGTTATGGACGTATTTTCGAACGTCTCTGCCCCGATTCTTAAGGTCCAGCATCAGGTAAACCGTCCGCTGACCCGGCCCGTGATAGGTATATTGCCCGCCGCGGCCCGCGTCATAGACAGGAAATCGATCAGGATCGACCAAATCTTCCTGATGGGCGCTGGTGCCGGCCGTATAAAGTGGCGGATGTTCAAGAAACCAAACGAGTTCATTGGCTTCGCCGGTATGGATCGCTTCGGCGCGGGCTTCCATTTCGGCAAGGGCTTCGGGGTAGGAAACCAACTCGGAGGTGGTGCGCCACTCGATGATTTGCGCGGTTGGGGCGTGACTTTGCATTTTTCCTGACAAATAAATGAAATTAAGTGAAATGAGCCCTTGATCAGGGGTAATCAATTTGCTATCTCCCTTTCCGCGCCAAGGCAAGCCCACTTCGAAACCTCACGGGCTTTGCTGCAGACAATATGCGGTCGTGGCGGAATTGGTAGACGCGCAGCGTTGAGGTCGCTGTGGGCTAACCCCCGTGGAAGTTCGAGTCTTCTCGACCGCACCAAAAACGCCTCCTCTTTTCAAGAGGGGGCTTTTTTGTTTTCAGGGTTCTGGTTGCCGTTCAGGCAAGTGTAGTTTCCCGAGAAAATAAGCCCGCCAGAAACGGCGGGTTTTTTCGTTTCTGGACCTTCCCCATATATGCCCTACAATGTTCCAGTCAGAGGGCACTGACGGGCATCCGATAGATGGACGCAGTTGCGAGATAACCAGTTGATTTGTTGTGCGGTGCGGCGTTGAAAATTATGCAATGCAGCCTTTTGGCAGGACGATACACTGAGTGCTTCAAACGCCGGGGAAACTCATTTAGTCTGTGTTTCCCACTAAAGTGAATTATCAGGATTTAACCATTTCGTGGTTAATTAATGTAAATACCTGAAATTAAAAGGTATTATGATGGCAAATAGAAATGACAAGCTGCGTGAAGCAGCTTTGGACTATCACCGGTATCCCACCCCGGGGAAATTGTCCGTAACGGCAACGACGACCCTTGCCAACCAGCGTGACCTTGCGCTGGCATATTCGCCGGGCGTTGCGTTCGCCTGCGAGGAAATCGTCAAAAATCCCGATACCGCGGCGGAATATACCGCACGCGCCAACCTTGTCGGGGTGATTTCCAACGGTACGGCGGTTTTGGGCCTTGGTCCGATTGGCCCGCTGGCATCCAAGCCGGTGATGGAAGGCAAGGCGGTTCTGTTCAAGAAATTCGCCAATATCGATGTCTTTGACCTTGAGGTTGCCGAAACCGACCCGCAGAAATTCATTGATATCGTCGCCGCACTCGAGCCGACCTTCGGCGGCGTTAACCTTGAAGACATTAAGGCACCGGAATGCTTCATCATCGAGAAGGCGTTGCGCGAACGCTGCAATATTCCGATTTTCCATGATGATCAGCATGGCACGGCGATCTGTGTTGCTGCGGCGGTTCTGAACGGTCTGCGTGTTACCGGCAAGGACATCAACAAGGTCCGTCTGGTTGCATCGGGTGCCGGTGCTGCGGCACTGGCGTGTTTGAACCTTCTGGTATCCATGGGCCTGCCCAAGGAAAACATCACGGTCACCGACAGGTTTGGTGTGGTCTATAAGGGCCGTCAGGAAGAAATGGATCCGTGGAAAGCGGAATATGCCATTGAAACCAACGCCCGCACCCTGAGTGACGTGGTCGAGGGTGCCGATATCTTCCTTGGTCTGTCTGCACCGAATGTCATGGGCGAGGACGAGCTGCGCAAGATGGGTGAACGCCCGATCATCATGGCGCTGGCCAACCCGACCCCGGAAGTATCCCCCGAACTGGTCAAGGAAATCCGCCCGGACGCCGTGATGGCAACCGGCCGTACCGATTATCCGAACCAGGTGAACAACGTTCTTTGTTTCCCGTTCCTGTTCCGCGGTGCCCTTGATGTCGGTGCGACCGAGATCAACGAGGAAATGAAGATTGCCGCGGTCGAGGCGATCGCAGACCTTGCGACTGCCGAAGTATCGGATGTGGTGGCAACCGCCTATGGCGGCGAGGAACTTAAATTCGGCCCGGAATACCTTATTCCCAAGCCGTTTGACCCGCGCCTGATGCTTGAAATTCCGCCGCGTGTTGCCAAGGCCGCGATGGATAGCGGTGTTGCCAAACGCCCGATTGAGGATTTCGATCATTACCGTCAGCAGCTTGAAGGCTTTGTCTTCCGGTCCGGTCTGGTGATGAAGCCGGTCTTTGATATGGCGCGCGCGCACAAAAAACGCGTTGTCTATCCCGAAGGCGAATCGCGCCGTGTGCTTCAGGCCTGTCAGGTTCTGGTTGATGACGGTGTCTGCCATCCGGTGGTGATTGGCCGTCGTGAAGTGATCCTTGAACGGATTGCGGAGCTTGGCCTGCGTCTGATCCCGGATGAGCATATTGAAATCCATGACCCGGACGACAATCCGCATTTCGAACAGGATTGGCAGGACTTCCACAACATCATGGGCCGTCGCGGGATCAACCCGGAATATGCCCGTTCTATCGTGCGTACCCGTCCGACCGTGATCGCGGCCCTTATGTTGCGTCGTGGCGAGGTCGATGCGATGTTGTGTGGCTGTCAGGGCGGTTTCCTGCGTCATCTGCGCTATGTCCGCAACCTTGTGGGCCTGCGCAAAGGCGTAACCGATTTCTCGACCGTCAATATGATGATCATGAAGCAGGGGACGTTCTTCCTGACCGATACATATGTCTCGGTCGATCCGACCCCGGAACATGTGGCCGAAACCACCATCATGGCGGCGGATGTGGTCAAACGGTTTGGCATCACGCCAAAGGCCGCGTTGATTTCGCATTCCAACTTTGGCAGCCACGAAAACAAGTCTGCCTGCAAAATGCGTGATGCGTTGCAACTGATCCGCACGCAGGCGCCCGATCTTGAAGTCGAAGGCGAAATGCATGCGGATGCAGCTATTTCGCAGCCGATCCGTGATCGTATCTTCCCGCATTCCATGCTGAACGGTGCGGCAAACCTTCTGGTCATGCCGACCCTTGATGCAGCCAACATCTCCTACAACCTTGTGAAGATGCTCGGCGATGGTTTGCCGGTTGGTCCGATTCTGGTTGGTGCGGCGAAATCGGCCCACGTGGTCAGCCCGTCCATCACTGTGCGCGGTATCGTCAATATGACGGCAATTGCCGTTGTTGATGCCGTCACGCGCAGTCAGGAAGGCCAGTAACCTGGTTGCTGAACCCTGTCTGGAAGTCGGGACGGGGTTTGGAAAATAATCTGCTATTGCGGCCCTTGACCGGGGCCATGTGATAGCGCAGAAACAGCCGTGTCGGGATTTTGTTCATCAATGTCCCGGCACGGCGTTTTCATAAGACAGTTGCAATCTGGTGCGGGACGCAAACAGCAGCACATAATTCAGGGAGGGGCAGATGACAGGTCAAGTTGATGAACTCGACCGTCCGGCGGAAACATCCACCGGCGACGAATATGTCGATCTGACACCTGAATATGCACGCGAAATCTTTGGCGCGCTTGGCGACGAAGACAGTAACACCGCGTCCGAACTGCTTGGCGAATTGCACTTTGCCGATATCGCCGACCTTTTGGGCTGGGCAAGCTCGAACCAGCGTGTACAGCTTGTCGACCTGATCCGCCCCGATTTTGACCCGGAATTCCTGACCGAGCTTGATGACGAACTTCGCGAAGAAGTCATCAATCTGCTTGGCACCGATGTGGTGGCCGAGGCCATCACCGAACTTGATTCCGATGACGTCGTCGAGGTCATCGAGGATTTTGACGAAGAAGAACAACGCGAACTTCTGGGTGCGCTTTCCGATATCGAACGTGCGCGCGTTGAAGAGGCGCTGTCTTATCCCGAATATACCGCCGGTCGTATCATGCAGCGCGAGCTGGTGGCGATCCCGGATTACTGGTCGGTTGGCCAGACGATTGACTTCCTGCGTTCGGCCAAAAGCCTGCCCGATGATTTCTATGACATCATTGTTGTTGATCCGCGTTACAGCCCGGTCGGTATCGTGCCGCTGTCGCGGGTGATCCGTACCAACCGTCCGGTTCTGGTGCGTGATGTGATGGAATATGATGAAATGCGAACGGTCCTTGTGACCGAGGAGCAGGAAAACGTCGCCCATCTGTTCCGTCAGCGCGACCTGATTTCCGCGCCGGTTGTCGATGACAATGGCCGTCTTGTCGGTGTGATCACGGTCGATGACGTCGTTGACGTTATTGACGAGGAATATGAAGAAGACATGATGCGTCTTGCCGGTGTTGGCGAGGAGGATGACCTTTCAAGTGCCATCCTTGATACCACGCGGTCGCGTTTTACCTGGCTTCTGGTCAATCTTGGCACGGCGATCATGGCGTCGCTTGTGATCGGCATGTTCGAAGGGACGATCCAGCAACTGGTTGCCCTTGCGGTTCTGATGCCGATTGTGGCCTCGATGGGGGGGAATGCGGGCACGCAGACCCTGACCGTTGCCGTGCGCGCAATTGCGACGCGCGAACTGACCAGCACCAACGCGTGGCGTGTTATTCGCAAGGAAGTTGCCGTCTGCGGCCTTAACGGATTGGCATTTGCGATCTTGTCGGGGGCTGTCACATGGCTTTGGTTTGATGACATGTTGCTTGGTGCTGTGATTGGTGCGGCAATGATCATCAATTTGCTGTTTGCCGGGCTGTTTGGCGCACTTATTCCGCTTGGACTGGAGCGGGCCGGTATTGACCCGGCAGTATCATCCTCGGTGTTCCTGACGACGATTACCGACGTTGTCGGCTTCTTTGCATTCCTTGGACTGGCCGCGGCCTTCCTGCTTTAACAGTTATGTTGTCGGTCCGATAAACCGGCAAAGAAAAGCCCCGCAGCAAAGATGCGCGGGGCTTTTTTATTGTCGATCTACCTAGTCGGGGCTGCGCACGTTACTGGGATGGTTCATCCGGCGCGGGCTTGGCTGCGGCCTTTTTGCGTGCAGGGCCCTTTTGCAGTGTCAGAAGTTCGGCAGTATCGCGGGCATCAAGTGGTGCTGAAAGCAGGAAGCCCTGCATCTCGTCACAGTCCGCGGCCTGCAAGACGGCAAGCTGTTCTTCGGTTTCGACACCAACTGCAACCACTTTGCGGTTCAGGCTTTTGCACAGGCGGATTGCCGGTTGCAGGATGCTGTTTTCAGGTTGTTCATCAAGAGCAAGGCTGAAAAGCGACTTCGACAGTTTGATGCGCTGAACCGGGAACCGTTTCAGATAGCGAAGCGACGTGTTGCCAGCTCCGAAGTGATCGAGCGTCAGGCCAATGCCTGCCTCGGCAAAGCGATAGAACTGACCAAGGGCGCGTTCGGGTTCGCGCATGGCGATATCCTCGGAAACCTCGATCTCGATCATGGCGGCGTCAATTTCATGTTCGGCGGTCAGATCAATGATGTTCTTGATCAAATCGGCCTGGATGAACTGGCGGCTTGAAACGTTAAGGGCAATTGGCACCGGCACATAACCCTCTGCGCGCCATGCAGAAAGCTGTTTGCAGACGGTTTCAATGATCCATTGTCCCAGCGGCGATAACAGCCCGGTGCGATCGGCAACGGCGATGAAATCGGGCGGCAGGCGGCGTTTGCCGCTGTCATCAATCCAGCGCAACAGGGCTTCGAACCCGGTCAGGCTGCGATCCGATGTGCGATAGCGCGGCTGATATTCGAGAACGAACCGTTTTTCATCCACAGCACGACGCAACTGCGTTTCCATCGACAAACGGGCATGCATCACGTTGTTCATTGTCTCGACAAAGAAGCAATATGACGATTCTGCCGACTTCTGGGCGCGATACATTGCGGCATCGGCATTGGCCAGCAATTGTGACGGCGCACGCGCATCGTTGGGATACAGGGCAACGCCGACACTGACATGCAGGCGGATTTCTTCGCCGGTTGTCGTCTGGATCGGTTGCGACATGGCTTCGACCACGCGTTCGGCCACAAGTGCCGCACCTTCGGCTTCGGACAGGTCGGTCGCGATGATTGCAAACATGTCGCCCGAGAACCGTGCGCAGGTATCTTTTTCCCGCACAGT
The DNA here is from genome assembly GCF_003326675.1 of Thalassospira profundimaris. Classification (GTDB taxonomy): domain Bacteria; phylum Pseudomonadota; class Alphaproteobacteria; order Rhodospirillales; family Thalassospiraceae; genus Thalassospira; species Thalassospira aquimaris. The sequence continues at coordinate 195,230 of NZ_JPWF01000009.1, forward strand.
TGCCCGCAGACGCCCGGAAATGGTGCGAAGCGTTTCATCGCCGACATCCGCACCGAACCGGTCATTGATGGCGCGGAAGTTATCGATATCCACCACCAGAACCGACAGCAGCTTTTCATAGCGTTTGGCATGGGCAACCGCCTGGTTCAGGCGATCTTCAAACAGGGCATGGTTTGGAAGCCCGGTCAGGGGATCATGGGTCGCCAGATAGCGCAGGCGATTGACCGATGCATTCGCGGCCGGATTGTGATGCAGGGTAATATCGACACAGTCAGGATTGCTTAGCGACGGCTTCATCGCCAGATTGCAAACGACGTGAACGCCTTCGGCACTGCGAACAATCCATTCGCGGCGGAGTTCTTCCTCGCCGCGATTGATTGCAAGCAACATTTTCTCCTGCGACCGGCGGGACGCAGAACCATCGGACTGGAATTCTGGCGCCAGATTGTAAAAACGGATGAAGCCGTAATCTTCTTCGCGCAGATCGAAAAATTCGGCAGTTTCGGCCGACATTGATTTCAGATGACCATCAAGCTTGGTGATCGACAGGGCCAGATCGTTGATATCATCCCCGGCATTGATGTGATGCATCGTGCGCCGTGAAGAGGTTTTCTGCCGATTGGTCAGCATGAAAATCAGGATGGTAAACAAGGCTGTGCCAATCGTCCCGAACAGCAAGACAAGTTCGGGATTGGCGGTGTGCTGTGTTGCCAGCTTGGGATCGGCGATCACATCGACCAGCCACTGACGGCCGACGATTTCGACCGGGACAGTGCGCTGCAATTGTTCGTTATCGCCTTCGCCGCGGACTTCAAACAGGACAGTGTCACCTTCGCGCACGCGCACGGTATAATCTTCGACCTGTTCGGAATTGATGACCGATGCCAGCATGGACCGGATGCGGAACGCCCCGTTAATGACGCCAAGGATTTCGCCGTCGCGGCCCAAAACCGGGCTATAGGCGGCAAATCCGCGTCCGCCCTGAAGCAGTTCCAGGGTCGGGGTAATCTGGGTGCGGCGCTGATCAAGGGCGATATCAAGAACCGGTCCTGCAACCGGATGCCGTTTCAGGTCAGCACCAATCGCCGGGACATTTCCCTTGATCGGGGCGACATACAAAATGATGTAGTTCGGCGAAATCCAGTTGATTGCCTGAAGCGCGGGGAAGCGGCTTTGCAAGGGGGTGGCGATTGACAGATAGGCGCGTTCATCCTTGGGCGGGCCTTCCTGCCAGTTGTCGGCAAAGTTTTCAAGAACGGCCAAATTGCTTGTGACAATCTGACTGACCTGCTGGGCGATGGAAGTTGCCGTGATCTGGGCCGCCGACAGAAGGATGGTGCGGCGATTGTTTTCAAACGATTGCCAGAAAAAGAACGTCACAGATGCAAAGAAGACCGCGGTCAGGAATCCAGCCGCAAGCGCCCGCTTTTTCAGACGAGACGTTTGTGTGGTTGAATTCTCGTCCGGTTGCTTGTGTTCTTCTTCTTCCATAACTCCCCCATCCGTGACCCGCCATACAGGTTCCCCAACCCGTATTTAGGCGCACATAACGTCGTCATCGCGCCAATCGCATCTGGCATCAATCCATGATGTCTGACAAATGGCAATCTGTCACGTGGACATAAACAGTTTCTTGTATGTTTTATGGTGTTATTCTTACACGATTTTAAGGGGTTGGTCGCGCTCATTTGCGGATTAATTTTCCAGCCTTTCCCCGGATGCCGGGTCGGGTTTGACCTGATACAGCACTGGTTGGAAAATTAAATCTGTGTTCGCCCCTGTTCGTGGCGGGCCAACTGGTGTATCTGAGGCGGGCATTTGGCACCTGCGATAAATTGCCAGAAAATATGTGGCAAAAGTCACCCCCGAGAGAGAGTTTATGAAACATCATCACCGCAATCCCCGTGCCCGTGGGGGGCGAAAGCGTCAACCATCCCGTCGTGATCCGCTGATTGGTTTTGAAGCGCCGGTCACCATCGAACAGGTTGGTGCGCGTGGTGATGGCATCGCACATGTCGCGGCACCCGATGGCAAAGCCGTTCTGGTGTATGTTGATTGTGTCCTGCCGGGGGACGAAGTCCGTGTTGCTTTGCGTCAGAAACGCGGCGACGGTTACGGTGCCGAGATTGTCGAGGAAATCACCAGAAGTCCGTCCTTCAACCCGCCGCGCTGTTCGCATTTCAAGGAATGCGGTGGCTGTGCCTTGCAGCACATGAATGACGAGGATTATCGCGGGTGGAAACATGACAAGGCCCGCACCGCGTTGCTGCGCGCCGGGATTGATGCCGAAGACGCCGATGACCTGATTGCCGATGTTGAAATTTCACCGCCGGCAAGCCGCCGTCGTGCAGGGTTTTCTGTGCATGTTGGTGCAACCGGTGTGTTTGTCGGTTTCCATGGCCGGTTCAGCCACACAGTCCTGAATGTTCCTGATTGTGCCGTGCTGCGTCCGGAATTGATGGCGTTTCGCAGTGCCTTTGTTGATTTCCTGAAATCCTGTCCGCCCGATCATGCGCGAGACATCAAGGAAGTCTTTGTCACACTGGCCGATAACGGGCTGGATGTTCTGGTTCATGCCAGTGCCGATCCCAATCTTGATATGCGTCAGGATCTTGCGGCCTTTGCCGATACCCAGAATATCGCACGCCTGAGCTGGAAGGTTGGTGAGCGCCCGGACGAGCCGGTTGCCGCCCGCCATACGCCGCTTGTTGCCTTTGAAAATGTCGAAGTGCCGATTGCACCGGGCGGGTTCCTGCAAGCCACCCGTGAAGGGGAACATGCCCTTGTTTCCGCGGTTAAATCGGCACTTGATGAAATCGCGCCAAAACAGGTTGCCGACCTGTTTTGCGGGGTGGGCAGCTTTACCTTTGCCTTGGCCCTTTCTGGTAAACGTCGTTCGGTAACCGCGGTGGAAAGCGATCCGCGGGCGGTTGAGCTTTTGCAATATGCAGTCGGACAATCGGGAAGTCCGATCAAGGTTGTTAAACGTGATCTGTTCCGTCAGCCGTTGACGGCGACAGAATTGGCTGCGTTCGATCTTGTCGTTTTCGACCCGCCGCGTGCCGGGGCCTTGGCACAGTGCGAAGAGCTTGCTGTTGGTGGACCGGAATGGGTATTGGCGGTGTCCTGTAACCCGGCAACCTTTACGCGTGATATGCGCGTCCTGCGTAACGGTGGATACGAGATCGAGAAAGTCGTCCCGGTCGACCAGTTCCTGTGGTCATCGCATCTGGAAATGTTTGCCGTTTTACGGCGCAAGCAGGCCTGATTCCTTTGCGATTCGTTGCTGACCTTGAAGGGGCAGGGATGATTGCGTCCATCATGTTGCGCCCAGATAGGGTGACTTTTTCCCAAGTTGCGCCTTGGTTGCGTATTTGGGCTTAATGTTTCATCGCGAATAATCTATACTATCGGCTGATATTTCCGCCGGACGCCAGGATGGTCAGGCGGGCATGGTTTTGAATGATTTCAATTCCTTTGCCCGTGCAGCACGTAGTTGCATTGCCGGCTTGTTTGCGCGGAAAACCGATGGAAGCACTGGCCAGTCAATTGACGATCTATACCAGTACTGCGCGTGCAATCGCACCGCAGAACAGGTTGACTGCGTCTGATGACAACCAGCCTTCGACACCATCGGGTACTACCGAGCGTCAAAACAGCTTTGTTCGCGGCAGCAGCTACACCGCGGAAAAGCTTCGCGGATCGCTTGGCAGTGCTGGCGACCTTTTGACGCAGGCAGCGGATGATTTGTCGCGCATTGGTGATGCGCTTGATGAAATCGAATCCCTGATCGAAGTTGCCGAGGAAAATCCGAACCTTTCAGCGCAGCAACGTGCACAGCTCAATGCGCAGATCGAAGATTACCTGACCCGGATCGATGATATCGCGGCCAGCAGTTCGTATGACGGGCGTAATCTTCTTGATCAGGATCAGACGATTTCGGTGCGGACGGGTTCAGGTACGTCGTCGGATAATCAGATTGATGTCGAGCTTTATGCATCCGCGTCCGAAGATCTGGCGACGGGGCTGTCTTCTATTGATCTTTCGAGCAATACCGGTGTTTCGGATGCCCGCGTCCTGATTGACGAAGCCCAGCAGTCATTGCGGGATCGCGAAATATCATTGGCGGCAGACCGCGGCAGTATTGCAACGGCGCAGGATCAGAACCGTGTTGCACAGGTGGCGGGAGACAACATTCTTCAGGCCCAACTGGCCGCGTCGGATGGCTCCGAAATCGATGACGTAAAGGCACGGATATCAGAAAATTTGCAGGCCTATCTGGGGAATATTGCAACCCAGCTTGCCAATCAGACGGTTACCGTTGGCGGGTTTAGCCTGCCTGAACCGCAACCTGATCCGTTCCTTGAACAGAATGATCGTCCGGTCTTTGATCCGAATGCCGAAGATGGAACGCCATACGGGACGGAGTTCCCTGGTCAGTCGACGGACAGCGCGCCACGGCCGCAGCCATTCAGGACCACAGGATTTGGCGGGTATGATCAGGGCGGCAATATCGCGTCAAACAACAACAGCGGGGCCGAACGCCAAACAACCCGCGTTTCCGTTGACGCCTGATTGATGCTTTGGACGTGTTGATCAGAAGGGACGCCGGAACCGTCCGGGTGCGCAAGATTGATCTGGTGCGATCCTATCCTTCGACGTTTTCGTCGTCATAAACACCCCAGAAACCGTGACGGGGCGTCCATCCTTCAAAATCACCAAACTTTATCTGGCACCAGTTGATATTTGACGGGCAGTCTTCGATCCGACCGATCACGCTGGCCGACACCAGTGCGATTTTGCGGGCATTCTCGTCCGCTGCGGAATAAAGCGTGATGGTGTCATCGGTGACGATGACGTGGCGTGATCCGACCAGAAGGCTTTGGTGAACCCAGCCTTCGCTGCCTTCCCAATCGCGGACCTTGCGCCAGGTATCAAATTCGGACACGACTTCCATCGGCATGTTGCGGCGCTGATAAATCCAGACCTTGGGATAACGCAGGCCGGGACCGGACCGCAGGAACACCTTGTCTGACCGCAATGCGACAAACCGCGGAATGGGCAAACCGGATTCTTGCGCGCTGGCAACAATCGGAGCGGCAAGGCTGCCCAGAATTGCCAAAGCCATCATGCGAGACAGAAAACTGCGCAAAATACGCGGCATCGTGTTGGTATTCCTTTGTTTATTCTCTCTGGCAGCGGGTTGCCAGCTATTGCCGTTGCGTAATAAAATTACAAAAACAGCGTCAAAATCCTTGCTTTTGTACCTTTGTGCATGGCATCACTGCAATGCGGCAGAGCACAAAAGTGCGTGATGCCAGATTTTGTCAGAAAAAGAGTTAAAAGACTGCATAGGATCGGCAGATGACCAAGAAAAAACCGCTTGTCGTCGTGACCCGGAAACTGCCGGAAGCGATCGAAACCCGTATGATGGAACTGTTCGATGCGCGTCTCAATATTGATGACGCCGCAATGAGCAAGCAGGAACTTATCGAAGCTGTCAAAGTTGCCGATGTTCTTGTCCCGACAGTGACGGATAAGATTGACGCTGCCGTATTGGCCCATGCGGGCCCGAACCTTAGGCTGATTGCCAATTTCGGGACCGGTGTGGACCATGTTGATCTGCAGACTGCACGATCACGCGGGATTACGGTCACCAACACCCCGGATGTTCTGACCGAAGACACCGCCGATATGACCATGGCGCTGATCCTGTCTGTTTCGCGTCGCCTTGCCGAGGGCGAGCGTCTTATTCGCAAAGGCGAATGGGCAGGCTGGGGGCCGACCTTGATGTTGGGCCATCGCATTTGGGGCAAGCGTCTGGGCATTGTCGGCATGGGCCGCATTGGCCGTGCTCTGGCCCGCCGTGCCAAGGGGTTCGGATTGTCTGTGCATTACCACAACCGGCGTCGCGTCCATCCTGATATCGAAGAAGAACTTGATGCCACCTATTGGGAAAGCCTTGATCAGATGCTGGCTCATGTTGATGTGGTATCGGTCAATTGCCCGCACACACCTGCAACCTATCATTTGCTGTCTGCCCGTCGCCTGAAACTGATGCAGCCGCATGCCATTCTGGTCAACACCGCACGTGGCGAGATTGTTGATGAACCGGCCCTGACCCGGATGCTGGCCGATGGCGAAATTGCCGGTGCCGGACTGGACGTGTTTGAACACGAACCGGCAGTGAACCCCAAGTTGCTTGAGCTGCAAAATGCGGTCCTGTTGCCGCATATGGGCTCGGCAACCATCGAAGGTCGCGTTGATATGGGCGAAAAAGTCCTGATCAATATCAAGACGTTCGTTGATGGCCATACCCCGCCGGACCGCGTGATCGAGGGCCTGTTATAAGGGTCGTTGAACTTCTAATGGAAATGGCGGTGCCCGGTGCGCCGCCATTTTTTGTTGTGCATCCTCATATGCGGATGGTGCGGAAAACTGTTCCCCGTCATTTTCGCCCTGCAAGCCCGACCAACGCACCTGTAGAGGAGACCGAAAGTGACACATCTGGAAAATGCAACCGCCGCGGCATATGGAAATGAAACACTGCTTGGTTGCGGTTCGGTATCATCGGTGACGCTCCGTGAAATGTCGCTTAAAGGTCCGTGCGTCGTATCGGGTGTTCAGAACCTGTATGCCGAGGAACTGGTTTTTGTAATGTCCGGGGCGGTCGATATTTTTGAAGTCGATGGCGAACATGTCGCGTTCGAGGACAACTTTGTGTCGATCCTGCAAGGGCAACGTTATCACTTGCATGTCACCTCGCCAGGAACGGCCAAAATCGTTACAGCAACGGTTCCTGCCTTTCTGGAAGCTGAAAAGGTTGCTGCCGCCAAGGCCCACCTGAAAAAACTGACGACACAATAAGGCATGTTGCCTTGTCCAAAGGGTGTCGAAGCGCAAAATGGCTCCTGACAATTCCTGACAGTAGAACGGTATTTCGACGTATTGGAGATTTCAATTCTTCCGATGCTTGGGTATGACTGTTCTACAGCATGGATGATTTTAAAGGGGTCATGATGACTTTGATCTTCGACGCAGCTGAACCGACGACCATTCCGGTTCAGGATTCCGACGGCCTTTTCCCGGTTAACCGCATTTTCTGCATCGGTAAAAACTATGCCGATCACGTCCGCGAAATGGGGTCGGATCCGTCTGATACACCGCCTTGTGTCTTTATGAAGCCGACCGGATGTCTGGTCGTTGGCGATGGCGATTTGCCTTATCCGTCCGCGACCGAAGACCTGCATTACGAGGGCGAGCTGGTTGTCGCACTTTCCAAAGGCGGCAAGGACCTTGATCGTGCCGCTGTTGAAGATGCAATTTTTGGCTATGCCGCCGGTCTTGATATGACGCGCCGTGACGTGCAGGCGGGACTTAAAGAACGCCGTTTGCCGTGGGACATGGCAAAGTCATTTGATGGCTGTGCCGCAATATCAGCCATCAAGCCAAAGGCCGAGGCCGGAAACCCGCATGCCACCAACCTGAAACTTTCGGTCAATGGCGATGTGCGCCAGAACGACACCACAGCCAAAATGATCTGGCCGGTGGTTGATGCGCTGGTTCATCTTTCGACCCTGATTGAACTTAAACCGGGCGATCTGTTGTTCACAGGTACGCCCGAAGGCGTTGGTCAGGTGGTGCGCGGTGATCGTATGGATCTTGTGATCGCTGATGTCGCAGAACTGTCGGTAACGTTGAAATAACACGGGATAGCGGGTCAGGAGCCCATCCCGAATAAAATGAAAACGGAGCCCGTTTTGAAGATTGTAAGCTGGAATATCAATTCCGTTCGCCTGCGCATCGAACAGGTCATCAAGTTTCTTGAAGACCAGCAGCCCGATGCATTGTGTCTTCAGGAACTCAAATGCCCGGACGAGCATTTCCCGCATGACGCATTTGAGGCGGCAGGATATGTGCACCGTCATAACCACGGTATGAAAAGCTATAACGGGGTTGCGATTATCTCGCGTCTTCCGTTTGTCGAAACCGACATCAAGCATTTCTGTGGCAAGGAAGATCGCCGTCATTGCATGGCGAAATTCGAAAACGGTGTGGAACTTCATAACTTCTATATTCCGGCAGGCGGGGATGAACCCGATCCGGCGATTAACGAGAAGTTTGCCCACAAGCTGTCTTTCATTGATGAAATGACCAGCTGGTGGGGCGAACGCCGTGCTGCAGACCCGAACCGCAAGGCCGTTCTGGTTGGTGACTTTAACATTGCACCGTCTGAAAACGATGTCTGGTCACACAAACAGCTTCTCAAGGTTGTCAGTCACACCCCGATTGAAGTCGAGATTCTTGAGAAATTCCGTCAGTCGGGCGATTTCATTGACTCGGTCCGTGAAGTTGTGCCCGAGCCGGAAAAACTGTTCAGCTGGTGGAGCTACCGGTCGCGCGACTGGCGCGGCAGCAACAAGGGTCGCCGACTGGATCATGTGTGGATGACGCCAAATATGGCCGGTACGGTCCGCACTGCTTCGGTCTATGATCTGGCTCGGGATTGGGAAAAACCGTCGGATCATGCACCGGTGGTTGTGGAATTCAATCTGTAAGACAATCAAGTTTGATGACCTGAAAACAGCGGGCCGGGGTAACCTAGTCCGCTGTTTTGTCATGTGAAATAACTTGATTGTCAGGCCAAACGGGGCGACTCTTTTGCTTGAATGAAACTGATCCGGTGCCCATGTGCTCAATGTCGCACTGTTTCGGTGGCAAATTAAGCAGGATACGAGCAATGAAAAAGATACTGATTGGTTTGGCCGCGATCATCTTTTTAGTCGTCGGTGGACTTGTGTATGTCTATGTGAACCTTGACGATATCGTTAAAACGACGATTGAAAAGGCCGGTACACGCGTCACTTTGGCCGAAGTCACAGTTGAAGGTGTGGCAATCGAGGCAACGCAGAATACCGCGGCGATCAATGGGCTGGTTGTTGGAAACCCGGATGGTTTCAAAACCGATTACGCCTTCTCGCTGGGCAATATTTCAGTTCGTCTTGATGGATCGACATTGACCAGTGACACCATTCGGATCATCGAAGTGGTCGTTGATGCGCCAAGTGTTACCTATGAGCTTGGCAATGGCAGCTCGAACATCGCAACGATCCAGCGCAACGTTGAAAGCTTTGTTCAGCGCGTTTCCGGCCCGGCCGGGGCAGGTGGTGCTGACGGTGATGCTGCGGGTGACGATGCCGGTTCAAGCACAAAAATCATTATTGATAACGTTTATGTCCGGAACGGAAATGTTGGTGTTTCTGCCGCCCTGCTTCAGGGCAAGAAGCTGTCGGCAAGCCTGCCTGAAATTCATCTGAAAGATGTTGGCAAGGAAGAAAACGGCGCAACCCCGGCACAGGTTGCTGGCGAAATTCTGACCGCAATTAACGCATCCGTGTTCCAGGCAGTATCCAGCCTGAATGTCGATGGCCTGTTGCAGGGCGTGGGTGATCTTGGCAAGGGTGTTGTCGGGGCCATTGGCGGTGCGGCAAGCACCGGTGGAACCACCATCAAGGATGGTGCCGATGCACTTGGCGGCGCGGTTAAGGGATTGTTTGGCGGGTCTTCTGACTGATTAGCCTAAACCTTAACACTGCAAATATCGAAATTTAATGGCCTGACCGGATGACCTTTCCGGTCGGGCCTTTTTTTGATCCGGCCGGGAAAAAACGGTTCACCTGCATCGTTGTCACTTTGTGACAAAATGGTTGTCTATCGGGCACCTGGTCGGAGAACTGAATCAGAAGGAATATGAATTTTCTCTATCCCACTGCTTTTTTTCATGAAATTGACTTCTATATATCCTTGGATAGGGGTAATTATATCCCCGTCCATGTTGTCTTGGGGCCACTGGATCGTAAATGATTTTACGGTTCAAAATTCGGGGTCGGGTCCGAGGGATCTGATCGACTGCAAGAATGATATGGAAAAATAGCAGGCGAAAATGACCTGCAAGGTGGTTGTTGCAAGACATCGGCCAACGATGTCGGCATCAGCACCAAAGTATCTTTTGGGATTGGGACAAGGAATGTCGGTCAGACAAGGAGTAACACCGATGAAAGCTAAACTGCTCGCCGTTGTTTCCGCCGCAGCCTTTCTGAGCGCGTGCGCAAATATGAATATTCCTGGGGTGCGTGATATGGCTGACGAAGGGTCGGCATTTGACGCAGCTCTCCACCAGAATTACGCCGATCTCGCCCAGGCTGAATATGATGAAGCCGATTGGAGCGACGCACGTTACTTCACCAGCCGTTCGAAAATGGCTGCGATGAGCCAGGATACCGGCCCGCAGATGATTTCCGAGCGTTCGCTTCCGGAAGGCAGCGTTGCCGAGGTTGAAGTTGCTCGTAGCGACCTGATGGCTGCACTTGATGCCGGTGGCCGCGACAAGGCTGCTTCGGCTGCCGCACGTGCACAGTCCAGCTTCGATTGCTGGTTGCAGGAACTCGAAGAAAACATTCAGCAGGAAGATATCGATAATTGCCGCTCGGCATTCTATCAGGCACTGGCAATCGTTCAGGCTGAACTCGAACCTGCTGCTGCGCCGATGGCTGCTGCAATGCCGATGCCGGTTCCGATGAATGTCTATTTCGGTTTTGACAGTGCCGCAATCGACGGCAAAGGCATGTCGGTGATCAACGGTATCGTCGAAGCATACGGCAAATATTCCCCGGCAAGCGTAAGTCTGGTTGCCTATGCCGACCGTGCTGGCGATGCGATGTATAACGACATTCTCGCAAAATCGCGTGTTGATGAAGTTGTGAAGGCACTTCGTGCCGGCGGTGTACCGGCAAGCAAGCTTGCCATCAGCATCAGCGGTGAAGCCAATGTTCCGGTTGCAACCGATGACGGTGTTGCCGAACAGGGCAACCGTGTCGTTGTTGTCACCTTCAAAGACAGCATGTAAGCGCGTCACACTAACAAGGGGATTTCATCCATGCGTCTTTTGATCGCACTTCTTCTTCCGTGGTTGTTGTTCTTTACCATCGGTCGTCCGATTGCAGGTGTCATCTGCCTGATCTTGCAGATTACTCTGGTTGGTTGGGTTCCGGCTGCGATCTGGGCTGTCTATTCGCTTAGTCAGTACAATACTGACAAGAAAATCAGCAACGCCATGGGTGGTGGTCAGGACTAACTGATCGTATCTGTGCTGTTTGCAGCCAGATGCTATATCCGGATATCAAGGGCGGGTCTTTGGACCTGCCCTTGTTCGTTTTGGCTGTGTTAAGCCAATATGCGTTAGCGCAAATGACGGCGCACGCCGCCGACAAACCGTCCGATCAGGCGGGAAACCACAAACCGCGTCAGCGTAAAGGTCACAGCCCCCAGAACCGCAGGCCAATACCATGCCTCGACCTCCGGGCGTGTGCTTTGTTCCACCAGACCATAAACAATGGCGGCCATCGCGGTTGCGGCAAAGAACGCCGTACGACGTCGATAGCGGGCGATAAAGGGGCCAAGCATCCACATTGATCAGTGCTGTCCGCCGCCAATGTCACGCGCAAGGCGGGCGGCGAAGTCATCGGTCATGCCCGAAACGTAATCGAGGATGACCAGATACAGGTCATAAAGCGGCGCGCCAATTGGCATGGCATCATTGCCGATCAGTTCACGAACGCGCCCTGCACGGTACGAGACATCGGCCTCTGTCGTTGCCTGATGAACTTCAAGCGCGGTTTTACAGAAGGTATCAAGCAGGGTTTCAAGATGGGCAAATGCCCCGACTTCGATCTGTACCTTGCGGCGGTTCAGGATGATCTGCTTTTCGGAGAATGACTTTGCGTTGGCGATCAGCTCGTTATAGGGGCCGTCGGCACAGGCCAGAAGATCACCCTTCCAGACGCCTGCCAGAAGTTCTTCCTCGTTACGGACAAAGGCATCTACAAGTGCATCAAGAAGGCCCGACATGATCTTGCCACGCAGGAAGGATATCTTGCGGCTGATATTTTGTTCGCGGTGATATTCGGCGGGCAGGTCGCCTTCGATACAGGGGCGGAGCATGTTCTCCAGGGTTTCAAATTCCACCAGTTCAAGTTCGACCCCGTCCTCGATATCAATCAGGGCGTAGCACACATCATCGGCCGCCTCGACCAGATAGACCAGCGGATGACGGCAAAATGCCTGATCCCCGGTTCGGATCAGGCCGGTGGCATCGGCAACCTCTTCGAGCAGGGCGAATTCCTTTTGGAATGCACCGAACTTCTTTTTCTGTGGAAACGGACTTCCGGCCGCCGACCATGGATATTTCAGGAAGCTTGCCAAGGTGGCATAGGTCAACCGCATCCCGCCGTCATAAAGGCCGGTGCGCTTGTTGGTCAAAAGACGGAAACCCTGCGCATTGCCTTCATAGGTGGTCAGGTCTGCAAACTGTTCCTTGCCCAGTTTTTCGGTGAATATCGGATCGGCATCGATGAACCATTGGCGGACGGCATATTCCCCGGCATGGCCAAAGGGCGGATTGCCAATGTCATGACAAAGGGCTGCGGCCTGCACGATGGCCGCCATATGATCGGGTTCGATGGCGTCGGGCAAACTGCCCTTTTCATGCAATTTATGCCCGACCATCAAACCAAGTGATCGACCGATACAGGATACTTCAAGGCTGTGGGTCAGGCGGGTATGGACATTGTCATTTTCCGGCAGCGGATGAACCTGGGTTTTCCGTTGCAGACGTCGGAACGCCGCGGAAAAAATGATCCGGTCATAGTCCTTGTGAAAATCGGATCGACCAAAGGCGCCGACGCTTGAATGACGGGTGCCAAGCCGTGCGGGTGATAGCAGTTTTTGCCAGTTCATCATCGCAGTCATGGTGTTTTGGGCCTTCCCGTCGGTTCCGAGCTTCTTTCACATGTGGGGCCTTTATGCCCGTTGTTGGTAAATAAGCATTTTAAATTTCGCAGATTTCCAAAAGAAAACGGCGCATCTTGTGACGCGCCGTTCTCAATATCGGTTGGTGTATCGGGCTTATGCACCCAGACCCTTTTCCATGATCAGATCAAGGCGGCGTGCAAAGCTGACCGGATCGGGAAGGGCTTCACCTTCGAGAATGCGGGCCTGATCAAGCAGCAGCAGGGCGGCATCATGAAGGATCGGGGCCTTGGCATCCTTGATTGCAACATCGGACAGCTTTTTGATCAGGCTGTGTTTCGGGTTGATTTCAAGAATACGCGGGCTGATTTCATCAACACGATTGTGCTGTTTCATCAGGCGTTCCATTCGCAGATCCATGCCCATTTCATCGGCAATCAGACAGCAGGCCGAACTGGTCAGACGATCAGATTCCCGAACGTCCTTAACGCCGGTTCCAAGGGCGATCTTGATCGACGCAATCAATGCATCAAGCGATGCATCACTTGCCGTATCGTCCTTTTTCTCGTCCTTGCTGTCTTCGTTGTCGTCGGATTTGACGTCATTGAGGTCGGCACCGCCACGGGTGACCGATTTGAAGTCTTTTTCTTCGAACTGGCCAACCGATGGCATCCAGAATTCATCAACCGGATCGGTCAGAAGCAGAACTTCGATGCCCTTGGCGGCAAAGCCTTCAAGCTGCGGGCTGCGTTTAAGGGCGTCGATATCTTCGCCGCTGATGTAATAGATGGCCTTCTGGCCTTCTTTCATGCGTTCGACATATTCCGCAAGCGTGGTCCAGCCATCGCCCTTGGTCGAACGGAACTTGGCGATCTTGAGGATACGGTCACGATTTGACTGGTCTTCATAAAGACCTTCCTTGACCACAGAGCCGAAGGTTTCCCAGAATTTGTCGAACCCTTCGCCGTCCTTTTTGGCCGCAGTTTCAAGTTCGGACAGGACCTTTTTGGTCAGGCCGTTCTTGATTTTGGTCAGGACCGGATTGTGCTGCAACATCTCGCGCGAGACGTTCAGCGGCAGGTCCTGGCTGTCGACGACACCTGAAACAAAGCGCAACCATGGCGGAAGCAGTTCATCCGCGCCCTCGGTAATAAAGACCTTGCGGACATAAAGTTTCAGATGACCTTTGCGCTGCGGGTCATAAAGATCGAACGGACGCATGGTCGGAAGGTACAGAAGGCCGGTATATTCAATCGCGCCTTCGGCCTGATAGTGGATGGTTTTCCAGGGATCATCGAAGGCATGGGAATTGTGTTTATAGAATTCCTTGTATTGCTCGTCGGTGACTTCCGATTTCGGACGGGTCCAAAGGGCGGATGCCTCGTTCAGCGTTTCATCGCCATCGGCCTTCATCAGAACGACCGGAATACCGATGTGATCGGAATAGGTTTTGACGATGTGGCGCAGACGGTATTCTTCGGTGAATTCCTTGAACTCGTCGGTCAGATGCAGGGTGATCTGCGTGCCGTGGCCTTCCATCTCGGCTTCGGCGACGGTGTATTCGCCCTTGCCGTCCGATGACCATTTCCAGGCCTGATCTTCGCCGGCCTTTTTACTCAGAACATCAACCTGGCTTGCCACCATGAAGGCGGAATAGAAACCGACGCCAAACTGACCAATCAGGTCGACATCCTTGGCATTGTCGGATTTGGAAACAGCATCAAGGAACTTGGCAGTGCCGGAATTGGCAATGGTGCCAAGGTTGTCAATCAGGTCGGCCTTGTTCATCCCGATCCCGTTATCGGCAATCGTCAAAACATTGCGGACATTATCTGTCAGAAGGCGGACCTTGAATTCAGCGTCGCCTGCGAGCAGTTCCGGTTTGGCAATGGCTTCATAGCGCAGCTTGTCGCACGCATCAGAAGCATTGGAGATCAGCTCGCGCAGGAAGATGTCCTTGTTGGAATAAAGCGAATGGACAACGATATCGAGCAGTCGGCTAACCTCGGCCTCGAACCGCATTTTTTCTTCCGTCATGACCTCTTTTTCTCCTGTATTTCAAAACACTGCCGGGCTTCCCCGAATGCGGCAGAAGCACGGACATCTCAACGGTTTATGATAAAAACCGTGCTTGATATGCGTCAACGCACCTTGCAGCGCAAGTCTTGTATCCTAAGTATAGTTATAGACGGTTTTATTACAGGGGCGCGTAAACCAGACAAAAAGCGTTCCTGATTGTCCCGAAGCCGCAAGTGCGACGGGCTTAAACGGCAGGGTGCAACGCCCTGCTTTGCGTCCAAGGCTTTAAACAGGAGGCCGTATCATGAAGGTTCCCGTTCAAATCACCTACCGTGATGTTGACCAGTCTGATGCGCTTGACGAGCGTATTCGTTTCAAGGTGCAAAAACTTGAAGAAACCTTCGATCGCATGACCAGTTGTCATGTCGTTGTGGAACGACCCCATGCTTCTCATAACCATGGAAACCGCTTTGCCGTTCATTTCGGGATTAATGTGCCGGGCAAGGAAATCATGGTGAAGCGGGACAGTGCAGACCATGCACATGAAGACGTCTATATCGCGCTTAAAAACAGTTTCCAGGCCGCGCGTCGGCAGCTTAAGGACTATGCCGACAAGATGCGCAATCACTAGGATTGCAGCCAGGTCTTAAAGGGCAGGCGGGGCGACTGGATGGTCGCCCCGTTTTGCGTTTGGAACGCACTTTTGCATCGGTGGCGCAAATGCGCATCCAAGGGAAGTATCAGCCCGGATCGTCATCGGGGGCGGGGTAGGGAGCTCAAACAATTCCGGACTGATACAACACGGTGAAGCGGTCCGGTTTGGCCGCTTCAAGAAGGGGGCGAACGCGCGCCATATGCGCGGCAAAGCGTTCGGAGCCGGTCCAGTTTTCAAGATCCTTGCGGGACCGGAAGCGCGACATGATGACAAAAGATTTGCCGTTCTCGGCGGCGTAAAACCGCCCGCCAGTCAGGCCTTCGATTTCAGGTGCGACGCTTTGCTGAAATTGTGTCTGGATTTCAACGAAGCGGTCTTTTTGCCCGGTTTTGGGCGTTACATGGCTTAGGGTGATGATTTCATCATCGGATGCAAAGGTTCCGGTCATGATGCGATGGCTTCCAGCAACTGATGTTTGCTTTGTGGATAGCGGGCTTCGCGCAGGGCACTTGCCCACCATTTCAAATCCGCAGTCATGCGGTGCAGTGCGCCGTTCGTGCCTTCAAGGTCGACCGGCTTGCCGGTGTCGTCAAAACGATCCCATGCGTTGGCAAAACTTACGACGTCGCGCATGCTGACGGCTTGTAGCTCGGCAAAGACCAGTCGCAATTGTTCAACTGCGCGCAGGCCACCCGACATGCCGCCATAGGATACAAAGGCAACCGGCTTGCGACGCCATTGCTGTTTTGCGGCATCAATCAACAGTTTGAGCTCGCCGGTAAAGCTGTGATTATATTCGGGGGTGACGACGATAAACGCATCGGCGTCGGACAGGGCCGTATGCAGTTCCTTTACGCCGGGATGTTCTGCTCCGACATTGTAAGCGGGCAAGTTCAGAGCTGCCGGATCAATCGTATCAAGTGAAATGTCCCGATCGGTTTTCAGGGTTTCAACGACCCAGCTGGTGACGGTGTCACAGAACCGGCCCTGGCGGGCGCTGCCATAGATGATGGCGACATTGAATGTCTCTTTCATGGATTTGACCCCTTGATAATTTCGCTTCAATGCGTAAGGTTCTAAAACCTTAACCAATGTTAAGGTCAAGGATGAATTTCATCGCCTTTGGATGGGTCGATCAGGGAGTGGGAAATGGCCGGATGCGGCGTCTTGCAGCGTTATCTGAGTGTCGGCGAAGTCGCCAGCCGCAGTGGAATTACCGTTTCGGCCGTTCATTTTTATGAACGCAAGGGACTGATCAGTTCGATCCGTACGGATGGCAATCAACGCCGATTCCATCGCGGAGTGTTGCGCAAACTTGCCATCATCAAGGTCGCACAGAAAACCGGCATTCCCCTGTCCGAGATCGGTGATGCGTTTGACAAGCTGCCGCCCAACACAATTCCGACCGCCGGGGATTGGGAAAAACTGTCATCGCGCTGGCGTGATGATCTTAATGAACGCATCGAGCAACTGACGCGGCTCCGTGATCAACTGGGGCAATGTATTGGTTGTGGATGTCTGTCGATTTCCGACTGTCCACTTCGTAACCCGGCCGATGAACTTTCCGGTGATGGACCCGGAGCGCGCTTGCTGGAGCTGGAACACGAATAGGAACCTGGCAAAAACACCCAATTGAGCAATTGAGGGTGCGCTGTACGCACTACGTCATGTCACGTTGTTCGCAATAGGTGGGACCTATATTGTCATCCAGAAATTTGTACCTCGGTATACGTCCGATGATGCGTTGCTGATTAATGGTTTTTACAAAGTTCTTGTGAGCAGGGAATAACCGTTCTGATTTTGCTTCATTACAGAGGGAGCAAAGGAAAACAAGGTTCGTGGCATCATATTTTGCAAGTTCAAGATAGTATAAGTAGTTGCCGTTTCCATAGGCATCGACAGCATCGTCATCTTCGTCCTGATACCGTATGTCTTTGATGTCGAGGGTAAGGGCGTTTTTGACGATATTGGAGTCCTTGGCAATGGCTTTTATCTCTGCATAGCCGCCGTTCCAGTTGTTGCAGTCGAGAACTGTAACTGAAGAATAGATCGGCAGGCGAAGCGATGTGAAATTCAGCATCCGCTTCTTTTTTGCTTGTTGATCGTAAATCTCGGTGTTGAGATTTGCATCAAATGCCAGATCAGAGAACTTTTTGAATCCGGCATAGGTCACATCCCCCAAAACGATGTTGAGTGCCTTCTGAGGGAAAATGTGATCGGCTTGGGCAAAGGCGGTTGGAACAACGCGTTTACATGTCGGGCAAGTGAATACGTTTTCATCTTTGAAGCCAAAATTTCGATCGTCTTCAATATCAATGCCAAAACGCCACTTGTTAAACCATGCAGCCGTTTCAGGCGCCGGGAGTACAGGTTGTATCTTTTCACTGCTTTTCGAAAAAATAATCACTTAGCGGCCTCCGGATGAGCATTATTGGAATGGGCGACGATAGAGACGCCAATGTTCCAAGGGTTTATCAAATGGACCCAAACCAATGTTTGGAAGGCCGGGTTTGTGCTGCTGTGATGGAGGCTTGAGGGTTCTTTGCCATTCAAACTCCCATTCAGGTGAGGGTTCCGGCAGTTCCGGCGGTATGTCGGGGTTCTCCGGGTCAATCTCCTCAACTGTTTTGGTCGGCTCCCAATCCCCGGGAGGCATGCGTGAAATGATCTTCGGTTCAGCCGAGGGCCAGGCTCCGACATAACCATCCCCGGATTGCGTATCGTCATTATCGGTCATTGGAATGCCTGCTATTGTGACAGCATCTTGTCTGTAATGACGGATGAGGATGATGTTTGTGAACTCGAGGCGTGCTTCGATATGGCAGAATGCTTGACATTCCGCCGGTTCGCGTGTTGAAAGGCCCACAGATTGCGATGGCCCGGATCATTGGGCTGTCGATTGGAAAAGTTTGATGCAGATTTCAACCCGAACCGGTCCCCGTATCCTTGCCATATTGGGGCCCACCAACACCGGCAAGACCCATCTGGCGATGGAACGGATGTTGGCACATACGACCGGAATGATCGGGTTCCCGTTGCGTTTGCTCGCACGTGAAAACTATGACCGTGCGGTTGCCAAGGTCGGCAAGGGGGCGGTGGCACTGATCACCGGCGAAGAACGTATTCTTCCGAAAACGGCGCGCTATTTCCTGTGTACGGTCGAAGCCATGCCTGTTGCCAAACAGGTTGATTTTCTGGCGATTGACGAAATCCAGATGTGTGCGGACCCGGAACGTGGTCATGTCTTTACTGACCGGCTGCTGCATGCGCGCGGACGGTCCGAAACCATGTTCATGGGGGCGGAAACCATCCGTCCGGTGATCTGCAAGCTGGTCGATAATGTTGAATTTGACCGGCGCGAACGGTTTTCGACCCTGACCTATAACGGATCAAAGAAAATCCAGCGTCTTCCGGCCCAGTCGGCGGTGGTGACGTTTTCCGCGCAGGAAGTCTATGCGGTGGCCGAACTGGTGCGCCGTCAAAAAGGCGGGGCTGCGGTGGTTCTTGGCGCGCTAAGCCCGCGCACCCGTAATGCCCAGGTCGAAATGTTCCAGAATGGCGAGGTCGAACATCTGATTGCGACCGATGCCATCGGCATGGGGCTTAACCTTGATCTTAACCATGTGGCCTTTGCCGCGATGACCAAGTTTGACGGCAAGTTCAATCGTGGTTTGACGGCGGCTGAAACCGCGCAGATCGCCGGTCGTGCCGGTCGTCACATGAATGACGGGACATTCGGGGTTACAGGCAACCTGTCGGGGATTGATCCCGATATCATCGAACAGATCGAAGCACACGAGTTCGAACCGCTTGCCAAAGTATTCTGGCGCAATGCGCGGCTGGACTTCCGGTCGGTGGATGCGTTGCAGAAATCCTTGCGTCGTCGATCTGATGATCCGACGCTTATGCTGGCGCGCGAGCCGGTTGATGAAATCATGCTTGACCATCTGTCACATAACGAAGATGTCGCACGGATCGCATCAGCCCCGGATCGGGTGCAGTTATTGTGGGAAATCTGCCAGATTCCCGACTTCAGAAATATCCATACCGATGCCCATCCAAGGCTGCTAACATCTATCTATCGCTATCTTGCGAAACCCGGAAGCAAACTGCCCGTCGACTGGTTAGGCGAACAAGTCTTGCGTCTGGATCGTTATGATGGTGATATCGACCAGTTGTCATCACGTTTGGCGGGTATTCGCGTCTGGACATATGTATCGCACAAGCATCATTGGCTAGATGATGCTAATCATTGGCAGGAACGTACGCGGGTCATTGAGGATAAGCTCTCAGATGTGCTACATGAACGCCTGACCCAAAGGTTCGTTGACAGACGGACCTCGGTTTTATTGAAAAGTCTCAAGGACAAGTCTGAACTCATGTCTACCATCACTGCGAATGGTGAAGTACAGGTCGAAGGTGAATTTGTCGGCCGTCTTGATGGATTCCGTTTCATCCCTGATGAAACCGATGCTGCTTTCGAAGGCAAGGCAATTGCCAGTGCCGCACGTCGTGCGTTGACCGGCGAAATCGCCCAGCGCGTCAAACAACTTGAAACCGACGAAGACGATAAATTCGCGGTGAACGGGCAGCTTGATGTCCTTTGGAACGGTGCGCAGGTTGGCGTGCTGAAAAAAGGTGACACGGTGTTGTCCCCTGAAGTTCAGGTGATCGACAGCGAGTTCTTTGACGGACCGACGCGTGAACGCGTTCGTACCCGCCTTCAGAATTTCGTCAACGCCCATATCGAAGCGCGCCTCAAGATGCTGACCCGCCTGCGCGATTGTCAGTTGTCCGGTCCGATTCGCGGTCTTCTGTTCCAGTTGAACGAAGGTCTGGGCTGTGTTCCGCGTTCGGAACTTGAAAGCCTGGTCAAAGACCTGTCTGACGAAGATCGCAAGGCACTTGCCAAACTTGGTGTGCGTCTTGGTGTTGAAACTGTCCACGTGCTTGATGCGCTGAAACCCGATCCGGTTGAGCTGCGCGGCATTCTGTGGGCGGTTGCCCGCGAACTTGATGCGCTTCCGGAATTGCCGCCGGCAGGCCGTACGTCGGTTCCGAATGATCGTGCAAATTCCAAGGGCTTCTACCTTGCGGCCGGTTACATGCCGGTTGGTCCGCTTGCCGCACGTGTGGATATGCTTGAACGTTTTGCAGCCCTTCTGCGTCAGAAGGCCCGTGAAAACGATGGCAAGGTGCGTCCTGATCCCGATCTGCTGTCGCTTCTTGGCTGCACGGTCGAGCAGGCCGAAGGCGTGTTTACCGCACTTGGCTGGCGTGCCGAGGTAACCAAGGTCAAGAAGTCCGAACTTCTTGCCAAGGAAGCCGAGAAAAAGGTTGAAGAACCCGCCAAGGGTGAGGCTGCTGATGCAGCAGTCGCGTCCGAGGAAGCATCGGTTGCCGAAAGCACCGATGCCGCAGCAGAAGCGCCGGCTGTCGAAGCCGAAGCTGTTGCCGCACAGGCCGAAGGCGAAGCAACCGAAACCGATGCCGATGGTGATGAACTGGTCGAAGTCAAATTCTTCGTCCGTGTTGATCGTCGCAAGCGCGGTGGTGCTGGTCGTGGCAAGCCGGGCGGTCCGCGTCAGGAAGCCCGTGGCAAAGGTGGCCCCAAAGGCAAGGGCGGTAACCGGCCGAACAATGGTGGCAAGGGTGGCCGTGGCGGCAAGCCGGGCGGTCGCGGCAATGCACCTGAAAAGAACAACCAGATCAACGAAGATTCGCCGTTTGCCAAGCTTAAGGAAATGCTTGCAGCCAAGGGCTGATTGTTTCGAATATCTGCAAATGAACGGCGATCCTTGCGGGTCGCCGTTCTGCGTTCCATCTGTATATAAATCAATTCATTACAGGATCGGACTCTGGTGAAGGAACAATCGGAAAAGCTCAGGATTGATAAATGGCTGTGGCATGCGCGGTTCTATAAGACCAGATCGCTTGCCAGCAAGGCCTGCCAGTCCGGGCATATTGTTCTGAATGGTCAGTCGGTTTCCAAGGCCAGTGTGACGGTTGTGGCCGGTGATCGGCTTCAGTTCTTTCTGGGGTCGCATCTGCGCGTTGTCGAAGTTGTCGCCCTGGGTGAGCGTCGCGGCCCGGCACCGGAAGCCCAGGCCCTTTATGTTGACCATTCACCGCCGAGGATTCCGAAAAAGGAAGTTGCATCCGATATCCGAACGGCACCGGTTGCCGAACGCGATGCCGGTGCCGGACGTCCGACCAAGGCCGAGCGCAGAGCACTTGACCGTTTGCGTGGCGACGGGGAACTGGGATAGGGTTTGTTAAGGTCCTTCTGATATTTCCTGATCAGCAAGACCAAAAGCCAGGATGGCAGAAAACAACAATCATCAGGTTGTAAATAGCGCACGAATTTCTTGCGCCGGGATTAATGATCCGTTATTGATCCTATCTGATGGTATAATACACCTCCTTTGGGATGGTGTTTTCTGTATAATCTGGAGCATCTCCGTTTAATGACACGTCGGCCGGGCTTGAATATCGGGACATTGTCGCATTTGCGCACAGGCCGCTTTGCCCTGTTGATTGCAGCACTTGTGATCAACCTGCTGTCGCTTGCGTTGCCTATTACCCTTCTTCAGGTCTATGACCGGGTATTGCCGCACAGCTCCATCCCGACCTTGACGCTTTTGATCCTTGGCGTTCTTTGCGCATTGTTGATCGAAGCGGTTTTGCGTCTTGGGCGCGCCTATGTGTCGTCGCTTTCTGCGGCCAAATTCGAACATGAAAGTTCGCAAAAGGCCGTTGGGCATTTGCTGTCGGCAAGTTTGATCGATTATGACAAAACCGCGCCGGGGCTGCATCTGCAGCGTCTTAACAGTCTGAACCTGCTTCGTGATTTCTATTCCGGGCAGGCAATCGGTGCGATTGTCGATCTGCCGTTTATCGTACTGTTCTTGGCGCTGATTGGGATTATTGGCGGTGTTCTGGTCGTGGTGCCGGTTGGCATCCTTGTCGCCTTTTTAGTCACGGCAATGGTCCTGGGCGGGCAGTTGCGCAAGGCACTGGACAAACGCAGCCAGTCCGATGAACGCCGTTACAATTTCATCATCGAAACCCTGACCGGTATCCACACCATCAAATCAATGGCGATGGAAAACCTGATGGTGCGGCGTCATGAGCAGCTTCAGGAACAATGTTCCGGCGATGACCAGATTGCCGCGCGTTCTGCCCATGCGGCGGTCAATGCCAGTGCAACCTTTTCGATGCTGACCATGATCCTGGTGGCGGCGGTTGGCAGTGTGCTGGTGATCCAGGGGAACCTGACCGTGGGTGGGCTTGCGGCCTGCACCATGTTGTCGGGCCGTTCGATCCAGCCATTGCAGCGCGCCATGAGCCTGTGGACACAGTTCCAGAACATCCGCGTGGCCCGTCAACGCGTGAATGAATTGTTTGAAATTCAGCCCGAGGACAAACCGGGCGCGGCAGATATGCCATTGCTGGATGGCAAGATCGAGTTGCGCGATCTTGGTTTTTCCCATGCCGATGGCAAAAAGATTTTTGATCGTCTTGATCTGGTGATTGAACCCGGTGAGTCCGTTGCGATCACCGGGGATAACGGTACGGGCAAAACCACGCTGCTTTGGTTGCTGATGGGGGCGTTGCGCCCTGATCACGGGCAAATCTTGCTTGATGGGAAAAATCCTCGGGATTACAGCGCAGAATCCACCCGTCGACAGATCGCCTATCTGCCGCAACATGGTGTGATGTTCAAGGGATCAATCCTTGAAAATATTACCGGTTTTCGCAAGGAAATCGGGATCGAACGGGTGGTCGAGATTTCCCGTCGTCTGGGGCTTGATGATATCGTCATGCGCATGCCCGAGGGTTATGACACCGAAGTGGGTGGGCAGGCGTCCGAAACGTTGCCGCGCGGGGTTAAGCAACGTATTGCTGTTGCACGTGCCCTGATCGACTATCCCCGGATTGTCCTGTTTGACGAAGCCAACAGCTCGCTTGATATGGCGGGGGACAACATCATGGCCAGTCTGATGCTGGAACTGAAAAAACACTGCACCCTTGTCATGGTATCGCATCGTCCGTCCCTGATTGCGCTGGCCAACAAGCAATACCGGATTGTCGATCATCATCTTGTCCCGGTGTTAAAGCGCAGCAATACGCGTGTTACCCGTGCCGCGTCCGCCTTCAGCGTACCTGTTGAAACGGGGGCGGAATGATGCAGCACCTTGAAAACATGAATTATGCACTTGGGTATCGGATGGGCTTGGCCAGCACCGAAGCCCAGTCGGATTTTGATGCATGTTTGTGGCCGCTGCTTCAGGCACTTGGCTGGCGTGGGCTTCCGCGTCAGGTGGCCGAGGCCTTGCCACATATGGATAAGGCCCTTGATCTGACCGATTTCCGGAACGTGATGGCGCATCTGAATTATCAGTCTCGCGAAATCGATACGACCTTTGATCAGATCGATGATCGCATGATGCCTTGTCTGTTTGTGCCCGATCACGGTACGGCTTTGATTGTGATCCGTCCGGAAGACAAAGGCATTCGTGTCTTTGATGGCGGGACCGACCGCGAAATGGTCCTGCGGTCATCGGGCATAACCGGCAAGCTTTATCAGTTTACAATGGCCGATCGCCGCGCCCGTTATTTCGAAGATGACAAGCGTGGCTGGTTTGGCGGTATTGCCGAACGTTTCTCGTCGCTTGGCTATCAGTTGTTGCTGATGACTTTGATGTTGAACGTCATGGCGCTTGCGACCCCGATCTTTGTGATGGGTATCTATGACCGGGTGATTGGAACGCGATCAATCCCGATGCTGATCCAGTTTTCAATCGGGATTGGCATTATTCTGATCCTGAGCTGGATTTTACGTGCCTTGCGCAGTCAGATCGTCAGTCACTTTGGCGCCCGCCTTGATACGCTGGTCAGCGGTGCGATCTTCGAGCGGTTATTATCCCTGCCGCCTGCCTTTACCGAGCGCGCGCCGGTTGGTGTGCAGATTTCGCGTATCCGCGATTTCGAAAGTGTCCGCGAATTCTTTACCGGGCCGATGGCGCTTGTGATGCTGGAAATGCCTTTTGTGCCGATCTTCCTGATGGTGATGTTCTATCTTGGCGGCTGGCTGGCAATCATTCCGGTGGCATTGATCGGGGTCTTTTTGCTGATCGGGCTTGTGACGTTTCCTGTGGTGACGCGTCGTGTCGCCGAACTGGGCCGTCATGGCGCAAACCGTCAGGAGTTTCTGGTTGAAACCGTCGGCAAGATGTCGGTTCTGAAATATACCGCGTCGGAAAAGCGCTGGTTGTCACGGTTCCGCGAAATTTCGGCCGATACGGCCCATGCCGGTTTCCGGGTGTCGATGATCAATAACGTGATCAATACATCGGCCCAGATCTTGATGATCAGCGCCGGGGCGCTGGTTTTGGCGTTCGGGGCGGATCGGGTGATGAATGCGCAAATGAGTGTTGGTGCACTTGTCGCATCCATGATGCTGGCCTGGCGTATTCTTGGTCCGATCAATCAGGCGTTTCTTGGTTTGCCGCGCCTTGCGCAGTTGCGCGGTAGTGTACGCCAGATCAACCGTTTGATGAATTTGCAGCCCGAAGGTGATCTTGTGCCGCGTTCGGTTGAACAGCGCCGATTTGAAGGGGCGATCAGCTTCTCGCGTGTCAGCTTCCGCTATACATCGGATTCTGATCCTGCACTGGTCGGGGTGAATTTTGATATCAAGCCGGGGCAGGTTGTTGCCGTGGTTGGGGCGAATGGGGCAGGGAAATCATCCCTGATCAAGCTGGTCGCCGGGATGTATCAACCCCAGGCGGGGGCAGTTCTGATTGATGGTGCTGATATCCGCCAGATGGATCCCCAAACCCTGCGCCAGGCAATTTCCTATGTGCCCCAGGATATTGAATTCTTCCGGGGTTCAATTGCGCAGAACCTGCGTCTGGCCAATCCGGTGGCATCGGCAGATGATCTTCGCATGGCCTGTATGTCGGCGGGTATCTTGCAGGAAGTCGAAGCCTTGCCGGACGGGTTTGATACCCGTGTCGGGGATCAGCATTCATCGCGTTTCTCGGCAAGTTTCCTGCAGCGGCTTGCACTTGCACGTGCCTTTGTTCGCGAAGCGCCGATTATTCTGTTTGACGAACCGACCAACGGCCTGGATCAGCGCGCGGATCGTGCGTTCCAGCATACCATCAACCGCCTGCGCGGTGGTTCGACCATCTTTTTGATTACCCATCGGCCCAGTCACCTTGATCTGGCCGACCGCATACTTGTGCTTGAGGCCGGCCAGTTGCGCGGCGATGCACCGCCCGCCCGGATCAAGCAACAGGTGATAGACGGAGGCTACCTATGAGCAATGCAGTAACGCAGAACACGGCGATTGAACGGTTCCGCCGGTCCCGGCGCATGGCGCGGTATCTTTCGCATGCGGTCTTGCTTGAAGAAGGCGGTATTTCGATCTTTGTCCGCTCGGCGATGGTGTTGCTTTCAGTTGGTTTTCTGGCGCTGGTAGCCTGGGCCGCCACCACCCAGATCAAGGAAACCGCAATTACCTTTGGTCAGGTGATGCCGACCAGTGCTGTGAACAAAATCCAGCATCTTGAAGGCGGGATCATCGAACAGATCATGGTGCGTGACGGGGATCTTGTCGAAAAGGGACAGGTTCTGATCCGTCTTAAGGCGGATGGCGCGCAGGCCGAACTTTCGCAAACCGAAACCAAGCTTGGCAATTTGCAGCTCGAAGCCGAACGTTATCGTGCGCTGGGCGAAGGACGTGCGCCGGATTTCGCAAGCCTGATTGCGCAATATCCTGAACTGGCCCGCAACCAGCAGGAAATCTATAACATTCAGACCGAACTTGATAACAACCAGTCGGAAATCCTTCAGGTTCAGATCAAGGAACGCAATGCCGAACTGGCACAGCTCAGTGAGCAGGAAGCAACCCTGCGCAAATCGGTTGATCTTCTAAGTCAGGAAGTCACCATGCGCCGCTCGCTCTATGAGCAGGGGCTCAATTCCAAGGTTCTGTTCCTGAACATCCAGCGCGAACTGAACGAGGCGCAGGGCAATCTTTCCGGTGTTGTCGCCGAACAGGCGCGCGCTCGTGAAACCATCGCCGAAGCCAATTTGCGGCTGAATGAACTTGAAAAAAGCCAGCGCGAAGAAGCAATTACCGAGCTTGGCCGGCTTGGCGGCGAAATTGCCCAGACTCGCGAAGCCTTGCGCAAATTGCGTGATCGTGTTGCCCGTCTGGAAATCGTTGCGCCGACGCGTGGCTATATCAAGGGCCTGCAATTCACAACAATCGGCGGGGTAATTGCCCCGGCGCAGATCGTGATGGAACTGGTGCCGGTTGATGATGTCCTGATCGCCGAAACGCGGATATCGACCGAGGATATCGGCCATGTCCATTTGGGACAGCCGGTGACTGTTAAAGTTAGCGCATTCGACTTTATACGATATGGGGGGATCACCGGCGAATTGGTATCGATTTCGGCCTCTACTTTTGTTGATGAAGATGGCCAACCGTATTATAAAGGCAAGGTTGCACTGGATGCCGATACAGTTGGCGAAGGCGCAGCAGCGCAAAAGATCATTCCGGGCATGACGGTTCAGGCCGACATTCAAACCGGGGAGCGGACATTGCTTCAGTATCTGCTGAAACCTGTTTATGTCTCGCTCGATCAGGCGTTTAAGGAAAGATAGGTTGAATTTTGGTCCCGCTGGAAATGATGTGATCATTTCTACTGCCTGGCCGCACAATTCTCTGGAACCAAACAGAGAATCTATACTATTGTATAGACGTGTGAGCCGGGATACGCCCGTCTCACCGATCACGGAGAACGGGTTTTAATGGCGGACGATCCTCGCGACATCGAAAATTCAGGCGGCAATGGCACCGGTGATGGCTTCAATCAGGAAGCTGTGCCCGATGAAATGATGCGCGTGGACGAACAGGACGGCGAAGGTAACGAGCTGGTTGAAACCCAGGGCGGCCAGAATGAAACCGGCACGCCGCCGGAACAGGAAATCGGTTCTGTTCATTACGGCAACCAGATCAACAATCCGCAGACCGAAGCTCAACAGGCCTTCCGCCGCCAGAATGCATCTGCCCAGCGTCAGGAACGGGTAGAAGCCGAAGAGGCCACCGAAAAACAAACTATTGCCCAGACTGAAAATAACGAGATCAGCAATAATCTTGATACCGGTGCGAATATCACCGACAGCAATATCGGCAGCAGTGGCGCAGATGATGTTTCGCTGCAATCGGATGCCAACACGGCGGATCTGCCTGAAATCCCGATATCGACCAGTGATACCAATGATCTGCGCGGCGATCGCGAAGACATTGGCGGGAATAATCGCAACGACCGTGCGCCCGACTTTGTCCCCGATCAGGACCAAACTTCCGATGCCGTTCAGGATGCTCTTGAACTGGGGGCAGTGGAAGAAGAAGCACCCACTGATGACGTCACCGATGATGTTGACGAAATTCCAGAAATTGAGGAAGTTGCCAAGGTTGCCGATGCTCCGGACCTACGTGTCGGCAATGTGACTGGTGCCGAAGACGGGGCGATTTCTCTGAATGTTTCGGCAGCACTCAATGACCTTGATGGAGGCAATGAAACTCTCTCGGTCGTGATTTCAGGTGTGCCCGAAGGGGCGGTTCTATCTGCCGGGATCAATAATGGCAACGGAACCTGGACCGTATCGCCCGGTCAGTTGGCGGGATTAACTGTTACCCCGCCGGAAAATTATAGCGGTTCGTTCAGCCTTTCGGTAACGGCGACCAGTCGCGAAGCCAATGGCAGTACCAGCACGACATCATCCAGCTTCACGGTCGAGGTGACCGGGGTGACCGATGGTGCAACCCTTGACGTTGCCGATGCTTCGGGGCGTGAGGACAGTGCAATTGCGCTTGATATCGATACCGAACTTCTTGATGGCAGCGAAAGCATCTCGGTTACTATCACTGGCGTGCCGGACGGTGCGACGCTTTCTGCTGGTACCGATAATGGCGACGGCACCTGGACCCTCAATCCGGAACAACTCGAAGGCCTGACGATTACCCCAGCCGCAGATTTCAGCGGCGAAATCGACCTCACGGTAATGGTATCGACCACCGACGGCGATGATACCGCCGTCGTGATGGAAGAAATTAAAGTCGATGTCGAGGGTGTGGCGGATGCGCCGACGCTTGATGTGACTGATGCTGCTGG